>CAYHPW010000014.1:0-54194 GCA_964358645.1 uncultured Bacteriovoracaceae bacterium | reverse complement strand
TTTTGGAAGAGTTTCTGCCGAAATACGAGTAAAATTAAAGAGTTGTGAAAACTCGTAATGATACAACCAATACCTCGATTGATCTTGGCGATGACCTGATAGAAAAGACGGCATTTGTCTCCAAACAGACAGGGCGATCAACTGATCTGTTGCAATCAGGTGAACTTCTTTCGAAGGAACAAATTGAAAGCTTCTTGCAAAGCGCGAGAATTTTAATCAACGAAGGGCTGAGCGAGGAAGCTAAAAAAATCTTTCATCGCATTCTAATGGTGGATGAGGGGAACGTCTCGGCAAGACGCGGCCTTGACGAGATACATGAACTTGAGTTGAAGCAAATATTCGGCGGTGACAACGATGGCGAAAAGAAGCTTTCATACGGATTGATTTCAGAAAGCGAGGTCAATGACATAATCAAAAAACTTGATGACGATTTTAAGCTGGGATTGTTCTCCGAGTTTTCATTGCTCGGCGGCGCTCAAGGCCTAAAGGCACTCGCTGATAAATTAAGTGAAGGCAGTTCTAGCTTGTCTGTGCAGGATTGTGTTGATATCGGCATCGCTTATTGTGAGATGGAACTTTATGGTATAGCAGCCAGGCAATTTGCGGCGGCATGTGATAAAACGGATGAGCCTGTATCTGTCACGGCTTTGTTGGCATATGCATTAATAATGGGAGATAAACCGTTTGAAGCTGTGACCGTGATTCAGCCGCTTCTTAATGACAGCGAAATTGAAGAAAAAAGTAAGATTGAACTTTATTACCTTTTAGGACGAGCTTACGAACGCATGGGAAAATTCGATATAGCCGATGAGTGGTATCGGCAGGTCATCCGACTGGACCCGCACTATCGAGATATGGAACTGAAGGAGTTGCGTTTGCAGCAAAGGAAATGAATAAACGCCCGTTCTTGATATTTATCTCCATTATCGCTTTGGTGGTGTTCGGCTCGGTTCTGTTTATACAGAGCAAGCAGTTTGCTAATATTATAAAATTGGCGGCTCGTGAGTATATTCCGGCTGACGTCGGGATAGATGGCGACTTTTCCGAGCTGGGCATCAGGCTTTTTCCGCCGGGGATTTCAATAATTAACCCCAAGATCAGTACGCGGAAAAATAATATAGCAGGTTTACCGGAAGGTATTTCGGTTACAGCAGAGAGGATTGACTTAAGCTTCCTGCCGTTTCAGATGCTGTCCGGGAATGTGCTAATCAGCGAGGCTGCGATAGTAAATGGTAATGTAAATATTTCAATTGATAAGGCGGCCTTATATGGATCCGGTTCTGCAAAAGGTTCTTCACCTAAGTTGAAATTCCGATGGGATGAACTCTTTAGAATCAGAACTGACGCTGTCGCGCTCCGAAATACAAAGGTGCATATCGACTGGATAGAGTCCAAGCTCTCGGTTGACACGGTTGCCACTGATTTGAGAGTTGGTCGTTGGTCTGGCGATGGTGGCAACGGGTTTGATCTTTCAGTGAATTTGGAACAACTAGCGGGGCGTTTCCCTAAAGATTGGGTTATACCAGGCGGTTTCCAGCGCATACATGTTCTTGGAAAGGTGAATGCCCAGGGGATACAGTTGGCTAATTTGTCAGTTGTAACAGGTGGGCTTGAAATAGAAGCATCTGGTTCCATAAGGGGCAATATATTATCTACAGATAATTTACATGCGGATGTTGCGGTAAAGGCTCGCGGCAAGCTTGAAGAGCTTGTTAAGTTGGCTGGTAAATATCGTGCCGTTCAAACGGCGCATAATTTGGCTGGTGCCGCTACTTTTTCTGGTAAAGCCAAATGCAATCTTAGGAAGATAAGCGATACGTTGAATATCGAAGGACTCGCCGAGTTCAGCGATTTTAAGTTCAATAAATGGAACTTGGAAAGAGCTGGTATTGAGGGCGCGCTGTCCGCAACCCCACATGGCTGGGAAGTTGATGTGTCCAGGGCCACGATCTTAAGCCGGGAGCTGAGGCGCAGTGGCGGCATGCAACCAGGTTCCGGCGGAAAGATAGAGCTTGGTTCTTTTAAAACCATCATAGGCTCGTCCAAGCCTGTAACTGTCCCGGTAAAATTAACCAACGCTCATATTCATTGGCTGGCAGCACCTGCGCTGAAAGACGTTTATCCTTTGGACTTCAGGGTGAGTGGACCGCTTACATTGGTATATATGCCAGCCACCGAAACGGCCCCATGGCAGGTATATGGGAAAGTATCGCTGAGATTGGATGATTTTCAGTTGGATAACCAGCGATTGGGTTTGGTTAAGCCGCTGCATCGGATACTGAAGATACCGCAGATTAAAATCGATGGTGCATTGCAGTTGGACTCCAAGGAGCTTAGGCCGTCAGGGCTAGTATTGAGTCTGCCAAAAAGCAAATTCAAAGTAGGCGGGAAAGTTGATTTTAATACCGGTTTTGATCTCCAGGCGTCCGGTACTGCTGATCTGCAGGATGTCGGCGAATTAGCCGGGAACGAAGTGCGGGGACATGGGACTTTGAACACGCATATCCATGGCCCATCTGCGCGCGTGCTTGTGGATTTTGATGCTGATCTTAAAGATGCTTATTACCTCCGTTTGAAACTTGGTTCACTGAATGGGCGCATTACCTGGGATGATGATCCCCAGAATCTTTTGTTCAAGCAGGTCAAGCTGTTTCAGGGACGCATGTCTTACACGGGAAATGGCGTGCTTGAGCTTGGGAGCGATGGACATATCGCGCTTGATTTTCAAATTTCCAAAGGAGATGTCCAGGATCTATCCAGTATATTTAGCGATCTCACAAGTGGCATATGGTGGTATCCGCGCAGGTTAAATGGCTTGGTCGCTGGAAGCATAAACGTTTCCGGCGGACTTAGTTTGGATGAACTTGAGGTGCTTGCCAAGCTCAGTGGTTCTGATTGGGAATACCTGGGCGAGCGCTTGCGGAGGATTTCGCTGATCGGTGGGTATGACAAAGGGAAATACCATATTTCAAATATGAACTCGGTGAAAAGAACCGGGAAGATCGATGGTAGTATTTCGTTTGGTTCTGATGGGACTTTTGAGTGGGATTTTAAGACTGATGGTTTTACCACGCATGACTTGGATCATTTGGCGCAACTTGATCTGCCCATGAAGGGAGACCTTTCAATCCGTAGTTCCGGTTACGGAGTTGGCGGGTCTATCAGGTCAGAGACTAAAGCAATGCTTAGTGACCTGGCCATTCGTGGCATGGCAATGCCACCAAGTGAGTTAAATGTGAGAAGTGAATCAGGTGTCACGCAAATAAAGGGAGTGGCTTTCGGCGGGCAAGGTTTGTTTGAATTGGTTTATGATTTCAAATTGGGTGCAATGAGTTCGTTGCGTGCGTCCGCTAATCATCTTGATTTTTTCCCCGCTCTGCTGCTTTTGAATCCACGGCTTATCCAGGATCAGGAACTCGCCGGTTATATTTCAGGGAGCCTTAATCTCGTGTTCCGTTCTGGGGCGGTAGAGCTTGGTTCCGGTCATGGTGAAATATCGGAATACACGCTCATGAAGACTGGTGCGGCATTCCGCCTTGCCCATCCAGTATCTTTCGGGATAACGGATGGCACTTTTGACATAAAAGGGCTTTCTGTAAGAGGCAAGGGCGGGGAGGCCGCCCTGTCGCTCAGGAGCCGTAAAGGTAATATTGAAGGCTCTATTTTGGGTGAGTTGGACGCATCGGTTTGTGAATTTTTTACCTCCAGTATACTGAAAGCAGATGGTGGTGTTATTCTTGATTTCGCCATGGGCGGTTATGTTAAGAATCCAACCGTTTTTGGTCGCGCGACCATGAATGGCGTTAATGTGCGTGTTGCATCTGTTGAATCACAGTTTGAAAATATAACCGGCACGTTCCAGTTGCGACAAAACGTTCTTGCAATACAAAATATTGAAGCAGACCTGGCTGGAGGCCGTGTTTCCGCTGAAGGGACCATAACCTTATTCACGGATAGGTTCCCGGTCCTATCGCTTAAGGGGCAGCTTTCCGGAAACAAGATCAAGATCTATCCCTTCCAGTTCGTTAAGGTGCGCGGAGTTTTAGGAGTACATGGCGAGGAACCTCCCTACTTGGTTGATGGTTCACTTGTGGTTGATTCCGCGCTGTCCAAGGAGAAGCTAACTGGCCAGACACAGGGAGAAGGGCTGAAAGTCGTACAGTATATGCCGCCAACAGGGCAACAGAGGGAGGCGGCATCAAGTTTTTCATTAAAAATAAATGTTGCCGCTGAGAAGGGGGTTTTGATCCAGAATGATTTTTTCGATGCAGAGGCAAAGGCTAATGTCACGGTTGTCAACACACTTGAGGTTCCGCGTATTACCGGGACGGCATTGCTGGTACAAGGTAAGATGGTTTTCAAGAACCGTGTGTTTCAGATTCAATCCGCCAGCGCGACATTCGATAACCCATCGGTGATTAACCCGGCCTTTGATCTGGTGGCGGCTACAGATGTTAATAATATCAAGATTCAGCTTTATGCTTCAGGCAGGATGGATAAATGGAAAGTCGAACTCACTTCCAACCCCTCAATGCCCGAGCACGACATACTCTCATTGCTTGCGATGGGCATGACATCGGATGATGTGCGAAAGCTAAGCGCCGGCGACAGGAGCGCAGTGGTCCAGGGTGAGGCGGCATCGTTGCTTTTACACTCACTTGATTTTAACAGGGAGGTGCAGAGCAAGACCGGGTTCCAGATCAGGCTTGATGAATCCGTGAATACCGGAATTGGTACGAACATAGCCAGGCCACAGACTCCGGGCGAAACGGTTGTTTCCCCAAAAATCGTGATTCAAAAACGAATTGGCAAGAAACTTGATCTTTCTTACGGTAGCACAATAGGTGTCGGCACCAGCACTCAAAAAGAGGTAAACGCCGAGTTACACGTAACGCCTGGTTTTTCGGTTATCGGCGTTTGGGATTATTGGGGAACCGGCGGTACGACAAACAGCAATTCATTATACGGTTCCTACGGCATGGATTTGAAATGGCAGAAAAGGTTTAAATAAGCCGATGAAAAAACCGCTCCTTTTTTTTTCAATATTCGCCGTTTTATGGTTTTGTGAAATATCCCGTTCAGCTGAACGCAAGCTTGAACTAGGCGTTGAGGTCGACAGGATCGAGATAGTCGGAGCAACGGTGTTTTTACAGGCCGATCTGGAAGCCGCGCTTGAGATCTTGCCTGGTGACAAACTGGAAAGAGTCAAATTGGTACGTACAGCGGAAAACCTGCAGGCTCTTTACCGCATTCATGGTTATGAGCAGATGGGTGTACAGAGCCGCCTGTTCAGGATGAAGAACACTGATGGTAAGGCTGAAATAGTTTTACAGCTCCAGATAAGCGAAGGGAAGCCCACTCGCGTGGCATGGATAAAATTCATCCCGCAAAATTTGCGTGAGAAATTTTTTGAGAAATCTTGGGAGAAGATTGAAACCATGCTGCATGGAAAGCTTGGTTTTTCCGCCGGGGATATCCTGGATAAGGGAAAAATTTCATCGGGTAAGCGGCTCGTCCAGGATTTGCTCGCTTCGGTGGAATTTGTCGGCGCCAGGGTGGAGGATCCCCGTGTTATTGGAGAACAGGCCATGCCGAAAGATTCACATGCCAGTGCCGCTGCCTGGGTGGGCTTGGAATTTTTAGTTGATCTTGGCGACAGGGTCACATTTGGGTTTAGGGGTAATAAAATTATCCCATCAACTGATTTGTCCGGATTGATAGCGGAACAAAGGTTAATAGGTTTCGGCAAGGATTATGTTGGAGCGATAAAAATAAGCATTGAAGACGCGTATAAAAGCCATGGCTATGCCTGGGTGAAGGTGATGCCATACACTGTTGAGCAACAAAAAACACACGAGAGGCATGTCACTTTTGTTATTGAGGAAGGTCCGCGCCTGAGCATAGGCGAAGTTGCTTTTGATGGTAATTATGTTTTTTCTGACGATGAACTCAGGAGGCAGTTTTTTGCGCGCGTAGCTCCTTCAGTGCAGAACGGATATTATGTCGAGAGAGAAGTCCAAAAAGCGGCGGATTTACTCATAGAGTGGATCAAGTCAAGGGGATATCTCTTTGCCAAGACGGTGGCTATAAACACGCTATATGCCGATAAAATGGTTAAGCTGGTTATATATCTCTACGAGGGCGATCAGACGCTTGTTCAAAGTATTTCGTTCAGCGGTGCCCAGTTATTTTCTGAAGAGGAGCTTAAACGTCGGATAGGAGTCAGGGAGAATGAAGCGCTGAACCTGTTTTCATTCAACGAAGGTATTGAAAATCTTAAAGCCGCATACAGGGCCAAGGGTTACCTGAGTATGCGGATACCGAATGAAGGAACTGACAAGATAGTTAAGTATTCACATGAAAATAGGTTGGCCGATATCAGCGTGGAAATCGCGGAAGGCCCGCAATACAAGGTGGGCGAGATTCATGTTGAGGGGCTCACGCGTACGAAGGAATACGTGGTCAAGCGCGAATTGCAGTTTAAGGAAGGTGACATCCTCTCGGAACCATCCCTGTTGGAGAGCGAAAAACGGCTGCGTAGGCTTGGGATTTTTTCATCGGTTAATATCAGGACTTTGGAGGATCCTGGAAAAGAAGGCTATAAAACAGTGCGGGTTTCCGTAGAAGAGGGGGAACCTGGCGTTCTTGCCGGCGGAGTCGGCTTTCGCAATGATTTCGGTCCGCGCTTGTTCGGCCAGGTCGGTTACGCAAATCTTTTCGGGAGAAATCATGTTCTTTCACTGAGTTCTACTATTAACAGGCGGCTGGAGGACTACCGCCTTATAGAAGGCCAGGTCCAGCTCGCTTATGCTTGGCCGTGGTTTGCCATTAGTGAGCTGACCTTTCGTCCTGCTTTAACAATAGGCAGCGCGCAGTACAGAAGTTTTGATGTATACTCCGTCTCCATTGCCACAACATGGGAAAAGCGACTTATTAAAAATCCGCAACTGAACGGTGTATTTGCTTACAGCCTTGAGCGCGTAAGACAATTGAATGCCGTTTTTGAAATCGACAAGCAGGATTTACAGATAGGTTCCATTACTCCCGGCCTGAGCCTGGACATGAGGGACAACCCATTGAGCCCCATGGCTGGTTTTTTCGGTTCCACTTCGTATGAGATAGCTTCCCCGTTTTTTTTCTCACAGCGGTCACCTTACAGGCTTGGTTATACGCGTTTTCAGTTCCGGTCGGATTATTACCTCACAGCCCTCAGGGACATCGTATTTTTTTTCAGTTTCAGGACAGGTTTGGGGAGAAATACAGAAGCCCCCTTGGGTGATCCCGATGATCCCAACAACAAGAGCGGAACCATACCGATGATTAAGCAATTCACATTAGGTGGACCAAGCAGCCTTCGTGGTTTTCGTGAACAAGAGCTTAACTTCCTCAATGTGAATATCCATGGGACGTTGTCTTACGTGAATTATCGTTTACAAATCGATTTGCCGTTCTCAGGTGCAATGAAATTCGGCCCATTTATAGACGCCGGGAATCTGATGTTTGATAGATTCTCATTAGGAAGATTGAGATATGGAGCGGGGATTGGATTTCATTACAGAACCCCTGTTGGGCCGGTTAATTTAGACTGGGCTTCAAAGATAGATCCACAGCCGGGGGAGGATCCTTTTTTGTTTCATTTTTCGATCGGGGTCATATAGTTCGTGTTAAAGGTGGAAAACCATTGACTTAACCTCACGCCTTCGGTAATCCGACCTTCTTATGTTACAGCAAAAAACATATCAAGCTAAGCAGTGTGGACCACATATCTTTGAACCAAAAGGACCGAATGCACCGAAATGGTATCTAGTGGATGCATCGAGTCAGGTGGTGGGCCGTTTATCAACGGTTTTGGCAAGGGTGATTACTGGTAAGCACAAACCTACTTATACAAAACATGCTGATGCCGGTGATTTTGTAGTTGTTATTAATGCTGACAAGGTAGTGTTTACGCGCAAGAAGTGGGATGAAAAACTTTATAGAAGCCACTCAGGCTACGTTGGCGGGCTTAAAACGAAAACCGCAAAGGAAATGTTAGCCAGGCATCCGGAAGAGATACTTCGCCTAGCGGTATGGGGGATGACGAACAAGTCAAATTTGGCACGCAGGCAGATGAGTAAGCTGAAAATCTATGCTTCAGCCAATCATCCGCATTCAGCACAAAGCCCTCAACCATTGCCTCAAGGCGCGATTCGGCGTACGGTAGTCTCAACAAATAGAGAGAAATAGGGAGATCCCGTAATGGAAAAGCAGTATCACCGTGTAGGCAAACGCAAGAATTCAATTGCACGTGTATATCTCAGAGATCGAGCCAGTGATGCCGGGGTTATTAGAGTGAATGGGAGATCTTTTGAAGATTATTTTCCTAGAGCCACTTCGCGTATGTTGATAAAACAGCCATTAGAGCTGACAGGCACTGTAGGCCAGTATGATATATTCGTGAATGTACAAGGCGGCGGTAGCTCCGGGCAGGCGGGCGCCGTTAAGCATGGCATTGCCAGGGCTTTGCTGATCATTGACCCGACTTTTCGGGCGGTTTTGAAGAAAGCTGGCCATTTGACTCGTGATCCGCGAGAAGTTGAACGCAAAAAGTATGGTCTCGCTGGAGCACGCAGGCGGTATCAATACTCCAAGCGGTAATTTTTTAAGCTGCTACCTTTTGGATGCTTTCGGCCTCATAAGCCAGAGTCATGCATTCTAGCATTCTAGCGTACTCATGAGCAGCCTTAAGCCGCTCTGCTCTTAAGAGCTCGTGTTTATACTCCGGCCGGTCAAGCGTAAGCAGATGCCCGCGTGCGCGTAGCAAGAAATAGCGCATATGCTCGTCCGTGATATTTTTTGACACCGAATCCAGCAAATCTGCCGTTGTGTCCGAGTGCTCATGCAGATTGTACTCGTCCGGTGTTGCGGCTTTCAAAAAAGTCAGCTCATTTTGATGCTTTTCTAGAAACGTGATTTTAGCTTCATGCCAAAAAGCAAAGGACAGGTGCTTTGCTGTCCTAGCCCACCGTTCGGCCGCCAGCCTCTTGCCTTCCTCGTAAGCATTCATGGCACGTTTGTATATTTTCACCACCTCGTTGGGGTTCACACCCTCAATATTTTTGCGGTCCCAGAAATACGTCATACTGTGCTCTACCGCGCAGTTATAAGCTTTGCGCAGTTCATGCTCCGCATTTTCTGGTTCATGCTGAATGTCGAACTTTTCTTGGATCTTTCCCTGGATTTTTTCATTGCTGTTCATATAAAGAAGTTTTTGCAACTCAGATACCAGCTCTTTGACGATATGCAGCCAAGCTTGGTGAATCTTTTTACACTTTTCTTTAATTCACGGCATAATTTTCATTAGATGGTGTGGACAACATATAAAGAAAAGATCAAGCGGCTCTCCCAAAGGATAGTGGAAGTTCAAAGACCAATCAGGATTCTTGATGCAATTAAATGGCAGCCTGACATCGAACAACAATTAAGAAAAAGCAAATTCAAGCAAATGCCTGAGGTTGACGAGGAATATTATTCTAATATCGACCTTGGCTTTAACTCAGATCAGAAACTTGCCGAGCTGCAGGATCTTATCAATGATATAGAGGCTACTTTGGGACAGGAAGATCCGCTTGGGCAACTTCTTAAGACAACTGCTGAGGAATATGTCGAAGTTATAAAGATGTTGCTTGCCAGAGGGACCAAGCAGTTCTGGGAGCATAGCCGGAAGCTTTATGGGTCACCAAAGGATAAGTTTTTTGATGAAAAAAACACGATTTTTTCGCTGAGCCAGCTTCTTTATTCGATCTTAAGCGGCATAGATGAAAAGACGCTCGGTGTGGATTACCCGGAGGATTTGGACGCCGAAAACGTGGTGACGATGCTTAATCAGCGGTATGAGTCGTATTTTTCGGGCACTGATGTTGAAGCCCGCATTTCAGACGGGATCTTAGCCGATGCTTCGGCGGGCGGCGATGTTGTAAAGATCAAGCAAGGGGCGATGTTTTCCTCGCGTGACGTTGACATACTCGAGGTGCACGAGGGATGGGTGCATGTCGGTACAACTCAGAACGGGAACAACCAGCACGTAGCGAAATGGCTTTCAAAAGGGCCACCGCGCTGCTCTGCCACGCAAGAAGGTTTGGCCGTGATAGTTGAAATCCTGACTTTCAGGTCCTACCCCAGGCGTGCAAGGCAGATCAATGACCGCATACTGGGAATAGACAAGGCCGAGGACGGCGCCAATCTGCTTGATGTCATCGAATTCTATCGCACCGAAGGTTATTCCGAAAATGAATGTGTGGCGAATGCGAGCCGCATCTTCCGCGGGGGGGTTATTGGTGGGGGCGCCCCTTTCACGAAGGATATCTCATATTGCCGCGGGTTCATCGAAAATTATAATTTCATGCGGGCGGCAATCCGCGCCGGCGTACCGCATCTGATACCGTTTTTGTTCACAGGCAAGCTCAACGTAAACGATGTCCCGTTGATTTATCAGAAGTACAAGGAAGGCATAGTGGACCCGCCTAAATACCTGCCACATCACTTCAAGGATCTCAATGGCGTTGCCGTTTGGATGGCTTTTTCAAGTTACCTGAACTTAGTGGATTTAAAAAAAATTCAGGAGCATTATGATAAATTGTTCGATATTTATTTGTGAAACGGAGGAGGATAGTTGGCTATGTTGCATTTACCGAAATTAATAAAAGGTTTTTTGGTTGTAACGTGTGTTGCTTTGATAAGCGGTGGATTGGTGTCCGCATCAGCGGATCTTGCCACGGTAAACGGACGCACAATTACTGATAAGGATCTTCAGGCCGCGCTAGGCGGATATAACGAAGGCATGCGTGAGAACATACTTAAAGACGCCAACTCAAGGCGCCAGATCCTTGGACATCTTATTGATCAGGAAGTCCTGGTACAGCAGGCGGAAAAAGAGAAGCTTGACCAAGCGCCGGAGTACAAGGAAGCATTGGCTGCTTTTAAGCGCCAGTACCTTACAGGCAAGATCCTGGAAAAAAATCTTGCTTCTAAGATCACGAGCAGTGAGGTTCGTAAGTACTATGATTCGAACAAACATAAATTCACCACCGACCAGGTGCATGCGCAACATATACTTGTGTCAACCGAAGAGCAGGCCCGTGAGTTGATAAAGAAGGCTGGGGAGCCGAATGTGGACTTTCAGGAACTGGCCGAGAAGCATTCAAAAGATCCGTCAGCGAAGAACAACCGCGGTGATCTCGGTTTTTTTGGTCGTGACAGGATGGTTCCTGAGTTTACCGAAGCCGCCTTTGCCGGAAGTCCAAAAAAGATCGTGGGACCGGTTAAGACCACTTATGGTTACCACATCATAAAAGTGCTGGAGAAAAAGATCGGCAAGACCATGGAGTTTGACGAAGTGGAAATGAAGGCACAGAACGATCTTCGCCAGGAGATGGCGAAATCTTTTGTCGGCAAACTAAGGGAGCAGGCTAAGATCCAGGTGAACGACAAGGCTCTGAGCGGCAAGTAGTTTTTGCCGTAATAGTTATACCTGGCCATGTATCTGTACGGAATGGAGATGCTGGGAGATCGGCGCTGTTATATAGGTTGGACTCCGGATTATCTTCCCATGCATAGCGTACCGCAACTGGTGCTGAAACTTTATCTGAGTGGACGACGACGGTTGTTCCCACAATTCTCGCATTTGCCCAGAAAAACTTTTGGTCGTTGCCAGCGATTGAGAAACCCTTGAGAAGTCCGCCACCCTTTGAGACAAGACCATCACCAATATGGTCAAATGAGAGTATGGCGTTGTTGCCTTTGATTTCCATGGATTTGTATAGTGGCCCGGAGTGGACAATATTTTTTCCATAGACGGTGGCCTTGGCCCAGAGCGCGAGCCGGCGGCCGACGTCCTGTTTGTTTTTGGGATGAAAACTATATGCATCGCCTATGTCTATAGTGACCGCCATGCCGGTATTCGGAAGCTTTAGCGCCATGAGTTGTGCCTCTCGGAGTTCTGCAAATGCGCTCTCGCCTGGAGCGGTGTTTCGCTCTAGGAATTTGGTTAACCAACGTATCAGTCTTGGTATCAGGTGTTTGCTTTGGGAATATTCATAATTCATAAAATTCGCTATTTGTACAAAGAGAAACGGAAAGTCGCCCTGTCCCCAGCTTAGCCGCCAACCTTTAATCATGGCGTGGAAGAGGCTGCGGTACTGGTAGGCGCGGTTCACGTTGGATTCTCCCTGATACCAGATTGTTCCGGCAATCGCGTAAGGAATTATGGGCGAGATCATGGCATTGTAAAGACTGGTGGGAGTTAGAGCGCTCAATTCTGTCACAGATGGTTTTGTTAGCATGGTGCTGCTCATCCCCCGCACCTCACTCATCCAGGACTCGATGGGTGTCGCGCTCCAAGATGCGTGAATCAGGCCGATCGGTAATTTGAGATTCTTGTGAAGCTCTCGGCCGAAAAAATAGGCCACTGCTGAGAAGTTTGGCACGCTTCCCGGGGTACACGCAACCCATTGGCCTTGAGTATCGTGAAGTGGTTGTTCGGAGATCGCCCTCGGGACGGTGAAAAGACGCATCTGGGGATAGTTTGCGGAGGCAATTTCCGTCCTGGCATTTATAGCGCCTCTGACACCAAACTCCATGTTGGATTGGCCGGAGGCCAACCAAACTTCCCCGACTAGAATATCACGGAGCTTTAGAGTATTTGTCCCTACAACGGTCATTTCTAGAGGGTTGCCTAGTTCGAGCGGATCGAGCTTAACCATCCAATTGCCATTTTGGTTAGCAGTTGTGAAAATGGATTGTTTGCCGATTGTAACGGTGATCTTCTCGCCAGGCTTGGCCCAGCCCCAGATGGGGACGGGCTTCCCTTGTTGAAGGACCATGCCGTCGCTGATTATGGCTGGCAGCTTGACGTCGGTGTTCGCATTGCTAGCAAATGTCAAGATGGTCAACACGAGCAGATTGTGAAATCTATACATACGCTAATGCAACCTGATCGCCGAGACGGACAAAAGTTTCAAGCCCCTCTTTGGTGTGTTTAAGAATATCAGCTGATGGTGACCATGAGCGCTCCTGCCCAAGTAGAATCACCGTTGATGCTCCGAACAGAAAATAACCTTTTTCATCCCCTCTTGCAAAAGTCTGGTTTGAATTGGTCTGAACGATCTTGCCGACACACATCGCGCCTACTTCAATATAAGCGACTTTGCCAAAATTCTCCGTCTCGAGAATGGAAACTTGCCGTTCATTGGTGGCGAAAATATCAGGTCGGTGGTGTAGCGCCAACGGATTTACTGAATGAAGACACCCGCCGATTGGGTAACTCTCAAATGTCCTGCCCGTATCTGGGTAATGGAACCGGTGGTAATCCGTGGGGCAAAGCCGTGCAACCAATGCAGGTCCGCCGATAAACGGAGCTGTCGCTGTATCGCTACCCAATAGAGCCGAAAGTGAAATAAAACTTCCCTTAACCGGCAGCCCTTGTTCAGCGCTTACTTTTTTGTATCCAAGGTAACGGGCTTCCGCGAATGCGGGCATAAACTTATTTTTCTCCATAAAAATCCTGGCGCCATCTTTAAACCGCCGGATAAAAAAATCATTAAAGCTACGGAATGGCCCACTCTCATACTCATCCATCCGTATGCCGAACTTCTTCACGAAAGCTGTGATCTTGTGCTTGCTAAAAGAGGAAGACTGATACATTCCAAAAATCCGGCTGAGCATTTTCCCGCTTAAAACAAAATGTGCGAGTGTCCTGCCACTGGCTGTCCCGTAAAGAAAACCAACCAAGCTTTCACCGTAAATCTCTTCGGTCTGCTCCTTGTTATCAGCCCTATTCCAAAAACGGATTATTTCAGACATCGGTTAGTCCAAGTAAGGCCCGAGTCCCTGGGCTTTACGGATAGCATCCGCGACCTCCCTAACCGCGCCCCAGCCGCCATACGACTCGGTGATGTAATGAACCCTAGATTTCACCTCGGCAACGGCATGAGGAACGGTGGCGCTGAAACCCACGCGCTCGATTATTGGTATATCGAATAAGTCATCACCCATAAACGCCATCTCTTCATATTTAAAACCCGTGGATTGGGCGATCTTGTCTAGTGCCTTTAATTTATCCTCATCACCGAGGAACACATGCTTTATCTTAAGAAACTCCATGCGCGTACGCACATCCTTGGAATCACCGCCGCTTATCACGGCGACATCCACTCCGTGCTTCGTCAAGAGTTTTAGGCCATAACCATCCTTGATGTGAAAATGCCTGGTCCATCCGTGGCCATCGAGCCAGAAAACTCGGCCATCCGTCATCACGCCATCCACATCAAGAATAAGGATCTTAACTTTTGACAGCCGTGCCTTCAAATCAGTTGTTTCAAGAAGTTTTGAGGCCGCGCTTGTCCCGCCGGCGATACCACCAGTGATACCAGAAGATGATGGAGTCATTATATTTCCTCTTGTTTATGAATCAGCTCGCTTATGGATTGCAACTGTCTGACAAATCCCCCGACATGTTGAAGGTAGAAAGCATTAGGCCCATCGCTCTTGGCTTCTTCGGGGCGTGGATGGCACTCCATAAAGATCCCGTCCGCGCCTGCGGCAATGGCGGCTTTAGCAAGCGGTTCTATATACTCGCGCCTTCCACCAGTGCTCTTGCCACCGGGTCCCGCGCCTGGCATCTGCACTGAATGGGTGGCATCAAAAATCACCGGAACCCCGTAGGCCTGGATTGTCTGGAATGAAGTCATGTCAACAACAAGGGAATTATAACCGAAGGAACTCCCCCTCTCGGTGATGTAAAGCCATTCCCCGATAGGTCTTGCTGGCTTTTGAGACGCCGTCTGAACCGCGCTAACCTTCTCAATGATGTTTTTAACATCCCAAGGCGCGAGGAACTGGCCCTTCTTTACGTTTAACTTGCGGCCATGCTTGATTGCCGCCTCCGCAGCCGCCACGATCATATCGGTCTGTCTGCATAAAAAAGCAGGCACTTGAATGCAGTCTGCGACTTCAGCTACTGGTTCAGCTTGCTCAACCGTGTGGAAGTCGGTCAAGACCCTGAAACCTGTTCTTTGTTTGATATCAGATAAGATTTTTAATCCATTTTTTAAACCAGGGCCGCGAAAACCATGTATCGATGTGCGATTTGCCTTATCAAATGAAGCCTTGAAAAAAAATTCAACAGGTAAGCCGCCAAGCTGGCGCTTAAGCTCATCGGCGATTTCGTTGACAAGCACTTCATCTTCAATAACGCATGGTCCGGCTATAACTATCATCGTTTGCTCCTAACCTATCCCTCTGAGGGTGGGATGGGTTCCTGCAGCTGTATTTTTTGCAGCCTTTACGAATGCGGAAAACAAAGGGTGTGGCTGTAGCGGCCTGCTGAGGAACTCGGGATGGAACTGACAACCCAAAAACCAGGGATGATTTGCAAGTTCGATGATCTCGACCAATTCGGGGGAGCCTTCTTTGCCAATATGCCGGCCCGAAACAACCAATCCTTTTTCTTCAAGGGCTGCGAGGAATTTATTTGAAACCTCGAATCTGTGCCTGTGCCTTTCATTCACGCTTTCTTTGTTATAAGCCGCAAAAGCCTTTGTCGGTTGCTTGTTCGATAAGCGCGCGGTCAGTTGGCACGAGTAGGCACCAAGCCTCATTGTACCGCCGAGATCCGAAACGCCTTTTTGTGACTCCATCAAATCTATGACATTCTCAGCGCCGTCGGCTTTAAATTCGGCTGAATTGGCGTTTGCTATTCCTGCAATATGACGCGCAAACTCGACAACCGCGAGCTGCATGCCAAGACAGATCCCCAAAAATGGCACCTGTTGCTTGCGCGCGAACTCGATCGCCTTGATCTTGCCTTCGATCCCCCTTTCGCCAAATCCACCCGGTACTAGAATGCCATCCAGGGATTGGAGAAGATCGATGTTCTTGCCCTGTTCTATTTCCTCTGAATCAACGTAAACCACGCTCACGCTGACGTCGTTCGCGACTCCGCCATGTATAAGTGCCTCAGAAAGTGATTTGTAGCTGTCGCGCCAATCAACGTATTTGCCCACAATTCCTATGGCCACATCGCCCTTTGGCTTGCGAATTTTTTCAACCATGGCACGCCATTTTGAAAGGTCAGGCCGGCCTGTCCAGATGCCAAGTTTTTCAACAATCCTCTCGTCCAGACTTTCTTCGTTAAAATACAGGGGCACTTCGTAAATACTGTTTACATCAATGGCGCTGAACACTTGTTCGGCGGTGACATTACAGAAAAGACCGATCTTTTCTTTTACGTCCTTGGGTAACTTCCGGTCAGACCGGCAGAGGAGAATGTCGGGTTGAATACCGATTTCACGGAGTTCTTTTACGCTGTGCTGAGTCGGCTTGGTCTTGAGTTCTCCGGCTGTGGCAATATAAGGGACCAACGTTAAATGTACGAAAAGCACGTTTCCGCCGCCCTTTTCACCCTTCATCTGCCTGATCGCTTCAAGGAACGGAAGACTCTCGATATCCCCGACCGTTCCGCCAACTTCCACGATGGCAAGGTCGGCATCAGTGACGGCATCTTCAATGTGGAGTTTTATCTCGTCTGTTATATGCGGAATCACCTGCACAGTCTTGCCTAGGTACCCTCCGGCGCGCTCGCGCCGTATTACAGAGTCGTAGATACGGCCTGTTGTAAAACTATTTTTTTTGGTTAGATGCGCATTTTGAACAAAACGTGAATAATGCCCGAGGTCGAGATCGGTTTCCGCGCCGTCATCCAGGACAAATACCTCCCCATGTTGAAACGGGCTCATCGTCCCGGGATCAACATTCAGGTATGGGTCCATTTTAACCAACGTGACTTTAAGACCACGCTGTTCGAGGAGCATTCCTATCGAAGCGGCGCTGATTCCCTTCCCTATGCTTGAAAGCACTCCTCCCGTTACGAAAATGAATTTCTTTTCCTTAGCCATTTATCCTCAACTCATACTAAAAGTTTTCGAACCTTTTCAAGGTCATCGGGGGTGTCCACGCCGATTGATTCGGCTTCAACCTCCACGACCCCGATAGGTATGCCGTGCTGGATCGCTCTAAGTTGCTCCAACATTTCCGCTTTTTCAAGCCTGGAAACTGGCAAATCCCTTAGTTTTAGTAGTGTTTCACGCCTGTAAGAATAAATCCCTATATGTTGCATGCAGGCTGGCTGCCCTTTGTTGAAATTCTCTGAAATCGGCTCCCTGCTAAAGGGGATCGGGAGTCTTGAAAAATATATCGCACGGCCATTATCATCGCAAATGACCTTTACTACCGAAATGCTCGCTAGATCAGTTGCGCTCTTAAGCGGCCTCATGGCCGTTCCTATAGGGAACCCCTTGTCCCTAACCAGCGCAACGGTTTTTTCCACTGTCATTGGATCAATCAACGGCTCATCACCCTGAATATTCACATAGATATCGGCTGGAATTTTATCAGCTACAGCGGCCACTCGATCAGTCCCGCTGGCGAGTTCAGAAGCGGTCATTATAGCTTCGCCACCAAAACCAGCAACCGCGGAAGCGATCCTTGCGTCATCGGTGGCAACAACTGTTTTATGGATACATTTTACGCGAGTTACCCGCTCATAAACCCAGCGGACCATGGGTTTCCCGTTAATATCAGCAAGCGGCTTTCCGGGGAAGCGAGTCGACCCGAACCGTGCCGGTATGACGGCAATGACTTTATCGCCATGGTGTCGCATGTCGCCCAGGGTATAGGCACTTACCCCACCCGGTCAAGCTCCCTGAATTAGCCCCTCGCATAAAACAACACCTCCGGTTGGTTCTAAACCAAGCCGGAGGTGATTTGCTGAATATACTTATTCAGCTGAAATGAGATGATAGCGGTTAACGGGTTTCAGCCGCTTTTAAAGTCTCATCACTTTCTGGTTCGACGCTGTTTCCGTAATAATCTACCCAATTTTTTCTGCGATCCTCATCACTTTCAAATGGATAGGTTACTGCATCTACAAGGGCACCCGATCCATCCCGCATGGATGAACAAAACTCTGTGGTATTGTCATACGCTGCCGATGTAACGTTACCAATAGCTTCTGCCACCTTTGATAGTCCATTGCCGATTTTTTTAAACGGGACTTTACATACACTAAGTGTATTACTGAAAATGCCATCTACAACAGCAAACGTTGCACGGCTAGAGTGTTTAAAAAATTTCCTAGTAGCACGCAGGTCTAGATAGTGTCTTAATGTCGCTCGATTTCTTTCAGCACGTAAGCCTTCACCAATAATGTCAAATAAAACATTTGCACCTAAAGTTGATTGAAGGATTTTTAACTTCGCATGGCTGGTTACAGCACCGGCGCCTGCACTAATAAGGTCAGATGTTTGTTGGACATTATCACCAATAAAAATCATTCCACCTGACACCTGGATAGCAACGTATTCAGAACCACCTTGAGTTATAAGAAATAGCTTGTAAGCGCTTCCCTTAACCGCTCTGTAGTCTTGAACGATCTCATTTTTGGCATCTTTGGCTGCGATGATGGCTCCATTTTTGGTCATCGTCCATATCCCATCACCCATTTTAATAAGCCCTGAACCCATTTTATTAAATGGTTCCAAGAATTGATTAAGCCCATCAGAAAATTCTTCAACACCTTCGCTTTTGAGTTGACTGGCTTCCACTATCTTGGTTGCTTCTTTTTGAATATCTACTTCTTCTTCTGACCCAGCAAATGCTTGGGGCATAGAAAGTAAATATCCAACTGCTATTAAAAAACATGACATTTTATTATTCATAAAAATCGTACTCCTTTTGCTGTGCGTGATTGCAAAGCTGAAGCCATGCAATTTAGATATTGTTTAATTCACACATAACAAACATCTAAACGATAGAAACTTAAGCAATTATTTAATCAATATATAATATATATGTAATAATATATTCAAAACATGTTGCCATGTCTTGGTAGACACGCTTTTGTCTGGTGTATAAGGATTAGGCAGTAATTATGGTTGCGTGAGGCTAGGTTTATAACTAAGTTGCTTACTTCTATCATGTTTCACGTGATGCTTCTTGCTGATATGGCCAACTGCAAGCTAATATCATCTTAATATGTGCGCAGATGTCAGGGTTGTTTTAATTTTCCTTATATCCTGTATGGCATGGCCATGCCGATCGTACAGCTCCGATTGGTATATGCGGCTAGAACCATCTGCTGGTTATAGCTTTATACAAACCAACCTTGACTCTAACTCTCTCCTGCACGGTCCCACTCTATCCGCCGAAATAAACATAGAGAGAGGCGGGCTGTTCTCTTCTTTTGGTGCCCGGGGCTCTTATTTATTTGGAACGAATTTGTTCCTGCTCTGTTCTGGCACTGTTGCTGCTGGAGGCAATCTGACAAACGCCCCGCTTCGGATATGGATAGGGACGGATTTCTTTAAAACCACATTGGGATACGACACTACATCGCGGTCGCTTGATCCATCGGCGAGCATAAAACTCGGTCTATCATTTTTTACGAATACGGCTACGCCATTTAATGCGGAATTCTCTTACTTCTCATTTAACCGCAACAGTACACAATCAGGGACAAAAGAATACCCGGCAATATCCTTCGCTGTTTCAATGAGCTTCCCCATAATGGTCAATGAGCCGTCAAAAGATGTGGAATTGTTCAATTGATTTAAGCCGGATAGAGTTGTTCGAGTACTTGTCTCCACGGTAAAATTTCAATTACGCCTGCTTTTCTTGGCCTGTCTTCACGGCAGGCCACTATAAACCTTTTAACTTTTAAATCTTCCGCCAATGAAAGAGCTGGTCTTAATTCACTCTCATCTACCTGAGTTGAGGATTTTATTTCAAGGGCTATTAGTTCCTTTCGTGATCTTTCGATCAAAAGATCTATTTCAACCCCATCCTTTGTCCGGCTGTAGTAAAACCTATCTTCCTTCCGCAGGTAGTCTTTCAGCTTAAGACATTCCAAAATAAAAAAATGCTCAAAGGCTCTTCCATAAGCATAGCTTCTGGGGACTAGGGAAGAGTCTAGAGCGCCCTGTAAGGATCGAGTGATACCAGGATCAAAAAAATAAAATTTTGATTTAGCCGTTTGAACTTTTCTCACCGAGGTATGATATGGTTCTATGAAAAAACCAGTAAGTGTATCCGTCAAAACTTGGAAATACCTCAAAACCGCTTTTTTGTCAGACAAGGCATCGCGCCCTATTTTCGCTGCATTGATAATTTGGCCGTTACATTGGGCTGCCGATTCTAAAAACCTTACGAATGGATCTAGTCGCCTGATAATCTGCTCCTCCATGATCTCTTCCCTTAAATAAGTCGCCACGTAGGTTCTTAAATATTCCTTCTTGCTTTCAATATCCTTGAATGAAAAAAGATGTGGCAGCGATCCGAAATTTAAAACATCGTCCAACTGGAAGTCGGACCCCAGCTCACGTGAAGTTAATGGGTGGATGGAATTAAGGAAAGCTCTCCCTGCTAGTAAGTTGGCACCACCACGTTTTAACTTCCTTGCGCTGGATCCTGTAAGGGCAAATTTGATCTTTTTTTCTTCAATGAGCATGTGCACGCTGTTAAGTAGCTCCGGGATTCTCTGTACTTCGTCAATGATGATCCAATCTTTGTTGCCAAAGCTTTTGGGGATCATTTCCAAAAATTTATTAGGTTTAAATATCAATTGTTGAAATAAGACGGAATCCAAAAGATTAAACCACAACATCCTACCGGACGGCGGAAGAATCTTTTTAAGAAGTGTCGACTTGCCAGTTCCACGTGGGCCAAACAAGAAAAAACTATTTGATAACAATGGATTAGCCAATCGGAGATACATAAGTCACATTTTAACGCCTTTTGTGATAGATGTATACATAATAAAAAACACGCGTGATTTATAAAACAGATTTTCTGTGGAAGTGGGGCTGGATTTTAGGAGGTCGCGCGCAAGGTCTGAAAGTCGGATTCTCTTCGGAAAATAATACACAAGTAAAATAGATTTATCTTGACGAAGGTTCGAGAAATTTATCGCCGTATGGTGGCTCGCTCTTAAAGGCGTAGGTAGCTGCGTGTGTGCGCCCGTGTCGACACGATTTTCTGTGGTTCATGCCCGCCCGAATGGTGTGGTTTATAAAAAATGGTTACAGACGATTTACGCGCGTTTTATGAGGGGCAAAAATCGGTGATATGAAGTCTTCATATGAAAAACCAAAACTCACTTTGCCTGTCGATACAAATACAGAAACTCCAAAATGGAGAGCTTCTTAGTAAGCTTATCTTTCTCGCGCAGGAAGAACGAAAATTACTTATCGAGTTCCTCGTATGCCTCAGGGAATTTGACTTACGTAAGCTATATCTTGAGGATGGTTACTCATCACTATTTTCATATCTAACCCAGTGCTTGGGGTTTTCTGAAGGTTCAGCTTATAGACGGATACAGGCAGCAAGACTTTCATTTAAATACCCACTTATTTTAGAAAGACTTGAACATGGTAAACTTACGCTTTCTGCTCTTTCGGCTGTAAGCCAGATTCTTACGCAAGATAACTGTGCGGTGGTGCTTAGTGAATGTGAAAAGTTGACGAAGCGTGGAGTAGAAAAGTATGTTGCTACGGAACAGGTTAGGAGAATGCAAGAGGGTGGGGGTGCAACGACGGCGTGTGAAGCAACAGCAAGCGCACCAGTACCGCCAAGATTTCGGGACAAGATTGAGTTTTTTGCAGCACCAGATATGCAGCTTACAGATAAACACTCTAATGCTCAGACCAACGAACAGCCAAGCGGTGGGCAAAATACAAATAACAACGTAGCCAATCAGCGCGAATGCGAACCAGCTTTCACCGGTGGCGGCGAAAAGCAAGCTGCTGATATTCCTAGGATCAGTGTTGCCAAAGCGCAAATAAGAATCCAATTCACTGCAAGCGCCGAGATGATGGATGAGATTGAAGAGGCGCGCGCCATCCTTAGTCATCGATTTCCGAATGCAAGGTTAGAAGACATCTTTGGAGCTGCACTTAATGCATTTTTAGATAAACATTCACCAAAACGCAGAATTGATCGGCGTAATGAACGCGCCATAAAAAAACACACTGAACATAAATTAAAATATGATGGTGAATGCATCAGCCCTAGAGAATGCGCACAAGCACAGGCCACGCAGCCCAATGAATGCGAACTCACTAAAGAATGCTCGGATAAAACGAAAACCATTGCTAAAACAGCGCCTGAAATAACAAAACCAGCTACCAAGACAGAACTCACAGGCGAGACACCACCTACTAATTCTCGTCATATCTCGCAAGCGGTACGGGACATGGTGTGGCAACGCGATCAGGGGCGGTGTAGCTACGTCAGCCCCGATGGTAAACGCTGCGATGAAACAATGTTTCTTGAATATCACCACGAACACGCATGGGCACAGGGCGGCTCCTCTCAAGATCCTGCGAATATCGCATTACGATGCAAAGGTCACAACGCTCTTGCAGCTGTGCAGGTTTACGGAGCCGCGCACATGAATCGGTTCAGTAGACAGCACGCCCATAAATACTGACACTTCCCTACACTAACCTATTGATTTTTTGACACAGATCTAATTCAATCATCTAATGTAGTGGCGCATATGAAGGCACCATTAAGGGGGAGCGGATATGAATCAGGGTTACAGATTTACCATGATGGTTCTATTGTCATTTTGCTTAATTGCATCGCCGTCCTGTAAACAACCCGAAGAAGAAGCTGTTGCTCCTACAAATACGCTTACACCGGTAGGCACGATTGATAACAATGCTGGTTTTTATGTTATAGCGAGGGATGAGTGTAATAATTCTACCTGGCCTGACTATAAGACGCGGTTTAGCACACACAAAGACGGAGATTTCGCCGCGCCATGCACGATAAAGAGCGATTCAACCAGTAAAGACATCACATGCATTATTGAAACTGAGGAACTCGATCTCTATTCCTGTGGAGTAAAAATCCAACACAACGTACCAAGTGACATGTGCACATATTTTTTAAGCACACCTTACTATTATCTTGCATATGCCGCAGGGGCGGGACCACTCTTGTTTTCATACGACATTGATATAAACAATTCATTAACGAATATAGATGTAAACGACAGTGGTAGCAATCCACAACCAAATGGCGGAATAGATGCGGGTGGAAATCCATATTGCAATTATGACTACACATCATCCAGTGGTCCCAATTGCTGCACGGGATCTTACAATCTTATAATAAGAAAGTGGGATGCTGATAAAGTAGATTACGGTGAAGCCAGCATATCAAAAGGAACATGGAATGGATCAACCGCAAATTGCCTAACTGGTCCAGCAATGGATACCCAACCCAAGAACAGCGCGGGTTGGCCAAAGTCTTTGATCTATGCCGTAGAAAATCAAGGACTGAATAGCACATATGATGTTGCTGCCCCAATGAACAAAGAAAGAACCCCAATATACGCAGCCAATTACTATACAGGCACTAAACCGGCCCCAGTATACAATCCCTATTATGAGTTTTCCTGCCTAGATAGAGCATTTGAAATAAAAGCCAGAATAAGGGTTCAAATCCGTGAATGGAATGAAGTCGCAGAGTTTGAAAAAGGCGCCTCCGGTAACCCGGATACCACTGGCACGGAGTCTGATTTCAGCGGGGAAAGTAAAAATGACTTTCCCGACTGGGATGATTACGGGAAGAGCACTTACCCTGGGTTCTGAGTCACAGATGCGGATCTACCCGGCGATTGTGACGCTGTTCTTGGTCGTGCGTTTGGCGTTGTACATTGCTTGGTCGGCGGCATCGATTATGGCCTGCTTTGACCCGGCGTGATCTGGGAAAAGCGCCACGCCTATCGAAACCGTAAAGCGCAGGTCAAGCCCCTCATCAGCAAGGAAAACTCCTTGCTCAACAGACATGCGAATGCGATCCGCGACCACCTTTGCCGTTGCAAGATCGCATGGTGAAAGGACAGCGACGAACTCATCGCCGCCGTAACGAAAAACGGTGTCGGAGTCGCGTACCAGCTTTTTAAGCTGGTTCCCAAGCTCGTTGAGGATCTTCGTCCCCACCAGATGCCCATGGCTGTCGTTAATCGTCTTGAAATTATCCGCGTCGATAAACAGCACCGCGAAAGCCTTCTTGGAAATCTGCGCCTGGACTATCTCGCGATCAAGAATGAAGTTAAGATATCGTGTATTGTACAAGCCGGTCACGTCGTCGACGTATGCCAGCTTTTGCACCCCAAGATATTGAGAGATATTCCTGCCGGTAACTTCGATCTGCGCTTTTAGCATCCGGAGGCGGCTCTCGAAACCATCCAATGACGGCGGATATTCCGGTGAAAGACAGACCAGAAAATAATCCTCAGGCCCACCGCATCTGAAGCGGAATATCAGCAGCCCCGGTGTAAGTTGGCTACGCTCGAAAAAACGGTATATTTCGCCTGACTCATACATCTTAGGCAAGGGGTTGGAGGCTTCAAGTGCTATATCAAGAACCTCCTGCATGGCCCTGTCTTGCTCGTCATCCGCTGTGCCGTGCAGCTCCACCCGCGCCGGTTTGTTTTCCTGCAATGTATAAATAGCCGAATGCGCGCACTTAATCTCCCTGTAGAAATAGCTCTGTACGATGCTAAAAATCTTTTTCGGATCAAGCGAGGCCGAGATTAACTGGCAGCTGTTTAGAAGATTCAAGAAAATAGACATGTCTGAGTTTTCACCGAAAATAGTTTTGCGATCTAGACCGCGCTTAACAGCTAGCTGGAATGCCTCTATATTAAACGGCTTGCTTAGGTAATCCTCGGCCCCGAGTTTGATGGCCGAAACCGCCTGTTCGACGCCAGCCCTATCCGATACAAGAATCACGCTCGTGACTGGACTGATGCGTTTTACCTGCTCCAGCAGCGCCAGCCCGATCATGTCATTGAATGCTGAGGTATCATTGTTCTTGCTGGACCCGTCAATTACGACCAGATGGTAATTGGAGCGGGCTACCCACTCGAAAGAATTTTCGACATGCGAAACCACGTCTATCTTGCAATCAGCGACTTCCCTGATCAGATCGGCATACAGTTCGTTTTGGTTGGGATCTTCCTCGATAAGCAGGACATTGTATGACGCAGTGGAAGATGATGTGGCGGAAGACGACATTTATGAAGCTTTCCGGCCTGGCTCACCACCTTGGCTCTGATTTTCATAAGATTCTGTGGAGGCGCTATCGCGCAAATCATCCGCCGTGTCCAACACGCCTCCGGCAAGTTTTACTACTTGTGCCGCTTTAAGCAGGCGTCCACGTAATTTTTCGGAGCGCTCTTTTTCCCTCGCATATTGGTCTTGCAGCAGATCCATATTGAATTCCAACAAATCAAGCTTGCGCTTTAGTTCTACGATCTTGTTTTCTCTCGCGCCAATTAAGACTTCAGCATCTTTTCGCGCTATTTCAAGGCGGTTTTCCAGCTCTTTTTCACGTACTCTTATCTTTCTAATATCCGAACGAACCCGCTCTTTCAACCTTACAGTCTCGTCCGCTGCCTCATAAACCTTTTCCTCAAGCAGGCGCGCCTTGTCGGCCTTGGCCTTCACTTCGAACCGCAGTGCTTCCAACTCCACGCGTAGTCCCTCAAGAAGCTTTTGCTTCTCGCTTTCAAATTCATCTATCTTGTTTTTCTGTTCATCAACCTTGTTGCGTAGCTCAGCGGCTAATGCGCGTTCTTCATCCAGTTTCGTGCCTAGATCGTTCAGCTGGTCCTGTGTAATCTTAAGTTTACCTGAGAGCGCGGCCACGTCCTGCTCGCGCAGCAGAAGATATTTTTTCATTGTCCCCATGTCTGGAGATTGAGCAGCCCCGCCAGGCACCACGGCATCACCGACCGGCTGGTTTAATAGTTTTGCCACGTCAAATATATAAGGCATTTCGCGCTGTGCTTCATGGTCGTCTAGATCAGATACTTCCGGTACTTCAGCGGCTAGATTAAGCTGACTGATTTCCACTGGTGGGGATATTCCATCGCATGGAAGCTCGTTTATTATACCTTCAGACGGTGTAAGCTTTGTTTCGGCCATGCCCGGTACTTCAACTTGGTTTACAAGGGACTCTGGTTCAAGCGCGGGCTGGCTCTTTTCTATAACCGCCTGGGCATCGTCATTGTCGAGTTTTATTTTAATTTCATTTAAACCTTTGTCGTAATTGGAAGTATTGTCCGGTAAATCTGACACATCAAGGTGAATGGCTGAATCTGACTTCGCGCTTTCAGATGAATCATCACCGGCCGCATGAAACATGGTGGCCGCGTCCTCAAGGACGAGTTCACCTTGGTCTTCCGCGTTTTTCACCTTTTCTGCTTTTTCATCACCGCTAAAAATCTCATCAATTGTTGATATGAAATCCTGAACACCAAATGGCCAATGCAGATACGCATTCGCCCCATTAGAACCAGCCTGATGTTCGCTGAATTCTTTTTCACCCCACGCCTCCGAAGTCATGATTATCGGAAGCTCCGCATATGCCGGATCGGCTTGAATCCTGTTTATAAGCTTTACACCTGTTTCGATGTCAGGCTTGCCTGGCCCATATGTGCCTTCCCTGTGAACCACGGCAAGATCCACGCTGGCGTTGTGAAGCTGGAGAAGTTGCCACGCTTCCAAACCATCACCTGTAAGCAGTACGACAAACTTTCTATTATTAAGTTCCCCTATTAATTCATGCTCTGCGTCAATAAAAGGATTCAACAATAGAATCTTCATCAGTTCTCTAATCGGCAAATACTTGAGATTAGTTGACATGGTTTTTTAGGAACGCTAATTTCTTGATAAGAAAACAAAAATGTCTACGAATCGCCTGACAGTTCTTATATTTAAGGATAACCTGCCGTCAAAGACCTTTCATGTCCCGTTCCGGTGGATCACCCATTTCGGGCTGCTTGTTTCTTTGTTATTTGCCGTGGCGATAGCTGGGGCAGTTTTTTCAATAAAGTTTTATCGTCTTGCCAGATCAGGTGACCCATCAAGAGTGCTCGCTATGGAAAAAGAGATGAGCGAACTAAAGGCTGCCATGAAATCCGCGCAAGAATCAAGATTGCCCGTGCAGCAGTGTTATATTAACCACAACGAAACAACCCCCAGCGGTGAGGGTCAGCAAAATACCGCGCCAATAGATGGCCAGATTCAATAACGAAAAACCTTCTATCGTAGAGTCGGATATTAACTTTATTTCTGAAAAAACTGAAATCGAGGGCACCATTTCCCTGGATGCGATTGCCAAAGTCTATGGAACAATAAAAGGTGAAATACGAGCAAAAAAAGGAAGTATCATCACCTTGTGCGAAACTTCGATGGTCGAAGGGAATATCTTCGCTGATACGATAATCATCGAAGGTTTTGTCCGCGGTGAAATATCGGCATCGACGAAAGTGGTCCTTTCAAATTCAGCAAGGGTTATCGGAAATATACATACCCCCTGCCTGAAGCTGGAATTCGGTGCTTACTTCGAGGGACGAGCCCTTACATCAGGTCAGCAATCGCAATCAGTTTGATGTTTTTTATCCCAGCCGCCGTTAAATGCTTGCTGATCTCGTGCGCGTCACCGGCTATCACGACCACAGCATCATTTGTTTTTAAATGCCTGGACAAAGCCTGCATGACGTCTTTTTGTGTGACTAGCGCGGTCCGTGCTGTGTATTTGCCCAGAAAATCATCTCCCAACCCCAACTGCGTGCTCGAGAGCCAACGGGATGCCACTGACTCGAGAGTCGCCACGCCAAGCGGAAAACTCCCAATAAGATAATCCTTGGCGGTGCGGACTTCATCATCAGAAACAGGCCCCGTCCTCAAGTTATAAAGTGCCTCTGTAATTTTTTTAAGCAACGCCCCGACACTCTCATTTTTGGTGGCGGCGGAAACGTAAAACACGGCCTCCTCCTGCCGATACACAAATCCGCTGTGGATGGAATACGTCAGGCCGAGCTTGTCGCGGATAATAAGATTAAGCCTGCTGTTGAAGTACTCACCGAAGAGAGCGTTCGCAACTGATAATGAATAATAATCCGGCGATGTGGCAAGTGGCGCCCGGAAACCAACCCTTAAATATGCTTGATTTAATCCAGGACGGTCTACAAGGATGACCTGCCCGCGCCGCAAGGACTTTAAACGCGGGTCCGTATATCGCTTGTCGGGGTGTCGGGGTGTGCCGCCGCTCCAGCTACCGAATATTTCCGTTATTTTTCTCTTTAATTTCTCCTTGTCTGCACGCCCTACAACCATGAGCAGTGAATTGCCTGGAACGAATTGTGCCTTATAAAAATCCGCCACATCCAGACGGGACAATCTGCTGAATTCCTTGCCGGAAGCCAGGCCGCAACGCCCATATACCGTCATGTTCATCGTTGCGCGGCTAAAAGCCAGCGCGGCCGTGGCATCACCGTAATCTCCAACGTGCCGCCACCTATCTAATATGCGGGAACGCTCCCTGCTGACTTCCATATCAAGGAAATCAGGCTTAAGAACAAGCTTACCCATCATATCAAGCAACATTCCAGCATCCGCAGCCAGCCCATGCATCCCGATGGTAATAGTTTCATCATCAGCAGAAACCGCCCTCGTTGCTCCAGCGCTTTCAATTTTACGCGCGATTTCCTGGGAACTCATGCCGGCGGCGCCTTTGTCAATAACCGCAGCCAATAGTTCTGCGGTACCGCTTTTTCCTGCAGCGTCGTCACGGCTCCCAGAGTTAACGACAAAGACAAGATCCACTAACGGAAGCTTGTCATTCAAAAACCAGGCTATTTGTAATCCGTTAGGGAGTTTTTCCAGTACTGGGGACAGCGCACCTTTCGCAACCGGAGATAAGCTAAAAGCAGAATATGCAGCTAAGAAAAAAATAAAAAAACAACGTCTCATCGTAATTTTGCCTTTTTGTTTTCTGGAACCAAAACAACAACCGTGCGGTTATTCGGTGTTAAGTATTTTCTTGCTACATTCTTAATGTCAGTTGCACTAACGCTCATGTATTTGGCCAGATCAGACTTAAATCGAACCGGGTCGTTAAATATAGATTGAACAGTGCCAATCATCTGCCCGAGCCCATAAGGCGTCCTTATGCTATCCAAAAGCTGAACGGTAAGCTGTCTGATTGAAACTGAAAGCTCTTCGGAGGTAACGCCATGTTCAGCAACATCGTTTAACAGCCGCGCAAGCGCATCTTCAGCCGTCTGGGTAGGCAAATCACCTTTCATCGTGCAATTCATGATGAACAATCCAGGGTATGTCGGCGTATAAGCCGAACCATACACGCCAGCCGCTATGTCAAGCTCATCCACTAGTTTTCGATACGCTCGCGAGCTGGTGCCTTCAAACAGGATATTGGCTAGCACGTCAAGCGCATATGAATCCTTATCGAAAGCTGAGCTTATATGATAAGCCTGCATGAATTTTTCGGAGGCGACTTTATCGCGTAGGATAAGCCTTCGCTCTTCCTCTTGCTCCGGTTCATGCGGTACTTCTCTTCTTGGAATCGCCCGCGCAGGGATTTTTCCGTAATATTTTTTAATCGACTGAAAAGCCCTAGCGCCATCAAAGTCACCTACAAGCACGATAGCGGCATTTGCAGGCTGGTAATAGCGTGAGAAAAACTGGGATAACATGTCGCTGGTCAAACCCATTAAGTCAGCCGGAGTGCCGATCACCGGCCATCTGTATGAATGATAGCGGAATGCAAGCAACCACAGGGCTTCTTGCATCTTCCCCTCCGGAGCATTCTCTGTGCGCAGGCGGCGCTCCTCGAAAACAACCATCCGCTCGCTTTTTAACGCCTCCTCATCGATCTTCAAATTGGCCATCCTGTCGGATTCCATGTCCATGACTTTTTCAAGCAGATTAGGTGTAACTGTTTCGTAATAAACCGTGTAGTCGCGTGTCGTGAATGCATTCACTTCGGAACCGCGGCTTTCAAGCTCATTGAAAAACTGTTTTGGACCGTATCGCGGAGTCCCCTTGAACATTAGATGCTCAAAAAGGTGTGAACTCCCGGTTGTTCCGGGTGATTCATCAACTGACCCGACCCTAAACCATGTCTGATAGCTTACTACAGGCACACTATGGTCTTCGACCATCACCAAGGTCAGGCCGTTTGAAAGTGTCTTTTTTTCAATATTGAAATTTACGCCAAGACCGCCGCTGCTTTTATCGCATGCAAAGATTACCAAACAAATAACAGGCAGGAGCACTATATGTTTAATCAAATCCATTTCTTCTGCTTATACCACTCGATTGTTTGTGACATACCGATTTCTAGATCAAATTTAGGCGAGAAATGCAGCAGCTCCTTTGCTTTATTGTTGGAACAGGTCCAAAAGTCAGGGATAAGCTCATTAACTTTATCCAGGTTAATGGGAAATGACCCGCCTGTCACTGCGCCAATTACTGAAAAACCTGCTGCCACCGCCTTAATAACACCACCTGGAACGCTGAACCGCAGGCCACGTTTTTTTAGACATCTTGCCATGGTGTTAAGAAGTTCCTGATAAGAATAAATACCATCCCCGGAAATATAAAAAATTTCTCCCAAGCTGTCGTTGCTTGTAGCAGCCAGCATTATTCCGTTGCATAAGTCATCAACATGAACCGCGCTGTAATACTTATGCCCATCAGGGCTGCTTGAACCTTTTAGTATCGGCATCAGTCCGCGGTTTACCGTGCGTATGACAACAAAAACCCCTTTATCCTTTGGTCCGTAAACCATCGGGGGGCGTACAATAGTTATTGGAAATTTATCCTTGTACTTAAAGAGCTCCCTTTCGCCTTGGAGTTTGCTCCGGCCATAAGCTGAAACCGGTTTTTCAACCTGGTCTTCCGTTCTTGGTTCGGTTGAAGAAGAAGGGCCGGCCGCTGCCAGGCTGGAAATATAAACAAACCTTGATGGAAGCCCGCTTGTTTCTGATACAGCCCTGGCCAGCAGCTCCGTTCCAGCTGCATTGGCTTTAAAAAAAACTTCCTCATCACGCGCAGCAGTCAAGCCGGCGAGATGAAAAACATAGTTAGTGCCCTGAACGGCCCGCTTCAGCGACTCAAAATCTGAAAGGTCTCCATCGATACGTGTGTATTTCATGCCTTCCAAATTAGCTGCGCTTGAGCTGCGTCGCATTAATACGCGAACATCGAAGTCTTTTTGTACAAGGGTTTCAACCAAAGTACTGCCTATAAAGCCGCTTGCCCCGGTCACTAGTGCTTTCATCATAACTTATTGATTTTTTTGCTACCTGATGGTGGTAAAACGTGTCAATAGGAATGCAGATGGACAACAAAGACATCCGACTTACAATCTTGGGCTGTGGCACCTCGACAGGAGTGCCTCTCCTGCATTGTAAATGTCGTGTTTGCAGGTCACGCAACCCGAAAAATCAACGCTTGCGTGCTTCCGCATTGGTCAGCGTGGGGAAAAAAAGTTTTCTGATAGACACTTCCACTGATCTAAGGCAACAAGCGATGCGTACAAAAATAGGGCGCATAGATGCCGTACTGTACACACATCCACACGCGGACCATGTCCACGGCATAGATGAATTACGTAGTTTTAATTTTATTCAAGATAACCATATCCCTGTCTATGGAAACGCTTGGGTATGTGATGAACTCTTACAAAGGTTCCCATACATCTTTCAAAGAAAAACCAATCAGGAAGGCGGCGGGGTCCCGCTTCTGACACTTAACCAGATAGACCCAGCAGCCGAGAAAATTGAAGTAGCAGGCGTGACGATCATTCCTATTCCATTGGCGCATGGGTCCAAAGAGTCGATCGGCTACCGCTTTGATTCCATTGCCTATGTGACGGATTGTGGATATATACCGTCTTCATCGCTGGATCGTCTTAAAGGAATCTCCGTGCTTGTGCTTGACTGTTTGCGCATTAAGCCTCACGGGACTCATTTCAACGTCGATCAGGCGCTGGAAATAGTTTCTTCGGTTCGTCCGAAGAAAACTTATTTGACACATATGGGACATGATTTTGATTATATTGAATGGAAAAACAAACTGCCGCGAGGTGTGGCTTTAGCCTACGACGGCTTGAAAATTTTCGTCAAACACAGAGATATGCAAGAAAGGGGTTAGAGTCATGATCGTTGGAGTTCCGAAGGAAATTAAGAACAAGGAAAACCGAGTTGCTATGGTGATAGCTGGTGTAAGAGCGCTCACAGCAGCCGGACACAAAGTGCTTATGCAGCACAATGCCGGTACAGGAGCTGGCATATCTGATGAGGATTACCGTAAAGCAGGAGCTACTATTCTGGAAACCGGCAAAGAGATCTACGACAAAGCCGACATGATAGTAAAAGTCAAGGAGCCTCTGCCGGAAGAATACCCCATGCTGCGTGAAGGGCAGATAGTTTACACGTATCTTCACCTTGCGGCGGATGAGCGCCTGACCAAAGCGTTGATGGAAAGAAAGATAGTCGGTATCGCATATGAGACCATACAGCCTGCCGACGGATCTCTCCCGCTTTTGGCTCCGATGAGCGCGGTCGCGGGACGCATGGCAACTCAGATAGGCGCTACTTATTTACAACATGACCACGGCGGCAAGGGGATGTTGCTTGGAGGTGTCACCGGCGTTGAAAGGGCCCGCGTAGTCGTCCTAGGTGGCGGTGTTGTTGGTGTAAACGCCGCAAGAATGGCTATTGGCCTGGGTGCGACAGTTAGTATCCTGGACGTGAATTTACACAGGCTGGATTATATTTCTGACATCTTTAAAAATGAAATCACGACACTTTATTCAAACAGCGAACAAATAGAACGTGTAGTAACGAATGCCGATCTTGTCATAGGAGCAGTACTGCTTCCAGGCGCGAAGGCACCAAAGCTTGTCACAAGGGAAATGATTACCAAGATGCCACAAGGTGGCGTAGTGGTGGATGTTTCAGTAGATCAGGGTGGCTCAGTTGAAACATGCCGTCCGACAAGCCATGAGCATCCGACATATACCGTTGATGGCGTTATCCATTATGCCGTGCCAAACATGCCAGGAGCTGTGCCAAGGACGTCCACTTATGCCTTGACCAATGTCACGCTGAAATATGCGCTGATGATAGCTAATCTTGGCTGGAAAGAAGCCGTCGCCCGTGACGAGGCCCTGCGAAAAGGTGTTAATATCTGTCAGGGCAAATTGGTATATAAGCAAGTAGCTGATGATCTCGGCTTGCCATATGATCCTTTGAGGATTTAGAATTATTTAGTGGCCAAGCCAGCTTTTACTACCGTCCTTGTATTAGCGAACACAGCAGTTATAGCCGTTACGGCGGGGTTGTTGGTTTATTCAAAAATTTTCCTTAAACGCCCCGCTATAACGGAAGAAAGCGAACGCCAGCGTCTGGCACTGTTTAAAAACAGCCCATCACCTGAGCTGACACCAGTCACGATACTGTTTGAGCCAACCACGATGAATATCAAACAAGATTCGGACAAATTGCACTATATTACGGTTGGCTTCGCGCTAAAAATCAAAGACTCCAGGAAAAAAGACATCGTTGAATCATTAAAGCCTCTAATTATGGATAAATTCCTGACATTAGCTGGCCATAAAAACTTCAATGAGCTGAGCAATATTCAGGGCAGATATGTCCTGCGCTCTCAGATGCTTGATATAGTCAATGACCTGATATCTAAAAAAACCAAACCAGCCGATGAAACGGAAACTGACCCCTTTTTTCCTGTAAAAGACAACCTTGCAACGAGTATTTTTTTCACTGAATTCATAGTTCAGTGATTCAAAATGCGATCCCGATCTTGGCTGTTGTAGCAAACACCATTGATGTCGCATTATCCGCTAAGGTATTTGAGAACGCGAAAAAATCTCCCGGGAAGAAAAACCCGGAGTCCCAACCGAATTGCAACGAGTCATCCCATTGAAGAGTCGCGCCTAAATCCATTTCCCAGCCAAGAGAAGTTCCCTGATCCTTAACCGCTGGACCCACCACTCGTCGTTGCCATGGGTTAAAGAAATTTTCGCCATTTACAGCTGCTTCCAGAGCCTTTGCATAAACCCAAGCGCCGCGAAAAGCCCATTTATCCGTGTGGAATACACCGGACAAGCCTAAATAATTGGTGTTAACGATGGGATTATCGTACGGCGACTTAAGTGTTGTCTCAGCAATCGTTGGGTTATTCAACGTATTCGGGCCAGCCATGTTAGCAAGCTGATAATTAAACATGATCATGCCCAAATGGTAGTTGGGATTAAAATAGAAAACCTTATAACGATCAGGCGCTGCCGCAAGAAGATTTGGCTGACCAGGCGCATGTCCCGCCTTAAGTCCGAATTCCCAGGCGTCATTGGCTTTCCAATCCACTTCACCTGCAAACGCATAAGTTGAATACTCCACACCGCCGATGTTTCCGGTGACTATAGGGAGCTCGCCGCCTAACTTGATCTTGCCAAGTTTCTTTCTTCCAAAGAGATCCCACGTATTATAGTTCATGCTGGCTGGAGAACCGCCCGCAGCCACTCCTGCAGGTACCCCAACAAGCCCGAGATGGCCTGCTACAGGGTCTTGGTTGGCGCCAGCAAGCCTTTTCACAAAGTTGACCCCGCCTTCAAAATCCTCATCAATATTCTCGTACTTCAACATGAGCGAATAGTCAGAGACCCCGCCACTTCCAGCGCCAGGAGTGCAAGCAGCGCCGGTACACGACCCGCCAAGATTATTACCGGATGAGTATGAGATAAAGCTTGGTGTAAGCGTGAAAGAACCGAACTTTGATACCAGCCTGATCACATCACCGGTTGATGCATATCTATCCCAAAGCCCATCTCCGCTGTTCCAAACTATGCCAAGCCCCCAATTCAGCGGTGCGCGGCCGATCTGAAGCGTACCAAAATCCGTCAGTATGTCGGCCCAAAAACGTTGTGCTGAAACCAAGCTCCCCCGCGACTGTGTCGAATAAAATTGTCGTTGGTCGTATGTGTATGGAACCGCATTGCCAAAAAACCCAAACACCGGGCTGCCAAGCCACCACTCCGACTTTATATAAATATTGTCGTTAACGATAAGTTTGGGGCGTAAACGCAAAAAAAGTGTTTGGAAATTAGCATTGTCACTTCCACCACCTGGTACATAGTAACCATTACCACCAGCACGAGTCGCATCAAAGTTAGCCGCTGTATCGGAGCTATCCATAGAATAATTGCTGATGATGTTGAATTCCGACCTAAATTGGCCGGACCAGTCCAGTTCCATCGCTAAAGCCGATGTCCCTAAAACAAACCCAATAAGTATCGCCGGTAACGTCAGTATTGAAATGTTTTTCAAGTTTATGCTCCTATTGATCATAAAACAGAGGTATGCACAGTTTTACGAGTTTTATTGATCAGCAGCAATCCAGTCAAGGAGATTAAATGCGTACGCGGCGCATCGTGATAATTATTGCGGTAGTCAGCAGTTGTATTTTTTCAGTTTACATCGCAGTACTTTATTCGCAGCTGCGTGAAGCTTTTACTAGGCAAGCCCAGTTCATCCCCACCCGCATTTACTCGGATGTTACTAAAATTACATCGCCCCAACCAAGAACATTGGTTGAAGCACGGTTAAAAGCTCTTGGTTATGCCGTAAAATCAAATAGGGATGAACTTTCATTCACGCTTCATCCGATCAACTTCCCTGTTTATCTCCTGCCCGAAAACCATCCCATGATTGAAGCACCTGAGGCAACCATGTGGTTGCGGTTTGATGGCCCTGGGGGCGACAACTTGCTTCAGTCCATAGAACTAAATGGTTCAGAAGTACCTGATATCTATCTTGAGCCTGAACTTGTGGCCACGCTGACTCGCTCCAGCAGCGACAAGCAAGAAATCCGTGAACTCGTAAAATTCAAAGGAATACCGGCCTTCACATGGAAAGCTATTATCGCGATTGAAGACCAGCACTTCCTTGATCATCGCGGGCTGGATCCGAGGGGGATGGCCCGTGCCTTCCTGATTAACCTCAAAACCTTATCACTGGCTCAAGGCGGGAGCACGATAACCCAGCAGCTGGTCAAAAATCTAATGGCCCGGAGGTCGAAAAATATTTTTCGCAAGATTAATGAGATTTTCCTGGCGCTGCTTTTAGAGGCAAGTTTCGAAAAAGAGCAGATCCTGGAAAGATATCTGAACGAAGTCTACCTGGGGCAGATCGGGAATTTCGAAGTCCACGGCGTTGCCGAGGGTGCTAAGCATTTTTTCAATAAAAGGCTTGAGGAGCTGAATCTCGCGGAAATAGCGCTGTTAGCCGGTCTCATAAGGGGCCCGGCATATTACTCGCCATATAGGTACCTCGACCGTGCATTGGAACGACAAAAATTAGTACTACGCAAAATGGTTGAAACCGGCCAGATTGCCGAGGAAGAAGCAAAACAAGCGATGACATTGCCGATTAACTTCGCGCCACCACAGTTTAGCGCAAACAAGGCTCCGTACTTCACCGACTATGTGAAAGCAGAGCTGATAAGACATCTGAAAGAGAGGATTTCCGAGCAAGAGATCACGCAGGCGGGTTTTCGTGTTTACACAACATTGGACATGAACCTCTCGCAGGCAGCACAGGAAGCAATTGCCAGCGGGGTAAGTTCACTGGAGAAAAAACTAAAAATCCGTGTGCCCGACCGCCTTGAAGGCGCTCTCGCCTGTGTTGATCATAACAATGGCCAAATCAAGGCGCTTATCGGCGGGCGCAGTTACGCGAAGTCCACATTCAACAGGATACTAAACATGAAACGGCAAGTCGGCTCCACTTTTAAACCAGTGGTATATCTAGCCGCTCTTCAAAAAGGGTACGATTCAAATGATATTGCTTTTGGTGCAGGTTACCCAGTCACGGACGCCCCGTGGACACTGGTATTTGACCACGGCCGGCAGAAATGGTCGCCGAGGAATTATGAAAAGGAGTTCATGGGCAGAATCACGCTCAGGAACGCGCTGGCGCATTCGGTGAATACCGTGTCAGCGAGACTCGCGCATGAGGTAGGGATCAAAAAAATAATAGAAACAGCAAGAGCCCTAGGTATTGAATCTGATCTTCCCGAGGTGCCGTCCCTTTCGCTCGGTGTTGCTGAACTTTCACCGATTGAACTTTTGCGCGTTTACTCAACACTTGCAAACCGTGGCGTTCAGGACGAGCTTACGGTGATAAAAGGGATCACGCTTGATGACGGGACTGGTTATGCGAGGTTCGTCTACCATCCAAAACAAGTCATCGACCAGGCTCCTGTCGATTTGCTCACTGAAATGATGCAATCAGTTTTCACCTATGGAACTGCTAAGGATGCCTACAAAATGGGATTTGAAAGACCTGCGGCTGGAAAGACCGGGACTACAAGCCATCACCGTGACAGTTGGTTCGCGGGATTTACTCCACATCTCGCAACTGTCGTGTGGGTTGGTATCGATCATGATCAGGGAAGTAATGAAACCGCCAGAAAAGAGCCATCAAAAACAAAACTGGTGCTTACGGGTGCGACGTCTGCTCTTCCAATATGGGCAAGCTTTATGAAGGAAGCTTTGGTCGGTGAACCGCCTTCCCCATTTCCTTTAAGTGAGCATCTTTTGGATGTGCTGGTGGATAAGCATAGCGGGAACATTGCTTCATCAGACTGCCCTTCATCACAGACACTCATGGAAAAATACATCCGTGGGGTTGAGCCGAGAAAAGTCGCCTGTGATCCTGCATGGCAGGCGGAACAAACGGAAGTGGTTGAGTGATGGTTCACTCAACTGTCTAATCATTTGACGGCATATGCAGCAGCGATTAAATAATATTCAACAATCTATATTAAATTTTTCCCTGGATTACAGCCACTTGTGGTGGTACCGAATTGCCACCATTTGGTACGGCTATTGCTCAATCTATAAAAAAGCGGTCGTGCACCGGCAACATGAATATCCAGTGGAGCGAAAGCGGAATGGAACTTAAAGCAATGTTGAAGCGGATAAAATTTTTTGAAAAACATATCATGATAACCGGTGCTGCGACCGCGCTTGCAACTATTCTAACCGTTATCAGCTTCGATTTATTGGAAGCTAAGCTTTATGACATAAGAACGAAGATCGGTTTTCAAATCAAGCCTGATCAAAATATCACAATAATTACGCTTGATGACGCTACCACGACATCACTTAACGAATATTCGCCGCTTCCGTTGGACTTTCACGCCATACTAATGGAGCAGCTTGAAAAACTGGATCCACGCGCGGTAGGGTATTTGATTGATTTCGGCACCATAAATCAGGTCAATCCAGATTTGTTCCAAACCAAGTGGGCCACACGATTCGTGGATGCAGCCATGCGGCTCCAGGGCCGAGGCAGCCAAGTTTTACTTGGGACCTCTTACGATGTTACTGGAGAAGTGGTACCGCCATATCCTTTAAGCATGCTTCCACACTCCGTTGCGGTGATTCATAAGGACGGGAACGTTTTTTCGGAAGATAAGGTTACAAGACGGGCCCTGGTGGAGCTTAATGACAGAGCGGTCTTCCATATAGATCTGGCGCGAAGGCTGGGCCTGGCGCCGATCGATAGATATCCACGTGGGACATTTAACGTCCCAGAAATCGACAGCCGTTATTTTTTCTTCAGATACCACGGAGACACAACTGCAAGTTCATATGAGCGTGTTTCTTTCCTTGATGTTTTGAAGGGGAACTTGCAGCCAGGCTTCCTCAAAAATAAAATCGTCTTGGTCGGGACGCTTTCAAAAGATAATTGGAGTGACTTCGCCGTAACCCCGTATTCCAAACAGCCGTTCATGAATCCAAAACTAGCCATTCACGCCAACATTCTGGATTCAGTGATTCATAATCATAGCATAGTTCGCCTCCCGGTTTGGATAGAGTTGCTGACAACTGTTGCGGTCACTGTTTTCGTCATGTCATGGGTGTTGACATCATCCCCGCTGGGCGGGCTCTTTTCCACAATAGGTTTATGTGCATTATTCATGATTTTCAGCCAGCTGCTCTTTCAATTTAAAGGTGTCTGGCTGAGGGGCAGTGAACCGCTGCTTGGGATACTGCTTGGCTATTACCTTACCGTGCCTTACAGGTTGATAAGGGAATACGAAAAAAGATGGAACTACCAGCGCAAGAACGAATTGCTGACTCAGGTAGAGCAGATGAAAACAAATTTCCTTTCGCTAGTCACGCATGACCTCAAGACACCGGTCGCGCGCATCCAAGGACTTGCAGAGATGCTAATGAGGCAAGTCGGATCCAGCACCAGTAATCATGAGACCTTACAACACATAGTATCTTCCACTGACGAGCTAAATAAATTCATCACAAGCATACTCGAACTCAGCAGGATCGAGTCAAACAACCTCCACCTTTCATTTGAATCCAAAGACATCAACTCATTGATCGAGCGATCAGTCGAAAACCTAAAGTCGCAAGCCAAGGCCAAGAATATATCCATTACCACCAACCTTGAACCGTTATTCCCGATCCATATTGACGTGGCTCTTATATCAAGGGTTGTAAATACGCTGATCGACAACGCGATCAAATATTCTCCGCCTAATTCAATAATACGTATTGATTCATCTGAGATCGGGGATCTTGTAGAGATTTTAGTCAAGGACCAGGGCATAGGTCTCAGTCCTGATGATAAGAAGAATCTTTTTACGCGCTTCTTCAGGGCCAAGAACGATGCAACAGCAGGTATATCCGGAACAGGTCTCGGCCTTTATTTAACCAAATATTTTATCGAAGCGCACGGCGGGAACGTCGAAGTAGAGAGCGAAAAAGCCAAGGGGAGCACATTCCGCATATACTTGCCGGTGAATGGCGACCTGAAAACACAGCCAGGCCTTACAACTGTAAAGAGTAATTTTAAGTTTAAATTCAGATCACAAAAGGAGATTAAACATGCTTAAAGTATTGGTTGTTGATGATGACGCTGATCTTAGACTCTCTGTCTCGGCGGCACTTTCAGAGAATAACTACAAAGTGGATCAGGCCAAAGACGGCGAAGAATGCGTTAACCGTGTAAAAGCATCGCAATATGACCTGGTACTTCTCGATGTAAACATGCCACGAATGACTGGGCTGCAGGCTCTTAAAGAGATCAAAGCACACGACCCATCGATAATAGTAATAATACTGACGGCGTTTTCGAATATCCGTGACGCGGTAGAGGCCACCAAGGAGGGCGCTTACAACTATCTTGAAAAACCGATCAAGGCTGAAAACCTGGTCTACCTTGTTGACAAGGCCATCAAGGCGCACAGGATGGTTAAAAATATGACCCTTTCGGCGCCGGTTTTTAGATTACCGCATGATACGGACTTCATCGGCCAGAGCACGGAGATGAAAAAAATATTTAGTATCATAGAAAAACTTTCGCGCGTCGACACCGCGGTGCTGATCCGTGGCGAAAGCGGCACGGGCAAGGAGCTTGTGGCGCAGGCACTGCACTATAACGGCCCACGCAAAGATAACCGCTTTGTTACCATCAACTGCTCTGCTATCCCGGAGACATTGATTGAAAGTGAATTATTCGGCCACGAGAAGGGCGCATTCACCGGCGCGGATTCGAGAAAGATCGGCAGATTCCAATATGCAGACGGCGGTACTTTGTTTTTAGACGAGATAGGTGATGTATCACACGCCATGCAGGTAAAATTGTTGCGCGTAATACAAGAGAAAAGATTCACGCCCGTGGGAGCAAACCGCGAAGTTGAAGTAAATGTCCGCATAGTGGCCGCAACGAATCGCAACTTGGAGGAAATGGTGAAGCATGGCGAGTTCAGGGAGGATCTCTTTTACCGGCTTAACGTCCTGCCTGTCCTTCTGCCGCCGTTGAGGGAGAGAAAAAATGACATTGATGTCCTTGTCACTTACTTCATAGAAAAATTCAATCAACAGCACAGCAAGAATATCACCGGTGTTTCACAGGATGCTATGGAAACATTTAAATCACACTCATGGCCTGGCAACATCCGTGAGCTGGAAAATGTTATAGAGCACGCATTCGTAATCGAATCAAGTAACGAGATATCGATATCAAGCCTTCCCGAAACGCTTGCTGGTCTAGGCCGCTCACCTGGTCTTCTAACTGCTGCTGATATTCCTGAGGTGGCCACGGAAGCCAATACCCCTGGCTTCAAACTGGATATTGATCACCTAGACTTCCAGGCCAATAAAGAGGAATTCGAGCGCAGGTTTTTGATCAGTGCTTTGCAGACTTTCAGGGGCCGCATCAACCAGACCGCGCTGCACGCCAATATCCCCAAGAAAACCTTGCTCCGCAAACTTTCCAAATACGGGATAAACGCAAGGGATTATGGGAGATGATTACAAGGATGGGGAAAGGTCTATTGCGGTAACCGGTACTTTACCCATCCTTTTTCTGTGTCTGATCCATCATCAGATGCAGCTTCTTGATGTGATACATCTCTTTTTTGCTTACCCGCCTTAACCGCCATCTTGTAATAAGCAAATTCAATTTTTCCGTAATCCTGCGAAGCTCCAAGCTCTTTATCCTTACCCATCCCATCGAACTTCAGAAGCCAATGCTCAAAACCTTCCGGCACATCAACCTGTCCCGATCGGATTTCATCCGTTTTTGCGTTCCATACGACTACAGCCTTTGCGCGAGCACCGCCCGCTGACGTACCCACGTCAATAATACTTCGCAATGCCGCATGGGCGTGGTCATCATTGATCATCCCTTGAGCGCCTTTCGAGCGCCCAGAATAAGGTTATGCATTTCTAGTGCGGTTGGTTTCTGTATTTTTGGTCCATGTACAGGATGGAACTCCAAAGCCCCCATGGAACGCTTCCTCATGTATGCCAATCGGTCAAGCGCCGTGATTTTTGTTTTTGGGATAGCACAGGGCTCCATAAGACTTTTATGGAGCCAATTCCAATTAAGTCGTGACTTTTTTGGAATAAGGGTTATTTTAGTCGTATGCGATATCTTGATAAATTTCTATGCAAAGACATGGAAAAGATGATGATCTTGCTGTCCGGAGCACGCCAGTGTGGCAAGACCACCTATTCCAAGTGGCTAATCAATCACCATGATACGGGTGTCTATCTCAATTGGGACCAAATCAAAGACCGGAAAAAGATCATTCAGCAGGATTGGGATGAGGACGCCGCGATTGTGGTGCTGGATGAAATCCATAAAAAGAAGCTATGGAAGACCTTCCTAAAAGGGATCTTTGACACGAAAAAGCCAAATATGCGTCTTTTAGTCACCGGCAGCGCGAGAATGGAGTATTTCCAGAAATCAGGGGACTCCATGTTCGGCCGCTACCGTTCCTGGCGGCTTCATCCTTTTTGTATGTCTGAAGATCCTTTACATCTTTCACTTAAGGATAGGTTTAATCGTTTGCTTGAACGGGGCGGTTTCCCTTACCCTTATTTGGCGAAAAAACCTGAAGAAGTGGCGCGCTGGCGTAACCAGCACTGGACGCTCCTGCTTCGCGAAGACCTGCGGGATCTTGAATCTATCAGGAACATCCAGTCGTTGGAGTTAATGGCTGAGCTTCTGAAATCGCACGCTGCTGGAATGCTATCGTTTGCTAATCTTGCGGAGGACGTCGAAATCTCGCCAAAAACGGCAAAAACGTGGGTATCCGTACTTGAGAAACTCTATTTAATCACGCGCATTCAGCCATACACCGGTTCGCTTAAGCGCGTTCTTTCCAAGACGCCGAAGATATATTTTTTTGATACAGGCGATCTCATTGAGCAACCCATCGGAGCGCGGGTTGAAAACCTCGTTGCGATTAATCTTATCAAACGGCTGAACTTCATCGAGGATGCGTTTGGAGATAGGCTCGGCCTTCATTACCTTCGCGATAAAGAGGGAAGAGAAGTGGATTTCGTTATCACATTGAACCGTAAACCCGTGGCCCTCATTGAAGTGAAGACGAGTTATCAGTCACCGGATTCGTCATTGATATATTTTCGAAAAAAACTTGGTTCGCTCACGGCGGTGCAGTTGCATGCAGAACATGACCGAAGGGGCATCACAAAACAGGGTGTTAGAATTCTATCCATCCATGAGTTTTTTTCCGGCCCTCTTGAGAACCGCCGTTTTTGGGACTTGCGTATTCCGGCCAATTAAGGCTCTTGTCTTAACTTCAAATTACGTATCTGGATGTTGAAAAATTAAAGACCATAGCGAACGAAACAGGAGGAAAGTATCAGACTCTGCTCAATCGTATTTTACGAGAAGCCCTTATGTATCAAACGACCATTGAAGAACGCGTGAAGCGCCTCGAAAAGGAAATAAAAGTGTTAAAAAATAAATTGGATGATGCCGCTTAGTGTTCTATGCCGCGTTGTCTGATAAGGGCATCCTAAGGATCTAGCAAGAAACTTGTTAATAATTAAAAACGCACAAGCGCACATTTGACTACAGACTCACAAAAATATTTAGCTATCCCTAGAGCCCTGGTATTTAGTTAATCCACCGCCTCTCGCAACCACCACACTTTTCTTATCCTGTGCACACTCCCAAATTTAAGGTCCCATCATGAATTCGTGATGTTTGTTATTTGTATTTTTCCGCCACGAATCACGCGGTATTTTACGCCGGACCATAGTACTTCCCGTTTAAAAAAAGCCGTAACAAATGCAGAAAATGACAATATATCGGAGACTATGGTTTCGTATGGTAATCTCAGAGTCCTGTTTGCTATCTGCGACAGGCGCATTATCGAGAACATCCTTAGCAACAAGCCAGCCAGGCCTGCTAGGGCCACTCTGTAGTCAATTGCAGCGCCAAAAAAAAGCATCGGAAGATAAGCGTATGAAAAAAAGAGAGTAATAATCCCCATGAAAACATTATAGGGCGGCATGCAAATGAAGATTAGGTTGGCTCTTATAAATTTTTCAAGCAGTATGTGAAACGGAATAAATCCAACTGGTGAAAACACCTCGGGTCCCATACCGACCTTTAATCCAGCTTCTATTGCTTTTTTGCCCATGGCTAGATCATCGGCTATGTATTGGCCAAAAGATCTTATACCACCAATTTTTTCGAGTGTCCGTCGTGAGAGTGCAACTGTTCCGCCAGCCACACCAGCCGGCACACCATGTAACATGCTAGGAGCCCATAAATAATAAATACCTGAGTTCCATGCTGACTCGTACATTCTTGCCCAGGTATTTCTTGCTTCCATATGCGTGGGGAGACAGCTGACCAAATCTGTTCCGCCGCAAAGACAATCAACTATTCTTCTTATCGTGTCAGGTGGTGCGAGAATATCTGCATCGCTGAAAATAAGTAGGTCATGTTTGGCGATACGGATACCGTAATCAAGGTTTGATGTTTTTCCGAGTAAGTCAGGTTGAACAGCGTTGATGCAAACTTCGAATTGAAATTCTTTACTGAGTTTTCCGAGCACTCCCAGTGCTGGGTCATCCGGGTCTTGTAGAGAAAAGATAAATTGAACATGACCGGTGTAATTTTGTTTCAGCCATGAACGGAAGCATTCCTCACTGAATTCACTGACACCTTTTATAGGTTTTATAAGTGACACTGGTGGATGTTGAGGGGTCGGTTGATGGCGTTTTCTAAAAACATAAGCTGCCTCACGGGCAAGAAAGTCTAATGCAATTGCCAATAAGAGGCTGGCTAGGACATAGATGATAAGAATTACTGTCACTAATATGAAATATGCATTATTTCGATAAGTTAGCAAGCTTATTGACTTCGAACGCTTTAAATACGATAATAATAGTCGTATTTGTTTTGTATTGAAATCGGACCGTAGTTATCGTAAATGCTTTATCGGTCCAGGGCAAAATTAGAGGATGTAATGATACGTATAAATAGAACGACGGAATATGGTCTCATCGCCCTTCAGCATATGAGCCGTAAACCATTGAACGGGATTACTAGCGCAAGAGAAATAGCTGATTGCTATGGCTTGCCCTTCGAAATCACCGCCAAGACTTTGCAACGTCTTAAAGATACTGATCTCATAGAATCAGCACAGGGAGCAAAGGGTGGCTATATACTGAAACGACCACTTCTTGATATAACCCTGGCCAAGTTTCTTGAATTGATGGAAGGCAAGCAGTCATTGGTTGCTTGTTGCGACAGGCCTATGGAAAGCGAAATGCATCGTCACGGTTCTTGTGGCTATAGGACAAAGTGCGAAATCAGCATAGGAATGAAAAGCCTCAATGCAAAAGTTTTAAATTTACTTAATGGGATTTGTTTGGCTGAACTGTCAGGAATTTCCGGAGGCAAGACATGAAGACGCCGCAAAACGTTTCATTGCCGATATATTTGGATTATCACGCCACAACGCCGGTGGATCCGGAAGTTTTCGAGGCGATGCTGCCGTATTTCACTAAGGTTTTTGGTAATGCCTCAAGCCGTAACCATGAGTTGGGCTGGACAGCGGAAGCAGCTGTTGAAAAAGCCAGGGCCCAGGTCGCCCGCCTGGTCGGTGCCAGCGACAAAGAAATGATATTCACAAGTGGCGCTACCGAGAGCAACAACCTCGCGCTGATGGGCGTTGCGGAAATGTACCGCGAAAAAGGGAATCACATAATTACATCTCCTATAGAACATAAGTCGGTGCTCGACACATGCCACTATCTTGAAAAACGCGGCTTCGAGATCACTTATCTTCCGGTTGATAATCATGGCCAAGTCAGTCCAGAGGCGGTAGGGGCAGCTATCACTGATAAGACCATCTTGGTTTCCGTGATGATTGCCAATAATGAAATAGGTACGCTTAACCCTGTGGCCGCTATCGGCAGGATATGCAGGGGAAAAGGGGTTTTCTTCCACTGCGACGCTGTCCAGGCAGTGGGTAAGATAAAAATCAATGTTGATAGCATGTTTATAGATATGCTTTCTCTTTCGGCTCATAAGATATACGGGCCCAAAGGCGTCGGTGCTCTTTACGTCAGGCGCAGAAATCCTCGCGTGCGTTTGGCTCCGTTGATCCATGGTGGAGGTCATGAGCGCGGCATGCGTTCAGGGACGCTTAATGTCCCCGGAATCGTGGGATTTGGAAAAGCAGCGGAGATTTGCGAGAGAAATTTTGAAAATGAAAATGCGAGAATAAAGCACCTTCGCGATAAATTGTGGCAAGGCATTAAGGAAGGCCTTGATGAAGTATATCTCAATGGGCACCCCACGGAGCGTATCCCGAACAATCTTAATGTGAGCTTTGCATATGTAGAAGGCGAGTCACTGATGATGGGGATGAAAGAATTGGCTGTGTCCAGCGGTTCAGCTTGTACTTCGGCAAGTCTTGAGCCTTCATATGTTTTGAAGCAGATCGGCGTTGGCGAGGATCTCGCGCATACCAGTATACGCTTTAGTGTCGGGCGTTTTACCACGGATGCCGAAGTGGATTTTGCAATTGCGAAAGTCATAGAAACGGTCAAGAAGTTGAGGGATCTGTCCCCGCTATACGAGATGGCAAAGGAAGGTATTGATCTGAAGTCAGTGAACTGGGCATCGCATTGATTTATGGATGCTTCGCATCGATTTGGATGATCCGGAGTAAAGGAGTTTTTAAAATTTGTTATGGCATACACTAAAAAGGTGATTGATCATTACGAAAATCCGCAGAATGTTGGTTCGCTAGACAAAGGCTCGTCCAGTGTTGGCACTGGTTTGGTAGGAGCGCCGGAGTGTGGTGATGTCATGAAGCTTCAGATAGAAGTCGATGAGGAAAGTGGGACGATCCGTGATGCTAAATTCAAAACCTTTGGGTGCGGAAGCGCGATCGCGAGTTCATCACTGGCCACCGAGTGGATCAAGGGAAAGACATTGGAAGAAGCCATGACCATAAAGAATACGGACATTGTTGAGGAGCTGTCACTTCCACCCATAAAGATACACTGCTCTGTGCTGGCCGAGGATGCGATCAAGGCTGCCATAAGCGACTACATCAAAAAACGAAAGAATAGCGAGTGATTTCTGAAATAAAGTGTTGAAAGGACATGGTGAGGTAATGCTGAAGGTTACTGATAAAGCGATGAAAGAAATAATGAGGTTGAAAGCCAATGACCAGAACGCAGTGAACTCTATGCTAAGAGTCATGGTTGTCGGTGGCGGGTGTTCAGGCTTAAGTTATAAGATTGGCTTTGATGATAAGCCAGCCTCCGAAGCGGACAAGGTTTTCGAGAAGGACGGCATAAAAATTCTTATAGATCCGAAGTCATTTCTTTATCTCGCGGGTACGGAGCTTGATTACACGGATGGTTTCGAGGGCTCCGGATTTGTCTTCAACAACCCTAATGCGAAGAGAACTTGCGGTTGTGGATCAAGCTTCTCAGCATAACAATTGCGCGACATGCGCTAAGCCGCTTGACAGGTTTTTTTCCGGGCATATATGCACCGGGTGCATGAGGCCTCAGCCGCTTTCACCATCTGAGGATTATTTTTCTGCTCTAGGGCTTAAGAGGCGATTCAAACAGGATATAAATGAAATCGAAAACCGCTTCTACGGGATCTCGCGGGTGCTTCATCCTGACAGGTATGGCACGGCAAATGATGATAAAAGAAATCTTTCCATTCAGCGTATGGGTTTTCTTAATGATGCTTATAGAATCATTAAGGACCCCGCCCTTAGGCGAGAATACATCATTTCGCTGGAAGGTATAAAAGTCTCAGGTGATGGGATCCCGCTAGAACTTGCCGAATTCTGGCTTGAAATAAAAGAATCTAACAATGAGGAAGAGTTCATCAGATTTGAGAATGAGCTAGCGTTTTACGGGAAGCGATCCAGGCAAACCATAGTGGGGTTGGAGGATGAAATCGATTCAGCATTTGAAAGAGCTGACAATAAAGCGGCAACCGATCTGTTAAAAAAACTCGCTTTAAAAGTACAGGAACAGAACTATTTAGATTCTCTTGCCAGGGACTGCGAGCGAGTGAGAGCGATCCATGTTTATCCCGATCCAGACAAAAAGTAATAGTGACATTTCACCGACCATCGGCATTGATCTTGGCACCACAAACAGCCTTGTTGCTTATGTACCTGCAGGAAATGTTGATCGTACGCCGCAAATCATATCGACGCGCGAAGGGGGACGACTTCTTCCTTCTGTGGTTTCCATAGTTAGCGGAAGGCCGCTTGTTGGGCATGAAGCAAAAAGAAGAAAAGTGCTTGATGCCGCACATACGGTATTTTCAGTAAAACGTCTTCTTGGCCGCGGGTTCAGTGATTTTAAAGGCAAAGCAGAATTTCCTTATAAAATTATTTCGGCAAGCGAGGGGCTTAGGATTGAAATCGATGGACATACTTATTCACCGATAGAAATATCCGCGATGATTTTGCGCGAATTAAAAACAAGCGCGGAAGGTGCTCTTGGGCAAACAGTCAATAAGGCGGTCATTACTGTTCCAGCATATTTTAATGATAGCCAAAGGCAAGCCACCAGGGCTGCTGGCAGGTTGGCAGGCCTTAACGTGCTACGTATAGTGAATGAACCAACAGCTGCGTCGCTTGCGTATGGTTTGGATAAAAAACGACAGGGACTAGTGGCGGTTTATGACCTTGGCGGCGGGACGTTTGATATCTCGATATTAAAACTAAGGGATGGGATCTTTGAAGTTTTAGCCACTAATGGTGATTCAATGTTAGGTGGCGATGATATCGATAGGGCGATAGCATTAAGAGCGGCAAAGGATATCGGGACTGAATTCAACCTTTGGGCCGCACTACTTGAAGCTGCAGAAGTTTTAAAAATAGATATGTCAGAAAATGATACAGCTCTCTTTGAAGTGCATTCTGGTGAATACATGTTCAGCAAGCCTTGGTCGTTGCGGGAATTTGAGTCATTGGTGGAGCCGATCATAGAGCGTACGAGAGCGCCGTGCATGAAAGCCATGGAAGACGCCGGTGTCAGCGCTAAGGATCTTTCAGACGTGGTTCTTGTTGGCGGGCCCACCAGATTAGGCATAGTGCGCGAAAAAGTAAGACAGATATTCGGGCGTGAGCCCAATGTATCCGTTAACCCAGATGAAGTGGTTGCTATTGGTGCAGCCATCCAAGCTGATATTCTTGCGGGTAACAACAAAGATTCGCTGCTGCTTGATGTTGTGCCATTGTCAATGGGGATAGAAACTTATGGCGGGTTGATGTCTGTCCTCATACCACGAAACACTAAGATCCCCGCGGTTACGCGAGAAGTGTTCACTACTTTCGTGGACAGTCAAACCTCCGTGGATATCCATGTACTGCAAGGTGAGCGTGAAAAAGTTCGGGACAACCGGAGTCTAGCCCGGTTCAAGCTTAAAGGTGTCCAGCCTGCGCCAGCAGGCACACCGCGTATCGAGGTCAGTTTTTTGATTGATGCTGACGGAATTCTCCAGGTGGCTGCCAAGGATCTTAATGGTGGCAATGAACAATGTATTGAGGTCCGGCCAAGCTATGGGCTTTCTGAGGAAGAAATAACCAGAATGCTGCAATCTTCAATGAACAGCGCCGATGCGGATTTCGAATATAGACAACTTGTTGAGATGAAGAACGATGCCTCCAGGGTTCTCAAGGCTGCTGAAAAAAGATTGCCGGATGCCTTAAGGCTTTTAGGTAAAGAATCTTCTGATGAGATCGCATGTGCAATTAAGGAACTCAAGTCAGCGCTTGAATCGGAAGATAAGAATCTGATCAGCACCGCGAACATGAAGTTAAGTCGTGTTACAGTTAAACTGGCTGAAGTGCTTTTAACCGAGACGGTGGCCGAGGGTGCAGTGATACATGGAAGACATAGAGATGGTAACAGAGAAGGCGGCAAAAACGATGCATAAAGTTACATTCCTGACGGTTGGTAAGATTTGCGAAGCTGTTGACGGCGAGACTTTATTGGAAGTGGCTATCAAGAATGATGTCCCGCTGCCGCACTCTTGTGGCGGATTTTGCGCCTGCGCCACCTGTCATGTCGTAGTAAAAAGTGGTGATAAAAATTTATCCGCTGTTGAAGAAGATGAAGAGGACCGGCTTGGCGAAGCGTCCGGTCTTACTTTACATTCACGGCTCGGGTGTCAGGCCAGGATTAAAGGCGAGGTAGCAGTTGAAATACCGTCATCGAATGTTTGATCCAATGCATGGTTTGATCGCGACCTTCTTTTTTTTTGCGGCATCATGCACTTTCGCAGACGGTATACGGGGCCATGACAAAAACATTTTATCGATAAGAATTCGGGATGAGCCGGAAACTTTGGATTGGAATAAAGCGCAAACGCAGGTCGAAACTTATCTGCTTATGAATCTAATGGAAGGGTTGGCTTCGTACGATGGCAAGATGCGGGTAGCGCCTGCTTTGGCTAAAGAATGGAGCATCAGTGATGATGAGCGAGTTTATACTTTTAAATTACGCCGTGATGTAAAGTGGAGTGACGGCGTCCCCCTAAAAGCCGCCGACTTTCTTTACAGCTGGAAGAGGCTTCTATCTCCGGCGACTGCTTCACCTTATGCATATTTGCTTTTTGATATCGAGAACGCTGAAGCTTTTCATAAAGGGATAATTTCTGATTTCTCCGCTGTCGGCATTAAGGCTCTTGACGACTTCACATTAAAGGTCAAACTCGTACGGGCCGTGGCCCACTGGATACATATCCCTACTTTTTGGGTGACGTTCCCTCTTAGAGAGGATGTCATACAAAAACATGGTTTTTCCTGGGATAGTCCAGGCAGGATGGTGACGCTCGGTCCATATCTTCTTTCATCAAGGGATATCGGCATCAAGGTGTCTTTGCGATCGAATCCTCTTTATTACGGAAAAAAGGGAAATATAGATGAGGTCAATGCCGTGATCATTAAGGACGACGCCGTGGCCCTCAGAATGTATGATGAAGGCAAGCTGGATTTTCTCGCCGACCTCTCTTCGCTTGATTTAAGCCGGATCATCAAGGCCCGTGCCAGCGGTGACTTCAGGGTATTCCCGTATCTCAAGACGCAGTACCTGGCATTTGTGGTGAACAAGTACCCGTCTTCAAGCTTGCGGCTTCGTAGGGCGGTGGCCATGGCGGTGGATAAAAACGCGATTATAGATTCGCTTAAAGGCGGCCAGGTGGCCGCGGCCTCTTTCGTGCCGCCTGGACTTTTCGCGCATGCCAGGGACATTGGACTTCCGTATGATCCATCTCTTGCTAGGAGCGAGCTTAGGGCGTCGGGTTTGGATCTTAGCGTAGGGATAAAGCTGGAAGTTCTTTTGCCCAACTGGGATAGGTCTTTGATCGTTGCCCGCGCGATTCAGGAGCAGCTTAAAAAAAATCTAAAGCTTGATGTTTTGCTGCAGCCATTTGAAAACAAGAGTTTCAGGTCCAAACTTGGAATGCAGATGTTTCCTTTATTCCATCTCGGCTGGGGTGCTGATTACCCCGACCCGGATAGTTTTATGTCTGTTTTTCTTTCTTCATCCGGCACCAACTATTCTGGCTGGAAAAATGAAAAATATGATGAATTGGTTTTAGCCGCGAGAAATGTCCCTGCCCGTGACGTTAAAAAAAGAAGCCGCCTATATTTTGAAGCTCAAAAGATCCTCATTGAGGAACAGGCTGTAGTTGTTCCGCTATACTATGAACATAACCATGCTTTAATCAAACCTCACGTCAAGGGGATTGAGTTGAACCCGCTCAATTACCTAATTTTAAGGGATGTTAGGATAGTGAACCCATCCCGCTGAAACAGGAAATCCGCGTGGTGGGCCTGGGCATTTCCCCTGGTCCGTGAGAAGCGCCGTGTATGCGCATATAAATGCATCAAATGACGCAAGACCATATGCAAGTTTGCGTATATCGCGTTCGTAAATAAAAATCCCATGCTTATCCACCAAGGTTTCAAGTATGACCTCGCGTGAATGCGCGCCTGATTCAAGATGCCTGTAAGACGAGATGATTTTTCCGCTGAGCCCGAGATCAAGGGCGAGAATGGATGTCGAGAGTTTTGGCCAAGCCTCTATCACATCGATATGCTCCAGATGCTTTCGTAGAAAATGCATTCTTGCCGAGAGTGGGGCCTTGTTCCCTCCTAGGGCCTCATCGATTTCAAGTTTATGGTTTTTGGGAAGCTTGGGGAGAACCTTGTTTTTTATCCACAGTTCGACGGGTCTTTGAGTGTATGGCGTGGCTTGTTTCAGATGGAGTTTGTGGATCAGGGACTGCATCCACTTTACTTCGCTAACTCTGCATTTAGATGGGAGCGGGCAGGAACCAAGCCTGCAGGTTATACACGGTGGAAGATCGAGAGGCACATTTACAGCCATTTTGGCGGCCTCTGACTTGAGTTCAAAGATTATGGATAGCAAAACCTCATCACCTGTCTTTGTGTCGGATTCTCCGATATGCTCATAGGTGTCCAGCAGGAAGGTTTTTTGTTCCTTGGGGTAGTATTCCAATATCGCCAGAACTGTTTTTTGGTTTCTGGCTCCCGCTAGATCAAGGCCTAGATAACGCTTTGATTCACTCACTTGTTACACGGACCTCAAGGCCTGTCTTGTCAGGCTCGAAAGGTATGGGGCATATGCCTATACCTTTTAGTGTTTTTTGTATTGCGATCTTGTTTTTAATTATAACGCTTTCGTCATCTTCTCCGTAGAGGAATAGGAAGAAACATCCACCACCGCCGGCGCCACAAATTTTTCCGGACATTGGCGCGAGTCGTCTGGCAACACTGAAGGCATTATCGATATCCTTCGTCGTTATTTCAGGGGCCAGTTTTTTTCTGGTCGACCACTCATGCTCTATGGCGGCTCCTGTGGCAGGCCAATCAGGTTTTTTGAGGGCTGATGCCAGTTCAGAAGCTGCTTTTGCAATGTTTGTGAAGTTACCCCTCGTATTATTTTCATTATCTATGAACTGTTTAAATATGACCCAATTATTTATACCAGAATTTCTAGATTGTCCCGAGTAGAAAAGAAGCAAGCGTTTTGCGATCTCATTTGTGGTTGCCCATGGAAGTGACTTGCGATTTACCGAACCAGGCATGAATTCAAGAAGCTGTAAGCCGCCAAACATAGCGGCATAGTAATCCTGTAAGCCGGCTGGTACTTGGATCACAGAGCTTTCTACATCGCGGACTATCGCGATAAGTTTCTCATCATGATCATTTACCATCCTAATTCCTTCGTCGGTGAGCACGGAGAGGGCTCCGGCGATGGAAATACCTAAGGATGAAGAACCGCCCAGCCCAGCTCCAGCAGGGCTTGATGCGTTGGTCGTGATGCGAAGATCAGATTTAGACAAAAGGTGTTTAATATTTTTGTTAGCTGCAAAATGCCTCAACAACTTCAGGTGCAGGTTTAAAGCGGGCGGCAGCGAGAGATTGTCGTCAGCTTCCTCAAGTGTTCGGGTTGGGAACGAAATGCTTGCGCGCTGGTCTTCCGATATCAAGGTTATAGCGGGGGTGTTTATGGAAGTTGTTGTTTCAAGCCTTGTCTCCGCGTAAAGATTCACCGCTAAATTCACCGTCAGTGGTTTTTTTAAAAAAAGATATAACGGCCATATGTCAAGCGTGCCGCCGGCAAGATCAAGCCTGGTTGGGGCGCGGGAATATATGGATTTAGTGGTCATGCTCAAGATACGCCAGGTAAGGCAGGCCTCTAAATTTTCCGGAGAAGTCAATCCCGTAGCCCACGACGAATTCCTTGCCTATCTTGAACCCGAGATAATCGATATCCACCTGCGTCTTCAGGCATTCCGGCTTTAGCAAGAGTACGCAGCTTTTCAGTGAGGCCGGTTTTCTTGTTTTAAGTGAGTTGGTGATGTAGTTCAACGTCAGTCCGCTATCGACTATGTCTTCAAAAACTATGACATGTTTGTTTTCAAGCGGCTCATTGATGTCAAGGGTGACCTTTACTTCACCTGATGACACCATTTTGTTAGCGTAACTTGAAACCCCCAGGAATTCACACGTGATCGGTATGTCTAGTTGCCGGATAAGGTCGGCGAAGAATATGAAGCTGCCCTTTAAAATACACACAGCTGTTATTTCCTTGCCACGGTAATCCTGGTTGATTTCCTGCGCGAGTTCGGTCACTCGGGCTTGCACCTTGATTTCAGGAATAAGTATTTTTGGTTGTTTGCCGGATAATTCATCATACATATGCATTGTTCATTATCTCCCCAAAACCGCCACCGCCTGGAACGATATAATGTTTATCATTAAGGCCGCGCTCTTCATCCCAATAAGTACCTGGGATTGAATCCAATACTTTTGCCGTAGATAGGCCCCTATCCAAGCGTATAGCGTACACTATCAAGTCAGGATGATGCGACAGGA
>CAYHPW010000013.1:0-54444 GCA_964358645.1 uncultured Bacteriovoracaceae bacterium | reverse complement strand
TTTCACTGACTAATTTCCTCAAATCTTCCGGCCAGATCTCCTGCTCCTAAAACATTACCTCAACATTTTACCTCAACTCGTTAATGAGAAATTCCGAAATATTACTGAGTTACTCTCAGTATGAACAAGATACTCTATCGTCAATTTAGCGTCGCTTTAGTTACGTCGGTGGTATTGATTGCCTTGGTAGTAGCCTCGATCACGGGTTATTGCCGGGCTGTTTTGGCTGCTCCACCAGAGGCTGTCTCCTGCGTTGTCAATATTTTGGCTGAGATCATCACCGATCAGAGCCGCAGTGAACGCGCTCTAAAGATCGAAAGTAAAGCTACTAGGGTTTCTAAACAGACCAACTTAATACAAAAATTTTTGGGGCGTAGATTTAATAACAACGAATTTCAGCGCAGCAGGTTAGTGGCCTTCATCAAACACTCCCTAGGGTTTGACCGCCGCTTTATCGTGCAGAATTATCTCGAACCGCTTTTTAAGGACATGACACTTTCTCACCAGACTATCCAAGTCAATCAGCGCATGCGTGCTCGCCTCATAGAAGCGCTTAAGCAAATTAAGTCAAATAATTTATCTGCCAAAGATCTTATGCTTCCTGCTGAATTGAGTGTAGAAGGTCAAATCCTCAAACAAGCCATTGCCTCTGGTGATCAGGCACAAATCATTTCTGCTATTGGGAAAGTGATTAAATTGTTAGACACCAGGAGCGTTGAATCTGCGAAATCTATCAGCAAAAATTATGAACAATATAGTGCCGCGCTTGGTTTTCTGAAAAGTGCCGCCCAACACGGGGATAATATCGGCTTAGCCGCTAAGGATGTCCTCGAGCATTTCAACCCAGAAAGATTGCTTGCTGGTTATTTTAACCGGGCTGGGCTGCCCGTTCCTAAGGAGCCCCCTTCTCTCGGGGATCTTAAAGCCATCTTGATAGAATTCCCGGAAGCCGAATTAACTAGATTGAAACGAATCCGTAACGGGGAAATGGTTTCCCTTCTCGCCCAACTCTCCCCAACTGAGTCGTTATTCAGGCTGATTGACTCTGGCTTGTCGCAAATTCCTGGGGTTAATCACAGCAAGTTTCGAGCATTTTTTAAAACTGTCCAAGATGAAAAGCTTCAAATACTTTACTATCCGGACATCGAGCGAATCAGTGCCAGCCAAGCGAACAGTGGCGAAAAATTCAAATTGCTAAGAGAACTCAATGCCGGGACGAATGACGAATTTATGACGCTCTTCGCACGCCGCGCAGATTTACGTGATCTTTGGTTTGAACTAGTTGATGCGGCCAAAAAAGATCGTGATAAGTTTTTTTACAAAAAAATGCTGACAGCTCAGGAGAATGCATCCCGCATGGATGATCTTTCAGCAACACATGACATATCGAACGCCCGTATTGTTGCACGTAGTATCGATGCTTTAGCAGCTACAGCTACTGGCTATTGGATGATTAAAAACGATCAAGACACGGAGTCAGAACTTGATCGCCATGCTAATGATATGGAAAAAATTCTTGAGACAGCTGAAAAAAAATAACGTAATCCATATTAGCCATCACATATAATTCTTGTTTCCTCACGCTTTGCCGCTAAAATAAAGCTACAAACTATAATGTAGTATCAGGAAGGAATCTGATTGTATGAGATCACGAATATACATTGTTATCTTGCTTGGGATCGTGCTAGCGGCGTCATGGTCTTGCGGAAAGGATGATGAAAGCACCACTGGAAGCGCAGTCAGCCTGAACCTTGCTTCCACCGCACAGAAAGCACTTCCGCTGAATTCATCCATCAGCTCATCGCTTATGAATAGCTTGCGTATTGGTGCAAACAGTATCGGTGCCATGGGTTACACCGGCCTAACATGGGATAGCACGATCACGACGAATGATTCTCAGATGGTAGTGGGATCCAGCGGACCGTTTAGAATGGAATGTCACGACGGGATGACGGCAGCCGAGGACACCGTTAACAACTGCCCTGAGGGCACTACGCGGGACATGAACAATAAGTATTCAGCTACTACATTGATTGGTCTTATTTACAGTGCGGACAAATATTTTGCGAGCAACGTGTTCAGCAAGGCCACCACCGCATGTACGATGACTGGGGCATCAGAGCTGACGAATCATTCACCGACCTATACAGGCAGTACTCAGTTTATTTACAGTATTCCTGATTTTGATTGTCTTTTCGTGGAGGATACGACTAGTTGCTCGTGGTGTAAGTCAAGTCATTACTATCTTTACAAGAAAACAACGGGCACTAAAGCCAACGAAATTTACTCGCTACTGGGTACTTACTTCCAGGAACGTAATGAAACATTTAAATCGACTAATTCACAGATCCAGCAGCTTTATCTGCGCAATGGATCAGATGAGAAGCCCGCACTAATGGCCTTTGCTCTCGCTGCCGCGGCCCCATACGACACCAGTGGAGGATGGTATTCCAGAACTTTGATTGTTTTGAATATCACTGATAATAGGTTTTTCATTAAATTTGGAAGTGGTGTTGTTGCATTAGGAAAAGGCGGATACGATGCAGCTACTGGCAGTATCATCGGTGGCAATTTTGTTGTTAAGCTGTATAACAGCGGTACCACTCACTACTATTGCCTAACACAAAGTTCTACCGGCGCTATCTCCCTGAGTGCCGATGGCTCGGCTTGCGATAGCGATACGACGCTGAAGGATTATTTCAAGAAATTTTTCGCTGCCGATAGTGGATTCTGGTCAAAGACCGGGACGGACACAGCAAAGGCGTTCTTCGGGCTTACCGATGATGAGATAGACGCCGAGCTTGCTTCGATTGGGGTGGATGTAAACCGTGTACTCTACACAACGATTCCAACCGCTGGAGATGCGACTCAGTTCCTAAGCGCGATCGCGAAGTAAGAGCAGACTTGCACCGTCTGGCATTACGCGATCAACTATGACGTAGAGGCGGAAACGCCTCATCGCGAAAATTCTTATCTGTTGAACAGCCAAAAAGATTTGATGTGATTGTATTATGACGTTTTGCCTTAAGTTCTTTCGATCGCTGCTTTTGAAAGGTCATAATATCAGTGCCCGGCGGGAGCTCCATTTGGATAACGTTTTGTGCGCCAACCATAGTGGAAAAACCTACTTCTCTCTTGATGTGCCTCACTAATGGTTTGAAACTAGCCTCTAGAATTTTATGTAGTCAGCATACCAACACGTCAACTCATTTTCTGGATAATAGAGGCATAAAGTTTCTGAGGTTTTTATACTACTTGAATAGCCAACACAACCCTGGCCCGAACAATGTCAGACTTCTTTTCAGGTTTGATTTAATACTGTGAGCGCTATCAATTCTTTAACATACTTCTGAAGATCTCCTTTGTTTTCCTCATAGAGATTTCTGATTTTGGCTGTCGGCAAATCTCGACCACTCACAGAAACACCAGTTCCAGTTTCGATACGGCCAATTAGAATGGGGTTGCACCCAGAATTCTGCATAGTTCTAATAAACTCATCAGATTTTGCGGCTAAAACGATGAAAACCAGCTCAAACTCCCCATGATGCCCGGAGAGTAGCGTTAAAGGTGGCAACTTCATCGCTTCAGATACTGCCTTTGTTTCAGCACACAACAGCGAGGCCGGTTGAGCTGAAATATCAATCCTGGCTCCATTTAGACGGCTAAGCTGATCCAGCGTTGCTATCAAGCCATCACTCGTATCCATACAGGCTGTCGTGAATGGCCGAGCCAAAGCAGCCTCTCGTATCCTCGCGACAGGACGAAAATCGCAGTCCGCAGTCCGACCGCCATCCCTAGCCAAAAGAACTCGTGCAGCCATGCCCGCCCCTTGCCCCAACAAACCAGTTGAAAAAACAAGGTCACCTTGTTTTGCGCCAACTCTTGTCAGTTGCAAATCGGCTTTTAAGGTCCCAATTGCACATACTGTAACACTGGCACAATGTGCGCGATTCGTATCTCCTCCCAACATGTATGTCTGAATGCGTCTGCACGCACCTTCCAGACCGCGCCCAATCCCGTCCGCAAATTCATCCGAAGCTGACATAGGCAGAGTTACAGCTGAAAGGAGGCCCAAGGGCGCGGCCCCCACCGCAGCCAAATCACTAAGGCTTGCCATCGCGGCAACCCAACCTATAGTCTCTGGAGTCGAATACAGGCCGGATGAAATTTCTTCAGAAATAGTGTCGATAGTAGAAGCCAAAAGCGTTTGCTCATCTATAGCGAGAAGTTCGGCATCCGCTTCATGAAGTCCATTAACCTGAGAAGGATGGCGCGACAGCAAAGTCTCCCAACGATTCAGAAATCTGTTCTCTACAATGTCGTCAAGCCCAGTCCATTTTTTTGATCCTAGCCGCATACTTTAATCCTCTCATTGTGGATCGAAAATTCTACATAATCAGTATAAAATATTTCTCCGTCTACCTCCAAAGCGGTGGCTTCGGGAAGACTTACTGCCAGTCTGTTGGCTTGGATCGCAAAGCACTTGGGACGTCCGCTATAGCTGCCTTTAGACAAGGCGACAAGAGTGGAGATAAGTTCCATGATCCCCATATCGACCATGTAGTTGACAGCGAATGTGCCACTCGCATGATCCACTGGCGTATCGAATCGAAAAGTGCCACCGAGATATGGCGTTTTGAGTACGCTCAGGGATGTCATTTGCACGCTTCGCGTATCACTGCTGGATTCAAACCGTGCTGGAATGTTCTTATAATATAAAATCGAACGGATGGCGGCGTAGAGAATTGCGCCGTTCGTCCAATATCTCTTCAATAAACGCAAAGCTCTGTCATCGTCATTGAAGAATCGGTTTGCTTCCGCTGTTACACCCATGCTGCAACTCACTAGAAAGTGCCGCCTTACCTCATGCCTCCTGCCTTCATTATCCCGCGTACTAAGAACAGCAGTTCCGATGTCTCTGTTTTGCAATGACTTGAAATTCAAGCGAACCGGAATCCCGTTTAGAGTAGTGCGGACCGGTTTGTGAAAATCGTTACTCGATCCCAAACCTATAGCTCCCAGAGCGAATTCCTCACATGGAATAGTTCCTCGTCTTGCGATAATCGCATTAAGAAGAGCATTGACAGTTCCATCTCCACCAGCGGCAAGGAAATACCGTCCACCTCGACTTACAAAACTCTGGACAGCATCATCCAGCCGAGAACCGAAACCCAAAAACACCTCAGTCACGTACCTCTTATCGCACTCATCTTTTAGCCCCGTGAGCGAATCCCACAGCTCAAGCCCGCGACCTCCATGTGATCGAGGATTCAATGCGATAAAGACCCGAGGAAGAACGAGATCCATCTAGATCTGTGTCCTTTCGGGTCTCACATAAAGAATGGCCTCAAAGGCTAGATAAAAAATAACTGCAATAATCAAGAAGTCAGCTCGAAGTGCAGCTGCTTCTCCTAAATGCAGCATCACATAGCCTCTGACGACGTAGGCAATCGCGTGATGAGCCTCATGTTCGTTTTTGATTCTGTACATCAGGTAATGCGAGTAATAGAGCGCTAAAGTGCCCACCGTCCAAAGTCCCCAGGCAGAGAGTGCAGCGTTCGCCAAGTACATAAGCGGAACACTGAAGAGAGTCGTAGCAAAGCAATAGACAAGGCTCATCAAAACCGCGCGATTCCAGCCGAACACAACAGGAAAGGTGTTATATCCTGTCGCTCTATCCGCCGAGATATCTTTGAAATAACCGAGGAGAACGAAGATCGCGTAACTGAAAAACGTACTACCAACCGTTAACCACAATGTCACACTTCCAAACGGTGCGCTCAAGCCATTCGATCCGCAGAGATATCCAATTACCGGCAGAAGCGCGACTATCCAGGAATTCCAAAGAGGCCCGCCCCACCACTTGCGTTTAAACGGCGTATAGGTGGCTAAGCCAATCACTCCCAATACTGTCAAAGGAAGCGTTCTAATATTTCCCATGAAGAAGGCAACCCCGCACAAGGCGAGGCCGAACAAACTGACAATTAACACCTGTCGCGGCCTAATACTTCCCTGTGTTAGTGGCCTGTAAGGTGAAGAGATCGAGTCCGTATCGGTCTGAAATACGTCAGTCAGGGCCTGACCTAGACCGTAACTCAGGAAAAACGACGCTAATAAACACCAGAACAAGATTTGGTCCATCGCTCCAGCAAGCGCCAGGCCTGTAAGTCCGGATACACCAGAAACAAACATCAAGTATGGTCGCAAAGTGATCCAATATGCGCGCCAGAAAGGAATTGACAGAACACTATAGGGCACCTTCACTTCGACATCCTCTCACCAATTTTACGGATTTCGTCTTCAGTTTTGTTTAGAATACCGAACTTCTTGCCCAATCCAGTCATGATTTCCACGCAACGGTTTAAATCCTCGTCAGTATGACGTGAATTAACAGCGAACCTCAAAATAGCTTCACCGTTTGGAACTGCTGGGTAACTTACATTTCCGCACTTGATTCCGCTCATAAAAAGATCTCGACTAAAAGCCCACAGCAACTGATTTGTACCAATGAACACCGTTATGATGGGGCTTTCCGGTTCACATACAATGAACCCCGATCCCTTTAATGCCGGAGCGAACACCCGGATATTTCGCCATAATTGCGTTCGATGTTCTGGTTCATCAGTAATGATCCGGAACGCTTCCGTAATCCCCGCACAGGTGGCGGCTGGCAAGGATGCGGTAAACACCGCTGAGCGGGCAAAAAATCGCAAGTAGTAGATAAGCTCCTTTTTCCCCGTTACGTAGCCGCCTGAGGTACCAGGCGCTTTTGAGAAAGTCCCCATCAATATATCCACCGCCCCAGGAAGATTGAAGTGATCCTCAACGCCTTTTCCGTTGGGACCAATCACACCCACGGAGTGCGCCTCGTCTAGCATCAGTTTGGCATTATGGCGTCTGCAGATCTCAAGAAGCGACGGCAGCGGCACGATGCAGCCATGCATACTGAAAACGCCATCCGACACGACCAGTTTACCCTTGCAGCCCTCATCAGCATCGGCCTCTGAGAGCAGTGCTTCAAGTCTATTGAAATCAAGGTGCGGATATGTGTAGTTACGCTGGCAATCAGCGGCAGAACAGGCATCGTGAATACTTGTGTGGGAAAACCGGTCGCGAATGACAATATCCTTCTTTCGAAGCAGACCGGTGATAATTCCACTATTGGCGCCATATCCACTCGGAAAAACGAGTGTATCCTCCCTCCCGTGGAAGTCACTAATGACCTCTTCGAGCTCTCGGAGATAGCGGTTAGTCCCGCAAAGCAGCTGAGAGCTAGGTGTGCCATATCCCACTTTCCGCAAAGCCTTTTCCGTCGCATCGATAACGCGTGGATGCCGGTGCAAGCTAAAATAGCTATTTGAGTCGAAGCAGATCAGCTCCTCTTCCCTTTTTGTGATTGGGTTAAAAGCTATGATCCGATGATCGAGCCCACTCGTTAGAGTGACGCGATACATGGTCTGGTATAGCTGCTTTTGTTGCAGATCCTTGATCATTTCGTAGAACCGATCGCATTTTTCAAACAAGTCCGCAGAATCCACACGATAGAAATCAAGAGCCGAATGCTCCTCAGCTTGAATTTCCGCAGCCCCACCTTCAGCATAGTCCCCGGCAAGCTCACCCGTAAGATAAGGAGGCGGATCAAGAAATGGCTGGAGCCTCTCAAGCGTAGTCTGCTGCATGTTCGTGAAAGCCAGTACGGCAACCCTGAAATTACTAGGTACACTCTCTACGACGAGTCGTTCGATCCTAATGATCTCCGCTTCCGGTACCGACAATTCCAATGGTGGCGAGACAAGCTTGATGTCAATCACACGAGATCCACGCAGCACAGAGGTCCCGTTCAACATCAAGCACTTCAATCCAGTGCTTGAGATTTCGTTTAAATAGCCAGCGTGGGACCGCCCATCCTTGTCGTAAAACTGAATTGCAATCGACATGGCGGGTTTTGGAACAAAGCGAGCCGTGCGCGCAGAGTAATTACTTTGTTTAGCATTGGCCTCCATCAGTCCTCCAACCTAGCCCGGTACGCATCGATCACACATCGAGCCACCGTGCTGGGGTCGATTCCGCTTCTCACAGAATCCAAACGTGCCAGAAATTTATTTCTAAATGCGCAGTCATCACGAAGTTGAAGTACACAGTTTGCAATTCCTTCTATGCTGCCTGCCTTCAGTAGAACCTCGCGATTCTCGAGGTATTCCAGATTACCCAGCTCTTGTTGCATTACCGACGGAAAGTCGATAGGGATGAGTGGCACCCCTACGGCCAAAGTTTCCTTCATCGTTTGCTTTCCCGGTTTTGCAATCACGGCGTCCGCGCCTCTCATTAGGAGGTGAACATCATCCCGCCATCCGAGCGGTTCCAGCGTGGCGTTCAGGCCTGGGGCGAGGTCTTGAAGTTTCGCCAGCAGCTCGCCATTTGTGCCACAAATCGCAACAATTCGGACTCCATTGAGCAGACCGACGGATTTCACCATAGGTATTACACCCATGTAACCTTCGCGGCTCCCTGCAAACAGGACAACAAACTCGCTCTGAACCCAGCCATATTGGCGCCTCACGTCTTCCTTCTTTTGGTGGTGGGCTTCAAGAAAGCACTTACGGATATTCAACTTAGCCTTTATTGCATGCTTAGGATCAAAACCGTAGCGTCGATAAGCTTGCATGGCTTCCGTGGTTGGAATGAGATGAAAATCGATTCTATCGTCAAACCAAAGCGGGACACATGAGGTTCCAGGGTCGATATTTCCAACAAATGTAATGGGCCGACGCGAGGTCTTCGATAATCCATAACCAATCATCGATACAATATATTGGCTTGTCAAAATGAGTATGTCCGGTTTCTTTTCAAGCAATAAGCGGCGGAGACCTCGCAATGGTTTTTTGTAAAAAAACTTCCATCGGTCAGGGCGTATCAGATGCAGAGTTCTTATATAGAAAGTATTTAGCCAAATGGAATGGCGTAAAAGATAATTGTATATGGACGTAAGCCAGGCCCCTGTTGGGCTGTACTGTTTGAAAAAATCGATGATTTCAGCATCAACATTTCCGCTCGTCGCTTCGAGGAGGGCTTCGCGCATAGCATGGGAGCCGCTTATCAAGCCATGACCTCCCTTTGTAGTAAGAATGAGAACCTTCGGTGTTTTGCTGGTTTCCAATTTATTCCATAGTATCAAGATTTAAGTACTCTAGCTCTCTGAATGTGCGGTGACGTGGTGATGTGCGGGTGCTCCAACCCATATTTCTCCTGGACCTATTACCGTGTTTGGCAAGACAACACTTCTGGCACCGATTACGGCGTTATCGCCAACAACAACGCCAGGGCCGATTATGGCATCTCCACCAATAACCGCGTTTTTGCCGACTCGAATGCGTTTAATTACAAATTTTCCTAGAATCGCATAATGACCGGCGAGTTTTGCAAAATCCCCAATCCTTGAGTTCGCACCAATCTCGATGAGAAACGGATCTATCAAAACAGCATCGTAGGCAACGATTGAAGAATCATGAATTTTTGCACCACTGAGCCGATAATGAAGTTTTCGAAGAAATGGATTTGCGTGGACAATTCTAAGGAGGCCGGGGACCCGGATAAAGTTCACGATGCCAGCGTGGAGAGTCCAAAGCAGCATTGCTCCCTTCCGATCGGCTGGGAATTCGCCTTCATCCGGCCAACGGATAGTGGCATGCAAAACTCCGGAAATGAGGATGACATTGAGAATCACAATAAATATAGCAAGCGGGACCGCAATCGCGACGCTCAGAATGCGCCACTCACCAGGAAATAACGAGAGTGCCAAATAAATCATAGCCAACGATGGTACAGTAGCTATGGAATACACAAACAGGGCACAAAAACTCCAAAGCCACTCCCATCGTGAGAGAGAGGTATGCATTAGAAACAATGGTAACTGGGCATCGTTCTTATGACAATTGGTCTTAGCTAGTCTTAACGCCAAGTAATTGGCACAATCACATAATGAGCAAACCAAGCAGGGTTTCGCCGCCGTTGCACTCCCACCACCACTTTCTTGCATTCTCCTAACCTGTTCTGACACTACATACTTTTCTACTTATTCGGAATACCATCTTGGCTCCAAAGATAGTTTTGTAGCTCATTTATCCATTGATCACGGGTTATATTTATACCTTCTAACCCTATTTTTGAAACATTACCATAACCAGTGCTATCTTTATTCAAACCATGTCCTGCCATTTTTAATTGGAGATCTAATAGTTCTCTATAGCCAGTATAGAAACCATGTGATTTCTCAAAATTCTGTATTTGCTCTTGCGCATGCATTCGCACATCAAGCATTTGTTCATAAATAGATTTAATTTTTTTAAATAAAGGCTCTATATTTGATTTTCTTTCCTCATTGATTAATCGACTTAACTCATCTATTTTTTGTTGCATTGCCAACTTTTCTTTTTTGTTATTACTGCTAATGATCATTTGATGACGTTCATAGTTTATCCACCACTCCCTATCCTCGTTGGCCTTTCCAGCAGCACAATATGAATTCACCACTTCATTATGCTGCGTAATAAGTGCGGTTAAATCAGCATATAACTTTGTTACGCAAGCTATTTGGCCTCCAACAAAGTTATTACGAGTTAGGATTTCTGAAGCTGTTTTGAAATTTCCAAAGTTATATTCTAAAGCAAGATCCCTTAGCTCTTGCTCAGTAGGAAGTTGCGCAAGCGAAATAGTTCTAGTCATAGCACGCAGCATGTCTTCATCAGGAGCCGTGCGCCCTGCGGTAATGGCAGTGATCCTCACTCCCCTAGCCAATTCGTGAAGAATAATCCCTTTGCGCTTACGGGCAGTTTTTTCTTCACCTAGCGAAACATCATCGTACCAGGATTTTGAGATCCGCACCTCGATTTTGGTTTGACATGCAACTGTGCCCTTATCGCTTAAGATTAAACTTTCACCACCAGGGCATTCCTTAAGTGGTTTGCTTTCAAAGTACCAGCTCTTACTCAGTGACTTATGTAAAACCGTATACAACCTAGGGACACGTGCTTGGATTCCTTCTAACGTGGACCGCACTCCAGGAACACTGAGTGGATCAAATGTTATTGAACCTTCATTTTCATAAAAATCAAAAAGGTCCCCATTTGGTCCTGAGAAACCTCCTCCGCTACCTTCGTTTCCGGCGCGGGCCGGACCCGAAACAGATCCAATTACGAAAAGTGTTAAAACTACTAGATTTTTGAAACTCATAAAATATCTCCTTGTTCGTCCGGATCCGCGTCTAAATCCGGCATATTATAATTAAATCTTGACGCAGAGCAAGGTATATCTGAGTTTTTCTGTCCGGAAAACAAAATATTAATGAATTTATTGCTGTTTTATTTAGTTTTTCTCTGTAAACCCGATAACATATTGTTATTATGGGAAATTCAATATTTGAATATAAAGACTACAAGGCATATCTTAAGGAAATCCTAAACCGAAGAAGTGAAAATGAGCGCGGTATACGAACAAGACTTGCCGAGGCGATTTACTGTCATAATGGATATGTCTCCCAAGTGTTGAACGGGGCTGCTCACTTCAGCCTAGAACAGGCTGAGGCCATCAATAAATATCTAGGCCATAACAAAGATCAGAGCAGTTATTTACTTTTATTAGTTCAACATGCTCGTGCCGGGACCTCAGGGCTTAAGGAATATTTCAAAAATCAAATGCAATCTCTTATAGAAAAACAGTTCGTTCTAAAAGATCGCCTGCAGTTTAAAAAAACTCTTAGTCGCGAAGACCAGGCTACTTTCTACAGCAGCTGGCATTATGGGGCTATTCACGTGCTTGTCTCTTTGCCTCTTTGTCACACAGAAAAAGGGATTAGTGATTACTTAAGTATGCCCATCGAAAGAGTTGCTGAAGTACTCCAGTTTCTTACATCAGCGGGACTTGTTATCAACAAAGATGGCCTCTATGAAATCGGTACAACACATATTCACCTAGAAAACGATTCACCAATGATCTCTAAGCACCATACAAACTGGAGAATCCAAGCCATCCAGTCACTAGATCGAAAAAAAACGGATGACTTGCATTATTCCTCCGTCATCACAGCCTCGTTTGATGATAGCGTAAAAATCCGCGAAATATTTATCAGAGCAATCGAGGAAACCAGAAAGATTATTCGCGAATCAAAGGACGAAGCTTGTTTTTCGTATGCTTTGGATTTTTTTAGGCTTGGGGGCGCTTGACGGATTCCGTCTTCAGTTTTGTTTAGAATTTCAGCGCACTTTATTGGTTATTCCAATATAGCATCTAGTGGCAGTGGCAGCTCTGATGGGGCTGTCTTGCTAGCACAATTTAGGAGGTCCTCTGCCGAAAGAAGCTGATAATCAGGTGGAATCGCATCCTCGAGCCGCTCCTGATAGAGTTTTAGAGCTTTACCTTCGCTGGCCATGCATTCACTGATGTTCTTGACTTCTTCTTGTCTTGGCTGAACCCAGGGCGCACCTATAGCCGGCAGGGCATTTGAGTAATAGTCCACTTCCCTCATCGCAAATCGGTCATCTTCGGAGGCGTCCGGTTTAATTTGAACTTCAAAGTCAGGCAGTATGCCTACGATTTGGTTGGTTCGACCTGAAGGCTGAAAAAATCTTTCTGTGGTTTCATACTTAAAAATAAAATCATTCCACATGGATGGTGATTGCACTGTAGCCTTGCCAAAAGACCTGACCCCGAGGAGCCAGCTCCGTTGATAGTCCTGAAGTGCGCCGGCAATGATTTCTGAAGCACTAGCGGAGTTTTCATTAATCAACGTCACCATTGGCAAACTTTCTGCAATGGCTGATTTATCAGAAACACTGTCTCTAAGTTTTTCTGAGTTAAGATATTTGGTTTTAAATATAACTTTCTTGCCAACTAAAAGTCCACCGATGCAAGTAGCTTCATCTAAAAAGCCGCCACCATTGTTACGAAGATCAAGGATTATACCTTCTACTCCTTGCTCTTTTAGTTCGGTGAGTGCCTGGCTGATTTGGTTACAGCCACTTGTCTTCGAAAAGCTATCAAGCTTTATGTAGCCATAGGTAGTATCGGTATCCTTGAGGCTCTTATGAGTGACGTTATCGGTTACGATTGGGCCCCTGATTAATTTAAACTCAAGTGATTGGCCTTTTCTTAGAATGGTTATGACAACCTCTGTATCTTTTTCTCCACGTATTTTACCAACAACAATGTCAAGGTCCACTCCGTCAATTGATTCGCTGTTTACGTGGGTGATGATGTCACCTGCTTTAAGCCCAGCCTTAAGAGCAGGGCTGCCTTCTATTGGTCTTTGTATTATAGTAGCGGTATCGATCTGCCTCAATACTGTGCCTATTCCAAAAAATATTTCTTGGTCTTCGTTTTGTTCCACCATGGTTTGTATGATTGGAACAATGTGGGTATGTGGATCTTCTGCTACCTGCAGATACTTATTTATAGCCAGGGCGGTGAATTCAGATTCGTTATCCGGCGTTATTGAAAGTTTTTTGATGGATTCTGATATGTGGGTAAAATCAGTCTTCTCCGGATCTAAGTAGAGTGCTGTAAACTCAGCAATTAATTTTTTTTGCCTTGCCATATGTTCCAGCTGGAGTGCCGCCGTACTCTTAGGAGTGTCTTTGTTCTTTGTAAGTTTTTTCAGTTCAACGAGTACAAGCGGTCCAAAAAAATCTTTGACCTCTCCGATGCGTGGATCACCTTGCTCCATTAACCCAGGCGTAACAAACATCATTGCTGGCTTGGCTGATCCTGCAAGCATATTGAGTGAGCTAATACATCCTATGAAGTTGGCTTGTGATTTGTTGCAGTTTTTTTCATTAATAAACTCTGATTGAAGCAATGTGAATTTTAAGCCAGTTTGATTCCAGTATTCTCTCTCGCTTGTCTTTGCCAGTTTCTGGGCCAGTTTCTGGGCCAGAAGCTGGTTGGATGCTGGTTTCTCTACTTCTTGTCCGTTTGAAGATACAGCATTCACTAGAATGGCTAAGAGACATATTAAGAGATTGAATTTGATTCTGATGGCGCCGAGGGTCATAAAGGCCTCCTTAGGGGGATGTTTAGACGCTATGCGTTAGTATAGTAATATATCTTATTTGTCAAATTTTATAAAAATTCATGACGGGCTTTTAGGCTGGTATTTAAAGCGTGTTAATTTAAAGGGAATTTAAACATCAGGCTGCAATTTGACCGTAAATTCGAAGCCAAACTGCCTTCTGCCACAAGCCCGATGAAGGGCGGTGCTGTTACCACGGATAGGATATTTGCTATCTTTGGAGCTGACTACCGGTATAACGAATTTGTTGTAAGTCCTGGTATTGAGCTAGCCGAAAGGGACTGGCGTACCAATAGTGGTGATGTGACGTATCGAGATCTGCTGCCTAATGTGTGGTTTAAGCTCCCGGCATTTGGTCATGAAAATTTGCAAGGGAAGTCTAGTGATGCTTTTAGGGTTGGATATATTTCAACCTGGCACCGGGCATTCGGGCCGTTAGAACTACGGGACCCTCAAGATGAGGACGGGCGCCTGGAGCATAGGCTGGATCTTGCGTATGAGTTCAATTTCAGTATGAATGCGAGTCTCGCGCTGATGGCGACCGGTGATCTGGATAAGTTCTTAACTGACAAGAGTTGGGATGGTGGTAGTGGCATGCTGAGAGTGCGGTTTTGAGGCTCCGTTAGGGATGAACACTCGCCAACACAAACCCCAGAGTTCCGTCAGTTACTGCTCCACCATACTCCTTAGATAATACGTGCTTCTCACGTATGAACTTGTGCGACTTACGCAAGCATAAGTCGACTCGAGCCTCGGCCCTTTAGATGAAATAGAATACTGGGTAGAGGCGAGCGATACAGGCGACAGAGATGAAGCGCCTGATCTTAGCACGAAGCCAAAGTGCGCGGTCTCTTGTTGCAAAATCAGCGTTTTAAAGTAATTCGTAATATCAAATTCCATCTCCCCGCTGGCCTCGCTAGAAGTGAGAGCTGTAAATGTTGGGTCAAAATCCCCTCCGGATTGTGACCACTTCCCTTTGGATGAGAAATAATGTGCGCGATCCCAATTAGCCGTATGCCACCACGGTTTCTCCAGCAATAAAAGCTCGACCTTGCCCGTCAGGCCACTCTCGCTGCTTTCAACCACCGACAATATCAACTTAGCGCTTGTAAGATTATCAGGCGCCAACGTCGCATCCCCGCAATTAAAGATATCCAGGAGTATCGCCGGAATAATCAGGAAGGGAATAAGCAATGAACTTATAGGATCACTTAGCAGATTCTCGATATGGCTGTTCCTGTCTCTTTTCCCAGTCGGAAGCTTGACTATCGCACGCTCCTCAATACTCTGGCTCTTTGAAATACGCAAAATCTGATCATCCGCGTGGCTGGACTGATCCGCTGAACTTATGTAGGTATCCGTCTCGACATAATCTATGAATGTAACGGATCCACCACATCCGCTTGAAATCACAAGCACCGTGACAAGTAAGATAGACACCATCCTCATTTTCATGGTCTCCATACTAATTCTAGCATCTGTGAATACGATGCGAAGAGATTATCACCCCAAACCAAAGGTGACTGATAGTAAAGCTCCTCATGATCGACCACTCCACGCACAAACATTGCCCGTGTCCAGACTTCCATGTTCTTGATACCAATACCTAGACCAAGTTTAGTTTTATAGACTGTACGCTCAGGCATGGCATAGCCGAACTCTTTTGAAGCTATGGCCGTCTCACCCAGGGAATATAAATCCATGCTCAAATCTGACATTAGATTAAATGGGAGATACAATCTTATACCTGGGCTGGTCACGTAACTTTTCTTGTGGGCTACTGATGTCTCAATGCCTTCAAATTGTGTCAGTGAGGTATCCGAGACCGACAGTGACTTAAACTCCATTCGCAGCTTTACCGGGTTTAAATCGTAACCCAATCTTAAAAGAACGATGTACCCCAAAACTGAAAACTGAGACCCTGCGAATGGGGTGACCAGCTTCTGATCTTGCACTTCAGCACCGATATCAATTACAAATCTATCGGTGGGCTTGATAGAAACAACCTCAAAGCCTAAACCCACAATCGGTGTAAGCGAAGCTTGCGTGAAAGCCATAAGACCATTGAGCTTGAACCCGGCTGAACGTTCGTTTTCTACCGGTGGCTTAAGCAGCAGTGAAGCGCGAATCCCCAGCGAACTGATATTCCTTCCTATGAATCCGTACGGTAATGGCAAGAAATGCTCTTGTATTATCGGCGCGGAAAATTCAGCAGAAAATTTAACCGGTGCTCTAAGTTGCTCCGGTGGAGTTTCAAAAGCAGCGTCAGTGGCATCGGCCCTGGCTTGGTTCACGCTTAGGGTGCTCAAGAGAATTACTAAGAAGATCATTATATTTTTCAGCATAAGATATTTCTTATGGCCTTACAAACAGGTCTGGCCTTTTTGAGCGAGTGCGCTCCAGCATCTGCTGCTTCCGCCAAGCAGCGATCTTCGCGTGATCACCGCTCAAGAGTACATCAGGAACCGTCAAACCGTTAAATTCCCTGGGACGTGTATACTGAGGATATTTAAGAAGACCACCTTCGAGGCTCTCTTCACTCAAGGAACGTTCGTTTCCAACCACACCTGGGATAAGGCGGCATACAGCATCAGCCAGTACAAGCGCCGGGAGTTCACCTCCAGTCAAGACATAATCCCCAATCGATATCTCCATATCCACACACGTTTCTATGAATCTCTCGTCAACACCTTCATAATGTCCACAAACCAAGATCAACGAGGAAAAATTAAGAAGCTCCTTTGCCAAATCCTGTGTGAGCAACTTGCCCTGTGGGGATAGCATAACGGTTCTAACCGCCCCGCCTTCGTTCGTAGCCAGTGCGCGAGCATGCTGCCAAGCTGCGTATAGGACATCAGCACGCATGACCATCCCTTCGCCGCCACCAAACGGAGTGTCATCCACGGTCTTGTGTTTATCTTTGGAGAAGTCACGGATCTGCACAGGATTAAAAGACACCAGGCCCTTATCCTGAGCTTTACCAAGCAGACTAACTTCCAAGACAGGCTTAAGGAGTTCCGGAAATAACGTTAGGAAATAAAAACTTCGCCCTGCTGGCTTATTACTCGACGATCTCGAGGACTGTTCTTTTTCTAAGCTTCGTGGACGCGCCATTTAAGATTGTACGCACAGCTCGCGCTGTCCTGCCTTCTTTACCAATGATTTTTCCAAGATCTTCCTTAGCCACCTTTAGCTCGATTACGGTGGTATTCTCACCTACTATCTCATTGACCGTAACCTTATCAGGCAGGTCAACAAGCATACGAGCCACATACTCTATCATCTTGGAGAGTTCGCTTAACTTCTTACCAATGCCGATCGATCCCGCACCCACTTCCGGTGTTCCCGCATTTCCAACTTGTGACATCGCAAAAGTCTCCTTCAACTATAACAACCACACACGATGTCTTTATTTTGCTAGGATTTTCAGCAATTGTCCAACCGTTTCTGATGTCTTAGCTCCCTTAGACAGCCAAGCTTTAACGGCTTCAAGATTAACTTTAACTTTTTCTTTCGGTGTTTTGGCCTTCGGGTAATAATGCCCTAGTTTCTCTAGGTAAACGCCATCACGCTTGCCTTGGGAATTCACCGCTACAATCAAATACTGCGGGCTCTTTTTAGCCCCTTGTCTGGAAAGACGAATAGTTACCGACATGTCAATCGTTCCTTTCAATTAATTTATGGAGTTTTGTGATTAGCAATTTCAAGTGCCATCGTCAACTGTGCCTATGCCTAATAAGTGAAAAAATCGCCTCGCCCACCCTTTTTTTGTCCTCCACCAGGTTATCCAATGATGGCTTATAGATGCGTCCGAGGGCTTTTTTGTGGACCTGGTGGTTGGCGTCCTTCATGCCTGTCAACAATATCACTAGAAGTCCCTGGGAATTAAACTCATTAAGAAGATCGATAGATGACTCCCCAGGCAGGACCTCATCAAGCAGAACCAGATCTGGGCGATTACGTAATATTTCCCGCCGTGCCTCCCATCCATTCCTGGCAAAACCACTCACCGCTATCCCATCAATAGAAGACAAGAGATCCTTTAACAAACGGCACATATTTTCAACGTCTTCAACGATCAGAATCCTAACAGCAGCTTCAGCCACATTGAGCCTCCCTGGTAAGCCTCACGAGCGCATCCGTCCATCTATCACTGGAATTCAGCGAAGGCGCCAATAAAAGCCGCTCTCCACCTGCTTTTATGAACAAATCCCTGCCCCTTATACCGATCTCTTCAAGCGTTTCAAGACAATCACAAACAAATGACGGACATACCACGACAATCCGCTTAATACCTTGAATGGCAAGATCAGCCAACATGTCAAACGTATAAGGCTTAAGCCACTCACCAAACCCGAAACGCGACTGGAAAGCCACAGCGTATCTTTCCGGCGCAAGACCTAAACGAGCGGCCGCCAGCCTGGCTGTCTCACCGCACTGTGCTTGGTAATCACGCGATCCGCCACTACGCACCGGCAATCCATGGAAGCTGAATAAAACAAAATCATGGTCATTTGCCGCCATGACCCCAGCCACTGCGGCCGCCAAGGCCCCTACAAAAAGCTCTGCACAATAAAAAGGCTGGATCACACGAGGTTTTGCTTCATCTGCCGCCGTCATGCTCATGATCTTATTCACCTCTTCAAGGCATGACCCTGTAGTGGCATGGGCGTATTGAGGATAAAGAGGAAAAACACTTATGTCTGCAATGCCTTCACGCTTGAATACCTCTAAAGCGCTTTTTATTGATGGATTTCCGTAGCGCATCCCAACGCGAACGGACCAGTTTTCTCCAAGCTGCTTTTGTGCTTTATCGGCAAGCATAACCGTATGAACAAGCAGTGGGGACCCCCCTTCCATCCAGATCTTCTGATAAGAAAGCGATTTCTTGCGTGCACGGAATGTGGAGATAAATCCATTAACCAGTATCCAGCGAAACACATATGGCAAATCCACGATTTGTGGATCCATGAGAAATTCCTTTAAGTATTTCCTGACCGCGCCCCGTGTGGGATTATCCGGTGTACCGAGATTTAAAAGAAGAAGACCCTTCTTGTTTTCCATCCGCTACGCTGTCTCCTGGCCGATATCAAGATACATTTCTTTGGTATCATCGTTATATCCGAAGTACTCGGCGAAACGGCCCCAGGAAACAAGCACTTCAACAATCTGATGTGGATTTTCATTAGGCAGCCACTCGGCGATCCTCTCGGTAAGGGCTTCAACAGGCAATCTTAAGCCTTCGTCTTTCCTAAGAAGATTCGTGGTCATTTGCACTATCCGTAACCCTCCAAAGAGTTCATGCAGCATGCGCTTGCGGATATTAATATCACCATCAACGAATGGGCGGCCAAATTCTGTAAGAACAACGCTTTGCTTAGGCGTATCCACCAGCTCAAGAATCTCCGCCGCTTTAGCTAGATACAGTGTACGGCCGAAGTCCTTGCCGGTCTGGTGCGCAAGTTCGAAAATATCAGCCGTACCACCGGAATCAGCAATCGCCTCAAGGAGACCTATCACTTCTCCGATCTGGACATTTGGTAATGCCTCCACGGGAGGCTCTTTAACCTGCGGCTTAGGCAAAACGGATGGGCCGACATGCACCGGAGCATCCGGCATCAGTGCCTCAGTAATCAATGCATGGATTTGCGACACTATGAGCCTGAAAGACGGTGACTGGTCGTCTCTAGGATAAGGGATATCGTTAACGATCTCACGTCTGACGAAGCCCGGGTTGCTTCCCATCACCAAGATCCGCTTAGCCATGAGAACTGCTTCCTGGATATTATGCGTGACAAGGACCATGGTCCTGGTCGGTGTTTTTTTATCTAGAAAAATATCGATGACTTCTGTCATCAATGTATCCGCAGTCAAAATATCAAGCACGCTGAATGGCTCATCAAGAAAAAGAACTGGCCTTTCCATCACGATCGCCCTAGCAATACCGACCCGCTGCTTCATCCCGCCGGAAAGCTCGCGCGGATAGGCCTCCTCAAAGCCCTCAAGTCCGACGATATCAATGGCTTTCTTAACCCTAGCCCGTATTTCAGCAAGCGGAATATGCAGGGGCTTAAGAGCTAGCGCGATATTCATGTACACCGTTTCCCAGGGGAACAAGGCAAATGACTGAAAAACCATGGACACGTCATGGTTAATGCCATCGAGTGGTTTGCCGTGTATTAAAATCTCACCATCCGTCGTCTCAGTAAGACCACTCATGATTCTAAGACATGTTGACTTGCCAACTCCCGAAGGGCCAAGCAGGGCCACGATTTCATCCTCATAGACGGAAAGATTAACCCCATCCAGCACCTTAAGATCAGTGCCAGATTCAAGCTTGTATGTCTTAGAAACATTTCTAAGCTCTATTAATGTTGTCCTGCTGCGATCCGGCTTGTTCATCATTGTTATATATCCATTCTATACCGCGTCTGTGCGAAATGATAAATCGGTGACCATACAAATCTGCCCAGTAGCAACACCAGTCCGACCATTACCACAAGGCTCGCGGCAAGCACTGGTAGCTGCTTGCCTGCGGCGGCCTGGCTAATGGTTGCACCGATGCCCGCTGCTTTGTGAATCGTACCGTTATATGCCATGTACTCCGATACTATGCTCGCATTCCATGCACCGCCAGCAGCGCTCACCCATCCGGTCACAAGAGCGGGGAAAATACTTGGTATATAAAGAACCTTCCAGATGGCCCATTTACTGCTTTCCATAAGTGACAAGGCGTACTTAAGCTCCTGTGGCACACTGAGAGCGCCGGCTAGGACATTAAAAAGAACATACCACTGCGCTCCTAACATCATAAGAATCATCGAACTCCAGTTAAAATCCATACCGATCCAAAAACATGCTCCAAGCACCAATGGATAAAGCATTGGCGCCGGGAACGAAGCACAGATCTGCACTAGCGGCTGCGCCCATCTTATTCTTTTTGCAGACGTCCCGATCCAGATACCGACCGGCACGGCCCAAAGCGTGCTGAGAACCAGAACAAACCCGACCTTTAAAAGCGTGATAATGGCATTTTTAATAATCATGAGCCAGGTACGTAAATCCACTCCTCCAAGCAGCAGAAAAAGCTTCCATGCGCCAAACACCATTACACCCGTTAAAGCGACGCTAACTGATACGCGCAACAATGACAAAAAACCTCTTGAACGAATGGTCGTTACTACAAACCGCCTGGCGACTTGCTGCCGTATTTGTGGTTCCTCCCTAGCACTTTGAAACGCCGGCCCCGATGTACCAACACTCGCTTTGTCAAGCTGCGTGCCCAATTCGGCAAGCCTGTTTAAGAGATATCTGTGATAAAGCAGCTTAAGAATCCTGACGATCTTAGACTCCCTAAGCATGATCTTCATTAGAGGCTCGGTCGTGGATGTAGCTATACCAGGAACTTCATCCATCCGAAAACGCCTCACCCACGCCAGTACAGGGCGCCACAAAAGAAAATCAAGCCCGATAATCAACATCAGCATGGCGGTGACACCCATGAACATTGCCTTTGTGTTGCCTTGCTTGATTGCAACCGCCATATAAGCGCCGATACCAGGAAGCCTGTATTCCTGTTCGCCTAGCGTGAACGCCTCACACACGCTGAGAAAAAACCAGCCCCCTGCCATCGACATGACACTGTTCCATGCTAGGTTGATCGCCGAAAACGGCAGCTCAAGTCTTCTAAGCTTTTGCAACCATGTAAGTCCCATGATGGTGGCCGCTTCACGGTAATCATTTGGAATCGACTTCAGCGAAGAGTGATAGCTGAAAGTCATATTCCATACCTGGCCGGTAAAAATCATTATGATCGCCGCCAGCTCAAGCCCAACATTCGTCCTCGGAAAAATAGAGATCAAGCCAAGTACCAGGCCCGGTAAAAAGCCAAGCACAGGGATGCTCTGAAGAACGTCGAGAAGCGGTATTATGAACATCTCCGCAGTTTTTGATTTCGCTACAACATAACCTACCACCAAAGTGAAAACCAATGAGATGATATAAGCCGTCCCACCACGTACTGCCGAGAAAAGCACGTACTTCGGTAAAGCAAGAAACGACAGGTCTATAACGGTGACTGGATGAAATTCCGCCTGCCACTCCATTCCCGTGGCGACAATGCCGTAAATCAAAGTAAGCAATACAAGTAGGATGAAGAAATCCGGCACTGACAGATATCGCTGCGGAAAATACGTACGATGCATCCAAAAGCCCTCTTCTCTTATTTCAGATATGATAATCTTGATTTAAGGATCAAGTTTTTCCAGCCGCGATACGAAACATAACCCAGTTTAACCGTGGCCGGAAACAATATCCGCAAATGCCAGGGGCCGTTGTGAATTCATCATTTCGCGCATTAAAAAATGGAAATTACCGCATATATTTCGGTGGCCAGATGGTCTCAATGGCAGGCACATGGATGCAATCTACCGTACAGGCGTGGCTTGTCTACCGCTTGAGTCATTCAACAGGATGGCTTGGAATAATTACATTCTGCACGCAATTCCCCGCATTTATAATAAGCCCGGTTGCAGGAATCATAGCCGATCATAAGGATCGAAAGAAGATACTGATGTGGACAGGCATTGTGGGCCTGCTGCAGGCGCTTGCACTTTCTGCACTTGTCTTTACCGGTCAGGTGAACTTGTGGCACATTACTTTTCTTTCCGTGGTGCTTGGATTGGTTAATGGATTCGAACTCACCACGCGCCACGCGTTCGCGATGGACCTCGTTGGCAAAAGCGATCTTAATAGCGCGATAGCCCTGAATTCAACAACGATCAACAGCTCACGGATACTAGGCCCCGCTCTTGCCGGGATCTGCATTAATTGGATTGGGGAGGCCTGGTGCTTTATCATCAACAGCATGAGCTACCTTGCCATAATAGCATCCCTGCTGATGATAAAGATGGAGCCTCGTACCGCAGCCATCACTGATAGCATACGTATTTATCCAGCTCTCTCTGAATTACGCGCGGCCATAACTTACATAAGAGGGGTGAAAAGAATACGACGACTAATGCTGATAGCGGCAGCGGTTAGCTTTGTCGCGTTTCCATATACCGTACTTCTCCCAGCATTTGCCAAGACCATACTGCATGGGGATGCGGTGACGCTATCATCGCTCATGGCGATGACTGGTTTTGGCGCAATCATGGGAGCCCTGGCAAGCGTTACCGTCCTCAATGACCGCTACATCGAGCGAAAGCTTACTATGTCAATGGTTAAAACCGGAGGATGCCTTTGTGTCTTAGGGTTATCCAACACGCTTTGGCTATCCCTTCTTTGTACATTCGGGCTTGGATTTTTCCTGATGGGTATGTTTCCGATAATTAACACTGCAATACAGCAAACCATTGAGGATTCCCTTCGAGGCCGCGTACTGAGCTTGTACACAATGACTTTTCTTGGAGCGATGCCGCTCGGGGGCTTGATGGCAGGCTGGCTGGCTGATCACCTTGGTGTTCAAACGGTGACGATCAGCACTGGTATCATTTGCGCCGGCCTTGGACTCATTTTTAACTCCTCATTTCAGCTTGAGCCAAACAGTAGTTTTGGCGCTAGAGGCGGGTAAAGCAACCCCCATCCCGCCGCCACCGGTGCAGCCACAGCACAATACGCCCACCTATTGACATAGAGTGTCAATAGTTCTATAAGTGTTGTTTATGAAGTCCAAATTGCCTGCGCACATTATAGTTTTGATCACGTATTTATTGACTATATTTCCACTACAAACATTGGCTGCGCCTACTTGCTCTATGCTTAAGGATCAGTGGAACAATCTCTACGTAAAGGATTTTGATATAAGTTTGAACAAAGCCACTTTTAGTTGCACTAACGATAATGGCATATTAGCGAGCACACTTTACGATTTGGAGACAGCTGATTTTAAACCCAATCCATCTGGTTACAAACCAAATTTTTATGCACGCATTGAAAAGAACGTAGGCCACATTAAATATGATGATGGATGCCCTAAATCTATTGCCTATACTTATGAAGATACCATCTATCTTTGTAGGCAGTTCTTCATTGATAACCGCATAAGCAGAGCTAGCACTCTTGTTCATGAAATGCGGCACACCCAGAAAGACGCTCCTGTGCATGTCAGCTGCGATGGTGGGAAATACCCAGAAAAATTAGCATGTGATCAGGATTTTTTTGATGCCCATTGGGAAGGGAGTGGCTACAACGCCGACATATTTTATCTAGCTTGGACCTTAAAAAGAGGCATGAATAACGAGCTCAGCAAAAGTATTATTCAAAGTGAGATCAACTGGATAATCCCAGATAGGTTTAATAATATTACTGATAAGATGATTAAGAAATGGCGTCGAAAATAATATAAAAAACGACAGTGAACAAAAATCAAAATATGGTGGCGAATGCGTCAACCTGGATTTCTCTTTGTTCTCAAGACGGAGTTTTAGCAATGGTCTGCTCTGATACTGGCAAATTCATAGATGAGGTGCGATACTTAAATCATGCGCGTGGTTGGGAAAAGAAAGCCCCCTCATAGTTTGAATGCCGCGGCGGCATTTTTGGAAATGGTTATTGACCTTCATCATGGGCGACCTTTTTTTAAAAAAGGAGTTTATCGGTATAAAACATTTCAAGAGGCGCAAGACGACGCCTTGAATGCGATGGCCGGCCTGTTGAAAAGTAACCACGCAAGAAAAGGTCACCATTAAAATGCATGATAAAAAAAACAATGAGTATTCACGTCCCCCAAATCTTGAGGATCTTGTAAAGATTTGTGATGGCCTGAACAAATCTGGAGCTGCTTATATTGTGATAGGTGGGATGGCAATGGTTCAGCTTGGGTTTATAAGAGCTACGGAAGACATCGATTTTCTTATTGATAAATCAGTTGAAAACGAAAAACTTGTTTTGGATGTGTTGGCGCGGCTTCCGGATCATGCAGCAAGACAGATTGCTCCAGGTGAGATCCAAAAATATGAAATCATCCGCGCGAGACAAAGACCTCATGGATCTTGTGTTTCTGAAACGTCTTACAAAAAACACTTCCGGCACATCTAAGTATTGAATATCTTTGTTAGCAATAACTTTCAACAAATTGCTCTTGTGCTGCGGTTTCTATCGCCATATGCGAGCGCTGCTTTCTGATGATCGCGATAGCATTCTCGGTGCTAAAACCTCGGCTTTTTAAAAAACAAGCAGCGACAAGCCCGGATCTCCCAAGGCCGCCAACACAGTGGAGTAAAATTTTGCGACCTAAGCTCAAACCGATCTCCATATCAGCGATAAGTTTTCTTAAACCTTCGGGTTGCGGCGCATCCCCGTCATGGATTGGGAACTCATGCACGTTAAACCCTGATTCAATGTAACTTTTAATAAGATTGCTGACGCCAAAATGGCTTAGCTCCGCGTGAGTAACCAGGCAAACGACATCTGCAACACCACTGGTCTTTAAAACTTCAAGATCCTGCTTAAGATCTCTTTTCTGGTCCTGCCGTCCTGGTAAAACAGACAGCCCGATTTGCCGGCTTGAGACTGGTACATCGATCCAATAAATGTGTAGTCTACGTTGCATGAATATTTTCCAACGCTAAAGTTTATATCTTAATATCAGGGGGCAGCTGGCATTTAGGGTCGCGTCCCTGTGAACGGGCGCGTTCATATCTGCGTGTGGCATCAGGCATATTGGTGTTTAGGTCAGCGATGCGCGTATCATGGGCCGGATGAGTTGAGAGCCATTCGGGCGGGGCGCCGCCGCCAAAGGACTTCATATTCTGCCAAAGCGTGATGCTTTCGCGCGGATCAAATCCGGATCTGGACATTAAGTCCAGTCCTATGAGATCAGCTTCGCTCTCCTGGGTCCTGCCAAACGGAAGTAGCACGCCCACCTGAGCACCAAGCCCCAATAGCCCAATAATTAATTTCCCATTCGGGTTATCACCGGTCAGCGCGCCAATGGCCTGAAGCGCGCCTTGGGTGGCAAATGTATCAGACACTCTTTCGGCGCCATGCTTTGCAATCACGTGGCCAACCTCATGCCCAATAACAGCAGCAAGCTGCGACTGGGTCTTTGCGACTTTAAAAATGCCGGTATGCACGCCTATCTTGCCACCGGGGAGAGCGAACGCGTTTGCGGTGTCATCCTTAAATACGATGATCTCCCAATTAGATACATGCAAGCTGTCCTTTGCTGCTTCAGTCAACGGTTTTGCTACACATTTTACATATGCATTTATGGCTGGGTCAGATGAAATCGGCGTCTTGGCCTTCATTTGCTGAAAGGCTTGTGCGCCCAAAGAATCCATCTGCGCATCGGGCACCAAAATCAGCTGCTTGCGGCCAAGCGGGGAAGTAGCACAGCCGATAATTACTAAACACGCCACCGACAAAAAACTGCCATAACCGCATTTATAACTGCCGCCTGTTTTTAGCATGTAGTCACACCGACACGACTTCCTTGACTTCCGGAATCGCCTCGCGAAGACGTGTTTCAACACCCATTTTAAGAGTCATCGCGGCGCCGGGGCATCCACAACAGGCGCCCTTCAACTGCAAATACACCACGCCATTCTCAAACTTCTTAAACGACACATCTCCGCCATCCATCGCAAGTGCCGGACGTATTTCTTTTTCGATGATATCCATTATTCGCTTTTCAACAGACATTTTAGCCTCCTTATTTCAAAAAAAGTTAGTATTGTTTTATACAAGGAACCAACTTTAACATGATCAGGTCATATATATTAATCTCTTTAATATCAATCACGCAATTCGCAGTGGCCGGACAACCGGAACCGGTCGTCAGCGTGACAAACAGCCCGAGCCCACAGAGCAGCGATATGCCAGCAGCTTTTGCGGAATCACTACGCGCCACCTTGAAAGAGTTGAAACATCTTGGCTCAGTCAATCCATATCATGTCTTTGCCGGCCGCTTTTGCGACAACTGTGATGAGGATATCGCCATCCACCTCATCAAGCCCGATGGCAACCGAGCTGCAACATTCGTCTATCCAGGGAAAATCATTGATCCAAAAACAAAAAATGTTGTTCTTGACTCGAGGGCGTTTTTTGGAAGATGTATCCCTGCCATACAAAATGAAGTGTACGTGGTCTTTCAAAAAGAACGCGTCGACAGGCGCCACGGTCCACAGTCAAGCGTACTCGTCGCCGAACCACGCGAAGGACTTCTTTACGAAAAACTGCTGGAACGCCGGTTGCCGCGCATAGATCAAACACTGAAGTATGTACGTAAAAAAATATGTTACGAAGTGCCCATCCGAAACCGCAGGATGACAGACAAAACAATTAGCCTGAAGCCACGACGCAGTTACGACGACGACGATGACAAAGAAGAGGATAAATAAGTGATCGCCCAGGTGTACCGATTGCAACACATTAGCATGTGTTCACTCTGGCAAGCGATGCTGTTGACAGTCATGGAAACATAGACACCAGGTACTCGTTCGATGCGGATAATTCCACGCCTGAACTGCGTTGGTCATCACCACCGCCTGGAACAGCGTCATTTGTTCTGCTGCTTGATTCCTCCACTGGCCCCATTTCACGCTGGGTCGTGTACAATATACCTTCACACATACACCATTTGCCTGCCGGCATCCCGCCACAAGATTCGTTACAGAACGGGATATGCCAGGGCATAAATAGCTTCGGCAAACTGGGCTACACCGGCCCATCGGCGATCGATGGAAGCGGCAGCACGGATTATGTCTTCCGCTTATACAGCCTCAATGTAAAATTTGACTTACCACGCCGCATGACGCGTGAAAGATTGCTGTCCGTCATTGCTCCATACGTCGTGGATTCCGCCGAGCTGCATGTCAGATATGAAAAAGCCGCACGAAAGGCCGGTTAATCGTGGGACTTACGTGGCGCTTTCATGGCACTCACGTTGCAAATTAGCCCCAAGTAACAAGACAAAGGAGATCACTATGAGAAAAATAATAGCCTTAACGTCTACAACACTAGCAATCGTGTTTGCTATAGCGCTAGCCAGCGCTGAAGATGCTTCCACGCAGCCTGCTGATACGAGCCAATCAACATCCGCACCTGACATGTCACAAACAATGCCTGACACTTCTCGTGATACGTCAAAGGCTGCCACGGAAGACTTAAAAAATGCAAAAACATGCATGGACGACCATGGAGTTATTCATAATCGTGGGACAAAACAATTCCAGAAATGTATCGATAATAAACGACGCATGATGGAACAAATGGGCGGCCAGGCTGGTACTGACGAGACCAAATCTGAAAATAACACGACATCAACATACTGATGGCTTAATAAATTATATAACTTACATGACCGGAGATATGCTTCACCATGCGTGCTCCGGTCATGCTCTTTGACTCAGCCAAGCCATGCATGTTATCACCACTGCATGGCTAAAACTCAAACATTAATCAACAAAAGGCCGGATGGCCGGTCAATTATACACCGGTCAAAACTTGTGCGATTCACCAACAATACCATGGTCAGACGATACAAAGTGGAATTCACATGCCCTGAATTCACCTGCTTATGCCCGATGTCAGGCTTCCCTGATTTCGCCACCATACACATCAAGTACATACCGTATAAATGGTGTCTTGAGCTTAAAAGCCTGAAGCTTTACATAAACAAGTTCCGCAACAGGGGCCTTTTTCACGAAGACGTTGTCAACGTAATCCTGGATGATCTGGTAAAACTTCTTGATCCACACGAAATGGAAGTCACTGGGGACTTTAACGTACGCGGCAATATTAAAACCGTGGTAAAAGCGCGGCACATACGGCAATCTTGAATCAGACCCAGCATTGGATATAATGAAAGGACGAATCATGGCGACAATCAGAAACGTTAAGGCACGTGAAGTTTTGGACTCACGCGGTTTCCCGACAGTCGAAGCGGAAGTCATCGTGGACGACCCACACCATAAGGGTGAATATATAACGGAACGAGCCATCGTTCCATCCGGTGCTTCAACAGGCGAAGGAGAAGCACTGGAACTTAGGGATGCTGATCAAAAAAGATACTTAGGTAAGGGAGTGCTCAAGTCAGTAACGAATATCCGCGAAAAAATTACGCCTGCCATTATTAAAAGGGACTTCCCACTACAGTCGCTGCTTGATGATGCCCTGAGAGAACTTGACGGCACACCCAATAAATCAAATCTTGGGGCAAACTCCATACTCGCAGTAAGCATGGCATTCGCCAGGGCACAGGCAGCCGTCATGCAAAAGCCACTTTATCGCTACATATCTTCAATATTTGATTCCTCGGGTGCCACCCTCCCCGTGCCTTTCATGAACATCATAAACGGCGGGAAGCATGCCGATAGCGGCTTGGCGATCCAGGAGTTCATGATCGTGCCCGCTGGGTTCGAAAGATTCTCAGATGCGCTACGGGCCGGGGTTGAAGTCTTCCACCGCCTTAAAAAAATTCTACACGACAAAAAGCTTTCAACCGGTGTTGGCGACGAAGGAGGGTTCGCTCCGGTATTCGATGATGAAAAGCCACATGAACAAGCGCTTTCGGCCATCATGCAGGCAATAAAAGATGCTGGATATAAAGCAGGCACCGAAATATTCCTTGCGCTTGATTGCGCAGCCAGCGAGTTCATCTCAACAGAACCCGTGGCATCAGGCGTTAGATACTCGTTTGAAAACAAAAATTATCAAGCCGGAGAGCTGATTGAGATCTATTCAAAATGGGTCGATGCATATCCAATAATATCAATAGAAGACGGCCTTGCCGAACATGACTGGGAAGGCTGGTCCATGCTGACAGCAAAACTTGGCAAACGTTGCCAGCTCGTTGGGGATGACCTTTTCGTCACAAACCCATCTTATTTAAGACGTGGCATTGAATCATGCATAGCAAACGCAATCCTAATCAAGCTAAACCAGATAGGCACAGTCACTGAGACGCTCGAAACTATGAAGCTTGCTCATCAGTCTGGTTACGGCATAGTCACGTCCCATAGAAGTGGCGAAACCGAAGATACGTTCATTGCTGACCTAGCGGTTGGGACCGATTGCGGACAGATCAAAACCGGGTCTCTTTCCAGAACCGATCGAATAGCGAAATATAACCAGCTCCTAAGGATAGAGGAGCAACTTGAAAACTCAGCCAGATTCATAGGCAGAGCAGTCTTCAAATGACCAATAAAATCTGGCTTGCAATATTCGGCCTTTGGTTGATTTTCATATCTGGAATACCATCAGGCTTGACTGGTTCGCCTGGGCTTATTCAACTGATCAGCCTCAAGGGGCTTCTGAACGCAAAAGAACAACAGGTCATTCAGCTTAAAGATGAAGTCACAAGACTTGAAGTCCAATCAACTCTGCTTGAAAAAAGTCATATTGCGCAGCGACGAGAAATCAGACGGACACTTGGCTATGCGGCACCGGACGAACTTATTTTTGATTTTTCAGTGACGCCTTAAAAAAATATTTCATTTCGCCCGCCGATAGCTTAATTAACCACTATCTGTCAAAACTGATACAGTAACCCGCGAGGTATCTTAATGAAGATTGGCGTTGTTAAAGAGACCGGCGAAAAAGAAACACGGGTGTCTACCACACCACAAGCCGCAAAGAGACTGATAAAGCAAGGCTTTGAAGTCGTGGTTGAACCGTCATCAGGTACAGCCGCTGGCTTCCCGGATGAAGCATATAAGGCCGAAGGCGCTATGATCGCTGACAAGCAAACAGCCTTCGGCGCGGATATAGTGCTTAAAATCAACAGACCGCTAAAACAAGAAGTCCAATTGATAAAGCGCGGAGCAATCCTGATTTCGTTCCTGGATTCATTCCTGGATGATGATCTATTACCAACTCTGGCAAAAGCAGGAATTGACTGCCTGGCAATGGAATTGATTCCACGCACTTCCAGAGCACAAGCCATGGATGCCCTTTCTTCACAAGCAAACATAGCTGGCTACAGAGCTGCGATCGAAGCGGCGGCGCAATACAAAAGATTCATCCCAATGATGATGACGTCAGCAGGTTCAGCCAAGCCAGCACGTGTCGCCGTACTGGGGGCCGGAGTCGCTGGACTACAAGCCATCCCCACTATACGCAAACTTGGCGCGACGGTTGAAGCATACGACGTGCGGGCAGATGTAAAGGAACAGATAGTCTCTGTTGGTGCAAAATTCATTGAACTGGATATCGGCGAGGAAGGTAGCGGCGCAGGTGGATATGCGAAGGAACTTTCTAGTGCAGCGAAACTAAAACAACAAGAGCTACTCAACGAAAAGCTTAAGAAATTCGACATTATTATTTCAACGGCGAATATCCCAGGACGGAAGGCCCCCATACTGATCACGGAAGACGCCGTCAAAGGCATGCGAGCCGGATCAGTCATAGTCGACATGGCTGCTCCAAGCGGCGGTAACTGCGCACTCACCACAGCGGGAGAAATAGTCGTCAGGCACAATGTGACGATAGTCGGTATACTGAATTACCCAGCGCTCGTGCCGGCAGACGCAAGCGAGTTTTATGCGAAAAATATCTTCAATCTTCTTTCACTGATAACAACAAAAAAAGATAACCAAGCCGCGGTACAGCTCAACCTTGACGATGACATCATAGCTGGTTCACTGGCTGTTCACCAAGGCGAGGTCAGATTCAAGAAAAAAGGATAGGTCATATGTCCAGTACAATGATTGGTGTTTACGTTTTCGTGCTCTCATGTTTCGTCGGCTATCATGTCATTTGGGGGGTCACACCAGCGCTCCACACGCCTTTAATGGCTGTGACAAATGCCATCAGCGCCATCGTAGTGGTAGGCGCGATATTAGTTGCAGGCGCCACACACGGTGATGCAATGGCTGCACAGGGATTTTCAGCGATACTGATTCAAGTTATAGGTTGCCTGGCCGTATTTCTTGCTGCGATAAATATTTTTGGCGGCTTTGTGGTAACTAATCGCATACTCGCCATGTTCAAGAGAAAAGACTGATAAGGAAAAATCATGGGACTAAACCAAGACCTGTTCGCGGCAGTTTACCTAATCGCCACGGTGCTCTTCATCCTCGGCCTTAAAGGCCTGAACTCACCCAAAACGGCGCTAAAGGGCAATATGTTCTCAATGATCGGCATGGCAATGGCGGTCATCGCGACATTGCTTCATCCAAGCGTAAAAACTTACAGTTGGATCATTGCCGGCCTGACCGCCGGTGCGCTGATCGGGATAATAGTTGCTGTCAGGATTCAGATGACCGCGATGCCCCAGCTAGTCGCGGCCCTTCACAGCTTTGTTGGCCTGTCTGCCGTGCTGGTAGCGACTGGCACATACTTCCTTCACAGCAATGAAGGCCATTTCAATACTACATTGATGATAGAACTGGCGGCGGGTAGCTTCATAGGCGCGATCACCTTCACCGGATCAGTCATAGCATTTGGAAAGCTACAAGGCCTGCTTGGTTCTGATCCTATAGTTTACAAAGGCCAACATTGGCTGAACCTGATGCTTGGGATAGCAATGTTTGTCCTTGGTGCACATTTCGCTTGGCATGACAGCATGATTTCATTTTTCGTCATGACGGCAATCGCGTTCCTTCTTGGGATTCTGCTGATTATACCGATCGGCGGCGCTGACATGCCGGTAGTAGTGTCGATGCTGAACTCCTACTCCGGATGGGCCGCGGCAGCGACCGGGTTCACGCTGCAGAATAATCTTTTAATAACAACCGGAGCGTTGGTAGGAAGCAGCGGCGCCATCCTGTCATATATAATGTGTAAAGCCATGAACCGCTCATTCTTCAGCGTGATTCTCGGAGGGTTTGGTGGCGAAGTCGCCGGTGACTCCACGATGGCCCAAGCCGCTAAAAAGGGCGTGAAATCCGCATCCGTCGAGGATGCAGCCTTCATGATGGAAAATGCTTCAAAGGTAATTATCGTGCCTGGATATGGAATGGCCGTCGCACAGGCCCAACATGCCGTAAAAGAGATGTACTCTACTTTGATGGAAAAAGGCGTGGACGTGAAATTCGCCATCCACCCGGTCGCAGGCCGCATGCCAGGACACATGAATGTTCTACTGGCCGAAGCTGAAATTCCCTATGACGTTGTGTTTGAAATGGACGAGATAAACAGCGAGTTCTCCAGCACCGATGTTGCTTTCATCATAGGGGCTAACGACGTCGTCAACCCCGCTGCAAAAACAGACAAATCTAGCCCGCTCTTTGGCATGCCGATCCTTGAGGCATATAAGTCAAAACAGGTATTTGTAAACAAGCGGTCCATGAAAACAGGTTATGCCGGCGTGGACAACGCCCTCTTTTATTACAACAACTGTTCCCTTGTTTTCGGTGATGCCAAAGGCGTCGTTGATGGCATCGTGAGCGCGCTTAAGGGGTCGGGCTAGCTAGTCTCTCTCTCACGCCACCTGTCTGATGCTTTGCTGTCTTGATTCAACGTACCACTGTGGGCAAGTAAATTTTTCGCGCGTGAAAGGAAGCTTGTAAAGTTCGATCTCATTCATAAATGTAGGGATACTTCCTGTAGGTATCAACTCACCCACTATCTTGCCATCAGGTGAAAGCCCCCGATGGATATACTTATAAATATCCTGGATCTGATATCCACCGTGCTCATCGACTTCAGGTAAAATTTCGCTGATATCCGCAACCCTGCGCGTCCCATCGCGCATGCGTTTTATATGCACCACTATATGTATAGCCGACGCGATCTGCCTTCGAAGCGCCACCACAGGAACCTGGGTTTCGCCCATCATCGCAAGAGTCTCAAGCCTCACGAGTGTATCATACGGTGAATTGGCGTGCGTTGTCCCCATCGAGCCGCCATGGCCGGTGTTCATTGCCGTTATGAGGTCAAGCGCTTCCGGTCCCCTGACCTCACCTACTATTATGCGATCAGGTCGCAATCTTAGAGCGGCACGCACGAGCTCACGCACATTGATCTCGCCTTTTCCATGTATATCGGCATGCTTGGTTTCAAAAAAAACCACATGGTCGGTTTGTATTTTAAGTTCCGAAGAATCTTCTATGATCAACAGCCTCTGGGTTTTCGGAATCCTTGAGCCAAGCGCATTCAAGACCGTGGTCTTACCGGTGCCGGTTCCTCCAGAGACAATCAGGTTCTTAGAAAGGAAAATACAGATATCAAGGAATCTCGCCGCGTCTTTCGAGATGGAACCATTGTTTACAAGATCAAGAAGTGCGGCGGTACCTTTTTGAAATTTTCGTATGGCCAGTGTCGTGCCTTTTCTTGAACACGGTGGGAAGACCGCCGAAACGCGGCTCCCGTCCGGCAGACGCGCATCCAGTATCGGATTTTCGTTATCTATTTTGCGTCCCACGAATTGCGCGATGTTGCGGACCGCGGCCTGTAGGGCCTGCTCATCAATGAAGCGCACGCTTGTCCTTTCAAGAACACCACGGCGCTCGACAAAAACCTCCTGGCAGCCGTTTATAAGTATTTCTGAGACGGAATCATCATCAAGATACTCTTTAATGGGCCCAAGGAACATCCCCACTGATTCGTTGAAGACACCCACGGTTGCTGACCTCACTCCTCCGGCTGATCCGCGTTTGCCGAAGCTAATTCCTTTACAACCAGAAGGCCCTCGGTCCCGTTAAGTGGGCAATAAAACCTGAATTTGCCGGGAAATGTCGGGGTAAATGTGATCTCTTCTATTTTATTAGACCTGATCTGCCTTCTGACCTGGAAGCTATCCATCATGATACAAAGCGTGTTCTTTGATATTCCGGTGACAAACAATCTGACAGGCGTGCCGCGTGAAACAAAAAGCGTCTTCGGGAAAAAACCAAGATCACCGGCTATGAGCGCGGCTTCCTGTACGCCACGCACCGGTAGCAGCCCGTTTGCTAGTCCCGCCTCGGCCCGCTGGGCTGGGGGTAGCTCTTTAGGTGCCAGTGTGGCAAGAGAGCTGGATGGTGGCTTTGAGTTCTCCGTATTGGCTAAGTTCCTTTCTATATTCCCGCGAAAGGGGGCGCGGCCAAATCGCGCTGGCGGAAAATCCTCATCCGGACCAATCAAATCATTATTCCCCCATTCATTATTGGATGAATTGGATGAATTGGATGAAGATGCAGAAGCACTCATCAAAATATTGACTACCACTAATACCGAAAACAATAATGTTACAAGGAAGCGTCCCATACCGGATTCCCCCAAACACTATTCGGTCAGTGGGCCGGCGAGCATTAGCTTTCAACTTTTGATCTTGAACTCAGCTCATATTCCAGATGTCGGCGGTAAGAGCGCGCAAGCAATGTAAGCTCTTTTGTCTCGGCATGTTCTTCCAACTCCTTAAAGAGTATCTTCCCGCGGATCATCATTTCCACGGTCAGGTGACCTATTGTGGAGCGCTGTTGCTGAAACTTAATCATTTCCTCAAGCAATTCAAATTTGTCCATCGCCAGGATTTTGGCTTTGTAAGCAATATCATCTAAATTTTTTAATTCACGCAATTCACGGACAGCTTGTAATGAAATGACGTTACTCATATTTTCTCCAGAGGCTTAACTCGCCTACACGGCGTCGCATTACAGCAAAGAAAATGCCATTAAAATACCTAGGCAAAACAAGTGTAACTTATTGAAATTAAACAACTTGGTGTCACAACGCTACTGGTAATTTTTATCTAGATTGACTGATAGTCATACATAGCCGTGGCATAGCCGTGGCATAGCCGTGGCATAGCCGTGGGCATAGCCGTGGGCATCGCCTCGAGTTTTAACGCATTAACTTATCACTCACAGCAAATTACTTGCTAACTCAGAAAGCTTCGAGCGCTCACCTTTGGTCAAAGTTATGTGAGCTGATATCTCTTCATCTTTAAATCTCTCGACAAGATACACAAGCCCGTTGTTCGCGGAATCGACATAGGGGTTATCAATTTGAAAGCTATCCCCAGTCAATACAATCTTTGTGTTATCACCGGCCCTGGTCACAATCGTCTTTATCTCGTGAGGCGTGAGGTTTTGTGCCTCATCCACTATCAGATACTGCTGCGGTATCGACCTGCCGCGGATATATGTCAAAGGCTCTATCTGTAAAAGGCCCTGGTTCATGAGCTCCTGGCATCCCTTGCCAGCCCCACGCCGCCCCTTCGCGCCCGTTGCACCAAACAAAAAATCTATGTTGTCATAAATAGGCTGCATCCATGGATTAAGTTTTTCCTCTATATCACCTGGCAAGAAGCCTATATCTTTACCTAACGGAAAAACCGGCCGCGACACCAGGAGCCTGTGATACACTCCTTCATCAACTGTTTTTGACAAGCCAGCAGCTATTGCAAGCAACGTCTTGCCGGTACCCGCCTTGCCAAGCAGGCTCACAAGCTTCACGTCGTCATTCATCAACGCATCGATCGCGAACGCCTGTTCAGCATTTTTTGGGAATATCCCCCAAAGCCCCTCCACTGGTTTAAACAATGGCACTATACAATCAAGTTCCTTTGAGAAACGCCCCATAGCCGTGTGGTTAGGATTGACTGAATCCTTTAAAATCACATATTGGTTTGGTTTTAGCGCCGCATCGATCGACGTTTTTGGTGATCTCTTGTTCTGGTAAAACTCATCTATCGTCGTGGCATCCACATTGATACTGGCCTCACCTGAATAAAGTTGTTCTAATGAAACGCTTGAAGGCTCGTAATCCTCAGCCAGGATTCCCAAAGCATCAGCCTTTATTCTGAGGTTAGTGTCTTTGGTGACAAACACGAGCGGGCGCTTTGGGTGATCCTTCTTCAAGGCAATGGCAAGCGCCAATATGCGGTTATCGGCCTTGTCCATCATAAGATCTATTGGGAGCGGCTGCATCCCGCCAAGTTCTACGGTGAGCAATCCGCCATTAGGGAGTTTTACTCCTTTTGAGAGTTCGCCGTCTTCCCTCATCTTGTCAATCAGGCGTGAAAACAAGCGCGCATGGCGGCCGTTTTCACTCATGTCACGCTTGAATCTGTCTATCTCCTCGATAACTACTATCGGGATAATGACGTCATTATTACCGAACTTAAAAATAGCATGAGGGTCAAACAACAAAACATTGGTATCTACTATAAAAGCTTTTCTCAAAACATGCTCCTTTCAAAATCAATACTACAATCCAACTTTAAGTGCCAACCTTAGCAGGTATCGCCGCTCGGGATCCTGTAAAGCATAAGCTCCCTGCTCTTCAGCATACGACAGGGCAGTAAGCCTGAATAACCAAATATCAAGGCTGAATCCATATGTGAAATATGCCTGGTTCATGCCGCCATAAACCGAGATAAAGGGCAAGGCGACTTCCAATCCTGCATGATTTTTTTTCTTCCAATCACCGGAATCCAGCATGTGCTTATAGTCATATGCAAAAGTCGTCGACAGCCCAGGTAGCTTATATGTCAAGGCCAGCCCAGTGGACATATTGCTTGTTTGAGGATCAGCGTTCCCGTCAAATGCTGTGTTACCGATATCTGTCAGGGCCATTCCAACGCTCATAAAGAGATGTGGATTAATTTTTTTGAGCCATTGGGACCCGAGATCAACTCCATAACCGCGTCCATAATCACCGGTAATTTCCGCCAAGGTACTACTGCTCAGAGTTAGGAGCTGGTTTAAAGTCAATACACGGTAACCACCGCGCCGCCAAAGCATCTTCGCGCCTATTCCAATCCTAAAATCGCTGTCACGCCTCCTGCGACTACCTATCGACGTGGCCCATCCGAGCTGAAACCCATTCGTGATCTGATATCCTATAGTGATATGCGGAAGCGCCTGGTTCTTGGCCAACAAAGCCGTTTGGGCATCAACAAGCACAGCCATGCCGAAATTCGGCATGATAAACGTGGGTGAAAGCTGCTCTCGACCATAAACATTTTTCCCCATAATGACGTTAAGCGAATCACCGCTTAAATTTTTCATCATGTTTATCCCGCCGATCGCGGCAGTTAAAACATCGGTGGAGAAATCAGTATCCGAGATCATGTAGTGAAGCGAATAACTTTTATTACCAGCCAACCCGGCAGGGTTAAGGAATATCGCCTGCTCGTCGTCAGCAAGCCCAACATAAGCGTTGCCCATAGCCTGTGCACGCGCGCCTCTGTATAACTCATGGAATTCATCAGCTGCGGCACCAGCGGTGTAAAGCATTAGACAGGTGGCCAGCAATAAAAAAATCGCTCTCATGGCACCGGCACTATCCACGCGGCATTGACCATATTAACAATCCCCGCAGCCGCGCATGACGGAAGATCAGTGGTTGTACCGGCACACTTCGTCCTATCACGTAACTCTGTTGGGCATCCCACGCAGTGGTAATTTAAATTACACGCCTGGCAACCTATTTCGCAGGAGGCATAGACCGTGGCTTTAACAATGGTGTCAAGAACTTCAAAAGCAGTTGCAAGATTGCCGGACACAGAACCAGCCACCTCTCCAACCGCGTCCGAGAAGTTAATAGCAGAAGACGCGTATGCGCATCCATCTGTTGTCATCCCAGATGCTGTGGCTGAGGTCCACGGCAAATTTGTTGTCTTTACATGCGTGGTCGAATCAGGGACACCATAGCGGTTCTCAAGTCCGCCAAGCGCAGCCATGGTCATAAAAACCATGTAGATATTTGAATCAGTAGTCCGGTCGGAAGCTATCATTGATCCAGGGTTGAAACCATCTGCATTTATCAGCGAAGTCGGCAGCACTATCGCGCCATAATGAAGCGTGGCCATCAATGCTTCCGTACCAAGCAACGCCGCCTCTACAACACGATCTTCCGTCTTGCTCACTGATGGAAAAAGCTTTGCAACCAACGACCAGAAAGGAGGGCCGGCAAGATATGGTGCATTTAATGATATATCTCCCAAAAGCCTGAAAAAATTTATCCCCGCAGAACATCCGTACGCCGAAGCAATTGTCATCCTGACATCGTTGTCCGTGTACTGTGAACCGTATAATTCTTCTATTTGAGACAGGGCTGAGCTGCAGTCATTCTTTGAAAGGAGAATACGCGTGGCATCGATTATCGCCTGCTTGCCCTGTTCATTGCTTTTGTCAAACGCAGACTTCCCGCAACCATGGCCTAATACCATGACTATAAACAGAGCTAATATAAAAAAAATCTTACCTTTTACTACCGATACAGCATCCATGCCGTCATCGCTCCAGTACCTAACGGTTCAGGTATCTGACAATCCGTCTACACCCTTCGGCAAGTGATTTCTCGTCTATCGAGAAAGTTAACCTCACGAAGTTGGGCTCACCGAAAGACGAACCTGGGACCAAGGCTACCATTCCCTCTCCAAGCAATCTCTCAGTAAAAACAACTGAATCCTCACCGACTCCCATGAAGATATAAAAAGCCCCTTGGGGTACCACTATATCTAGTTTGCTTGTTTTCCCGAGATTTTCCAAGGCAAGGTTGCGTCTTTTTCTATAACTCTCCACCTGTGGCACGAATTCAGAATCAGGTAACTTTAACGCTGCAACACTTGCCCACTGGGCCAATGCATTGACACCAGAGGTGCTCTGTCCCTGAAGCGCCGTCATGGCTTCTACATAAGGCCTGGGGGCTATGGCCCAACCAACGCGCCAGCCGGTCATGGCAGCACTTTTTGACATCCCATTGACGGTGATGGTCCTATCCCGCAGCTCAGGGACCGCTTCTAAAAACGAGCAAAATCCAAGTTCCTCAAACACTATGCGGTCATAAATCTCATCACTTACGATCAACGTTTGGCTCCAACGTGGTTTCTGCAGAACCTTACCCAGAGCTGCAAGCTCCTCCCTGGAGTAAACCGCACCCGTCGGGTTTGATGGTGAATTAAGAATCACAATTCTTACCTTTGGCCCCAGTGCTTTTTCAAGCTGATCAGGCGTCATTTTAAAACCAGATGACGTAGAGGTAGGAATAACCCTAGGAACACCGCCAGCCACCTTCACCATCTCAGGATAGCTGAGCCAATATGGCGATGGCATGAGCACTTCATCGCCATGCTCAAGCAGGATCATGAACGCATTAAATAGTGCTTGTTTACCACCATTACCAACAATGACATCACCATGGGTCCATGGCTTGATCCTTACTAACGAAGGCTGCTGCTTATTGGTTTTTGCTGCTATTGCATCTCTGAGTTCCGGGATCCCGGGAACCGGAGTGTATTTTGATTTATCGGAACGCACGGCCTGGATGGCTGCTTCCTTTACAAGGGGGTGTACAGCAAAATCTGGCTCACCCGCCGTGAGATTGATGATGTCCATCCCAGCAGCACGCATTGCCTGGATGGAGGCATTCAATTTGAGCGTCGTGCTTTCGGATACACCGCTTAACCGGCTAGCTATTCTGAAGGGGTCATCTAAGGAGTTCATATTGTAAATAACCCGCCTCTCTCATTTAGCTTTTTCTTGTAACTTTTCTGGTAACTTTTCCTGGAGCCTCTTCGCCACGACCGGAGGCACATACGGGGACACATCTCCTCCGTAATAAAAAAGCTCCTTTATCATGCTTGAACTGACAAAATATAAATGCTGGGCCGTCATCATGAATATTGTTTCGACATCCGGATTGAGCTGCTTATTCATGCTTGCCATCATGAATTCATATTCAAAATCACTAGCGGCCCTGAGCCCCCTGATAACCGCCGAAATCTTATGCACGCGAGCATAATCCATTATCAATCCAGACCACCGATCCACACGGATGTTATCACGCCCCTTGACCACTTCCTCAATCAGCTTCATCCGCTCCTCCGGGGAAAAAAACGGGTTCTTGTTGCCGGTACCCGCAACTACGATTATCACTTCTGAAAAAAGCGAAAGGCTCCTATCGAGAATATCGATATGACCGTTCGTTATTGGGTCAAAAGAACCTGGATAAATAGCTTTACGATTTCTTGTGCTCATGGCCCGTCCTAGCATAGGTCGTCAACACACTATCACCATAAAGTCTCTCCCTGATTTTTACAAGAAATCGAGTTTGTTCAGGCAAAAAGGAGCTACGCCCTTTTTTGAAATGTCCCCACTCCAAGCAAAAGATCCCATCCTCAACCAGGATCACATCCCATGGGATTTGATCAAGAAGCCTGCTTTCCCAGCCCATGTCGTATGGAGGATCAGCAAGCACTATGTCATAAGGTCCAAAGCTGATCATCGGCTTAATAGCGCTTTCCACTGGCTCACCAATTAATGTAATACTTTCAATGACACCCAAGTTACTCGCATTTTCTTCAATTAAACGTAGAGTTGCACGGTTTTTTTCAACAAAAATGGCATGTTTTGCGCCGCGAGATAATGCCTCAAAGCCAAGCACTCCTGATCCGGCAAAAAGATCAAGCACTCTCGCTTCGGCTATTCTTGATTGTATTGAATTGAAAATGGCCTGACGCAGCTTTGCTTGAGTAGGCCGTACCCACAACCCATCACCGCCGGGGACCCTAAGGGAATGCCCCCTAAGATCACCACCGGTAATCCTTAGCATGCTTACTTAACTAACCTTAAATTCTTGCGACGCAGCGGTATTTTGAATTCAGCCCCGTCAGAAAGCTTCAGCCTCAGGGCATCATCACGGAAGCCAATTACTATCTCTTCACCGCAGCAATCATATTTCAGATTCAGCGACATATTCCCGGTGAGCGTCATCGTTAGCGAACTATCAGCGGCGTTTGCATTAGCATTCTTATCCTCGCTGTCGTTATCCTTATAGTACGCTTGTGTATTATTAACAGGCATAACTTCTCCTTTATTTGTTTCTGGTTCTTGATATTCTTCTTGGTATTCCTTTGGTGCTGCATCCACCTCATCATCGAGGATGCTCGGCTTATCCGATTTTATTTCCTCAAGCCCACCAAGCGTCTCCTCCATGGAACCATCTTCAGCGGTGCCGCGGAATTCATTCAATACGTCTTCTGTTCCATCCGGTGTTTCATCTGGAATATTTTGCGGAGCCACACGTGGCGGTGGACGAAGAGGTGACACATTAGCCGCAGGTTTAACGCCAGCTGCCCCAGCCGGTTGTTGCGCGGCATGTGACAAATTCATCTCTTTTTGTAGATGCTCTATCTCGCTCATGATCTTATTGATCTCGTCCTGAGCCTCAGCCTTTGAAATATTGGGTGTATTTACCATGGCCAATCCGGATTTAGATTTGTTTGGAACGGACATATTACGCCTCCCCGATTATCTCTTGTTAAAATAATCGGAACGTTCGGCATGTGGGTTTAGGGGTTTTCCAAAACATATTACAAGACAAATCTTTGGCGCATATAAAACGAGCGGTTGCCGGGTATCCCTTACCAGGCAACCGCTCTCAATCATCGCTACGCCAGCGGCTGCTAACCAAAGCGCCCTGCTTGGCTTACCGCGATGACACTTGCTCAACCAATGGCTGTGATGTCAAGCCTGTCGGCGTTGAAGCTTTTTGCTTTATCCAATGCCGACATCAGGCGCTTTTCAAGCATATCAAGGTCAAGCAAGACCTGTCTCTTATTATCCCAGTAATCAGATCTGCTGATCTTGCTTTGGAAATCCTGGTTCACTTTTCTAGCATCATTCAAAGTCGGCTTAAGAATCTTAAATTCATCGCTCCTGGCCAACTCAGGAAATTGCTTGATGGTCTTTGAAAGTTCACCTTCATGAGTCATTGCCATATTCATGTCGCTGTTAATCTCCTTGCCGTACGTTTTGAAATGACTGACCACATTTGGCGATGGCTTGTCGACAGCGTTAAGTTGCGTGCGTAGACCCTTGACTTCCTCTATCGCTGTCTGAAGAGAAGTCTGAATGGTCACCGAATGCGGGGCAAGAACACGACGGGCCGCCATCTTGTCGGATTCTGGCGGGATTATTTGTGTCTGGTCCTGCTTACCGCTGCGCTCAGGGCTATATTGATCTTGCTCTGCTCCTAACGAAGCTTGCGGATAAATAACTACGAGCGCCGCTACCAAGCTGGCTAATGTAAAAAGGGACAGCACGTTTTTCTTCATAACGTTTCCTCCATAAAAATATATAAAGTAATTGTCACATATACTTTGGGTTCTATACGAGGGTCTGCAAGTGAAAGGCCAGATAAGCCTAAGCCGCCTTCGACCCTTGCCGCTTGACTTCCTCAATCAAACCAGCCAGGCGCTGTAGTTCAAAACTCGGCAATGTTTTACGTGCCTTGACAAAAAACTCGTCTTCCTCACGCTCGACATGACATTCGATGCTCTCTGCTAATTCTTCAAAATCCTCTTCCATTGTTTCACCGTTATCTTCAGCGTCAGAGATTTCATCAATAAGGTCATTTATCTCAAGATGCTCCTCATAGGCATCCTCTACGAACTCACCCAAATCATCGTATTCAGAAACTGCTGGATATAAGACCATTTCTTCCGCGCTAAAATGCAGCGCTACCTCATGCTTCAAATGCTCAAAGAATATCAGCTTCTCATGCTGATCAGCACTTACACGGATCCTTTCAAGCAGGCCGCGCATTTTCTGGTGATCTTCCATCAGCAATTCTAGCGCGCCATATGCACCGGTTTTAGCTTGCTGCTTTTGCATGTGGCAATTCTCCGATCACAGTTTCAAGCCCGGTTTCAAGCAATGACATAAGATCCACTATTTTTTTTGCTTCAAGGTGGCTTATGAAATCAACCAGTTCATATCTGTGCTTAGCATCTATGTATGCTTCAGCTAGACGGTGAAATTTGTTTTCAACGAATCTCCAAGTAGCCGGGCGAGTGACAAACCCTTCATAGTCATTCTTTTCAATTTTAAAAGACATCCCGTTTTTAAGTGTGACAACAATCAGAACAGGCAGCTCGGCAGGGAATCTGGCGCTATAATATGCTGAAGGTTTCACTTTAATCTTTTCCATCAGCGTCGCAACTTCATCAGAATGAAGGCGACCTTCCCTGAATTGCTCAGGCATCACCTGGCCATCAATGAGCGCTACACTAAGCAAATAATTTAAGCTGTGATCGGCCTGTTCCTTCATGCTTATCTTCGTGCTTATCATGTAATCACTGCCCCCGATGACTTCGAGGGCGACATCAAAAATTTCAGCATCCACTCTCTCAACGTCCTCTGCCCTAAACCGTGATTTGTTGCGAAGCTCAAGCATGCCTTCAATTGCTGATTGCGCATGGATCTCGGCATTGTATCTTTTTATGGAAGTGCGAAGAACCGCATCTAACTTTTCCATCTTCCAGTCAATATTGAATTCGCCGGAAATCACTTCCATAAATCCCTTGCGGCCTTCAAAGATATCCGCCGGTCCAGTAACACTACCCATTGCAAGAAATGCCGCTCTCACTGCGCCAAGAGCGGTATCGGCATATGCCAGGCCATTCCAATGAGATGGGCTGCCGGTTCTCAACACTCGCAATGTATTATGTGAAACTCCAGCTATACCAATCGCGTTCACGATCTGGCCGGCATCCAATCCGAGCATTTTTGAAATCCCGGCCACTGTCGCATACGACCCATGGGTGCTGTTATCAAAACCTCTATCCCTGAGCGGCGCAAGCTCGCATAATCTACACTGGACCTGGTAAGCCACAGCAAGCGCCACAAGCAGATCCTTGCCATCACCATCGACATACTGGCCTACCGACAACAACGCACCAAGATTATCACTTGGGTGGCATGTCTCGCCTTTCGCAATAAAACTGTCATTAAAGTCAAGATATCTCACTAACGCGCTATTAAAGAACGCGGCATCGCATGGCGCAACCTTTCCTCCGCCGATCATCGAGCAGTATGGCGGCCCACCAAACTCGTCCATATATTCTCGTATTATCACTACTGGACTTGACTGAGACGCACCAAGTGCGCCCAGAGCGCAGCCGATCGAGTCAAGGATATGTATTTTAAGTCCTGTAATGACTTCCCTTGAAAGATTCTTAAATGACGCTTGTCTAATAAAATCAGCCAGATTATATGCCACTTGTTTTTTCACGCATGCTCCGCTTTCCACAAAAGGGGAAGCAAGCCATATACCGCTCTATGCCGTGTCTACGTCCGTTAAAAATTTTCAGTTTTGCTTGGCGCGATGCTCGCGGTACTTATCAAACGGAGAAGTTGCAAATAACGCTCGGAAAAAACACCACCTTCAAAAAAAAGCTTACTAACATGGGCTACTTCAACATCCTCGCTTAACATAGCCTTATGCAGGCGCTTAGCCAATATCTGCCCGCAATAGCGCGCGGCTATCATCAATGCTGGAGCCATGGATCGCCTTTTAAGCGCTTTTTTAACCTGAATCATTTGGTGTTTTCCGTTAGTTTTCATGGCCAAAATATTAAGCGCAAGCTGCCTTGCCTGTTTTTCTAATGCGAAAGCCGCATGCTCTCCGCTCTCCATGGCCTTTATACGCCTCAAATGGTCAGCAACAAGGTCACACTTGCGTCTTGGATTTAAGATCAGGCTGCCAAGAAAACCGAAGACGGCTTCCAACTGCAGCCGGAACATGTCCTCAAGCTCCTGGCGGAAAACATGCTTAACATCAGAGCGCCACCTCAATCTTAATAGATGTAATGCGGCAAGCTCAGCGGCACTATTGCTGGACGCCGTCCCCAGGTAAGCTATTTCAGCGCTTGGAATATATATTCTTTGATTATGTACCACATGAAAACGGATCAGCCGCAGGTCATCCTTGGAAAAATAACCAGCAAGATCATCCACGAATTCAGGCTCGCCTATCGTTTTTACAGTGAGGTTCTCATATGAAGCCGCCTTGACGCCGAAAAAATCAGCAAGCATGTTCCCATAAGCCTTGATAAGCGACAGATAATCGCCAGACATATAATCATCAGTGAAGTCATGCTCACCTTCAATCCAATTGACCACCGATTGCAATTTTGCCCATGGAGTGCTTGAAAGCACGCAATACGAATCGCGCCCGAGCTGTATGACTTCTGCATGCATTTCACGGCCCCGTTCGGCGAGCCGCCAGTAAAGGGAGTCATAGTTCTGATGTATAGTCAGGGGCTTTAGCATGTGGCCCAAGTAGGGCTTTGAGACTCGCCTAACCGCTAGCGGCAAATGTTGCGTGGCCACATGCAGTTCCCCATAGAGGACTATCATTCTCATTTTACCGATTTGCCCCAGCCCAAGCGAATTACGACCACTTAAGCGGCCACGACGCACACATTTGTTTGAAAACATATCAGCGATGATGCCGGCCGCCCACTTGTCCCTTTCATAAAGCTCGGCTACCTCATGCACACCGTCCGTAAGCCGCAGGAGGTGCCGCGGCCTATTGAGCGCGATCAGCCTTACACCGCTCTCGCGCGCCCATTCGAAGACCGGCGCATAATTATCCCACGGAAAACCCCATTCTTCATTATAACGGATCACATTGTGGAATTTTTCAAGACTTATCCGTCCTTTTTGAAAAGCATCAAGCTCTTCTTGATACTGGCTTGAGATGCACTCAAGACCAATTAACCATTGCTCGCCAGGGAGAACTGATTCGCGGATAATTCGAACCGCTGTTTTTTGCGCCTGCCTGAAAGTATGGAAATCAGCAATGAACGTCACGTCAGCTTCCCGTATCCTTTGAATCAGGTCTGATTTCTTAAACTCAGCGGTTTTTCTACCGAAGTTCGCGCCGAGATTCTTGAAGTCGTCCCTGAATTCTTTCTCATACTGACGAATTGAACTCGGCGTACCGCCAAGGAGACGATCGATCTCAGTCTTCAGGGATCTGAAGATCCTCTTTTGAAGTCTTAGTGATTTGATGCGGGCGGTTTCAGAACCACTTGCCGCCGCATTTTTATTATGCTTGCGATTACGCTTGCTGAAGCCTGAACCGTTGGACACAGTAACGTTCACCCCGTACCACTTCCATTAAAATGCGAGAATCAAAAAAATACGCGCATCCGCGCAACCTGTGCGCGTGAAGATTACAAAGCTCATCAGCAATCAGCCTGATTTCCTCATACTTGCTCCTGTGCGGGCACGTAAGCAGCTCAAGCTGCAGCTCACATCCCGTCGCCCTGCTCACCAGTAGCGGATTCATGCACCCGTTTTCAGCAAGATACTTATCTTGCAGGATCGGCAACAGCGCCCTGAGATCCTCATGCCACATGATTGGAATTTGTTTTGAATATTTTTCAGCCAGTTCACGCCCTGTCTTCCATGAAATCTGCTCAAGCATGGTATGAAGCGCGGCTTTATCTTCTGGAGTAGTCCTCCCTATCAGGTTTAGCAATGTGTAGCCCTGCACGACCCAGACGCTGTTTTCCAGCCGCCAAAGGATGTCTTCAGCGCTTGTGTCATCAATCAGGTCGGACAGACTAGATCGGGCTAGTGAATCAAGCAACCTAAGATCAGCTGTGATCTCATAACCAGGGCCTCTTTTTAAAAAATAGCCAGGCCTGTCCAATTCAAGACCGCCTATCCATGCCAATGTAAGCTCATGTGCCTCAACAAGCCTCTGAAACCATTTTTCGTGGCCAGCGGTAATTTTTGTCAAATGCCATGGTTGCCGAAATATCTGATGATCAAACATACCTACATCTTAACTGATCAACATTTAAACGTTAAGAGGATAGGCAATTGAAATGTGAGGTTAGTGTTTTGCCAAAACTTCATCAAACCATGCAACGCTGACTGGAACAGGATTGCTGCATGTACTGGCAAATGAACAATCCTTGATGAAAATCGCTGACTGTTTTGGATCAAAGTCTTTGCCGTTTTGCACGGACAGGATCAACTCAAGCGCGAATGGGACATCCGTGAGCGCCTGGATATTCTGTTCAGATGACATAAAACCAAACACAAGGACTCCGTTTACAGGAAGCGCGTTCAGGCCCACATTCAAATAAGACTGGAAATTGACCTGCCCTATGGGACCACTGGATTCAAAGCTGATAAAAATGGCTGACTTGGCCTGATCACTTCCTTGTGTCTGCGTGAGCGTAAATTTGAAGGGCTGTGAAACTATCGTCCCTACTATATTCTTGTGTAAGGTGCCGCTGTACACCCCAAGCAGCGCCTGCCATAGATTTCCGTTGATATCAGAAACGTTAGCGCCAGGAACCCCCTGGGGAGGAGGCGTTGCTGCACTGCTTGGTGCCGCTGCTATGCTGGTCGTTGGCATGGCGACTTGGCCTGAATTATTCGGACCACAACCAGATATGAATAAAATAAATGAAATTAACACTACTACAACTCGTCCCACTCTCATACTCATCTCCACTGTTTAAACTCTCTGCCATAGTTTTGTTGCACGCATGGTGCCAACCAGGAGGTGGCTACATATATTACACTTTGCTTATTGATATAACTAGAAACAAAGGGATTTATTCGCTGTAGGCCTCAAGAACATTCAAAATACAGTGTCAAAAAAGCATACAGGCGGAAAGCAGCTCCAACAGTTCCTTGATGCGTGTTGACTGCTCTTCATGCAACTTCAAGATGTCAGAAGCCGTTGACTCCGCGAACTCGATCCGCCTAGGAAGGCGCAGATATTGAACCAGTTCACTCCAGGTGGGGTGTGTTATCCCTTCAAGCTGTTCCAAAAGCATTTGTAACACTAGGCTACTTTCAGACAACATGGTCAAGTTTAGCCCTATCTCGGTGGAAAGCATTATGCCCTGCGAAGGCGCTTTCACCTGGTCAATCCTCGAAATCGGGATATGGGCAGGCAAATTCCCTGACAACCTAAGCTTTGGATGAAATGAAACCGCCACGAATTCAGCCTTAGGCAAGATGTCGAATATCCCGCGCCACCGCACCTTCCCATCCGGTGAAACAAGTGACCTCAGGCGGTCATGCCCGGAAGAAAGCTGGCCCAGTACCCTTGAAGCACGGACAAAAACCGCTGATTTTATCTTTATGCTTTCATCTGAAGAGTCGAGCCGATCAACATTCTCCTTCACTTTGCCTGGACGAAGATCAATCTCTGATAACAGCGCATCCCACTCTGGAGTAAGGCTCAAGGTACGCGCCGATCCAATGGCCTGAAGCAGGAACTGCGGTATTGGGATCCACTTCACTGCTTGCTCGGTCAGCAACCAACGCTCACTGCGCCTCTCGACATTTTGTTCAAGCCACTTCCGCACGGTGTCCGATCGCAAATAAGCCGAAACAGGCGCAATCCAGCTTTCATCAGGTAGCATCACTACAAAACGTGGTGAACCATGCCTTGCGCTAACACCATCAAGCTTTTTCAAATCAACAAGAGACGAAACAATAAGAGTGCGCCCTGCCTTGTTATCACTGTCTGCCTCGATAAGAACCCCATGCACCGGCGTGCCTCCCGTTATCAAGCCGTCGCTATTATCAGAACCTTTGTTGCTTGAAACCGCGCTCACGGTAGCCACATTTGCAAGCGGTTTTGAAGCCGCTCTCAGCTTGTCAAGAAATCTTATGACGTCATGGCAAGAGGGGTCAGGCCACTTATCATTCCATTCGCTCTGGCACGTCACGCTCCTGTTAACACGGATATCCCAGTTGCCACGCACTCTAAAAACTTTCTGTTCGTCATTCCTGGAGGATGCCTCATCCAAAGAATTTACGGCGGCTATAAAGCCGTCTTCAAGCATTAACGGCATTTCAACATGACTGCGTATCTCCCCGGAAACCGCCACCCTTATCGGCCTGTTGGCAAGCCTGCGCTCGACATCCGCCTCCCGCGAAAACAAGTACAAATATTTGGAATAAAGCGGCATCGACTGCGGTAAAGCTTGTTTGATATCAGAAAAATCCCATTCACAAACCACTCTGGCCCGGTCCAGGATCAATGACAGCACTTCGCTGCCATCAGCGGTCGAAAGCGGCTCCTCGCGTGCCCACCACATAAGTCCACCAGGCCTCATTTTAGTTAAGGCCACGCACACCTGCAGGGCACCCATGCTGACGCCACTCGTTTTTTTGAAATTTTTATAATATGGCATCGAATCCATTAGGTCCCTGAATCTTTGCGCATCCGCCGTACGGGTGTTCGCGCGCACTACTTGCTCCTCAAGAACAAAGCCCGCATCGAATGCTTCCAGCTCACTGATCTTCAAAAGCAACGAAGGCCTTGAACTGAACAGATTCAACGACAGCTGATCCCTGGCGTGTACCTCAAGACCGCTGCCGGCGGCCCAAAGAGGCGGCGATATAGGGCCTAGCCAAAGATGGGCGATTTCACAAACAAGCAGATAATAAGGAGACACTTCAAGTCCAGCCCAGCTCAGTGATTCCGGGGCCGTGCGCACCAAAGCGCCGTCCCTAAGTGTCGGCGAAAACGCTGTCCTCTGCCTCTTTAGCAGCTCATCGCGTGATGTGAGTTGTAAACCCAATGCGCATGCATTATCCCAAATCACTTTAAAAAAACGCTGATCATAACCTCTCGGCACATATGCATCCGGATTGGCCTGCTTGGCGGCTTCTAGAACCGTAACAACAAACGAAGCATCTTCATCGGACAAACGGAAAAGCTCGAGCCTGCTCCATATCTCGCTCTGGATATGATTGCTGGGGATGTACCAGGAATACATATTTTGCCGCGTTACATTCCACCCTTCTCGGTCATACGGCAGCATCGGCTTTAATGCGGTAATCATTGTCCAGTTTATTTTCCCGAGATCATCACGACTCCAGCGTCGCACTCCCCTATCAGACCAGCTTTTCAACAACATCGCCTGGCCGAGGAATACGAGCGCGATTTCCTCGAAATATGCCTGAATCGCGGCATTCTGCGATGGGCTGCGCGGGCCATCAATCCAAGCACGTAAATTCGCGCCAAACCCGCGCCCGCTAAGCCGTTCAAGATATTCCGAAACCGCGGTTCGGCGGCTTTCATTCAGCGAAATAAGTTTGAAGATATTTTGCTCTAACTCCTGGAGGATAAGATTCTTTGTCGCAACAAGCGTGGGAATTATCGAAGCAGAATGTCTCGGGATCGTGGCACCACCTGCTGAATGAAGTTGGGTATGCTTCGTCAAAGCTGGTTTAGCTTTGTTCTGCATAAGCATTTTTGCCATATCAGAACGAACATCCATACTTGAGGCTCGCTTAAAATGCTTATTACTGAGCAGTTTGGTTGGCAGAATTTCCAACTCACATCCCCCCGAAAATCGAGAAATTAGTTCGTAAACTGTTATTGATAACAATTAAATTTAAACCTTGGCGAGAAAAAAATTATAATAACGCTTGCCGTCAATGATAAATGAATAAAAATTTGTTTGCCAGAAGTGTCATTACAGATGCTTAGCTGCTTTTCCGTGCTGCGTATTCCGTGCTGCGGCAAAACTTATATTCAGCGTGCCTTACTCCAAATGATACCGAACACTGGTTACTACAACACCTCTCTTAAATAACAGTGCGGCTCGCAGAAAAAAAGCTGTCTGGTTATGCAATAATCCGTGCCACCAATGTGAGGTTACAAACTCCGGGATTAAAATGGTAATCACTTCACCATGCTCGATGGTTTTTACATCATCAATATAATCAAGCAACGGCTGCAACACTGAACGATATGGCGATTTAAGAATCACAAGCGGCACATTGTGCGCCCATCGCAACCACTCCAACTGAAATTGCCTTGCAGAATTAGACTCAAGTTCGACGTAGGCAGCACGAACATCACCTGCAATCGACTGGGCATATCGAAGAGCCTCAAGGATACCTCGATGCATCCCAGATACAGGGAGAATCACCGTGTGTTTCAAAGGTTCTGGTTTATATTTAGTTGGATCAGCGCTGACCAGCGAGAGTTGGTGCCCAATATTTAAATAATGCCTATATATTATCTGAAACATTCGGATAAAAAGCGGTATCAATATGGTAATAATCCATGCACCATGTGCAAACTTAGTCACAGTAAATACAACGGTGACAACGCCGGTACAGGTTCCTCCAATTGCATTGATTATTGCTTGCTTGACCCATCCAGGCTTGTGCTCTTTGTGCCAGTGTCTGACCATTCCAAACTGAGAAAGCGTAAACGAAAGAAAAACTCCAACTGCATATAACGGGATTAAAGCATGTGTGCTTGCATTAAAAACAATAATCAATAAAGCAGAAAGCAAACTAAGAATGAGTATACCGTTGGAAAACACCAGCCGATCTCCCTGCATTGCAAGCTGGCGTGGCAAAAAGCGATCTTTTGCAAGGATGGAGGACAGTCGTGGAAACCCTGCATAGCTTGTGTTTGCCGCAAGAATTAGAATACCCATCGTTGTAAACTGAACAAAGTAATATGCTATTGAATTTCCAAAAATCCCATGTGCAAGCTGAGACACTACTGTCTCGTTAGAGTTTGGGACGATGCCATGGAAATTAGCAAAAAACGTGATCCCAAAAAACATCGTAACCGAGAGGAACGCCATAATAAGCATAGTGGTCGCTGCATTTTTTGATTCCGGCGGACGAAATGCGGTAATTCCATTACTTACCGCCTCAACACCTGTCAGAGCCGTGCATCCCGAGGAAAACGCCCGCAACAAAAGAAACAATGTTAGCGAGTGATCAACCTGCAAGCTTGGCGGGGAAATCCTCTCAAATTGACCTATTAGTGTCTTGAATACAGCTTCAGCAAGCATAACAAAGATAACACCAATAAAGGCATAGGTCGGGAACGCAAAAATGGTTGAAGATTCGAGAATCCCTCGCAAATTCATTGCAGTTAAGATCAAGATTGCCAGTAAAGACAATGCAACATTGTGCGATTGCAGGCTTGGAAAAGCAGAAGTGATCGCCGCCACACCAGCAGCAACGCTGACGGCAACAGTTAAAACATAATCAGTTAGAAGCGCAGCGCCTGCAACAAGACCTGGGAACTCACCCAAATTCTCCTTTGCAACGATATAAGCGCCGCCACCATTTGGATAAGTAAAAATTGTCTGTCTATATGAAATCACCACTATAAAAAGAAGCGTGATAATCGCAAGCGCTATTGGAATAGACAGGTTTAGCACTGCAGAACCTGCCACCATGAGGACCAGTAGGATTTCTTCGGTGGCATAAGCTACGGAAGAAAGAGGGTCTGATGAAAAGGTTGCAAGCGCTTTCGCTTTAGTCAATCGCTCGTGATCAGCTTCAGAAGTAGGTATCGGGATACCTATGAGAATTCGTTTAAAAGATTTAAAAATGCCAGGAATCACAAAAGGATCCCTCCTTAATTACGCAGCACTGTAGAAAAATCACTATGATAAGTTAGACGCGTGTAAATGCAAGCAATCTCTGAGAGTGCTTACCAAACCCGAAGTCTGTCCTCAGGTTTTAAATACATCTTATCAGTTTGCTTGCATTGATAAGCGGTATGGAATGCATCCTGATGAATCACCTGCTCGTTAATTCTCGCGTAACCAAGGGAGTGCGGATCGGTTTTTAAGAGTGTCTTTTCAAATTCTGGCCTCACGACTCCACACCAGAGACGGGCGTAGGCTTCAAAAAATTTCCGTTCATCCTCCATATTAGCCCTGGAGAGCATATCAGCATTGGCCATATTATCCTTGGACTGACTAGCCTTCGATGGATCCGGGAACGCCGCTTTATTACCAAAGGTCAGGCCTACATGGTCACCGATGTTTTCGCCTAATGTAAGAACACCGTTGTGGCCGATCTTGTTGAAGCGCTCGACGAACTTTACTCCGCGAGCCTTGAATTCCTCGAGATCCTGTTTGCTCATCCACTGGCGAAGCTTCCCTTGTGTATCGTATCTGGCGCCTTTGTCGTCAATGCCGTGACCTAGCTCGTGTCCAATAACCGCTCCGATGGCACCTAGGTTCTCAATATCAGAATAGCCTTCATCAAAGAAAGGATGCTGCAGGATTCCCTGAAGCATTACGAACTTGCTGTCCGGTGGACTGTAATAGGCGTTCAGTGTAAGCTGGCCCATGCTCCACTGGGTGCGGGACCTCCCCTTGGTTAACTCTTCGATATCCCGGTCTATCAAGGCTCTCTTAATACTTAGAACATTCGTAACAGGAGTCCTGGAATTCAGTTCCACCGCTGGCAGAAAGTGCCAGTTATTTGACACCTTGGGAAATTCATTTTAATAAGCCTCCTAATATCTCCACAAAAACACTGTTGCACTTCAGACCTAAATCCGCCCAAGGGTATGTCCTCACTGTAGTTGATCGCAGATCACGGCTCGTAAGACTCCGCAAGGCAGATGGGCTCAAGCCCTTATACATCCACCGCCTGACCCTCAAAGCCATCGGCGGCCTCCATGTGCTCTCCGTAACAAACGACAATGGTGTGGAATTCAAAGACCATTCTAGGACAGCCCGTACCCTCGGAGTACCTATCTACTTCACCAGGCCCTACGCCTCATGGGAGCGTGGTACTGTGGAAAACACTGACAAACTTATCCGACAATACTTCCCTAAAAATCTCGATCTAAAGGAAATAGAATTGCAATAATACCATTGCCCCAATACTTTTTTTGGAATTTATCAAAAAATGTCATTGACCTCACAACTCACCGCTGATATCAGATCCACATCACATTAT
>CAYHPW010000012.1:0-58245 GCA_964358645.1 uncultured Bacteriovoracaceae bacterium | reverse complement strand
TTCACTGACTAATTTCCTCAAATCTTCCGGCCAGATCTCCTGCTCCTAAAACAAATACACTAAAGTAGTTTGAAAATACGACGATACAGTTTTTGATGAGGGTTAAAGACGAAAAAAGAGCGGATTATATCGTGTTTGGTCAGCCTAGACTTAGTGATGAGGAGATTCAGGCTGTTACAAGGACGCTTCGCTCCGGTTGGATTGGAACCGGGCCACGCTCCAAGGAATTTGAATCAGCTTTTGCCGCCTATCAGGGTGCAGATCATGCTGCAGCCGTATCTTCATGTACAGCAGCTCTGAATCTATCGCTCAGGGCGTTCGGGATAGGACAGGGTGATGAAGTCATCACGACTGCCATGACGTTCGCTGCTACAGTGAATGCAATCATTCATGCTGGAGCCACTCCTGTTCTTGTTGATGTCAATCCGTTGACACAAAATATTGATATTGAGAAGGTGCGCCAGGCAATTACACCTCGAACAAGGGCGATCGTACCGGTGCATTTCGCGGGCTTAGCCTGCGATATGGATGCCCTGATGGAACTAAGGAGTCGGTATAACCTCAAGTTGGTTCATGACTGTGCACATGCGATTGAAACCGAGTGGAAAGGAAGACACATAGGCTCATATGGCGATGCGGTTTGCTACAGCTTTTACTCAACAAAAAATATAACAACAATCGAGGGAGGAATGGTCTGCTCGCCTGATTCTGCATTCATCGATAAGCTAAGGCTTCTTAGTTATCAGGGGATGTCAAAAGACGCGTGGAAGCGTTATTCCAACCATGGCTACAATCACTACGATATTGTTACAAATGGGTTTAAGCTAAATATGACCGATGTCCAAGCATCACTGGGCTTGGAGCAGCTTAAGACCGTCGAGGATCATTATCGGCGTCGCAAGGAAATTTGGGACGTCTATCAAAAAGCATTCAAAACTACTCAGCTAGCTATGCCTTCATATGAATCTAGTTTAAGCCGGCACGCCTACCACTTATACACACCTATGGTTGATGCTGACGTTTGTGGGGTCGATGCTGACGAGATGAGAGTGATGCTGCACGAACGTGGAATTGGAACTGGTTGCCATTATCGATCCATTCCAGCCATGTCTTACTATAATGATATTTATGGATGGAACCCTGATCAATATCCGGTGGCCAACCAAATCGGTAACCAAACAATTTCCCTGCCCTTGACGCCATACCTAACTGATATCGAAGTTATGCGCGTAATTATGAAAGTGATGGAGATCCTCGCTATCGGAGCGGAGCGGCTTAGGCACCGTGACAAAAAGGCAGCGTGATTTTGTGCCTAGATTCCCAGACGCCTTGATGCCATTACTGGTCTATGGGGTCGATTATCAGTTCAGATAAAAATAGCTCTCTATCTAGAAATGGCGCCTGGTCTTCAATAGGCCTGATTACTATGCGTCCTTTAGAGTCACGCACATAGGAGCTGTGGATATACTCTTGATTTTCTAAACCCATGACTTCACAAAGCACTGGCCCTTCCATGCTTATAATCGATCTGAGCTTTTGAGGTAATTCATGACTAGTGTCTATACATGTGTATGGAATTTCAAATCCTTCTGCGACTTTCATAAAATTGGGACACCCAACCCCATTACTTGGGTCCGTACCAATTGTACGTGAACCAAACAGCTCAGCTTGCCTTTTGCGTATGACGGCATAGGCGTTGTTGTTTATAATAAAAATTTTTGCAGGGATATTGTTATAACGGATTGTTGCAAGTTCCTGTAGATTCATCATGATAGATCCATCTCCGATGACCGCAATGACTGGACGATGACTGGCAAAATGGGCACCCACTAATGCTGGCAAAGCGAAACCCATTGAGCCTTGTGATGCGGGATGGATACAACGCTGGTGTTTTTTAAAGCTGATATTAGTAGGAAGAATAAGCTCTATTAATCCAGAGTCAGAAAGGAAGATGGACTCATTAGGAAGAACTTCAGAAAGTGCTTCAGCCAAATAGTAAAGATCAACCTTTTCAGTCCTTTTGTATTTCTCTTCACACTTAGGAAAAATCTGCTTCCAGTGTAGACACTTGTCCAGCCATTCAGTATTCACTTTTTTTACATCGTTTTTCATAAGTGAAAGAAGAAATTTCTTTACGTCTGCAATGATCAGTCTGTCAATTTTAACACCTTTTTTAGAGTGCTCAACGCGGTCTATATCAACAATAATAATTTTAGCCCTTCGTGCGAATTTAGTGTGGTCTGTTCCAGTGGTCATAGATGTCAGCCGACACCCAAGTACCAACAATAAATCGGAGTTCTGAACTGTAAAGTTACCCGCACGTGAACAGCCCATTGTCCCGACGGATCCTATTGAGATCTGGTTATCAATTCCGTATGTATCTGGTGCAGAGGCTGCGTAAACGATTGGGATAGAGTTTTTATTGGCAAAAGTTTCTAGCTCTAGTCCAGCATCAGCAGAGCGTATTCCACTTCCAATTAGTATCGTTGGGCGTTTTGAATTGTTGATGGCTTCTATTACATGCTGAACATCCTCTGCATGAGGTTCATAGTTTGACTTATTATAAGCCACAAAGCGTTCGAGCTCTTTCGGCTTTATTCTCATATTTTGAATGTCTAATGGCACATCTATCCAGACAGGTCCTTTCCTTTCGGCTTGCGCCAGAAACAAGGCTTTTTCCATTTCGTAGACGATCTTCTTCGGATCGGTTATCATAACAGCGTATTTAGTAATTGGTGCAACTATAGGAATGATATCCGCCTCCTGTTGGCCGAAGGTGCGGAGAGGTATACCTGTGTAGCGTGAAGTTTCCTCTAATTTATTTTGACCAGAAATAAATACACATGGGTGGCCATCTTGCCAGGCATTTAGTACGCCAGTGAGTGCGTTTGTTCCAGCGCAACCGGTAGAAACAAGGCAAGCGCCAGGTTTTCCAGTATAATCTGCATACGCAACTGCTGCATAAGCAGCCGACTGTTCGTGATGAACTGAGACACTCTTAAGCTCTTTATAAGCTGCGAGTGCATCGGATAGGAATAAAACACCACGGCCTGTTACAGTAAAAACATGCTTTATTCCCTCTGCATAAAGTCGGGCCATAATGTAATCTGCGACTCGAACCATAGCGGGGCCTCCTTAATATTATTATAAAGAACACGCAGTAAAGTGGGAGGAAATTTTCGTTGTTTGTATAAATCAAAAAAGCATGTAATAGAGCCGGTCCTATCGAAGGAAGTTTTGCATTCAACAGCCTTCCCTGATAAACTTTTAAACAATAATAAGTAGAAATTTAAGCTGCAGGATGGAATCGCATAATAGAAAGTAAGTATGACAAATAGAGAAAAATATGACAAAGTTTTTATGGAGATTTTTTCAATCGAGAAGACGGATCTTAAGGACTCCTTAGAGTATAACTCTATTATGAGTTGGGACTCAATTGGACATATGGGGTTGATAGCGGCTTTAGAGGAGTGCTTTAATATTTCTATTGATACCGATGATGTTATAAACTTTAGCTCTTATAAAAAGGGGTTTGAGATACTTGCTAAATACGGAGTTGAACTTTAACTGAAAACGGCAAGCCATCTAGCACAGTTGCTACCTGGAGTCTAATGACACCATTTTATCATCTTGAATCATTTCTTGAAGAGACAGTTTTGATTTATGCGCCAAATGAGCTCATTACTTACAGAGATTTGATCGAGCGTAGTTCAGATATCGAGCAGAATTTGGAACCCAGGCATGTCGTATTTATCTTTTGTCAAAACTCTGACTCATCCTTACTTGGTTACCTCGCCTGTTTGCGGAAAAAGTCTGTTGCGGTTTTAATCCCACATCAATTAGACAAAACTTTACTAGCCGGATTACTTGAGGCGTATAAACCTAGTTACCTTTATTTTCCAAGCTATAGGCAAGATCTAAATGAGTCTGGGAAGGAATTGTGTAAAGTAGGTAATTACATCCTGTTAAAAACAATGTATCAAACTCATTATGAAGTGCATCCAGACATAGCTATATTAATGACAACATCAGGAAGCACGGGTAGTCCCAAGCTAGTCAAGTTGTCGTATTTAAACTTAAATGAAAATGCTAAGTCTATTTCCGAATATTTGAATATCAAACCCAATGATCGGGCAATATCCACCATGCCCATGAGCTATGCTTATGGTTTGTCTATTATCAATAGTCATTTGATGGTTGGAGCATCTTTAGTGCTAACAGAATTAAGCATGGTAGAACATTCTTTTTGGGAAATTTTAAAGATGTGTGAAGTTACTAATTTTGGTGGTGTACCATATACCTATAAGTTACTTAAGAGATTAAAATTTAATAAAATGAATTTGCCAAGCATAAAATATATTACACAAGCTGGTGGTAAGCTTGGTTCCGAATTGACAAGAGAGTTTGTGGAAGTATGCAATAAAAAAGGGGTTCAGTTCTATACTATGTATGGACAGACTGAAGCTACTGCTCGAATGTCATATTTGCATCCTAATTTTGCCTTGGCCAAAGTTGGGAGCATAGGTCAGGCAATTCCTGGTGGAGAGTTTTGGCTTGAGGATGAAAATCGGAACAAAATTAGAGATCCAGAAACTATAGGTGAACTCGTCTATCGAGGAAAGAATGTGTGTATGGGATACACACAGCGTTTTGAAGACTTAAGCCAAGGCGATGAAAATGGCGGTGTTCTCAGGACTGGAGATTTTGCAAAACGGTCCGAGGACGGATTCTATGAAATCATGGGAAGAAAAAATAGATTTGTAAAAATTTATGGGCATCGCATTAATTTAGATGAAGTTGAGACTATTGCAGATCAACTTGGCTATGAGTGTGTTTGTTTGGGTGTAGATGATGTTTTAAAAATATATACGACATCTAAGCTAAAGGATCAAAAGATCAAAGGCGACCTGAGTCGTATGATGGGGATCCACCATTCTGCATTTGAAGTTATATATATCGATTCCATACCCCGGAGTAGTTCAGGAAAAATACTATATAATAAGTTAAATGGGATAACTGACAGTGCTTAGATATGAGGATCTTTGGGACATAAATCCTTTTTCATTAAAAAAAGAAGAGAAAAAACTGATTTTTTCGGAACGCTTGAGTGCGCTATCTAAAATTCACTACAATGGCTGTTTGCCGTATAAAAAAATTATAGATGGGTTTCAGTTTCAGCTAGATTTAGAAAATTCTCCGGAAGAGTTTCCATTTCTTCCAGTAAGGCTTTTTAAACAATATGAATTGCGAAGTGTTGATCTTGATAGTGTTATAAAAACAATGACGTCTTCTGGGACTACAGGACAGAAAGTGTCAAAGATCTTTTTAGATAAAGTAACAGCATCGGCACAAGTTAAGGCTCTCACAAAAATAATGTCACATTTCTTAGGGCCCCAAAGACTCCCAATGCTTATTATAGATAAGAGTTCTATCCTAAAAGACCGAAGATATTTTTCTGCCAGAGGAGCTGGGATACTTGGTTTTTCAATCCTAGGGCGAGACATAACATATGCCTTAAATGAAAAAATGGAACTAGATTACAATTCAATTCATCCTTTTCTCGAGAAGCATAAAGGAGAAAAAATACTTTTATTTGGTTTTACTTCAATTATCTGGGAACATTTCTACTTAGCACTTAAGAAGAATCCGCAACTGATTAGTTTAGAACAAGCCACGCTTATTCATGGTGGAGGATGGAAAAAGCTGATTGCTCAATCAGTTAGTAATGATACTTTTAAGGCTTCTTTGGCTGGAGTTTGTGGTATTAAGAAAATTTACAACTATTATGGAATGGTAGAACAAACAGGCTCGATTTTCACGGAAGGTGATTGTGGCCATCTCCACTGCTCAGTGTTTTCAGATGTCATTATGCGTCGACCAGACTTTTCCCCATGCTGTAATGGAGAAAAAGGTTTAGTAGAGTTAATTTCACTTTTACCAACGAGTTATCCAGGACATGTTTTGTTGTCTGAAGATTTAGGCGAATTGCTAGGCGAAGATAACTGTTCGTGTGGTCTTTTAGGAAAATATTTTAAAATTCACGGGCGAGTAGAGAACGCTGAGATTAGAGGTTGCAGTGATACCTATCAATCCATCTGAAGAACTCGAGCTATTAGCAGGTACAACGAACTTACAGATTATACCTACTGAGCCTTATAATGAATTGGTTTGTGAGTTTCTTGACGACCTGTCTAAAGGCCTACTCGAAAATATAAGAGCCTATCCAGACGTCAGTGCTTTTGCTTTTTGGTGTAGAAAAAGTAATATCCAAAAATTAAAACAGGCATACAAGGAGCCATATGCTCGCATTGGGTTGGGTCTAGTATTTCATGTCGCGCCTTCAAATGTCCCAATAAATTTTGCTTTTTCATATGTATTTAGTTTAATTGCTGGGAATGCAAATTTGGTCAGAGTGCCATCAAAAAAATTTGGTCAAGTTGAATTAGTTTGTAATACGTTAAAGACAATCTTTGAAAATAAGAAATACACAGAAATTTGTAATAAATCGGCTTTTATTAGGTATAAACAAAACGATTCAATTACATCGAGATTTTCAGAAATAAGTCATGCGAGGGTTATATGGGGAGGTGATGAAACGATTCGCCATGTTCGATCTTTACCACGCATGGAAAGAGCCATAGATATAGCCTTTGCTGATCGGTTTTCAATTTGTGTATTAGATGCTCCGAGTATTAAAGAATTGACAGAATCCCAGTTAAAGTCCTTAGCGGTAGATTTCTATAACGATACCTATCTCATGGATCAGAACGCTTGCTCGTCTCCCCATCTTATTATTTGGCAAGGTCAGGAGAAAACTTCGGCGAAGAATCGTTTTTGGCCAGCAGTGGCTCATTCTGTTAAGGAAAGGCAGAGTTTATCACAAGTTCAAGTCGTAGATAAATATATCCTGATGTGCCAGAATCTTATCGAAGGTACTCAAAATCAAAAGGCGTCTATTGATAATCAATTTGTTTATAGAGTTGAACTCAGTGAACTGTCTGGCGACGTAGACAAGTTGAGAGGAAGATTTGGTTTGTTTTACGAGTATGATTTAGATTCTATTGTGGGAAGCGATGCTTTAAAAACAATTGTAAACACAAAGTATCAGACCCTAACATATTTTGGGATCAATAAGGTACAGTTAGTAAATTACCTGGTTAAACATCATCTCCTAGGAGTTGACAGAATAGTACCTGTTGGGAAAGCCTTGGATATGGGAGTGTTTTGGGATGGTTTTGATATAGTAAAAAGTTTGTCTAGAGTTATATTTACACAGTGAAGGAATCGACAGTTTGATTGAAATCTATAAATGATTGGGCACCAAAGACATGAGCCAAATTTAAAAAGTGACTAGTATGGAAATAATCGATGCTCATTGGGATGATGAAAACCTAGGCGTTAAAAGTTTTGAGATAGTTTTATCAAGTCATGATAAAATGAGTGATTTTTTACTCCATGAAGAACAATTAATAGTAGAAAAAAATGCAAGATATATAGTTGTGAAGGCGCCAGTGAATGTTCCTGATTTTTTGTTTGAGCTGCCAAAATTAAATTATATCTTCTTGGAAACAGCATTTAGCTTGTCCTTAAAGAAGGATAACTATAAATATCCTTCATTTCTTGCCAGATTTGACAGAAGTGTTGAAGTTAGGTCCCTCGAAGATTCATATGATCTTGAACGTATTTATGGCGAAATCTCTAAGGGAATTTTTAATACAGATAGAGTTGCGATAGATAGAAATTTCACTCAACAAATAGCTAATAATAGATATATTAGATGGATAAGCTCTTTGGTGAAGCAGGGTGAAAAGGTTCATGAAGTGTACATAGACAATAAAGCGATTGGTTTTTTTATACTTAAATCTATAGACAATAATAGTGTACGAGGAATTCTGACAGGACTGTATGAGAAATACTCAACGTCAGGATACGGTTTGCTTATAATGAAAAAACTAAATGATACAGTCTGGAATTATGGTTATAAAACATATATTGCACAGGTTGTTTCAAACAATATTAAAGCGCTAAGAGCAAATCTAATATTTGGAAGTGAAATTGAAAGCATGGCTTATACTTATGTGAAGAGTTTGTAACCTCTTTGGAAGGAAAACATGGGTGGCTTTAGTCTGAATTGCGTTGAGTTGCAAGATTACCAACAAAATAGATATCCATATTTGATGATAGATCATGTTGATGAAGTCATTCCTGGTGAGAGCGCCAATGGATATAAGAATCTGACTATGAATGAATGGTTTTTCCCTGCTCATTTTCCGAAAGAACATAATATGCCTGGAGCATTACAATTGGAGGCATTAGCACAAATGCTAACAATTGCTATAACGACCTTGCCTGGCCTAAAAGGTAAAACAACGCGGTTTATTTCAAGCTCACTGAAATTTAAAAAGGAAATCGTCCCAGGTGATAAACTGGTCATCAAGACAAAGGTTAATTCTTGGAAGCATGGAGTTTTAAAGGGAACTGGAGTCGGTTATACTAATGACGAAGTTGCAGTTGAGGCAGAGATGGTCATCATAGTACCAGATATTTTCCGGAAGTTTATCCCCCTAAAAAAAGTAAGGGAGCAACTTTGAGTGCTGAAAAGATAAACCTTGTCAGTATTGTTTCGCCAGTCTACAGAGGAGAAAATTTTGTTGATGTCCTTTGTAGAGAAATAATAGCTGCTTTTGAACCACTTCAGCTAAATGTTGAGATTATTTTAGTAGATGATGGAAGCCCTGATCGATCTTGGGAACGAATAGTTGAACTATCAAAGCAAGATAGTCGTATACGCGGCCTACAATTAAGTCGAAATTTCGGACAGCATTACGCCATTACTGCGGGTATCGATCATGCACAGGGTGACTGGGTAGGAGTCATTGACTGTGATTTGGAGGATCACCCTAAGTACTTTAAAAAGCTCATAGAGAAAATGAATGAAGGATATAATGTCGTATTTGCACGGAGGCTTAATAAAAAGCATAACCTTATTAAGCAAATGTTGAGTCGTTTATTCGTAATGACATTTAATTTCATGACAGGATTGCATCACGATTCTGCAGTGGGAACTTTCAGTATAATGGACCGTAAAGTCGCGGATGCATTTAGACAATATCGAGAATCCCTTCGCACTTATACACTTCTTGTATATCATTTGGGTTTTGATATAGGTTTTTGCGATATTGAACACGGAAGGCGGTATGAGGGAAAATCTAGCTACACTTTAAAAAAGTTATTATCATTAACGCTCCATACGACACTTGTTTATACCGAAAGACCACTTCGTGCTGTCTCTCTGCTTGGTTTAGTAATGTCATTGCTGGCATTTTTGTATGCTACCTATGCTGCGGCGGCCTATTTTTTTTATGGCGATCGGTTAGTTGGCTGGAGTAGTCTTATCGCTTCTATATATTTAACTGCTGGTATAATAACATTTTCAATTGGAATAAATGGGATTTATTTAGGGAAATGCTTTCTAGAAGGGCTCAAGCGTCCTCTATACCACATTAAGAATCATGTTTAACTTTGAATTCAAGATATATCTTCTGGCGAAATAAGCCTATCCCCCTCTATATCCCTGAGCAGAGTTCTTCCAATAAGTTCGTTGATTTTTTCGGGAGGTAGCCCGGTGCCTGGACGTTTGACATCAAGGTCACCAGCTGTCAGTTTGGTACCAGCCTTTAAATCTTTGGCTGCTATAATGCTTCGTCTCATTTTTTTTCTCTGTACTAATTCCTCTGGAGACACAATCCGATTGGTGTCCCCCAGCGCGGCATGGACGTTGTGGCAATGTCGTACAAGTTGTGCCATTTCCTCTGGCTCTGAGGCTATCTGATTGTCTATACCGATTTTTTTTCGGTCTAGCGTAAAATGTTTTTCTATCAAAACAGCACCAAGAGCAATCGCCGCAGTGGCTATTTCTGTCCCTATTGAGTGATCTGAAAAACCAATTGGGTAATTGGGAAACTCATGACTTAAACCCAAAATATTTTTCAATCTGATCGAGGATGCTGCCGCAGGATAAATTGAGATACAGTGTAAAAGACATATGTTTTTGTTCTGAGCTTTTTCGATGGTTTCTATAGCTCTGTGTATCTCTTCAACCTCTCCCATACCGGTTGACAGCACAATGGGCACCCCGGTTCTGGCTATATAGTCTAGGTACATATAATTGTTTAAATCCATTGAGGCCACTTTTACAAATGGGGCCCTGCACCTGTTAACGAGAAAATCTACTTCTATTCGTGAATAGGGTGTGGATGAAAAAGCGATTTCATTCTTCTGGCAGAATTCTGCAAGCTCGGCTAATTCTTTTTCAGAAAAGGAAAATTTCTTGAATATTCGGTTTGCAATTGGATTTTCATCATAAAATGTTTTTGAGTACAGACTCTCCGCAGACCATGATTGAAATTTGACACAATCACAGCCTACTTCCTTCGCTCGGATGATCATCTCCTTTGCTGTCTCCATGTTGCCGGAATGGCTTGTGTTGAGCTCAGCAACAATATACGGTCTATGTGACTCGTTAAGCACTCTTGAATCACGTAAGGTCATTGTTCTCATAAGTTTTCCTCACTACATTAATTCATAACAATTGTATGTTAACCAAAATGTAGTGTCAATTTAGAGGTGTCTGAATCACGGATTGTGATATGATATATATGCGGCAATTTGGAAGAGTTTGATATATGAGTTCGGTTGTTAATCAGTCTATAGGTTTGCGCTTTTGCTGTTCATCTAGAGCGTGGGTACTGCGATACATGCTTTATGCCGCAGTGACTGGCGGTGCCCTTATATATCTTGGATCAGGGGTCACGCCAGTTGCTGCTTGGCTGTTGCTGGTTTTTACCACGCTGATACCTGCTGCTGCGATGTTGGCTGACACCAAGTTAGCCAGGAATGTGTCGCTTGAAATCCGTTTGCAGGCCTCTTTTGCTTTTGTTTTGATTTGTGTGACGCCTTGGTATTATTTGCGTCGATCCATACCGGTGCCACCAGGTATTGTGGATGCAGTATTGTCGATTATATTGACTGCTGTTTCGTTGCGCACTGGTAGTTACAAGGCTTTCGTTCGCGACTTAAGTACACCTTTGTTTCGAAGTGCTGCGGTTTATATGTTTGTTGTTATTCCGTTGTTTTTCTGCCTATGTTGGGCGGGCTTTGCTGTCAGATCTTACGATAAAATACGTTACTATGGTTTATTTTTATTGGATTTTGGCAATTTGACTGACACGGTTTCGTTAATAAAGGCGTCACCAGCTTTACCTCTTAATAATGTGGAAGGCACCGGGTCGCTTTTTTATCACTGGTATTGCTTTACCATCCCTGCATGGTTGAGTGATGCATATGGCATCGGGATGGCGAATAGCAATGCACTAGCAATGTGTAATTTTTTGGTAGCGTGTTTATTTTTCTACACACTCTGTGTTGCAATATGGAACTGTATGCCGGCATTCAAGTCATTTAACGTCGCAGCCGCCGCAGCTGCCATTGCTATCTTCGCCCCATCCGTCATGTATTTCTATCAAGCAGCTGTTGCTTTGGCCAACAAGCCATGGTTTTCACTTGGTTATAGAAATAATTTGCTTTTGACACCTGTAAATTCTGCAACAGTATTTGGAAACAATACATTGGCGCTTGTGCTGGTCTTAATTGTAGTGGGCCTTTTGCGTGAATGGAATAAACAACCCAAAATATGTGTTTGGATATTTATACCAATTTTTATGACTGCTGTTATCGGATACAGCGTAACATTGTTTTTCCCTCTAGCGTTTGTGATTGGAATCTGGCTTGTAACGGGTCGAATTAAGCGACCATTTGTTGCAGCAGCTATCTCAGTATGTATTGGTGTGATTGGATTATGGATCCTTAAGCAAACAAATGTGTTGGCGGATAGCCAACGTAGATTAGTGGTATCATTCGATCGTGGGCAATTTTTTCAGAATGTAGTGCTATCAATGTTGCCCATGGTAGTACTCGCATTGATCTCGTTAAGGCATGCGCATCGGTTTGCGATAGAATTGGCTTTAGTTATCGCATGCATTTTAACTCCCAGTTTTGTTTATATTCTGGGCTCGGCGAGTGGTTTGATTGATTTTTCGATGAAGACTGGGGCATTGCTGGTTGGTGTGCTAGCAGTTCCTGCGGGGACCGGATTGCTAGTGCTTGCTAGTGGTGGAAAGGAAAGGGTTTTTGCAAGAGCGCTTGTTGGGTTGTTTGTATCTTTGGGTGTGGTCAATACCTTAGTATATGCCGGGCAGTTCGCTTATTATCGTCTATTTGATAAAGATAAGCGCTCAACTGCTATGCCTGTGGAATATGATCATGCGCTAAAAGTGATTCGTGAGAGTACGCCGGTAAATGCCATAGTTATAGACCCATTTAGCCTGGATTTTAAAGACTTCTCGTCAACCGTCATGCTTGCAGAAAGACGCAGCTTCCTGCCAACCCACTACGATTTACACTATGGCACTAGAGACGAGTACAAGGAACTGGCATTAAAAAGACTCGACAATTGGCAAGCATGGAAAAATGGGATGTTCGCCTCGGCTGAGCTTTCAAGCCTTTTTGCGAAGTCGGCAGATTATATTCTAGTGTCTTCGGATGTATTGCTTCCAATGGATGAGTGGTCAAAGTTTCAAGGTGTGGGTGGTATCATGATTTATCATTCACTAAAGCGCAGATAACAAGCCTATGTGACCCTGTACTGATACACTGAGGTAATCTGGCATGTGCAGTTTGTTTTTTTGATGCGCAGGGCTATTGAACTACAATTAAATAAGTTGGTGTGAAACTAATAAAAGATATTTTTTTTGTAAGCATAGTAATCTACACTTAATTTAGTGAAAAATTTATTTTTGCTTATTGCGCTCTGCGTATGTGTAGTAGGCGGGATATTTGTTAGTACCAATATAGATATGATTACAATGAAAACTGTAATCATATCTATATTGGGGTTGGTTGGGTTTGTTTTTCTTATTATTCCCATGAAGTGGGCTCTTAGAGGGGTATTGATTTATGTAGGATTTGAGGGCGCATTTAAAGTTTTAGCTGATTACACTGCGCTAATACATGTTAGTACGGATATCCTGATTTCATTGTTGTGTTTTAAGGTGGTTATTTTAACTGTATTGAAGCGCACGGCGATACCAAGAGGTGCTCCCCCGTTATTTATATTGTTTGTTATCCATTTCGGTTGGCTTTTAGTTGAATTTGCCAATCCTTATGCCATCAGCCTTTATTCATCCTTAGCAGCGATTAAAATTTATGGAACTGTCGTAATGTTGTATTTCTTTGGCTACTATCTAACACATAGTGCGCGTGACGCTAAAATACTCATGGGCCTATGGGTTTTTATTGTGGCAGCGCACAGCTTCGCCGCTGTTTATCAAAGCAGCATTGGGCCCACAAGCCTTACGGCCATTTATTCAGGCTATCAGACGGTTTTATCAAGATTTAAATTGCCAGAATTCAGACCATTCGGATTTGGGCATGCCCCCGGGGTGCCTGCTGCCTTTATATTTTTAGGCAGTTCATTTTTGGCTTATTTTCTTATTTATTCAAAAAAAACTTGGATAAAAACCATTTGTGTAATTATAGCGATTACAGCGCTTTCAACACTCTTAGTATGCCAAATCCGCTCAGCTTTATTGAAAGTTATAGTGGCTGTTATGTTTTTTCTAATATTTCGCCTCTCTTCTTACAAAAAGGTTGATTTTAAAAAGGCATTTCGACCAATAGTTGCTTTTGCAATAATGAGCATTGTTATCGCCGTTGGTACCCCTAGGCTTATAGGTTATTTACAGCAAAAATATTTAGGAAATATCTTTGCTGTAAATAGGACATTGATGTTGTTTGATTATGATAAAACACTCACTGCTCGTTCTGGTATGTGGGGTCGGCTCAAAGAATACGCTGAGTTGGTGCCGTTAGGAGCGGGTTTGTCGCGCGTGGGAGCAGCCGGCGGGAAATTTAAGTATTTAATAGATAAAGATGAGTACTTTAGAGGCGGCTTTTTTACTGATAACTTGTGGCTCGCAACGCTTGTGGATTTAGGCATTCCTGGGATGGTGATTTTTTCTTTGATCGCGCTTTCGATAATTTTTTTGGGTTTTAGAGTGCAAGTTAGAGCTCCCCCAAATGAAATAAGAATAATTTGCGCTGCTATTCTCAGTGCATTGATAGCTATATATATCGGGTGTTATGGCTCTGAGGCGTATTTGTATAATCCTGAGGCGGTGTTTTTTTGGACCTTTTCAGGGGTTATGATTCGTTTATCTGAAATGGCTGCCAAGAAAAAAACAGTTTAGTGTTTATTAAATTGAACTAAAGCAAATGAATGCCCATTTTTTTAGCAGAGCATTTAGAATTCGCAAACTGCTTCTTCCTATTGCGGGAAGTATAGTTTTTTTCTCGGTACTGTGGATTTATCTCAAGAATGCGTCTTTTTGGGTAGACGAAGCAAATGTAGCGGTAAATTTTATAGATAGCAGACTAAGCGATTTATTTGCGCCACTGCTGAAGCAGCAACCACAGTTCCCAAGATTTGTGCTTTGTTTTATTTGGGTTCTTAGGGAGATCTTTGGTTATAGCACGTTGATATTACGGCTGATCCCGTTGCTTGCCTGTGCGGTTGCCACAAGTTTTTGGGTTATTTTATTACAAAAAAGAGCTAAAAATTCGTTATCATCAACACTAATAGCTGCTGGACTGTTTATTAATGCAGCCTATTTCATAAAATACGGCTCACAACTAAAATCGTATCCTAGTGATGTGATGTTTGCACTGATCCCGTTTCTTCTTTCTGACGAATTTTTTAACATAAGCCTAGAACGTCGTAAACGGCTTGGTTCTTTATTACTGCTTAGTATACCAATCCTTTTTTCATATGTTTATCCAATCGCTTTGTTTAGCAGGCTTTGTGGCTGGTTTTTTGCCAGAGTTCGTATTCACAAGAAAATTAAGTTGGATATTTATTCGTTTTCAATATTTCTGTTCGTATTATTACTTTCGCTATGGATTTTGTGGGCTGTGGATCTTGGGCACCACACAAAACAGGACGAATGCCATTTTCTTTTTTGGCGTTCTTGCGCGTTGAAATATCGATTTGTCGATGATGGTATCATAGCAACGTTTCGACTTTTATTTGATTTCTTATTTGGATGGCATGCCAACTATCCAAAATCACTCCGAGTTTGTGTGATCTTGCTTGAAGTACTGGGTGTCTGCGCAGTGATTAAAGCCGCATGGCTTGGGAAGGGAATCGGCTCCAACTGGGGATCGCGTTCTTTAGGATCGCTTTTCATGTTGGCGACAACAATTATATTGAGCACCGTCTATATCTATCCGATTTGCAGCGGCAGAATGACGCTGTTCACACAGGTTCATACACATCTTCTGATACTTGAGGGTGTGGTTTTTCTCGCCATGCTTACCAGAATCCCACGTCCAGTAAGACAGGCTAAACAATGGTTCTTGCTGATTTTTGGTGTATTAATAGTAACGTTCTCTTTAAAAACTCCGATCTCTGTAGCCATTATTGAAAAACCGATATCGAATCTTAAGGCCATGATTCCAGTAATCCAAAAAGATGTGGCTAATGTGTTGTATGTGAGCATATGCATACATCAAGAGGTGGATGCATTGCCGGAAAAAATTCCTATTTCAAGGATCGCAGCGGTGCCAGCAAGATATGAAGATTTCCCAAAAGGTGTTCCGGTATATATTCTTTGGAGTCCTTCTGACAATCCGTGCGCACCCGAAGACATAGAAGTTATTAAGATGCGGGCCAAATCCTGGAGGCCAGTGTATCTAGAGCCACATCGAGAACTAAGCGTAGCGATTTTTTAATTTTATTTTCGTTGAGCCATTAATTTTCTTAGGGTCTCAAAACTCTCAAGGTGATATTTGTGGAGCGTATCCAATATCAGTCCGATTCCTAGGGACAGAATGCTCGTAAGACCAAGCCCAGCTGCTAGCACCGCAAGTGGTAAGTGGAAAACAGCACGATACTTAATATAGTCTCTTATTGGAACGCTGCCGGCGAGTAAGCTGAGTACCAAAAAAGCAAAGGATACAAGGCAAAAAAAGTAGAGGGGCTTATAATCCTTAAAGAGTTTAAATATCGCGTTAATTATGAGCATGCCATCCATGAATGTATTAAGCTTGGACATGCTACCCTTTGGCCGTTCGCCATAACTAATGGGCATTTCACGAATAAGAAACCTATTAGAGACGGCGTGTAGTGTAAGCTCCGTTTCAACCTGAAACCCGCTGGAAAGTATTGGAACAGTTTTGACAAAAGAGCGCGAAAACACTCGGTAACCAGAGAGCACGTCTGAAAGTGTCACTCCAAAAAGCCATGAAATCAGTCCTGAAATCAACTTATTCCCAAGCTGATGATAGCGGCGAAATGATTTCTTCGAAAAGTTGTTAAGTCGCATTCCTACAACCATGTCTAGTTTATCCGCTATGGCTTCTTGCAACATATGTCGGCATTCATCTGCCGGATAAGTGTCATCACCATCAACCATTAGGTAATAGTCAGCATTAATGTGATAAAACATGTGTCTCACAACATGACCTTTACCTTGCCGTTTTGACGGGATAACAATTGCACCGGCATTCTGGGCTTTTATGGCGGTCTCGTCTTTTGAATTGTTGTCAAAAACAAATATCTGAGCAGCGGGTAGGTTTTTCTTGAAGTCTCTGACAACTTTTTCCACAGTCAATGCTTCGTTAAAACAAGGGATAAGTACGGCGATGTTGTATTTTTCAATATCCACGTCCACCTCAACTCCTAGAGTCTTGAATGTAAAATGCACTGTCTCTTTCAGTCACTAAGATATAGTATATGTATATTATTAAAAGTTGGAACTCACTTTGTGCGCGAATACTTAAATTTATTAATTAAGAAACCAATTTGGCTAGCTGTTGCATTTGTTTTTCTTGTAATGGCTGTGATCCTGATTAAGCCGATTATCATTATTATGGTGGCAGCGGGTATCGGCATCGTGCCGTGGTTTGTTATTAGTAAAAGAATTAGTTTTGGAAATTATCTGATGTGGAGCTTAGGTGTCGCGGTTTTCGTATTCTATTTTTTTACAGCTATAACGAGCCGGCCTATAGGGTTTTCACGGATTAGTACGCAAAACCCTGGAGATAATTATAACCTGCTTGTGGATGGTTTTATGGCCGGTAAGCTTTCTTTAGTTGCTCAACCGGTGGAGAGTTTGACGAAACTTGCCAATCCTTACAAACCCGATCTCAGGGATGATTCAACTTATTTATGGGATGTAAGTTATTATAATGGCAAGTACTATATGTATTTCGGTGCGACCCCTGTTGTAACGTTAATGTTGCCGTTTAAGTTTTTAACCGGCAGATATCTTCCCGAAACCTTTGGTGTCCTTTTTTTTACATATATAGGGTTTGTTTTTTCATACCTTCTGTTTTCATTGTTACTGTCGAGATTTTTTCCGGGGGCGTCTTTATTATATAAAGCCGTTGGCTTGGTCAGCCTTGCAATGGGGCCGTTCCTTCCCTATGTGCTTAGGAGGCCCGCATATTATGAGCTTGCTATAGTAAGTGGTTATTGTTTCTCAATGATGGGGCTTTATTTTTTGTTTTCAAGCCGTTTTAAAGACGGCCGGAAGCTGGCCAAAATGTTCATAGCTAGTCTATGCATCGGTCTGGCGGTTGGGGGCAGGCCGACCCAGATATTTTGTATTTTTTTTCTAATAGAGCGATATCTACATGAAATTGGATTTCGGTTTAATAACATTAAGCACAAATTAAATGAATTATTAGCATTAGTACTGCCAGTATGCGCATGCATATTTTTTATTGGCTTATATAATTATTTAAGATTTGACTCATGGGGACAGCCTGGTTTCCATTATCAACTAAATGGGAATTTTAAAATAACCCTTGGGTTTTCTCATCCTTTGGTGGTGCTCGCATGTTTTTTGTCTTTTATATTTAACCCTCCTGAATTGACAACAGTTTTCCCATATTTTTCATTAAGGTTTGGTTTTCCATATTTTTCTGTGGCAGGACCTCCGCGCGAGCCGGTAGTCGGGCTTATCTTTTGTATGCCGATAGTAATGGTTCTTGCTTGTCTGTGGCAGTTTAGGAAGAGTCTAGATTTTGAGCTCAAGCGTTTTGTTTTTGTTTGTTTATTGGTAGGATTCAGCATTGTTTTATTGGTATCAACAGTGGGTCCAAGTGTAAGGTATCAAGTTGACTTCTCCGCATATTTTATTATCCCAGCCTTGTTGTTATTAACTAAGCAGCTTTCTGATGTGCATGATCAAATCAGAAAACGTGTTTTAAGTGCAGCTATAGTTATGACCACTTTTTATATTGTTTTATTGAGTATGCTGACAAGTTTTACTGGTTATTATGACGGATTAAGGGCGTTTCACCCAGCGGTATATGAGGCGCTTAAAAAAATAATATAATTTGTAATTTAATTAAGGATGCTTTGTGAAAGGTCAATGTTTAGTTTTTGCTATTATTAAAGCCACGCTGGTATTGCTAATATTGTTACATACACAAGCAACAGCAGCTCATGCTGTTGGATTAGAGCGGCTTATTGAGCCAATAGTAAAGGCCACCGCAGCTTTCCGGGCGAAGGTGCACCAAAAGAAAACACAAAAGGATGATTTCAGCGTGAATGCAAGGCAAATATCAAACAAGTTTATAACGATAGTGAATGAATTGCTTGATTGTTCAAGAATGCGGCATGATGGCAGTTTATGCAGTTGTTCAATTGAGTTTGCTGATACGTTTGTTGGTATTGAAGAACTTATATCGCATATAAGCGCGCTTAAAAACAATGAGGCCTTTATTATTTCAGATGCTTCAAAAATCCAGGACGATATCGCAGACCTTCTAGGAAGAGGGTGTTACTTCCCACCTAAACGCAGCAATAAGTTAAAGACCGCTGGTTATATTAATATGCTCAAATATAGTTTTTCAGGCCCTGATAGGCGGACAATATTTAATGAGTGCATGATGGCAGTTGAATCACATTTAATGAAGGATGCGTATTGGGTGTTGGCAAATACACAAAGCTTAAACCGTCGGCCAAAGGGATTCTTGCAGGACGATGGTTACGGTGGACAGATGGGTTTGCGCGCGGTTTGTGTAAGTGTAGCATTTAATGCGGAATAAACCCGTTACATCCCCTTGTCATCGCTGCTGTCCTCGAACACACAAGTATATTGCACGTTTAGTTTTTTGATGGCGCGGTGGAAATCCTCTTCAGGATCCGGCTCGATGATTTCATTGTAAAGTTCAAAAACAGTGTCTAGTTTTTCCTGGTTGTTTGAGGCTTCAGAAAAAACGAGTTTGTTGACGGCTGATGTGAATGCTGATGAGTTTCCTTTTATGTGAGGCTTTACCGCATTAAGAAATGGTATTTTGCCCGGTTTTTTTGCAGTGGCCAGGCCTTCAAAAAAAGAAAGCTGTGCTTCAAGCCGTTTAGCGAGCCTGTCTTTATAACGATCAAGAGAAGGCGGCAAACTTTTAACCGCGCGCAGTTTTTTTAGCGCTTGCATGGTGGAAGCGTATTCAGGTTCATGGGGGTAAAGTTGTTCTGGGCTTATAGAGTGAATGATTTTAAGTGTTTCTTTATCAAGTGGACCTGTCAGCAGACATGGTTGGCCAAATAGATTGACTGTAATTTCTGATGAAGGTGTTGGTGAATTTGAAGCGCCGGAGACGGCTGGTTTAAACGCGCACACTATCAGAAAAATAAAAAGAAATGATTTTCCCATTAGCTTAACCATCAGCCAATAAGTCTAGCTTGATACTGGGCGTGTCGTCCATGACATCCCTCAGTGTGGCTATGATTTGACTCCATATAATATGGGTCTAACATAGAATATAGGAGGCTCTTAATGCGTAATGGCAGGCAAAGGTCTAAATTGACATTAGTAGCCCAGCCGCAGGCATTTTTCAGGGAGTTAGTGGCGCAGGCTCTTGGGCGCCAGCGCATAGCAACACAACCTGAGACTGAGTTTTATCTCGTTAATCTCCTTAATCAATTTATGACCACGGATCGCCTTTACCCGCGAAACAATCACGGTGAAATTAAAGAAGAGCCGCTAGCTCTCATGGTGAAAGAGGCGCTTGATGAAACCAGGCCTACGGCTCAAAGCGCTTTGTTCAGACATATCGGGGATGTGTCACTTTATGTTTCAGGTTTCTTTCAGGACAGTCTTTATAAGAAGCTTGTTGATGTTGATTATTACATAGGTATGGGCTGCGCGGCCTATCATAATGTTGCGGTTCGAACGTCTGAAGAAATTAAAAGGGCGATATATGAGGAACTTTGTGAGAAATTCTCTTCCTTCGTGGATGTTCTGGCTGAAGTAAGTGATAAGACCGTTGGCAGAACGGAGAAAGATATTTTGCGCATGTATGAGCTTTGGCTTGAGACCAAAAGCAAGCGTGCCGCTAAGGCTTTAAAGGAAGCGGGAATTATCCCATCAGAAAACATTAAGAAAAAGCTTCAATAAGAGAAGCCTTGAGGCGTCATTCGATATGCGCCTTTACTATCTTGTCACCCATCCTGATTTTCATGGCGACATCCATCCCTTCAGTGACTTGGCCAAAAACTGTGTAACTTCTATCGAGCCTGGGATGTGTCCCCAATGAGATGTAAAACTGTGAGTCGGCTGAGTCGGGGTCGCTAGCTCTTGCCATGGCAACGGTGCCTTCTATATGCCGCCTGTTATTGAATTCTGCTTTCAGTTTCATACCGCTGCCCCCAGCACCGGTTCCCGTAGGGTCCCCTCCTTGAATTACAAAACCTGGAACAACGCGATGAAAGGTCAGCCCATTATAGAACCCATTATTGATGAGTTCTATAATTCTGTTAACCGTATTTGGGGCATCCCCAGGATAAAATTTAAATTTAATAATGCCTATGACCGTATTTAATACGGCGGTTGCTTTAGATAGTCCTTTTGAATCCATGGACAAATCAGGAATGGATTTTTGTGCCATAACATCAGGACCTTTCATAGCTGCTTCGGTAGCAACGGGTGCTTCAGGGGATGGTGTTATCCTGTTAGGTTCATTAAAGCTTTTCTTGTTTAGCCCATAAACAAGGCCGAATACTATCAATAGAGAAGTTATGGACAATAGTACGAGCGGCAATACCCAAAAATTTGACTGATTGTTTTTCCCGGAATTTTTTTTAATAGCATTAGGCATCGTTGACAACATCCCTCAAATGGTGGCGTATACGTATAGGCGTATATTACTTGGAGCTTTAAATGACTCAACACAATTCTGAGCTTAGAATGAGCTTTTTTGACCATCTTGATGAGCTCAGGGTACGGGTGATCCGCTGCCTGTGGGTTTTTACGGCTGGTTTTCTTGTATTGTATTTTTTTTCAGAGCAAATACTTGGGATTTTAAGGGGGCCGCTTTTTTTAGTGTTGCCACCGACACAACAGAAGCTTTATTTTACGAGCCTTTTTGAGAATTTTTTGACCCATCTTAAAATAGCTGGCTATTCAGCACTGTTTGTTTTTTCGCCTTATTATTTTTACCAACTCTGGTGTTTTATAGCCCCGGGGCTTTATTCCAAGGAGCGGCGATTGGCTTTGCCTTTTATCTGTGCCGCTACAACCTTCTTTCTTGGAGGAGCGTGTTTTGCTTACTTTATAGTGTTCCCGGTCGGTTTTAAGTTTTTTGTAACTTATGGTGGTCCAACGGACATCCCCCTGTTAACTATTGATTCATATTATACGACGTGTTTAAAGCTGCTCCTACTGTTTGGGCTGGCATTCGAAATTCCGGTAATTATAGTATTTCTCGGCTACATTGGATTAGTAGATTCTGCTTTGTTGCGAAAGCATAGGAGAGTGGCCATAATAGGCATAACGGTTATCGCCGCGCTTTTTGCCCCGCCGGATGCGGTTTCAATGCTAATGCTGGGTGGGCCCTTGGTATTGTTATATGAATGTTCAATTTGGGTTGTTCAGTGGCTTGAACCGCGCAGGCGTGAAACACGGCAGGTTGAAGATCCGTTAGAGGGGCGCTCCAGGCCATAAAAAGGGTTTAGGTATTTCATCATCGTTATGTTAAGAGTCTAGCTCTTTAGATAACCTTGCTCTGTTAGTTTAAGACCGCTTGACGGCTGCTTATGGGGCTTTTGGGGTGCTTATATCCCATTATTCAAAAGGAGGAAGAAATGCCAAGGGATTCAATCTCAGGGTACGAGACGACTTTTTTAACCAAGCCAGAAATATCGGACGAAGTCTTAAAGTCACTGCAAGAGCGTCTTACAAATACTGTAGGACAATTTAACGGTGACGTGGTGCTCACCGAAGATTGGGGGCGGCGCAAGCTGGCCTATTCAATTAAGAAGGAGACTCGTGGCCATTATAGTTATGTTGTTTACACCGGTGGAGGCGGGATTGTTCAGGAAATAGAAAGGCAGCTCCGTTTGAATGAGCATGTCCTTCGGTTTTTGACGGTCCATTTGGGGGATAATTTTGACAAAGAAGCCTTCAAAAAGGAACGAGTTGAAATGCAAGACGCAGCAAAAAGACGTGAAGCGGAACGTGAAAGCCGCCGTGAAGAGCGGTTTGAACGTCGCGGCCATTACGATATGGGCGGGCGCGGTGGCCGAGAATATATGCGAGATGATATGTTTGATGAGAATATTTCATCGCATGTTGAAGAATAACTTACGTTAACTGATCGGTGATGTAGCTATTAAGGAGAAATGAAATGTTTGGCGTTAATAATTTTAAGAGTGATGATCGCGATAAGATGGATCGGTACAAGTCTGACGACAGGTCGGAAAAGGATGGTGATGAGCGATCTAAAAAAATGTCTGGCGGATATTACCGGAAAAAAGTTTGCCGGTTTTGTTCCGACTCTGATTTCATTCTGGACTACAAGGATGTGCGTATCGTGCAGTCATTTGTAAGTGAGTATGGCAAGATAGTCCCGAGGCGGATTTCTGGTAATTGCGCCAAACATCAACGTAAACTTACCACGGCAATTAAGCGTGCGCGGAACTTGGCTATGGTTGGATATGTCACGATGGGTTCATAATTCTTCTTCGCCGTCCTTGCAGGGTGAACGGGGGCCTAGCCCTAGCCAAGAGGAGCCGAGCGCAGAGGAGAAGAAGAATTTTTCCATCACATCCGAAGGCGAAGGAGGATCGGTTAAGATACCTCTTTGGATCAAGGCCCTACCTTTTTTCTTAAGCGCAGTTTTTTTTATAAGCGCCGTTTTTGCTATCTTGGCACCATTGCCCCTTTTGGCGTTGCGATTTAGGAAAAGGGAAAAACTATTCGTACCGGCGATCATATGTAACGTTGCTATAGTGTTTTTTTCAGCTGGGGTTTCTACACTTATATTGTTCTTTGTGTTCTCCGTGGTTCCTGTATTTGTTATTAGCGAGGCGTTAAAACATAGGAAATCCTTAGAAAAAACAGTGATTATGGCGCTCGTGGCGATGATGATTACAGGGGGCATTGCATTTGTTATTTACTCAATGAACTCGGGATCAAGTCCGGTGGCAGAAATAAAACAGCAAGTTTCTGCGGCTGTTGACTATATCGAAAATTCTGTGTCTGGCCATCAGGCTGCATTGAGTGGACTTGAGTATGAGGAATGGAAAAATAGATTGATTTTGGAATTTCCTTCAGCACTGCTCATATTGAGTCTTTTGCTTGTAACCATAAATACCGTCATGCTGATCAGGTTGAACCCTGATGGATTGCGCGACAAGCTTGGGCTTGCACCGCAGTTTCTTCAAAGTTGGCGCGCGCCAACTTTTTTGGTTTGGCCCGCCATTGCAACTGGTGCGTTGTTGATCTTTGGTTCTGGCCTTGTTGCTGATATATCATTGAACTTGTTTAAAGTAATAATGTCGGTTTATGCGTTGCAAGGTCTGAGCATTCTGACATTTTTCTTTAATGCATGGAACGTTCGGGGAATGTTTAGAGTTTTTGGTTTTTTGGCTGCGGTTTTTCTTACTATGCCGCTTTTGTTGAGCTTAGGGTTCTTTGACCTCTGGTTTGACTTTCGAAGCAAGTTAAGGCAATCGTGATGATGTCTTGTTTGAATATTAAGATAGGAGTTGGAGATGCTTGTTATTTTACGTGAAAATGTAGAGAACCTTGGCCGTGTTGGAGACGTTGTGAGGGTTTCTGACGGCTATGCTAGAAATTTTCTTTTACCGAAGAGCATGGTAGTCCGAGCTGATGAAAAAAACATTGCCGCCATGGAACACCAAAAACGGCTGTTTGAAAAGAAACGCCAATCCCAGAAGCTGGCTTCGGATGAATTAGCCGCGAAACTGAATGAGGTTTTGGTGACCATTGCTCGCAAGTTCGGTGAGAAGGATAAGATGTTTGGTTCCGTAAGCGTGACCGACATAGCAGAGGCATTAAAGAATAGCGGATTCGATATTAACAAGAAGTCAATAAAACTCCATGGACCGATAAGGTCTCTTGGCACGCACGATGTTTTTATTGAGCTGGAAGCCGACATAACGGCCACAATCAAAGTTTCAGTTGTAAAAGAGGAATAGCTCAAATGTTCGGGAACGAGTCTCTTCAGACTGAGAACCCCGACCAACCTAAAAATAACAGGTCCCTACCAAATAACATAGAGGCAGAGAGATCGGTTCTTGGCGCGGTACTTTTAAATAACGAGCTTATACATCGCGTAACAGAAGCAGGCATCGAGTCGAGGGATTTTTACAGGGAATCACACCGTAAAATTTTTGAAGCCATGGTTGCTTTGGCCGAGCGGAGTGAACCGGTTGATCTGGTCACGCTCACCGCTGCCTTGAGAGACCGCGGATCTTATGAGCATGTTGGTGGCAACGCCACACTGACTAGTCTTTTTGAAGATTCTTTCGCAGCCAGCAATGTGAGTCATTATGCGAAGATCGTGAGGGAGAAGGCTCTTTTACGAAGGATTATTGAAACAGCATCAGAAATAATAGGCGAAGCCCTTGATGGCATCGAGGATACCGAAGCATTTCTCGATGAGACAGAACGAAGAATATTGTCGGTGGCTGATACGAGGCTGACCAAGTCATTTGCTAGCATGCAGGAAGTTCTCGTCGAGAACATGCATACCATTGAAGAGCTTGCTCAGCGTAAGTCTGATGTGATCGGTTTGGCAACAGGTTTCAAGGATTTTGATAATGTTACCGGCGGTCTCCGCCCAGGTCAGCTAGTGATAATAGCGGCACGGCCAGCGATGGGGAAAACGAGTTTTTTCCTTTCAGCGGTTCAGAATATATCAATGACCACGCGTGGAGTGGTGGCGGTTTTTTCGCTTGAAATGTCGCAGGAAGAGCTTGGTTTCCGGTTTTTATCCGGGCTATCCAGGATAGATGCAAAAAGATTGAAGATAGGTCGCCTTGTGGACAGGGATTGGCCGAAGCTTGCTCAAGCGGCGGATTGCCTTTCGAAGTCAAAAATCTTCATAGATGACTCAGGTGATTTATCCGTTATGGATGTGAGGGCCCGCTGTAGAAGATTGTTGTCTGTAGAGAAACGACTCGATCTGATTGTAGTGGATTATCTCCAACTAATGAAAGGTACGCGGCAGTCACAAAAGGGTGATAGCTCCAGGGAGCGCGAGATTTCTGAGATCAGTCGCAATTTAAAAAATCTAGCGAAGGAACTTAAGGTGCCGGTTATAGCGCTTTCGCAGCTCAACCGCAGTGTCGAAAGCCGGCCAAACAAGCGGCCTATGCTTTCGGATCTGCGTGAGTCAGGAGCAATCGAGCAGGATGCGGATATCGTCTGCTTTATCTACCGAGATGAAGTTTATAACAGGGACACGGAGGACAAGGGGATTGCCGAATTGATTGTGGCAAAGCACAGGTCTGGCGAGACAGCCACTGTCAGGCTTGCGTGGTTGCCGGAGTATACGCTTTTTGCCAATTTGGCGGCCGACAGACCGGGAGCTCCTATTGCATTGCCAAGGCCTGAAAAAGGCGATTTGACGTTTTAATAGCGTGAATTTCTTGCGTTTTTCCTATAATTTATATTTATTATTTAAGTACGACCCTATCTTTACTGCGCCGCAGTAACTTAAAAAATATATTAATTTAACACTTTTTTCTCTAATAAAAATCATATTATTCCGATCAACTATTGATGACAAAAAAATGTCGGTCATTTGTTAAATGGCCTATATCCACGTCCCGAAGGTTATTTGGCGGGCTGGCGGTACTGTTTTTATTAACTCAGGTGTCGTGTTCAATGAGTTTCTTTGGCGGTGGAACCAAGGACAGGGGTGTGGCATCAATCACCGGTTATCGACAAATCAATACATCCTGCGCTGGACTTGATTTATCCAAACCTGAGTTGGATGTCCCAGTTTTCAGGAAGCTTCTTAGTTGCTTTAACTCATATGGCGCGCTTGATCCCATGGAAAGACTTTCAAGCAAGCTTTCCGATGGTGAAATCGAGCCCATCGTAACGGTATTAAATAAATATATATTAAATAACCAGCGGATGCTTTATGAGCTAGAAAAAACTCACTTCGCACTTGAGCGACGCAAGATCCTGGATGCCACGTTCATGCAGGTTGGTAAATTCCTTGAGAATGAGGAATTCATTACAAGCGTAATAGCGCTGCTTAGAGAAGGATATTCTCTCGGCGATCGTAAGAGCATATTGACGGCTTTGGAAAAGCTTGCCGAGAAAATTAATCATGACAATACCGTTAGCTTGATTGATAGTTTGATGACATTTGTTTCATCAAGGTCCTTCGCTGAATTACAAAGCCGACTTCGCATTGGGAGTCCTGCGCGGCGCAGTTTAAAAGAACAGGCATTCCATCTCCTTGAATACATAAAAAATCCAAGACATATTGAGACCGGAAAAATAATAGCAAGCGAGCTGGTGAACGGCGATATTTTTGGGATATCTGATAAGGTTTTTGGAAGTAATTCGGAAGATTTAAGGGATACAGTTCCAAGAACGTCCTCCGTGCTTAAGGTTCTTCTTGGATCCGATGGTTACATTCTTGATGGGCTCGGGATGCTGATGCAAACCGCTGCCAACCCTATATGGTGCCTGGATGGCGCGAAATTGGCTAATCCGGGGCTTTTCATGTTGAATGAATTAGCCACACAGACCCCCGCACATGTCGCCACTTATATAAAACGTGATAATGTGCTTTTTCTGGCCATGATGAACCCATTTTGTGGGTATCCATCGGAACTGGGGCGCTATTACAATTCACTTGTAAATTTTGCTGATACGACCGCCATAGAGCCGGCGGCGGTTTTCTTGAAAGCGCTTTATGGCGTTGAGAAGGCGCTTCCCGGGGGGAAGATAAGCCGCCCCCTTGTTGAGTTGCTGCATGGTTTGATGGCGGACGGTGAATTCACGCACCTCATACCATTGATGACTGAGCTCAATGACCGTAATGCATGGGATGATATCTTGCTGTTGTTGAACTTGCTCCGGGTCAGCGACAGGGAGGTGTTCGCGGATGCCGTGAGATATGTTTTGGAGACTGATCCTGCGTTATCAAACCGCAGTATTTACGATGTGTTTATGAAAGCCGTCGCAAATGCGGGCCATGAAAATTTTCATAATTTACTGCGCGGGATAGACCGGTTCATAGATTACGATGAGCAGATAGTGATAACCTCACTGCGGAATATCAGATCAGCTTTTTATGTAAATGATGTTCATCCGATGATCAATATCGTGCATGATCTTATGGCTGAGGCGACGGAGAATGAAAGCTTCTTTAATTCGCTGTTTACGATTTCAGACATGCCGGAGTTCAATGAGTCGTTGATGTTGATGAGTGAAATATCCAAAGACGGCAGGTTGAAGGAACTGCTTGGCGCGCTGACCACGTTGTTTCACAAATTTGCTGTGGGTGGGAAGGTGGCGATTAATGAAGTTGATGAGCCTGCGTTCGTCCCAAAGTGGCGTCATGATTTCGGGGTTGATGATTTGAGTGCGTTTCCCATAAAGCCAGAGCCGTCTGAAGCGGATGCATCATGTGGGTTGATAGACTTAAACCATTCACTGGCTGATTATAATGACCCAGGTTTCCAGGAACGCATCAGGAATGTGTTGAGCTGTCGCGACAGTGACAAGAAACACGGCGATATCGTGGATGCTGTTGATTTCATGATGACTCATCGTATGGAAGATGGACGCGTGCTTTGGAACTTCCAGATTGATCTATTGAAAAAACTTAACCTTTCATATTCAGAAAAAGCTTTCCTGATGGGCAGCTGGCAGGAAGCCATGGATGACGGAAGATTTTTTAGATTAATTGACGCTTCTTCGTTTTGGGTGGGGCGCGGTCATGCAGCCGCTGAGTCTTCGGTATTGCGCCCACTACTTGATTTTTTAAAACCGATAATTGGTCAAGCCAAAGCCAACTTAAGGCGTCTCGAATTATTTGCAGCTTCTGTTTTGCGCAGGGAGGATTTTTTCGAGATTTTTGACTACATTGAAAAGATTATAGAGCGTTCGCCAGAACCTCCATTGCCAGGCGGTCAGAGTGGTCAAGACGGTTATGATACTGAACGGGTAATCAGATGGATCAGCAATAAGGAGTGCGGAGATGTTCCTCAGGGGATTGTCCGCGCCCAGCAGATCATTGATGACTATGAGAATGCGGTTACAACATGGGACAAGGTGAATGGAATCCAGCGCAGAAGCTGGAGTAAAGCCGAGTTTAAAAGCAGGTTGAATCTGGTTTTTGACAAGATCGCAGACCCTGGGCATAGCGCCCCGGAACGAAAGCTGATGGAATCTCTCTTAGCTTTTACGACTTATTTTACTTTGCAGCCCAGCCAGCGGCCTAATCAAAAACAGCATTACACTCCACAGTATCTGAAGCGATGGTTGTATGAGAGATCGGATGATAGGAAGCTGATGACTTATTTTTTCCCAGGAGAAACAAGGCCAAGAGTTCGCCTGGTGAACACGCTCGACCGCTTAGAACTTTTATTGATCAACGGCGATTTTATCCCGCCGGTGCCGTTTAACAAGAATTATGGCATGCATTATCTGGCGCAGTTCGCGGAAGCTTGGGGGGATGAACCGAGGGAGCTTTGGCCTGATGAAATAAAGCGCAAGTTCCCGGATGGTAAATCAAGGCCTAAAATGTTGCGTGAAGTTTTTGAGGAAATAAGCACCACGCAGAAACAGTTTGAGGATTTGAGCGGTTTCCCTGATCTCCCGCATTGCACTCAAGCCGCCGATCCACGTGACCCTCCTGATCTGCAAAAATACGAAACAACCGATCCAAAGGCGCAGGGGATTTTTGGTTTCATGATCTCTCATGAAATGAAGAGTTATCTATTTAACAGCAGACAGGCACTCTCGGTGATAGAGGAAAATCTTCCGGGCAGCGGTACAAGGTTTGATGGCGGCATGAAAGTATTGCGCGACCTGTTTTTCGAGGTTTACTATTCCACGCCTGAAAAGTACCGAACCCCCAAGGCAGGTTGGTTCAATAACTTAAGCGTCATCATGCGATTTGTACGGATGGGTGTGATGCATCAGGCAGGCAAGGCGATCAGACAGTTTGAGCCCGATGACGTGACCTTGGATGATTTTTTTGTGTCTCTCACAGAAGGTTCCGCATCACCAATGATAAGGAGGGTGTTTAATTCGTTAATTATTTCTGATGGCAAGCGCACTCTTCTTTGGAACGTGCTCGATCAGATCTTTGACATAATGGACTCTTCTGATGACCGCCACCTAAGGCAACTCGCTTTTTACATGATAGCACTTGGAAGCCAGACCGGATTAATAGAAGCGGAACTTGAAAGCCTGGCTACTATACTTGAGGCCCACCGCGACTACCTTGCCTCCAAGCCGGAATTGATACGAGATTTCATGCGTTCAATGAAATTATCAAATTTTTTACGGGCATTTTATGAGGATACGGATTTCATTAATAAAGAGAAATTTATTTCAATACTTGGACATGGTTTAAGTACGGTAAGTGTGGATGTGCTCTCGGTGATTAAAGCAATAGATGTTGATCCTGGTGCACATAATGCGTGGGATCTTTTTAAGGCAAGGAAACAAGCTATGGAGGCTCTGCCTGATTATCAAGCACTCCATATTGATGAAATCTCGGATCAGATGTTGGATTTTATTCTTGGCAGGTCATCAGCGCCAGGTTCAAACCACCTTGCCGAGAGGCTTAGAATTTATTTGGCTGAAAGGGCTGAATCCGGCGATGTTGACCAATTACTTGCTTTGACGGCCACATCCCCTGATGAATTTTATCAGGTATTTAGCACCGCAAGCCGGTATGTCGAGAACGGGGAACTTAAAGAATTTTTAAAACTTATTCGACGAGGACTTTCTGAGTCGCGATGAAAATAGTATTATTCCAGTATGCTTACTACAACAGATGTGCAGTCTCTTACGGAAGAAATCAAAAGAAGAAGTCAGTTTGTTGATACTGTATTGCAGGAGGCGTCCAAAGTCATCGTAGGGCAGAAGACCCTTATCGAACGCCTATTGATGGCCCTCTTGTGCGATGGACATGTGCTGTTGGAGGGACTCCCGGGTTTAGCAAAAACACTCGCGATAAAGACGCTCGCTGATATAATCCATGCGGATTTCCAGCGTATACAGTTCACGCCGGATCTTCTGCCGGCTGATCTTGTCGGGACGATGATATTCAATCAGAAATCAGGCGAATTTATTCCGAAGAAAGGGCCGATTTTTACGAATCTGGTGCTTGCTGATGAGATAAACCGCGCACCGGCGAAAGTTCAGAGCGCGCTTCTTGAGTCGATGGGCGAACGTCAGGTTACAATCGGTGAAACCACGTATCCAATGCAGGAACTGTTCATTGTGTTGGCTACGCAAAATCCGATTGAACAAGAAGGCACATACCCGTTGCCAGAGGCGCAGCTTGACAGGTTTCTCTTCAAGGTCAAGATAGGATATCCAACTCAGGACGAGGAAAAGAAAATACTTAACCTCATGTCAGGCGTAGATTTACCGAAAGCGAGCAAGGTCTGCCAGCCCTCGACAATACTCGATGCCCGTCGTATATGCGCGGGCATATACATGGACGAGAAGATTAAGGACTATATCCTGACGCTTGTTTTTGCCACGAGATTCCCGGCCAAACTTGGCCTTGCTGATCTTGAGCGACAGATACATGTCGGTGCTTCGCCCAGGGCGACCATAGCGCTTGCGAGGGCGAGCCGGGCTAGCGCATTTATTAATCATAGAGGCTTTGTTACCCCCGACGACGTGAAGCATACGGCCTATGATGTTTTAAGACACAGGATACTCGTTTCGTTTGAGGCTGAAGCCGATGGGGTCGACAGCGAACAAATCGTGAAGCGGATATTGGAGCGCGTGGAAGTGCCATAAGAGGGGTTGCCGAAGTGCTTTCGGAAGATTTGTTACGGAAAGTCCGTCTCATTGAAATTACCACGCGCAAGATGGTCGATGAAGCCATGTCCGGAAGGTACAGGAGCCACTTTAAAGGTCATGGTGTGCAATTTTCAGAACACAGACCTTATGTTGCTGGAGATGATATACGCCATATTGACTGGAAGGTAAGCGCCAGGACAAGGGATCTTCTGATAAAGAAATACGAGGAAGAAAGGGAGCTCACTGTTTTTCTCGTCATAGACGCTTCTGGATCCGGCGCATTCGGCTCATGGCAGAAATTAAAATCTGAAATAGCCGCCGAGATAGCTGGAATGCTTGCTTATGCCGCGAGCAGGACCGGAGACCGGATCGGCATGATAATGTTTTCGGGGGGCATAGACAAGATCATTGCGCCAAGGAAGGGCAGGCAGCATATTTTAAGGATCATTCGCGACATATTGGACCATGAGCCAAAGACAAAAGGAACTGACTTAAAAGGCGCACTTGAATCAACCGGCAGGATAATGAAGCATAGTGGCGTCATTTTTGTGATCAGTGATTTTCTCGCGACTGATTATGAGAGGCAGCTCAAGCTGCTTTCGCGCCGCCATGATGTTGTCGCGGTCATGGTGAATGATATGAGGGAGTTCGATGTTCCGGCGGTTGGCCATATTTTATTAATGGATCCGGAGACCGGTGAGGAGAGATTTATCGATACCTCTTCATATCGGTTTAAGAAGTGGATACAGGAAAGGCGAGCCGCACATGAAGGGCGTTTAAAAAATGCTTTTTCAGACAGTAGGGTTGAACTTCTTAAGATCGGCACGAAGGAAGATTATGGAGAAGCTGTTGTGCGTTTTTTTAAGAAACGCAGCAAGCGACATAATAGGTAGCCAGGTGATGGGTAGCTTGTGGAGACGCTATAGTAGCACTCTCGCGGCGTTATTGCTGGCGTGTGCTTCATCATATGCAGGAACTGTTTATGATATAGAGCTTTACTCCAGTAGCGGGCAACCGACGGCCGATGTAAAAGTGGGCGATAAGATAGAATTACGGATCGTCGGTGATGAGGCATTGATGGCTGGCGGTTCGACCATATCCGGTAAAGAAGATCTGCAAGACAATGGTTGGGAGATAATATCAGGAATTGATTCAAGATTGGTTTTTTCAGTCACACCGCTAAAGTCAGGGCAGCTGACGTTACCATCTCTTTTTATAAAGGGCGCTGATGGTAATACGATTGGCGAGACCGGTCCATTTGCGATCAGTGTGAATTCAGCGATCAAAGCCGATGACAAGAACCCGCAGCAGCCGGAGGATGCCAGCCCTCCTGTCGGATTACCGTACCCATGGTTAGTGGTAGTTTCCGGCATAACGATCCTGTTAATTATAATTGGCGCCGGCATTTATGCATTTTTAAAATGGCGGAAAAGCCGGATGGCAAAATCTACGGTGGCCTGTATTCCGGCTGAGCCGCCAAAATCGGAAGACGAGATTGCGCTAGCCGCTTTGGATGCGCTTGAGAAGATGGGTTACATCCAAAAAGGCAAATTCAAACCGCATTATTTCAGGTTGTCAGAAATAATTAAAACATATCTTGGAGCGCGCTATGATTTTGATGCGGTGGAATCTACGAGCTGGGAGATTTTATTTTATTTCCGCAATAAAAAGCATGACATGCCAGGGCAGGTTATTGATGAATTAAGAGGGTTTTTTGAGTCATTGGATCTTGTGAAATTTACCGATCACATCCCACATAATGAGGCTGCCACTGGCGCCATGATCGCGGCACGCAATCTTGTGATTAATTCGCGCAGAATTAGGCAGGCACAGATGAACATAGCTGCCAGCGGGGGCGTGCATGCGCCTTAGCTCCTGGTTTTTTATCGTAATTTTATTAATAATCCCCTTGCTCCACCGTTATTGGGTGAAGCGAAACAGATCGGCCCGGGTGATGTTTCCGTTACCAGTGCCGCCAGCCGTTTCTGCCCGTAGCCCGGTCAAGTTGCTGCTTTTTTTAAAATATATTGGGCTAGTATTTTTTGTCATTGCGCTTGCCAGACCGCAATCAAGCTTTAAGCAGACCGAGCGCACTGTGGCTGGTATTGATATAATATTGGTCCTTGATATTTCAGCCAGTATGAATATCGAAGATCTCTCCGAGAGGCCTAGGATCGATATAGCAAAGGATGTAATGCAAGATTTCATCAAAGGCCGAAGCAATGACAGGATTGGATCCGTTGTTTTCAGTGGTGAACCATTGACCTTAGCCCCGCCGACGCTTGATTACGCTCTTGTCACGAAAGCAATAAGGGATGCCAAGATCGGTGTTCTAAAGGATGGTACCGCTATTGGTGATGGGCTTGCATTGGCCACCAGCCACCTGAAAAACTCGAAAGCAAAAAGCAGGATTATAGTGCTGCTTACCGATGGTGATAACAATGTCGGGCAAGTCGATCCAGCCACTGCCGGGGAACTGGCTAAAGGTTTTGGTATAAAAGTTTACACGATAGCAATAGGCAGGGAGGGCCGAGTCAGGCTCCCTATAAAGCATAAGGGGCCATTCGGAAATACCATCACCACATATCAGTGGTTTGAAAATGCGCTGAATCCGGAGTTGCTCCAGCAAATTGCCAAGAGAACCGATGCGAAATTTTACCGTGTTACGGATGAGAGTGCTTTGGAGTCGGTATTCAGCGAAATTAACCGTCTCGAGAAAACTGAAATAAAAGCTTCGGAAAAAACAAGGTATGACGAGAGATGTGACAAGTTCCTGAAGCTTGGTTTGTTGGCACTTGTGGTGGAACAGGTGTTCGCCAGGGGCTGGTGGAGGCTTGTGCCATGAGATTCATGAATCCAGGGTGGCTTTGGTTGCTCCTTGCCCTGCCAGCGATTCATCTGTTGCTGTTCCTTGATGAAAACAGCCGCAAAAAAAGACTAGCCAGGTTTGCCAAAGAGGCGATGTGGCGGTCAATAGTCCCGGAAATCAATCATGCAGCCAGAAAAAGAAAAGGATTGGTGTGGCTGTTTACCGTGGCCTTTGCCCTGATCGCTTTGTCGCGTCCGCAATGGGGTGCTCATGAAGAGATATCGAAGTTGAATGGCCTTGACGTGATTTTTGCCCTTGATGTTTCAAGCAGCATGGATGTGGAGGACGTTGTGCCGAGCCGGCTTAAAAAGGCCAAGCATATTATACGCTCCATCACTGAGAGGTTAAGTGGTGATCGCGTGGGGCTTGTGGCATTTGCCGCGAGTTCATTTGTCGCCAGTCCGCTGACAACTGATTTGAGTTATTTTTTGGATACAATGGAATTAACGACCCCTACAACCGTTAAGAATCAAGGGACTGATTTAGGTTTGGGACTTGAAACAGCAAGAAAAGCTTTAGAAAGGGCGGCAGAAGAGGCTTCTATAGGCGAAAATAACACACAGTCTTCTAGAATAGTGATTTTATTGTCCGATGGCGAGGATCATGAAGGCGGCGTAACCGAGGCAATAAAACAATATAAACAAAACGGAATTAGGCTTTATGTCTTTGGGGTCGGGACTGAAAAGGGCGGCCCCGTGCCTATCAGGGATGAAGCCGGTTCTCTTCGTGGATATAAACGTGATCGGTCAGGACAGCCGGTTGTGAGTTCTTTTAAGCCAAGTGATCTCGAGAAAATAGCTGAGTCAGCTGGCGGCAGATATTGGAATATTACCGCCAATGAGGCCGAGGTGGAGGATTTGGCCGTTGAAATGAATCTTATGAATCGTTCTGAATATGCTGAAAGGCGATATCTTGTGCGTGAAGACAGGTTCCAATATCCTTTGGCCGTGGCTGTCTTATTGCTTATTCTTGAAATAGGTATGCCTGTAAGAAAAGTGCTAATAATGCTTTTATTAATTTATGGGACGTTTATCAATGTAGCGATTGCGGCCTCCCCGTTAAATTCGTTAAAGGCTTATTCAGAAAATGGAAAAGGCCTAGGGGCTTATAAAGATGGGAAGCTGGATGATGCCAAGAAACATTTTAAAGACGCCAGAACGGCGGCTCCTGAAAGCCATGAATTGGAATTTAATGAAGGGATAATAAAGTTACATGAAGGGGATCTAGATGAGGCAGCAAGGGCTTTCGATAGGGCTGCCCAAAATCCAGGTCTTGCCGGCAAGTCAAAGTATAATCTTGGTGTAACGCTCGGTAAAAAGGGTGATATTCATGGCGCTGTAAAAGCGTATCTTGAATCCATTGATCACGCGCGATTAAATAAAGATGAGAATCTTGAAGCGGATGCCCGTAAAAACATGGAACTTCTGATTCAAAAGAGGCAGCAGGAACAAAAAAATCAACAGGAAAACAAACAAGATAATAAACCTGATGACAAACAAAAGGACGATGATCAAAAGAACAATCAAAAGAACAATGGTGATCAGCAAGACCAAAAGCAGAAAAACGAACAACAGCGCTACAAAGAAACGCCAAGACAGGAGAAAAAGATTTTCAAGTCAGAAAAAATGTCAGATCAAGATGCGGAGCGGGTTTTTGCTGAATTAAAAAATCGGGAACGTGAATTACAGATGAAGTTAAAAAAACAACATGGCAATCAGCAAGAGAATGGTAAGAACTGGTAAGGTAAACATGTTTGCGCTTATAGCTATTATGTTTTTAGAGTCTGCGGCTTTTGGCGCAGATGTAGAAATCAATGCTCGCCTTGACCGCGCGCAGATCGCGCTTGATGATTCTGTGTCCCTTAAAATGAGTGTACGTGCAAACGGCACATTGTCGGCGGGACGCCCTAGATTCACCGCCCCTGATTTTGAAGTCGTGAATGAATACACAAGCACTTTTGTGGAGTCTTATTATGAGAACGGTAATTTCGGTGTCAGAAACAACCATGAATTAACCAAAGTTCTGCGGCCGCTTAAGACCGGCAGTCTTGCCATACGCGGTATAGAAATAGACGTAGGTGGTAAAACATATAAAGCATCGGATCTTTCAGTACAGGTGGGGCCGGCTGGTGCTGGGACCGCCGCTCCCAAGGGTTATGGCGGTGGCGGGATAGGACTTCGTGGTGCAGCTAAGGAGATTTTATCCAAGAATATTTTTGTCAAGGCAGAGGTGGACAAGAATAAGCTCTTCAAGGGGGAGCAGCTCATAGTTAGTTATTATCTTTATCGTAAATTGCGCGTGTTTAATATTCAGGTTGAAAAATATCCAGTACTCAACGGCTTTTTGCGGGAGGATATTGATATTCCCGTGATGGGTCAGCGGCTTGATTCTGAGCGTGTGGTACTTGATGGAGTTCCTTATGAACGATCCCTTCTTGCAAGATATGCCGCGTATCCTTTGCAGGAAGGAAAACTTAAAATCGATCAGATGGGGCTGAAGTATAATTATTATAGGAATCGCCCTGATTCCGATGAAATGGATGATGATCCGTTTTTGCGATTTTTCCAGCAGATGGCTCCACAAAGCGGCAGCGGGCAGAGCGAGCCAATTCATGTTGATGTATTGGCGTTGCCGGATAGCGAACGCCCCCAGTCTTTTACAGGTGCGGTTGGAGATTTTAATGTTGTTTCCGCGGTGGATAAGTACGAGGTCCGCGCGAACGAAGCTGTTACTTTGACCGTTAAAGTTGAGGGGCGGGGGAATGTGGCGGCGATCGGCGAACCAAAGCAGAAGTGGTCGCAGGATATAGAACTGTATGATTCAAAGGGCCGCGCTTCAACCAGGAAGGGTGGGGTTGGGGAGAAGATATTCGAGTTTTTACTTATTCCAAGGAGGCCTGGTAAAATTCAGTTGCCACGCCTGGAGTTTAGTTTTTTTGATCCGTCGCTAAGCAAGTACGTCGTGAAGTCCACGGATGAAATAGAGATCAATGTTCTTGAGTCGGCATCAAACTCGGGGTCAATCGCCAACAATAACCCGGGTCCAATTCACCAACAGGGCACAAAAAATTATATCGAGCAGCCGAGCGCACTCCTTGTCAAATTGATTGATTTTGTAAGACGTGAATGGCTGACTGGCATCGACACGCTCACGCGCATGTTAATGGTGATTGCCGGGATATTGTTCATGTGGCTGCTTCTTTTTTCATCGGATAAGCGGATGATAAAACTCAGGGAGTGGATTGCGCAACATAAGAGTCAGGCGATGAAGAAATTTTACTCCTATAGAAAGTGGCTTAGGTTGAAAACCTCAGCGTCAACCATGAAAGGATCCGTCGGAAAGCAGGAGATAGCTGAAAAATATGAGCTTCTCAGTGAGACGTTGCTTGACTCGCTAGGGAGAGCTTTTCCGAAAATAAGCGTCAGATCATTGTCGCGGCCGGAATTGGGCAGTGTTCTTATCAACGCTGGCAAGATGGAGCCATCCTTTTGGCAAAGGATTGAAAATATTTTTGAATTTGCCGACTGGGTGCGCTTTGCTGGAACAGGCAGTGACGATGCGATTTTAGCCAGGGATGAATTGTCCAAGTGGGTGGCTGAGGGACAGCTCTTGGCCGATCAGCTAGAAAAAATAGCGAAGAGCAATCATAAGAAGAGATGAAAAATTAAATACTCTCGTTTATAACTATCTTCAGCAGCAACTTGTTTGGAGCCGGCATGGTGACCAGCTCTGTATTTGACAATTTAGCGACCTTAAATGGCCACGTTACGCGTACGTTAAAATGAGCAAGGAGACCGCGCATGACAGCATCTATTATGGGAGGAATCGGCGCAAAAGCCCGATTCGACGCAATCAAGGAAATAAACTCACGGACGCCTCGCAGATTTGATACGCCGAGGGATGAACAGGGTAGGAAACTTAGAGTATCCGATTATTACGGCAGCAACACCTTTGACATCCAGAAGATGAAAGAAAAATTGCCAAAGGAAGTATTCACCAAACTTGTTTCTACGATTGATACCGGGAAAAAACTTGACCGAGAAATAGCCAACACGGTCGCACATGCGATCAAGGAGTGGTCCCTGTCCCGCGGAGTTACGCATTTTTGTCATTGGTTTCAGCCACAGACCGGGTCCACCGCCGAAAAACACGATGCCTTCCTGACTATTGATGAGCACAACCGCCCTATAGAAAAATTTTCTGGAGCGCAACTTATTCAGAGTGAACCGGACGCCTCAAGTTTTCCATCCGGTGGTATGCGCACGACTTTTGAGGCCAGGGGCTATACCGCTTGGGACCCATCAAGCCCAGTTTTCATCATAGAACACACAAATGGAAAGACGCTTTGTATACCTTCCGCCTTTATAAGCTATCACGGGGACGCGCTTGACGAGAAGACCGCCCTCCTTAGAAGTATTGAGGTGCTGTCGAAAAAGGCTTGTGAATTATTACACATAATCGGTGACAAAGGCGTTAAACGTATAGTGCCAACGCTAGGAGCGGAACAGGAATATTTCCTCATAGATCGTTCCTTTTACAATTTAAGGCCAGACCTCATCATGACCGGGCGTACTTTGATAGGCGGTCAGCCGCCGAAGGGGCAGCAGCTGGAGGATCATTATTTCGGGAGCATTCCGGCGCGTGTTCAAGCCTTCATGAGCGAGGTTGAGCATGAGCTGTACAAGCTTGGTGTGCCGCTGAAAACCAGACACAATGAAGTCGCCCCTAGCCAGTTTGAAACAGCGCCTATATTCGAGGAAGCAAATATTTCAACCGACCACAACCAGCTCATGATGGAAGTGTTGCGGAAAGTCGCGCTAAGGCACAGTTTTGCAGTGCTTTTACACGAGAAGCCTTTTTCTGGCATTAACGGCAGCGGAAAGCATAACAACTGGTCCCTCATGATCTCAGCCGGTGGTTCAGGTCTCAATGGTGAAAATCTTTTGGATCCCGGCCAGACACCACATCAGAATTTAAGATTTCTTCTGGTGTTGATGGCCGTATTGAAGGGCGCGTACAAGTATGCAGGGATATTGCGCTCTAGCATTGCTTCCTGCGGAAATGATCACAGATTAGGCGCTAATGAAGCTCCTCCAGCGATCATGTCGGTTTTCCTCGGAGATTTTCTCACGCGTATTTTAAATGAAATCGAGGAAGGAGCGGTGACAGAGCTTGGTACCGAGGCTGCTGTAATAAAGCTTGAGATCAGCAAGCTTCCGGAAGTTATGAAAGACAACGCTGATAGAAACCGCACTTCGCCGTTTGCTTTTACAGGCAATAAGTTTGAGTTCAGAGCGGTAGGTTCCTCTGCGTCGATTGCTTTCCCCGTCACGCTATTGAATGCGGCTGTCAGCGCGGGATTTACCGAGATAATTGACGCATTAAAAAAGAAGGCAAGCGCGACTCGTTCCACGGAAACAGCGATCCTTGAAGTAGTCAGGGATGCCATAAAAGAAACGAAGCCGGTTCGTTTTGAAGGCAACAACTACTCCGATGAATGGATAAATGAGGCTTGCAAGCGAGGACTGCCAAATCTTCGTAAGACGCCGGAGGCTTTGGCTGAGCTACTGACACCAAAAGCAAAGGAGATGCTTATCAGTCTTGGCATATTCAGCGAAGCTGAAGTGATGTCGCGTTTTCATGTAAGGGTGGAACGCTATATCAAGAACATGCTTATAGAAGTTGATACGCTTTTGGGCATGGTCGAGACACAGATCTTGCCGGCCGCGTACGCCTATCACGGCAGCCTGCTTTCAGCCGCTGTGGACGCAAAAACGCTTGGTTTTGTAGCACCGCAGACGGACGTGCTCGGGACGTTGTCCAATCTTATGACCAACTTGCAAAAAGATCGAAAGAACCTTGAGTCGGAGATTCGTGAAGTTGAAGCGATGAGCAAAGAAGAAGAGAAAGCCAGGAGACTCTCTGTTAAAGTATGCTCCATGATGGACGGTATCCGCGGGACTTGTGACAAACTAGAGGCGATTATTGCCGATGAATACTGGCCCATTCCGAAGTATCGGGAGATGCTTTTTATATCGTGACGGATAACGTGATATGGAAGTGATACGAGGAGCAAACAACCTTTCGCGCCCGTTAAACAAGCCAGTGGTTACGATCGGCAATTTTGACGGTATCCATATCGGGCATCAAGATCTTATTAAAAAAGTTTTATATGCGGCAAAAAACAGGGCCGGAACAAGCGCGATATACACGTTCCGCCCACATCCTCAAGCCATACTGACGTCCGATGTTGAGCTGGAGTTGCTTTTAACTTATGACGAAAAACTTGAGCTCATGGCCGAGCTTGGCGTTGATGTGATTATAGAAGAACCATTCAATAAGGATTTTTCTTTCACTGAGCCAGAACGGTTTTTTTATGATGTTTTGATCAAGCGTGTGGGAGCTGAAGAAATAATAATCGGTTTTGACTTCGCTTTCGGCAGGAAGCGCCACGGAACATTGCCTGTTCTTGAATCGATGTGCCGGCGAGCGGGTATTGGGTTTTCCGCTCTGCCACCGTACCGATCCGGGACTGAAGTAGTCTCGAGCTCCGCGATAAGGCGTTATTTAAAGTCGGGGGATATAATAAACGCGAATCGTCTTTCGGGACGCGAGTTCTTTTATCGCGGAGTTGTCATGCATGGAGACAGAAGGGGGCACGAGCTTGGTTTCCCAACGGCTAATTTTAGGGTCGAAGGGAAACTCGAGCTTCCATATGGTGTTTATGCGACTGTAACTTCATGCTCTGGTAAAAATTATCCGAGCGTTACCAATATCGGTGTTAGGCCGACATTTTGCGGGCCGATAAAGCCGCTTATCGAGACACACCTGATTAATACGGATATTGATTTGTATGGGATCGGAATAGAGGTGAAGTTTCTACGGTATTTGCGAAGCGAGCGGAAATTTTCTGACGCTAATGATTTGAAAACGCAAATAGCTAAGGACATAGACGAAACCTTGACAAAGCCCCCCTGGACTCTCAAAATTAAATAATCACCTGATATCTATTGGAAATTTAGGTGAAAATTCAGGCAAGCCCAGGGATGTGAGCCATGTCGCGGCAATTAGCCGAACTGTTGCTAAAAGATAAAATAATCACACAAGCTCATTTTGATGAGGCTGTGGATGCGGTAAAACGTGGCAAGAGCCATATAAGATTTCTTATAGAGGCTAAATATATCGCGGAAACGCGGCTTCTTTACTATTTGGGCCAGAAATTCGGTCTCCCCAGTATTAACCTGGCCAAATTCGAGATCAACCCGGAAGTGATCAAGCTCGTTACACCACCGATAGTTAATAAATATCAAGCTATACCCATACAGATGAATAAGGAAACTGTAGTGGTGGCGCTGTGTGATCCGTCATACATTCACGGCCTGGAAAATCTTAAGTTCACGCTTAAAAGAAATGTCGAAGCCGTGCTCACATCTTATTCCGCATTTGATGCGACTGTTTTGAAGTATTACAGCGGAGGGTCGGCCTCTGTTGATTCCGCCATAGAGACATTCCAGAAAGATAAAAATCTGTCCGACGATTCACTGAGCATTGATCTCGTGCATGTTCACGAAATCAACGCGCCTGGTGAATCGATAGAGCAAGATGCACCGATAATAAAAGCAGTCAACGGGATATTGAGTGAGGCGATTCGTCGCGGAGTTAGTGACATTCATGTGGAGCCGTATGAAAAGCGCTTGCGCGTGAGGATGCGCATAGATGGAGTGCTTTATGAAATGGCCCTGTTGCCGCTTGAAATGAAGCGCGCCATCATCGCTCGGTTTAAGATCATGTCACGCATGGATATAGCCGAGTCACGCGTGCCACAGGACGGTAGGATCAAGCTCCGTGTCGCCGGAAGTGAAATAGATTTTCGAGTTAATTCCATGCCGACCATTTTTGGGGAGAAAATAGTTCTCCGGTTATTATCCAAGGGGAATCTGAAGCTTGATCTCATGCAGCTTGGTTTTGAGAACAGGCAGCTTGAGGTATTCAGGAAAGGGATCAATGCACCAAACGGGATGGTGCTTGTCACAGGCCCAACCGGAAGTGGCAAGACAACTACTTTATATTCAGCTCTCACGGAACTAAACAAGCAGACCGACAACCTATCAACCGCCGAGGATCCTGTTGAATACAATTTAGACGGCATCAACCAGGTTCAGGTTCATAAGGAAGTTGGACTCACGTTCGCCAGCGTGTTGAGATCGTTGCTCAGGCAAGATCCTGACGTGATTCTTGTAGGTGAAATCAGGGATTATGAAACTGCGGAAGTCGCGATCCAGGCCGCCTTGACTGGACACCTGGTTCTTTCAACTTTGCACACCAATGATGCCGCCAGTACACTGATTCGTCTTATGAATATGGGGGTGGAGTCATTTCTTGTTGTGGCCTCGACGAATACGATCGTTGCACAACGACTGTTGAGAACGATTTGTCCTGGCTGCAGGGTTGAACAAAAAATCCCTCCTGAAAAACTCGTTGAGCTTGGTCTTTCGGCAAATGAGGTTGAAAACGTCCAATGTTTTAAAGGCAACGGGTGTTCACGGTGTCATAGTACGGGTTACAAGGGGCGCGTGGCCATTTATGAAGTTCTGGATTTTAGCCAGAATATGAAGGAAATGGTGTTACGTGGAGAGAGTCACCTTGAATTGAAGAAACAGGCGATTAAAGAGGGGATGAAGACCCTGCGCTTGTCCGCGCTTACAAAGGTGGTCGAGGGTAAAACGAGCCTGGAAGAAGCTGTATCAATGACAATGGAGGCATAATGGCCAAAGTAAGTCTTCCATCACTTCTTAAGACCATGGTTGAGCAGGGTGCTTCTGATCTTCACCTTTCGGTGGGATCGCCGCCGCAGTACCGTATCCATGGCAAGATGATCAAAGTTAAAATGGACCCGTTGTTATCCAAAGATACCGAGGAATTGGCTTATTCGGTTATAACCGACTCGCAAAAAGCCGAATTTGAGAAACACCTGGAGCTGGATTTTTCATTCGGTATAAAAGATCTTTCACGCTTTCGTGGCAATGTCTTCTACCAGCGCGGTTCGATTGCCGCTGTATTCAGGCGCATTCCGATGGTTATCCCGGAATTCGATTCACTTAAGCTCCCGCAAATCCTGAAGTCGGTTATACATAGGCCTAACGGGCTTATACTTGTTACCGGCGCCACCGGTAGCGGTAAATCCACATCACTGGCGTCGATGCTCGACATACTAAATCGGGAGGAAGTCGGGCATATCATCACCATAGAGGATCCGATCGAATTTATTCATCCGCACAAGGGCTGCGTGGTTAACCAGCGTGAAGTAGGCGTGGACACCAAGGGATTTGCGTCGTCGCTTAAGCGCGTACTTCGCCAGGACCCAGATTTCGTTTTAGTCGGTGAGATGCGTGATATGGAAACAATCGAATCAGCATTGACCATCGCTGAGACCGGTCATCTTGTTTTCGCCACCCTGCACACCAATACGGCGGTGCAGGCGATAAACCGTATAGTTAATGTATTTCCGCCGCATCAGCAGCCACAAATCAGACAGAGTTTGTCCTTTACACTGCAGGTTGTAGTTTCACAGCAGCTGATTTCGAAAAACAACGGTACCGGAAGGGTCCTCGCTTGCGAGGTGCTTATCCCTACATTGGGAATACGTAATCTGATACGTGAAGATAAGATTCACCATATTTACTCTGCAATGCAGTCTGGACAGGAAGAAACCGGCATGCAGACCATGAACCAGGCGCTGACAAGCCTTGTAAGCCAAGGTGTAATTTCAAAGACAACTGCCATCGAACACAGCTTCATGCAGGAAGAACTCATCAAACAGTTGGCCAATATGCGTGGCTAAAGTGGTGGATCGGAATAACGATGCCGGATTATAAGTTTGAAGGTGTAGACAAGAGCGGCAAGAGAACATCCGGCAGCATCGAAGCGTCCGGCGAAGGCGAGCTGCGCATGGTGCTCAGAAGCCGAGGGATCCGCCCGGTTCGCATTGTCAAGTCGGGAGGGATGGCCACAAGCCTTGCTTTGCGCGTGAAAGGGCAGAAAATCAGGGGTGTCGGGATCACTGAACTAGTAGTATTTACCCGCCAGCTCCAGGTGCTTATAAATTCCGGTATACCGTTAATGCAGAGCTTGGAAATCCTGCATGAGCAATCCGTGCATAAGTCATTTAAAAAAGTACTTGAAGGTATGAAGGAGCGCGTATCGCAAGGATCGTATCTTTGGGAGGCGATCAGCGCTTACCCAACGGTATTTTCAAAACTTTACATCGCCCTCATACGCGCTGGTGAATCCTCAGGCGCGCTTGATAACATGCTGAAGCGTTTGAGCAGGTACATAGAGGACGAGGATCGCCTAAGAAAAATGGTTAAAAGCATGATGATGTACCCGGCGATCGTCACATTGATAGGCGTCGGGGTGGTCAGCTTTATCTTGATCGTGGTGATACCGAAATTCGAGGAAATGTTCAAAGGAAGCGGACAAAGCCTGCCAGCACCCACTAAGATGGTGATAGGCGCCGCCCATTTCATGGGAGATAATGCTCTTTTATTAATAGGGAGCGCGGTTTTACTTGGAATTATGTTTTTAAAGTTCATCAAGACAAACGAAGGCAGAGCCTTGACGGACAAGATATTCTTTAGGGCACCGCTGTTCGGTGTTCTTATGCAAAAAGCTGGAGTGGCGCGTTTTTGCAGAACGATGCAGACGTTGCTCACATCCGGCGTTAATCTCATTGATGCCATCGATATCTGCAAGGCGACTATAGATAACGCTGTTATAGAAGAATCCGTCGCTGGTATAAAGGCAAGTGTTGAATCCGGGCAAACGTTCGGTACGGCGCTGGCAAAAAAATCAGTGTTTCCGAAGATGGCTTTCCAGATGATACAGATAGGTGAATCGACGGGCAACCTGGACAAGATGCTCGAGAAAATCGCTGATTTTTACGAAGCTGATGTAGAGTCTCTGGTCTCGGGGATGAGCAAACTAATTGAACCGCTCATAATGGTTTTTCTGGGCGGAGTTATCGGGGCATTGATGATAGCCATGTATTTGCCGATATTCAAACTTGCCGGGGGTGGTGGTGAGTAAAAGTATTATTGGTGAATCAAGGACAATACGCGAATTGCTGGATCTGGTGGGACGGGTCGCGCCAACCAAGAGCAATGTTCTTGTCATTGGTGAAAGCGGGACGGGTAAGGAACTCGTTGCCAGGATGCTTCATGAATTAGGGCCTTTGCATGGAAGGCCATTTATTCCCGTCAATTGCGGAGCGATACCTGAGACATTGATAGAAAGCGAGATGTTCGGCCACCGCCGGGGCAGTTTTACCGGTGCTGTAAATGAAAAGGAGGGGCTTTTTCAGGCGGCCAACGGCGGGACATTGTTTCTGGATGAGGTGGGTGAGCTGCCTTTGTCCATGCAAGTTAAATTGTTACGTGCGATTCAAGAACGCATTATCCGCAAGGTTGGCGGTACGGACGACGTTCGAGTGGATGTCAGGATAATCGCGGCTACCAACAGAGATCTTGAAGCTGCGGTTTCCAAGGGTACATTCAGGGAGGATCTGTATTATCGTTTGAATGTGATACTTATCAAAACACCTTCACTGAGAGAACGGCGCGAGGATATAAAGCTGCTTGCTAAGCACTTTCTTGATAAATGCTCAAGCAGATTCAATAAAACTTTTAATGGCTTTGATGAAGACGCCATGACAGCCCTGGAGGGTGGTGATTGGCCCGGCAACGTACGCGAGCTTGAGAATATTATCGAACGGGCCGTGGCGTTTGAAAATGGAGACATCATCTCATTATCTTCGCTGCCCGCCACATTACGTGATGGCATGGAGCAATGCCGCCTTGGCGTTCCCGCCGTTGTTAATGAAATAAAACTAAGGTCTCCTGATTTTTCAAATGGCCCGGTAGATCTTGATGCCGTTATAAGGGATGTGGAACGTATTTATATAACTGATGCGTTGACCTATGCTAAGGGTGACAATAAAAAAGCGGCAAGCTTATTGAAGATAACCTTGAAAAACATGCAGGGCCGGTTAAATAAGTTCGTTGTAGGAGCAAAAAACGGTGTCTGTATCCGCAAAGAAACTTAATAGGCCTGTAGCGGCGGTATTGATACTTTTTATTTTTCAGTTTTATTTGAATCATTTCTTGATCAGGTTGGAATCCAAGAAGTCGGCGCACATATCTGATATCGAACATAGCTGGAACAGCAAGGCTTTGGGCAAGGGTATCAATATTTTCTCCTTTGGCCATTTACCTGTGGTCATAGACTGGTTGTGGATACAATGCCTGCTTGATAATTCAATGAGCAAGGTGACTAAGGGGCAGCACCCAATTCTCTTTTACCGCTTTGATCTGGCAAGCGAACTGGACCCTGCTTTCCTCGCGCTATACACAAGCGGAGCTAACTTGCTTACCGTTGTCCGTGGAGACGCCATCGGAGCCGAGAAGCTGCTTTTGAAAGGCCATGATTTTATCCATCAAAAGCTCCACACATACCCTGATACGTTTAGGAATAGGTTTTGGACCAAAGCATGGAACATTCCCATGTTGCTTGGTTATATTTACTTGTTCGAATTGGATAATCTCCCGGAGGCGGCAAGGTATTTCCGCGAAGCTGGTTCAATGCCTGGAGTACCCGCGTATTTAACCGGGTTGGCCGAGCGGCTTTCTAAACAAGGCGGTGAATACGAGGTGGGGCTCAGGCTTCTTGCGGCAATGGCGAACATGGCCAGCGATGAAAAAGTTAAAAAGGGACTGGAAAATAAGCGCAAATCATTGTTCGTCAGTCATTACTTATTCGAACTTAACAACTCATTTACGGCTTTTTTAAACGGTCTTGCCGGGTACAAAAAAAGCATGAACATATCAATGAGTAAGATGCGGGCATATTTCGATGGTTTTATAAAGGCGCATAATTCGTCATTTTTTGACCCATTCGGGGGGAAGCTTTTTTTGGACCGAAGCGGGCGGATACAATCATCCACCCCACGTGGACGTGTGCTTGGTCTTGAGTGATATTGACGTTATCCCATTATTATTTTAATTTTTCATTATCATGATGCTTGAAGTGCTTGGAGTTAAACATGGCTTTCGCGCCGGGTTCTTCCAAAAACGTGTTATGGTTTTGGATGGCTTGAATTTTTCCGTCACAAGAGGATCCGTATTCGGGCTTCTTGGTTCCAACGGTGCTGGTAAGACGACTTTGATTCATTTGGTCGTCGGGTTGACCAAGCCGGTTGCCGGAAGAATCACGATCAACGATGTTTGCTCACTTGATCGAGCCGCGAAGTCCATGCTCGGGTATCTTCCTGAAAGGCCGTATTTTCCGGACCATCTCACCGGGGAAGGGCTGCTTAAATATTTTGGCAGATTATCTGGTTTGACGGACGACCTGATACGCAAGCGGATACCGGAAACGCTCGAAGAAGTAGGCTTAGCTAAAGCTGGCGAAGTACAACTCAAAAAATATTCCAAAGGTATGCTTCAGCGCATAGGCATCGCCCAAGCAATTATACATGACCCTGAACTTTTAGTGCTTGATGAACCGATGAGCGGATTGGATCCACTTGGAAGGAAGGAAATGAGGGAGCTAATAATCCGGCTCGCCGCCCGCGGAAAAACGGTATTTTTCAGCTCACATGTCATTCATGATGTTGAGATGATTTGTGACAGCGTTGCTTTATTGAGAAATGGTAAAGTGGCGCGCATCGGCACTATCGGCGAGCTTTTATCCAAAGGCCCGCTACAAACCGAAATCGCTTTCACGGGTGTGGTGATGGATCAGGTCTCCTGTTTATATGGCCTCACCTCTTTGCAGTCTATCCCGGACGGATTAAGAGGGATTGTCTCTGGAAATGATGCCGTGAAAGATGTGATACAGGCGCTGATTAAGCTTAATGCCCGTATACTTTGGGTGACTCCTGTGAGACCATCGCTTGAGGATCTTTTTATCGGTGAAACGTCATGAATTTTTCAGATATCCGCAGGATCATCCGCTCGATTGGTTTGGTGACATTTTTTGAGATAATAACCGACCGTATTCTCTATAACGTGCTTTTGTTCGCGGTTCTGGTTTTCGTGCTTGGTTTTTTGGCTTCCCAGCTATCTTTTTTGCGCCCTGAGCGCATAGTCCTTGATTTCGGTTTCTCAGCGGTTAATTTATCATGTTCTATGATAGGGGTGCTGGTTGGCGCGGGACTTATCAGCAAGGAATTTGATCGGCGTACGGCGTATACTTCGCTTGCAAGACCTATATCCAGGGGTCAGCTTATTTTTGGAAGGTTCAGCGGTCTTTGCATGGTTCTGGTATTGAACTGGGCGCTGCTTTCAGGATGTTTTATTGGTATCCTGGCGCTGTCCACTGAGAAGTTTGTCGATGTTTTGAGTGCTTCGTTGTTTGTCGGGCTTGTTCTCGCGCTTCTACAGAGCGCCGTGGTTGCCAGTATCGCAACATTTTTTTCAACTTTTACAACGACGTCGCTTTCCGTGATTTTTTCTTTCGCGCTGTTTCTTGTGGGGCATAACATATCCGAACTCCACGCAATGGCTGCAAAGATTGAAGTGCCAGCCGCGAGAATATTGTTAAAGGCTGTCGCTACCGGGTTGCCGAATCTGGAGTATTTCGACATAGGTGCAAAAATTACTTACAGCCTTCCCGTGACATGGCAATTCATACTAGGCTCCATTACGTATGGATTATTGATAGTGGCCGGTTTTATCATGCTTGGCGGGATAACCGTCAGAGCGCGCGAGGTTTAAAAGTGGCGCACGTTCCTTTCTGGTTGGCTAATGTTTCCAGTGTAGTTCTAGGCTTGATAGTAGGCAGTTTCGTGAATGTCATCGTGGCAAGAATGCCTATAGGATTATCGATCATCACTCCTGGCAGCCACTGTCCCACGTGCAAAGCAAGGATCCGGTGGTATGACAATATCCCGATTTTAAGTTTTATCCTGCTTTTGGGCCGCTGTAGGGCGTGTGGAGCTGTGATCTCCTTCAGATATCCTACGATAGAATTTTTAACAGCCGTTCTTTTTCTTGCGACAAACATACGTTTCGGATGGTCAGCGCTTCTTTTTATAAGGGATTGGCCTTTCGTGGCGGTTCTCATAGCGATTACTTTCATTGATTTTGAGCACAGAATAATCCCGGATATATTCAGTATCGGCGGTGTTATATTAGGATTATTGACTGCATTCTTTGTTCCGGAGTTGGGATTATTTAAAGCTGTATTAGGTGCCGGTCTGGGCTTTTGTGTGTTTTACGGCCTAGCCATGGCTTATCAGGTTTTCAGCGGAAGGGCCGGCCTCGGCGGCGGTGATATAAAACTTCTGGCAATGCTGGGCGCATTTCTAGGCCCATCCGGTGTATTTACCACGATACTTATTGGTTCTGTTTTAGGCAGCATTGCCGGAATAGCGTGGGCGATGGTGACCAGGAAGAAAGACGTCATGAAGGTTTCCATACCGTTCGGTCCTTTTCTTGTTACTGGTGGAATTTTTCATTACTTGCTTGGTGGATTCATATGGCTCCCATTTATGACACTGATTTAGAAAAAGAACGCTGGATAAAGGCGCAGTGGGAGAATTATGAGCTGTGGGAACAGATAGAAGCCAAGTTACGCAGGCGAAAGCGCATCTGGATTGCAACGACTGTTTTTATTGCGTTGCTGATTTTTTCAATCCCGGTAGTCATTGAGAGAAAGGCAAAGTGGCTTGGCCAGGTGACCTTGCGTGACCTCGCAAGAGAAATTAACTCCATCAAGGTTGCTGCCAGTCTTGAACATTCAGCATTCCGTATCAGTTTTGATGAGAGTGGCCAGTTAAACTACCAGTTAAGCTATAGGATAGATAGAATGAAGTCCTGCGGTGAACCTGGTGCAAGCGGTGAATTCGTGCGCTCGGGCAGTCTTGATGGTGGTACCGGGGCTGAGCGATTAGTTTTTTTGGATATGAAGCGCGCCGAAGAGATGAATTTACCAGGTATACTGAACGAGTTTTGCTATGACCCCACATTAGGCAGCGAGTCCGCGCTAAAAGGGAACGAGCTTGCTGCTTTTGCTTTCATTCCCGCCAATGATTTGACGGGAAGACGCAGCGACAGGGTTTCATTGCTTTTTTTAAATGGTGAATCGGCAGAAATTTCCGTCCACTAGTTGATCCTTAAATACATACGGGTAGAATTAATAAGGTATATTAAAGTTGGGAGCAATGTTCCATGGCTGGGGTGTCACAGGGATTGTTAGGTAATTTTTTTTCATTTGGCCTGAAGCAATCGGCAGTTGGCCTTAGCATAGGTTCATCCTCCGTGAAATTAGTTGAGCTAAAGAAGTCAGGGAAGACATGGAGTCTTTTGCATTTCGGCATTGTCCAGTTACCAGAAGATTCGGTCGTCAATCGTGAGATTGTTAACCAGATAGCAGTGGTTGAAAGCATTAAGACGCTTATCAGCCAGATAAAACTGAGGTCTAAATCAGTATGCACGTCCATGTCCGGTGCATCTGTGATTATTAAACGCATGACGATCGAGGTGCCTAATCCACGTGAGCTTCAAAGCCAAGTTTTTTGGGAGGCCGAGCAGTATCTGCCTTTTGATATTGCTGATGTTGTGATGGATTTTCAGGTGCTTTCGCGTGCCAAGGACAATAAGACGGATGTTGTTCTTGTGGCCGCAAAGAAAACAGTGTTGGACTCGTACATGCTTTGCGTGGAGGATTCCGGTCTTAAGGCCACCGTTGTTGACGTCGATTATTTCGCATTACAAAACTTGTTTGAGGCCAACTATCCGTCCAACCCGGGCGAAGCTGTTGCGGTGGTTGATATCGGCGCCAGTGCCATGAAGATAGTTATCGTGCATGACGGCGTGCCAGTGTTTACAAAGGACACTGCTATAGGCGGGCGCAATCTTACTTCAGACATACAAAAGAACCTTAGCTTGTCATATGCGGATGCAGAGACTCTTAAGGTGAGCGGACAAAGTGAAAGCCTTCCACAGGAAGTCAGTGATCTTATGCATGTCAGCGCCGAGAATTTCGCCATGGAAATAAAGCGCGCGCTAGATTTTTATAATGCTTCATCAAACGGTGCGCCAGTGGCTTATGTGCTCATCGCCGGCGGCAGCTCAAAAATACCAGGGCTTTCAAAGATGGTGGAAGAGAAAATAGGTTTACCTACACAATTGATGAACGCATTTAATTCAATATCCTATGATCCGTCCGTCTTCACAGGAGAATATATCGCGGCCATCGCGCCTATCGCTGCCGTACCGCTCGGGCTGGCGTTAAGGGCGGGAGTGAAGTGATGATAAAAATCAACCTAGCGACGCGCAAACAAGCCGCGCTTAGTATGGAAACTAAGGCTGCCGGTGGCTCCGCCCTTAGTTTTGATATAAATTCTATTAAAGATCTACCTTGGAGAAAAATCGCGGTGCCGCTTATTGCCGCTATTGCCATCAATTGGGTTTTTAATGGCTATAAAGAAGAGGAACTGAAGAAGAAAGATGAAATAATCGCGAAGCTTTCTGCAGAGCGGGGCGTGCTCGTGGATAAAGCAGGTAAGATCAAAGGTTATGAGGAAATGAAGAAAGCCATTGAGGCTGACGAATCGGTTATCAGGACAAAAATCGATATAATCCGTGAACTGGTGGCTGACAGGGGCCGGCCACCGCGGATGCTGCTGTCGGTGTCTAATTCCGTGCCGAAGAATGTTTGGCTGTCTGAACTAAAAATCGCTAGTAAAGATGTTATATTCAAGGGTACGTCGCTTGATTTCACGGAGATATCCGATTTTATGAAAAACTTGGGAGAGACTGCTTATTACACCGACGTAAGTTTGAGCAATAGCCAGAAAACAAATGAAGAAAATTCCGGTGAAGCGGCCAGCTTTGAAGTGTCCGCTAAGGGGCGGTGAATGACGTGAATGCCGACAAACTCAGGGAGTTTATAGAAAAGTTGCCGATAATGCCCATATTCGTGATTTTTTTGTGCTGGCTTGGTTATGGTTATTATCAATTCACAAGCGCGGGTGATTCACCTCTTGTCCAGAAAACAACAGAAGAACAGCGCATTAAAACCGAAATATCGCAATATCAGGCGAAGGTTAAACAGATAGATGAATTTGTGAAGGGATTGGAGGCTAAGCGCAACAGCATGAGGTTTCTGGCCACCGAATTGGACTCGATGAAAGCGACTCTTTCTGAAAGTCTTGACGTACCTGGCTTCATGACTTCTGTGGTGACCGAGGCCAAGAGGGTTGGCGTGATTATACTTAGTTTGCGCCCTGGCGCGATCACCACTAAAGAGTATTATGCCGAGCAAGTTTTTGACCTGTCGTTTAGGGGGATTTTCGTACAACTCATAGTATTTCTTGAACGGCTTTCGAATATGCAGAAGATAGTGCGTATTGAGAATATGGAGATGAAAGTTATCGGGTCCAATCTTGCGCGCTATGTGGAACTTGATGGGACGCTCCAGCTTAAAGTTTATAAATACGCCGGATCAAAAGCTGATGAGCTTGCCAAAAATACCGCTAAACAGGAGGGCAAGATGTGAAGATATTATTCATGTTGTCCCTTGTGATAACGAATCTGGTTTTCGCTGATCAGCTGGAATCCGAGCCAAGCACGGCCCCTTCGCCGGTTGCGACTAAACAGGATACCCCCATCCCTGAAGACCTGCTTAAAATCAGGGATCCTTTTAAGCGCCCGCCTATCGAAAAGAAGGCCTTGGTCCCGAAAAATGAGCTTGAGAACTATCCTGTTGAATCTTTAAAAATGGTTGGAGCGCTTACCGGGCCTCAGCGCGTGAGAGCAATGGTGCTTGCTCCCGACGGTAAGACATTTATCGTGTCCGAAAAAATGAAGATAGGCACACGCAACGGGACTGTTAAGGGTATCACGGCTGATACTATTTATGTCAGGGAAAAAGTGGTCAATGTAATAGGGCAGACAGAAAACTTAGACAGTGAAATCCGCATCCAGCCTGAAGGGAAAGTTGTTTTGAATCATAATAATTCAATGGGTAATTAATATAATGGGGGACATGATGCGAAAGACCGTGGTGATGGTTCTCTTATTGGGATTTGCCTATCGTACGGCTTTGGCAAAACCAACGATTGTTTCAATTGATTTCAAGGGAACCGCGGACCCGACGATGGTGGAAATCCGCGGTGACAGCCCGCTGCAGTTTGAAAAACAGGAGAATACGGCTGACAATCAGGTGATTTTGGAATTCAAGGACACTGATCTCTCAAAAACTGCCGCAAGAAAAATCGATACTTCTTCTTTTGACAGCAAGGTTACGCTGATAAGCCCGTATAAAGCGGATGGTGCAGCCGGATCCGCCAGGGTTGTCATACAACTTCGTGAAGCGGGTAAAGCGGATGTTGTTTCAGAAGGTAATGTGGTTAAAGTTAGTATACCGCGCGATGAACAGGAGGATGTGGAGCCAAAAGCCTCAACCGCTCCTGAGCAACCGAGTACGGAAAAAGTGGACAAACTATCAGAAAAGCTTGATGAACCAGAAAAACCAAAAACCACCCTTGATGAGTTTGAAGCCGGCAGGGGCACTAAACGTTTTGTGGGAAGACCCATAACTCTTCATGTGCGTGACGTGGATGCCGCAGATGTTTTTAGGATGATAGGCGAGGCCAGTGGCTTCAATATAGTGCTTGGTGACGATGTAAAAGGAAAAGTAACTCTTTCTCTCACCGAAGTGCCGTGGGACCAGGCGCTTGACCTGCTCTTACATACCCTTCATCTTGGTGCTGAGAGAAATAACAACATTCTCAGGATCGTGACTTTACAAAATCTCACCAATGAAAAAATTGAGGAACTGAAAGCTACCCAAGCAGCCCAGGCTAGCGCGCCTCGCGTGACCAGGATTTTTCCCATCAGCTACGCGAATCTAGCTGACCTGCAGGCCACGCTGACGAAATTTGCCGCATCCACCGCCGGTGAAGGCAACATGGCCGCTATAGTCCAGGCGGATAACAGGACCAACAGCCTGATAATACGTGATGTCCCGGATAACATAGAGAAGATCAAGAAGCTGATAGAACTGCTGGATACCCAGACGCCACAGGTGATGATAGAGGCGAAGGTTGTTGAAGCCACGGAATCATTTTCAAAGACAATCGGTGGCAGCATTGGTTTCGGCAATGATTTGGCTGGGAAGCCTACCGGCGAAAACTACTTCGCAAGTTTTTCAGGTGCGAACCCGGTTGACCAATTGCTCGGTTCACCTGGTGTTTTCGCCGATGGGGCCACTATAGGCACTGCTAGTAGCAGTTCCTCGGGGCAGTCTGGGCAATTCGGAATATCACCGAAAATAAACTTTATCAGTGGCATACGCCGCTTGAATGCATTGCTGAATATAGGGGAGAGCGAGAACCAGGTTAAGGTGGTTTCATCACCGAAGACAATTGTTCTTAACAAGGAAAAAGCCACGATTGTACAAGGCACGCCCGTGTTGCTGCCGGGTACGACAACAATGACCGCCGCAGGGCCGGTCACGACAAGCAATATCCAGAGCGCGAATCTGAGCCTCAGCGTGAAGCCTACCGTGACTAACGACGGCAGTGTTCTGATGGATCTTGCGGTTACCAGGGATGTCCCGTTCAATATGGGGGGTGGCAATTTTGGTGTCGCAAATAGGAATTTGAACACCATCGTTCTTGTCGAAAGCGGATCAACGCTTGTGATAGGCGGTGTTTATACGATGACTTCCAGCAAGGCGAGCACCGGCTTCCCTATTCTAAGAAAGATCCCGATACTTGGAGTGCTCTTTGGCAGCGATTCAGAGAATACAAACCGATCTGAATTGTTTATATTCATAACACCCAGGATTCTTAATATAAGAGAGGCGGGACTCAACAGCTGATGGGTCAGACTAAATATCATCCATTGATTTATGCTTATTTAAAGAAATACCAAGATGACCCTACGTCACGGGTTTTTGCACCATTGGCCGAAGCATACAGAAAAGCAGGGCTTGTCGATGAAGCGATAGAGGTGGCCAGGGAGGGCCTGCGTGTTCATCCCGCGTTCGTGGGCGGAAAAGTCGCGCTTGCAAGAGCACTGTTTGATAAAAGACAGTACGCAGAAGTGATCGAGGAACTTAAGGCTGTCGTGGAGGATGCGCCTGATAATTTAGCCGCGCAAAGACTTGTGGCTGATTCTAGCCTGATGCTCGGGCGGGTGGCGGACGCGTTGGGATCGTATAAAATGCTGCTATACTTTGCGCCACAGGACATCGAAACAGCACGACTGGTGCATGAATTGGAAGCCCAAGCCTACCAGGATGGTACTTTGGTTCTTGAATTCACTGAACATCCGGCACAAGATGCGATTGGTGAGGATCCCGAGGTCAAGCTTAATAAATGGATTTTTAAAGTGGAGCGTTTGCAGGATCTGCTGCAAAGGGTCGAAAGATACCGGCATCGGGTCAGTTGACACGCGAGCTTGCCTCGGTTACGAATGGCGCAATGTACGCAACTAATCAATTCCGTAAGGGACTCAAAGTTCAAATTGATGGTATTCCATACGAAATAGTTGATTTTCAGCATGTCAGCCCAGGCAAGGGCAGGGCTTTTACCAGGACAAAACTCAAGAACATGCTTAATCATAACGTTATTGAGCGCACGATCACTTCCGGTGATAAACTTGATAAGGCCAATACTGAAGAAAAAGAAATGCAATTTCTTTATAAAGACAATGTCGGCTATCATTTCATGAATAACGCAAACTATGAGCAGGTCATGTTAAACGAAGAACAGTTGGGGCCAGGCAAGGACTTCTTGCAGGAAAATCTTGCGATAAAAGTGATGTATTTCGATGAGCGCCCCATAGGAGTTGAACTTCCAACATTCGTGATTTTGAAGATCGTGGAAACTGAGCCAGCGTTTCGTGGTGATACTGTGACCGGTGGTTCAAAGCCTGCAAAGCTTGAGACCGGCGCCGTGGTGAATGTCCCGTTTCACCTAAAAGAAGGGGAATATATCAAGGTTGATACACGGGATTACTCTTATGTCGAAAAAGCAAGCAAGTAACGCGTTAGCTAGGCCTGGTAAGTCTGATAAACTTGGCAGATCCGGACTCTCTTCGGTGGACTATCCAGAGATTGATCAGTTGGATAAGATCCTTGATTTTATGAACCGTGGCGGAGTTGTTGAACTGGAGTGGCAGCACGGCGATAAACGTCTCGTGCTCAAGACAGGCACGCCCGCAAGGCAGGCGGCTTCAACAACGGTTGCAATTCCTGATGGCGCCAAAAAAACCAGCAAGACCGGTGATGCTGCCATAAAATCAGAAGATGCGGCTTCAGCGGCCGGCTGCTTGCCGGCCAACCAAAAGCATGTGCTTTCTCCGTTTGTAGGGACGTTTTACCGTGCGCCTTCACCGACCACTGAGCCTTATGTAAAAGAAAATCAGCTAGTGAAACGCGGTGACGTACTATGTATTATCGAAGCCATGAAACTGATGAATGAGATTGAGGCTGATTTCCCCGGGAAAGTCCTCTCCACTCTTGTTGAAAATGGCCAGCCAGTTGAATATGGCGAGCCGCTGTTCATAATGGAAGTCGTTTAACGCAATAGATGAGCACGCACCGGCGCCCGTTTCGCAAGGTACTTATTGCAAACCGCGGGGAGATAGCCCTGAGGGTTATCAGGGCTTGTCGCGAACTTGGGATTTCAACAGTGGCTGTTTATTCCACAGCGGATGAACACTCCCTTCATGTCAAGCTTGCGGACGAAGCAGTATGCATCGGCCCGCCAAGAGCCAAGTTAAGCTACCTGAATATAGCAAGTATTTTGTCCGCAGCGGAAATCACCGATGCGGACGCAATTCATCCTGGTTATGGTTTTCTCTCAGAGAATGCGGAGTTTGCGCGCCTGTGCGGCGAATGCCAGATTGTTTTCATAGGACCGAGCGTAGAGAACATCCAGTCCATGGGGGACAAGACACGCGCCAGAACAATTGCAAGAAATGCCGGGGTGCCTCTCTTGCCGGGGACCATGGAGGCCGTCCCTAATTTAGACGCGGCTTTGGGTGAGGCCGAAAAAATCGGTTATCCTGTGATTTTGAAAGCCGCCGCCGGCGGTGGCGGGCGCGGGATTTATGTGGTCTTTACACCGCAACAGCTTCGCTCTTCATTTGAACGTGTCAGCTCTGAAGCCGGAGCCGCTTTCGGCAATCCAGCGATGTATATTGAAAAATACTGCGAACATCCGCGGCACGTGGAGATACAGGTTTTATGCGACAAACACGGCAACATGGTTTCGCTTGGGGAGCGTGATTGCACGATACAGCGTCGGCATCAGAAAATCCTCGAGGAAAGCCCCAGCCCGGTCCTGACGGAGACCTTGCGACGGGAGATGAGTGAGGCGGCGCTTAAGCTTTGCGCAGCCGTGAACTACGAGAACGTAGGCACTGTTGAATTTCTTATGGATGATAAACGTAAATTTTATTTTATGGAGATGAATACGCGAATCCAGGTTGAACACCCGGTGACAGAAATGGTAACCGGTATTGACCTGATTAAGGAACAGATTCTCGCGGCAGCTGGCAGGCCATTTAAGATAAAGCAGTCTGATGTAAAGATCACGTCGCACGCGATTGAGTGCCGCATAAATGCAGAAGATCCTGATCAATTCGTGCCTTCCCCCGGCAAGATAACGGCGCTTCATGTTCCGGGTGGGCTTGGCGTGAGAATGGATTCATTCGTTTATGACCAATATAAAGTCGTGCCTTTTTATGATTCCATGATCGGCAAATTAATTGTTCACGCGCCAACACGTGGTGATGCAATAGTAAAAATGCGTCAGGCGCTTGACGAATTTGTTATCGAAGGAATAAAAACCAATATCGCATTTCATAAAAAAATCCTGGCTAGCAAAAAATTCAAAGACGCCAGCTATGATACGCATTTTTTGGAAGAGTTTCTGCCGAAATACGAGTAAAATTAAAGAGTTGTGAAAACTCG
>CAYHPW010000011.1:0-63578 GCA_964358645.1 uncultured Bacteriovoracaceae bacterium | reverse complement strand
CCTTTCAATCGGTTGCCTAAGTTTGTCCAGGTCGATTTAATAAAGTCGCGCTAGGGGATGATTACCACGTAAAAAGAAAACTACCCGACATTGTGTAGAACTGTCCTGTCATGTCATCAATGATTGGTTTAAATGTCGTGGTATATGTATCGTTGAAAGAAACCAAATGCATGCGCCATTCTAAGTCAAAATAAAGTTTTCTTGGAGTTATTGCAAATTCAAGACCGGCACCAGCGCTAAGGCCAAGTGAACTGTCTGTTTCAGCATTTGACTGTGCGGCTGATGTTTCACCTTTTGAAAACGCTCCACCACCAAGCAATAGGAATGGGTTCGCGGCACTAATCGGGGCCGAAAGATTTTTTGTGTCGAAATAATATTTTAAGTCTATCCCGAGATGAATAAAACTTACATCAACGTGTTCGTTGTTGGATGGTGTTTCATAAAAATGTCTTGCTGTATATAAACCTAGATTAAGTGCAAAATTAAAATCAAACCAATAATGTAATCTTAAGTCAAAAAGAGGGAACCCGCCTTGCCAAAGACTGCCACGATTGCCGCTTGCAGTCTCCAGGCCCAAACCCAGGCTTACACCAAAAAAACGACCATGCTGTAGAAAATTGGTCTCAGCTGCTTCTTCCTCTTCTTGGTTGAATTCTCCATATTCCGTAAAAGGGGTACCTGAAAAATCATCTTCCTCTGGCTGTTGGGTTCTGTCTGAAGCTGAAGACAAGTTGGAAGCGGCAATAAAAACTGCGAAAAAAGCAAGCATAGCCCATTGTTGGTTTCTAATGCCACGCATAAATTATCAGCCGCTCCCAATATATAAATGGTAACGTTGGCCTTTCTTTTTGACAACACTGTAAGAGTTTCTTAAAAAGACATTAATATGTCTCTTATTACAGATGTTAAAAAATCGGATCAGTTCATGGAAGTACTTTCAGCTTTTTTTTCAAGGCTTTCATCGCATAGTAGAAAATTTTTATGGCTGGCTGTGGCCTTATTGGTTGTCGCAGGATTGGTCACTTTAGCCATGAACCGGCATACCGCCAAGCTCTCAAAGGCACGTGATGCGCTGTTTTCCGCTGAGCAAGCCTTGGAAGCGGAGATGAAAAATTTGGGTCTGGCAGATGCCAATAAGAAAGCTGATGTTGACAAAATACTGGTGGGATCTATGGCACAGATGAAAGATGTCGCAGAAAAGTTCCGTGGTACAAAAGCAGCCATGGAGGCTGAACTAAGAATAGGTGATATTTACTATGATTATGGTGAAAGTGATAAAGCCGTTGATTGGTATCAGAAGGCTGCGGAACATTCTTCGGGATCATTTGAGAAAGCCTTGGCATTGATGTCCATGGGCTATTCTTACGAAAATACAGGTAAGTGTGTTGAAGCCGTTAATTCATTCGAAAAAGCATTAGCCCTCGGTGAGGAGTCTCTCAAGGGCGACCTTTTGATGGCCGAAGCCAGGTGCTATGAGACAATGAAGGATTTCAGCAAGGCACGCACCGCTTATGATAAGATTTTATCTCAACTACCAAGTACTGATCATGCAAAAACCGCAGAAACACTTAAGGCTAATCTTGAACAATAACAGGTTTAGTATTTGTATTGTATGTGTTTTTGTTTGCCTTACACAAGCCGGTTGTGCTGGCAGGAACATTAACACCAATCTGAATGAAGACACGACCATTATACAGAGGAAGTGGACGCTCCAGACGCATGGAGTGTTTGAAGCTGGTGACCGTGGCGCTGAATACTCTAACCCTGTTTTAGTAGATAATACGTTAGTTTTTGGCAATCAGAGCGTAGGTCTTGTTTCTCTTTATCCAACATTAAACCAGCAAAGGTGGGTTTTGCCGATTAATGGTGGAGTAGTAAGTGAACTTGCCGTGGATCGAGGGGCAGTGTTTTTTGGGGGAGGTGATGGCTTTTTTTATTCGGTCAACCTCGAGAATGGCAGGGTGAATTGGCGTTATGAGATACGCAACCCCGTGGTTTCCAGACCAACAGTGAGCGGCGGCAGGGTTTTTGTTACTACATCAGACGACGTTGTTTACGCTTTTGATGCCGGCACAGGTAAATGGCTTTGGCACTACCGCCGCAGGTCAGCTCCTTCCGCCACTATTTACGGAGCGTCGCAGCCGTTAGTGGATGCAGACGAGGTGTTAGTAGGTCTTAGTGATGGTTTTTTTGTGGCTCTTTCAGTGCCAGATGGCCAATTAAAATGGGAAAGGAAGCTCCATCAAGGCACAAGATTCACTGATGTCGACGCTGGTCCAGTTTTGGAAAATGGTATCATGTACGTGCCATCCTATGATGGAGCCCTTTATGCTCTTAAACGCAAGGGCGGTGACATAATTTGGAGGTTCGATGCCGGTGGAAGCAGGAGTGTTGTTTTAGATAACCAAGTGTTATTTCTTCCGTCATCTGACGGCAATGTCTATGCATTACAAAAGAGCAATGCAAAACTATTATGGAAATTCGAGCTGGACAAAGGCACACCCACAAAACTTGTAACCACGGACAATTACATTATCTTTGGTTCAAGTTATCAATATTTATATGTGTTAGATAAGGCCACTGGCCGCGGGCTTTACAGATATAACGTTGGATATGACAGCGGTTTTTCCGGCTCTCCAGCTTTTGATCAAGCTAATAAGCGCCTTTATTTTCTTTCAGGGGCTGGGAATCTTTATTCTTTCTATTTACCGGGGCCACTCAAACAAGCAACCCGCGCCACAGTAAAACCGTAACGCGGGCTGCTTCGATAAAGAATGTGTAACTCAATGACATGTAAGCCCCTGGTTTGACCAGGGCGACTCCTAAGGCTTGGCCTTTAGATTCAGTTTCCTCAATTTGTGCGCTATCTCCTCGGGGAGCCTGATGGCGGTTCCTCTAAATCTGGAACAATATGTTGCAAAGCTTCACCGAGTTCCAAAATAGCTATCGCGGCATCGGTGTCGTCAGTGAAAGTTGTTTTCAAAACAGCTTCAGCTGCCTCTTTACCGCTTACAAACATGTCAGAAGATGGCTGGCCATTCAGAACATCAAGCGCTGCTGGGCCTGCGTCAACGACAGCAAGTTTGTAATGATGTTGTTTGTATTCCAGTGAAAACAACACAGCAAAAAATGCTGCTGAGAAAGCAAAAAACCCTTCGTCGTCACTATGATGGTGGTGGCTATGTCTGCTCCCCATATGATGAGCTTTAGCCTGGTATGACGTAGACATTACGCATACTGCTATTGCTACTATTAAACATAATTTAGATAATTTCATACATACTTCCTTTCTAATTAAAAACAGTCACCGGGAGCTATTATGACAATGCGAGCCATTTTGCAAGCGTTGTTATTTCCCTTGTTATTTCTCCTCATAATTTAAGACATTATTGTTTGTTCGTGCTCTGGCTTTGATTTCAGCCATGAAGAACTTTATATTCTCGGAAACCCCGTCCAGGTCATCGAAAATCTCTTTTTCAGTCTTCTTAAGCTCAGATTGTATTTTAATCTTAAGTTCATGTATTTCCGCCATCTTAGCTTCCAGTACTTTGGCTTCCCGGTACTCATTTTTAAATGGTATTCCATATGATTTGTTTACGAGGAGCCATGGCAGGAGTGCCGAACGAAGCTCAACCATCCTTTCGATCCAATCTTTGTATTGGCCAGGGTATTTGCTAGGGTGTTCACTAGGAACCGAGTGCCCCTCACTGCTTTTTTCAACCAGTTTATTGGCTCTGGATTCTAGCATTTGCATCAATTTATCCCTGATCATCACCTCAATAAAATAAAACTGTATAGCGAGCTTTTTCGTTTCAGTGGGATTTGTATCCTTTATGAGCGTGTAGAGCTCACGTCTTTTTAATGACTGATATGTATATAAATACTCGTCCAGTGTTAGTTCAGCTGGTACACCATTCATGGATTTGATTGTGTTAAATGCAGCTTCCACCTGGTCTGCAAATGAGCGGAAAAAATAACGTCCCTGTGCCTCTGGGCCAGTAAGGACACTTTCATCAATCAGATCCAGCTTTTTCAATGCTGAATATATTTTTAAAGGAGTCGCAATGGTATATTTTGTTTTTTGGACTTTTGGAGATTCAAGCATTACACCTCGGATAGAGTCCAGGGCCTCGGTGGCGCAATTGTTCCAAAGGAAATAATAATCACCCTGATAACCCCAGTATTGTTCAAGTGCTCTGTAAATGAACTGACGCATTTCATTGCGTTTCATTTTAATGGGCACACTTCGGATATTGCGTGACTGGCCCAAGGTGTATTCGTTTATGACCTCAGGCATTGTATAAAGATAAAGCTGTGATCGGTAACCGCCAAAAAAACCAGCTAAATAGTTCAATGTAGGTCCAGAAATATTCACTAGGTAGCTGATAACAATGTGCCGGCTTATATCTTTCATGCAATCAGGCCCAAGGGGCTTCCCTGGCGCGCAAATAATCACGCGGAACATAGCATGACCCCATCGGCTTTCCATCGCATTGCCTTTTTCAGCCAGCAGGTAATGGATCTGGTAAACGCGGTCATGGTCAAGTGATACCAGTAGATTGCTTGTTGAGAGGTGAACTTCGTTGTTGAGTTTGCATTCTGGTGATGGGGTAGGGGAATGGTTGAAATGCTTTGTTAGAAATTCATTCATTTCTGGTCGTCGGCAAGGGTATTGCGGATCAAGGACAAAGTATCCCATATTGACTGCGAGGTTTTCACTAATATTTTCAAATTCGTATGGATCAGGACTTCGTACATGAAGTTTGTTCTTTGATTTTTTTATAAAAAATCCCTTATGCCAGTTAGCAAGGTTCTTATACACCAGACTTTTAGATAGTCCGGTGAGGCTATCGTAAACATGCGTGAGTTCGTGAATCAATGTGGCCAGCGCTAGACGATAGACATTTTTATATCCACACTCATATTTTGTTGAATTGTCTGGACCTGCAATTATTTCGCTTTTGAAGTTTTGATTTAGTTTTATGGTGTATGAATTTTTGTTAAATGGGCTCTTTCCTGTAACCCCATAGTCAGGCTTGATACCTTTAGTTGGGGGTGTACAAGGTGGTGGGATTATTGCTTTGTACTCATCAAGCTTGGCAAACTTGATTGTGATCTTTGCTTTTTGAAGGGCCTCTCTCATTGATAGTGGAAGTGTATTTGTTGCTTCATCGATAAATCGAGAAATCTCAGGTGGGTTTGTGTCTACGTCGCCTGTTGCAAATGCTGGAAATAACAAGAAAAAAACAAACATTTTCGAGGCGTAAGTGATGGTCTTGCTCTTCATAACGCTGAGCAACATAGTATATTTGCCAGAAACAGTCAACTTTATTCTATGTTCAGCCTGAGTCTGATAATAGATATTATGTTAACTGACAAATAGAACAATTGACCGTTATTTTAACAAGCGCCGGCCTACCAAAAATCTAACCTCCACAATTCACAGTCGGCAGTGAATCGTGCTTAAATTTATATTATTCGCGATAACTTTATTTATCGTGAATAAAGAATGCATTTGTTTCTGGCTTCACACACTATGTTTCGCCTCATTTTGCAGATCATTTTACAGACTTATTTGTCGTAGTTAATCGAAAGTGCCGCGGATTTTTCAACGGCATTTTTTCTTTTGTCATAACATGTGATCATTGCTGGTGAAGACCAGCCGGCAAATTCCTGGATAGCTCTGTCGTTGACTTGATGGTCGCGCGCATTTGATATCGCGGTAGCTCTGCATGAATGGGGCGAAACGCGTCGCTTGATGCCAGCTAATCTAGCATATTTTCTCACGATATAAAAAATCATTGAAGGATCAAGTGGCTTCAAAGTCAGGCGGGACCTGTTATTGCGGATTGGTCTGAAGATAAACTGCTCAGGCCATGTGCTGGTGTCCGTGCTAATTCCGGTGATGATGAAATAATGCTTCAACGTCTGCCAGACTTGGGGAACCATAACAACTATGCGTTCTAAGTTCCCCTTTCCACGCAACCTTAATATATTATGGCCACGCTCACTGCTGATATTTGCACCTTTCAATTCACAGAGTTCAGAGCGCCTGAGACCGCAGTAAAACAGCATTGTGAGTATTGCCAGATGCTGCGCACCGGTGCGTGTATGCCGGTTAGGCAGGCTTAAAATCCTTTTAACTTCATCGTCTGTGAACGCAAGTGTCGTGGAAGCGCGCTTGGGCTTTAGGAACCTGACGCTTTCAGCAGGTGACTTATGAATTATACCGTCTTCCACCAACCAACAAAAAAAACTACGCAGCGTTGCCAAGTGGCGGTCGATTGACGTGTGTTGCAGTCCTTCAGCTAGCAGCGAATCCTTGTATGCAACCACAAGAGCGCGGTCGAGAGACTCCACTCCCCTTTCAAAACCACGATAATTGAGGAATTTAACGAATCTCTTAAGATCCTTTCCATATGCTAAACGTGTATGCGCGGAACGCTGATCAAGCAAAAAAGCCTCTATACTTTGTTTAAGTGGGTCATTTGGCCTGATCAGGTCAGAAGTCTTTAGTATTTTAGAATTATTTGGCTCATTGGCTCTTACGTTTTGGTTTACATTTTTAACCACGCGTACAATGGCGGTTTGCCTAAGTTTAGTACGTGATTTAGTAGGTGCTGCTTTTTGTTTCTTTCGCCAGAAGAAAAACCCTCCCCTCGCCTTTCTGCGCTGAAACTTTTTTAATAACAATCTGCCGATTGATTGCTTTATAGCCACGCGCTCACCGCTTTTTCCTAAATGAACGAAATGCTTTTACGAAATTTTTTATACGAATGCTGTCCAGCGGCGCTCCTGCCCTCCCCGCCTTCCGTAATGCGGAACTAACAATTATTCCATCAGCTAATTTAAGAACATCGGCAAGCGTGTCCGCCTGCACTCCGCTCCCGACATATAGCGGAATGTGTTTTGCGCGTGAAATACGGCTTGCACTTTCGAGATCTTCGGCACTGACTGGCTTGCTAGTTGCAAAACCGGAGATAATCACAGCATCAGCGCCGGCGCGGTCGAACGTTTCCTCAATACAAAGCGCTATGTCCTTTCCTGAATCTGACAATGACCTTGCATGTTTGACATGCACGTCAGCTAGTATAGCGATATTCGTGCATAGTTTTGCGCGTTCCCTTACAAGCTCAGCCGCTTCACCTTCAATCAAGCCTTGGTCGGTTGCGTAAACACCTGATAGCACATTGACCCTGATAAACTGACATCCCGTAACAGCCCCTATCGCGATAGCTGCTCTTGCATCATTCCTTAGGACATTAATTCCAAGTGGCAGCGTAGAAGTTTCACGCACAGCCGCTGCTATCACCGACATTGATGCTATTGTTTCTGGCGGGACTGCATTCTTAAAGAACGGGGTATCGCCAAAATTTTCGAGAATAATCCCGTCAAAGCCGGCCTTGGAAAGGATCTTAGCCTCTTTGACTGCTTGTAGCCCCGCTCTGCGTAGGACCTCTCCAGGCTCATCACCGAAAGAACCAGGCGATCCGGGTAGGGGCGGTAAATGTATCACTCCAATCAAAGTAGGTGGTTTTTGTTTCATAATATCCTCAATATAATTCATGATTATCTTGACCCGGCGTTTTTTGAGCTTTAGCTTTCAAACGTGGGACCAAGAAAAATTATTACAACTTGTGGGATCCTTTATATCATCAGCCAGATATTTTTTCTTATTAACATACAATTCCCGCGAGGCCATTGTTTTGATGAATTTCACTATGTGCCTTCAGCTAAGCAATTTCTCCAACTCAAGGAAAACCAAAATTGGGAGCACCCACCTTTAGGTAAGTTGATAATGGCTGCCGGGATTGGCCTCTTCGGTGATCGGCCAATCGGATGGCGGTTTATGAGCACAGTGTTCGGTGCTATGACTCTTGTTGGGATGTATTTATGGGGGCTTGCGCTTTTTAAAGATGATAAAATAGCGCTTTGGATCGCCATGGTGACTCTTTTCAATAACCTCCTGTACGTCCAAGCCAGGATCGGCATGCTTGATACTTTCATGTTTGGATTTCTCGTTTTGGGATTGGCTGGCTTCACCTATGTTTTATTTAATGATCTTGGAAAAAGAAAAAACAAGTGTCTATTAGTGTTAATCGGATTGATGTTTGGTCTTGCGATGGCATGTAAATGGGCTGCGGTGGTTCCATGGTTAATGTGTATAGCCTTGGCTTTATGTGGAAGGGTTTATAAAGGGTTTACGCGATTTTCGATCCCACTCGTATTGGTTAGTTTGCTTGTCGTTCCTGTAATAACTTATTTTATGTCGTTCATCCCTTTGTTTTTATCCGCCGGACCGAAACGCGGTTTTATGGATCTTTTCCTGATGCAAAAAACAATGTGGGAAGGACAACTCAGAGTCGTAAGTTCTCACCCTTATATGAGCAAGTGGACAGACTGGGCTGTGTTGCGGAGGCCCATCTGGTATGCATTTGACAAGGAGAATGGCCCACATCAATCTTTTGTTCGCGGTGTAGTGCTGCTTGGCAATCCAATTGTTATGTGGTGCGGACTCGCGGCTATCCTCTCATGCCTTTGGAGTTGGATTAAAGACAGGCGAGTTGATGCATTCTTGATCGCCTTCTTTTATATTGGTTTTTATTTATGCTGGGCTGCCATCCCCCGTAAGATATCTTTTTATTACTACTACTACCCCGCCGGAATGACTCTAAGCCTGGCGCTGGCTTATGTTTTCCACTACGGCGAGCAAGGTAAATTATTTAAAATACGATGGGCACGCTGGACATTTCTTGGAGCCGTGTCTCTTTTATTTGTTTACTTCTTCCCAATCCTGGCAGCCCTAAAAATCCCAGCTGACTCTTTCAGGAAATGGATGTGGCTTTCTGGTTGGATTTAGTTTGGGATTTAATAAGCGGCTCATAGCTCCTGAATGCATAGTTGGTTTTCAGGCCAAGCAGTTTCTGGATCTTGTCTTTGTCATGGCCATCCATAAACCACTTAAGCACTACGGAGTGGCGAAAGGTTCTTGGGGTTATTTTCTTACCGCTTGGGAGCTGATCGGAGCAAGATCTCACAAGTAGCTCGACGCCTCGTGGACTGATGGGGCCACCTAACGGACCAAATCGGTTATACCCGAGAAACAGCCACTGGTTGTTGTTTTTTGCGTATTTCTGAAGATCGGTCGCAGCCGCATGCAGCTCCGTGGATATAGGGACATTCCTGGCTGATTTCCCGTGAAATTCAACATATGGCTGTGCGGTATGTAATTGCCCATGCAATTGATTAAACTTTAACCGTGTCACCTCGCTGACCAGGCAGCCGGTTTCAGCGAGCATCCACAAAAGCACTCGGTTTCTGGCTGTGAGTTCAGAGTTAACAGGTAATTCAGTTATTGACTTAATCAATTCTGCATACGGTGCCGTAAATGGAATGCGTTCGATCTTATGCGGGGCAAGTATTTTGGTCTTAAAATTATTCGGCAGTTTTTTGCGCTTCACCAGGAACGTTAGAAATTTCCTGATAGTCATTAATCTGCGCCGGCAAGTGTTGTTTTTAAGGCCACATTCTTTAAGAAAAGAGTGATAATTATCGACATGTGTATGCCTTATTCCTCCCAACAACAATGGCTGGATTCTAGATGTAGATGAAAGATATTTTTGGAATGATTGAAGGTCGATCCTATAATTTTTAATAGTGTGGTGTGATTTTTTTGTACCTTCCAGATAACCGGTGAAGCTTTTCACTGCTGCATCGAAACTATCAGATCTGCCCATCAGAAAAACAGGCTATCACGAAAGGTCTTGGTAGATAAAGATCTATAATGGTTAGATTGACACGAAGATATATGGAGCATAATACTATCACAGTCACCACGCAGTTAATTTGGGGAGGCGTAAAATGGTACAAAAAGAAATCAAATATCCTGCGTTATTCGCTATCAGTTGCATCACTTTGCTGGGTTTAAACGCCTGCACAAAAAATCAAAAGCAACAAGCTGGTCTTGAAGCCATATCGGACGAAATCAAGATAGGCGAAGTAGGCTCAATGACCGGCAATGAAGCAACTTTCGGAATATCAACCCATAACGGGATTGAACTTGCGATCCGCCAAATCAATGCTGCAGGCGGGGTTAAGGGGAAAAAGCTCCGCGTGATTTCACTGGACGACCAGGGCAAGCCGGAAGAAGCCGCTACTGCCGTTACCAGGCTTATCACCCTAGATAAAGTCGCAGCGATCCTCGGTGAAGTTGCAAGCTCAAGAAGCCTTGCCATGGCTCCAATAGCGCAGCAGTACAAGATCCCTATGGTTACTCCATCGTCTACCAACCCTAAAGTTACGGAACAGGGTGATTACATTTTCAGAGTGTGCTTTATCGACCCATTTCAAGGGCATGTGATGGCGAAATTCGCATACAGTGTCCTTAAAGTAAAAAAAGTGGCTATCCTGCGTGACATTAAAAATGATTACAGTGTAGGCCTAGCGAATTTCTTTACCGATACATTTAAGAAAGACGGCGGTGAAATAGTCATAGACCAGAGTTACAGCGCAGGAGATATTGATTTCAAGTCACAACTCACGTCGATACGATCGAAAAATCCTGAGGCTATCTTTATACCTGGCTATTACACCGAAGTTGGGCTGATAGCGAGACAGGCAAGGGAGCTTGGAGTTAACGTTCCGCTTCTTGGCGGCGATGGCTGGGATTCGCCCAAGTTAAAGGAGATCGGCGGTCAGGCCGTTGAGAATACCTATTTTTCAAACCATTATTCAGTTGAAGAAAAATCCCCGCATGTCCAGGAGTTCATCACAAAATTCAAGGAAGCTTTCGGGGTGATCCCGGATGGCTTGGCAGCGATGGGCTATGATGCTGCTCGTGTTCTTGCTGACAGTATGTCTAGGGCAACTACGCTTTCTGGCGTTGACATCCGCTCGGCTCTGGCTGCCACCAGGGATTTTCTTGGTGTAACTGGCAAGATCAGCATTGATGCCAACAGAAATGCGGTTAAATCCGCAGTTATACTCAAAGTATCCGGCGGTGAATACAAATACCAGATGACGATGAATCCATAGTAGATGCTAGAATTCATACAGCACATAGTTAATGGCTTATCCCTTGGCAGTATCTACGCACTTGTGGCCTTGGGCTACACGATGGTGTTCGGTATTCTTCAGCTCATCAACTTCGCTCACGGCGATGTCTTTATGCTCGGCGCATTTATCGGCCTTTATACCGCCAGATGGTTTGGTTACGGCAATAGTCCTTCACTGAGTGCGCTAGTCATCACTCTTGTTATCGCGATGGTTGGATGCGCTCTTGCCGGATATATCATTGAAAGATGCGCTTACAGGCCTTTAAGAAAAGCCCCTCGAGTAAATGTCCTGATCACAGCTGTCGGCGTGTCGCTCTTCCTTGAATTCTCGGGACAGCTTGTGTTTGGATCTGACCCAAAGTTTTTTCCGCAGGTTTTTCGTCCATCCGGTGCGTGGGAATTTGGTGAACTAAAAATCAATCCTCTTCAGATAAGTGTCTTTGCAATATCGATCTGTCTGATGGCAATACTGCAATACATTATTTTTAGGACTAAAGTCGGGCGAGCGATGCGGGCGGTTAGCTTTAACCATGATCTTGCGAGCCTGATGGGCATCCCTACGAACAGGATTATTTCATACACGTTCATGCTTGGTTCCGCGCTGGCGGGAGCCGCTGGGGTTTTGGTTGGGCTTATTTATCCTAAAATAGATCCATTGATGGGAGTGATGCCAGGCTTAAAAGCGTTTGTAGCTGCTGTATTCGGCGGGATCGGCAACGTCACTGGCGCGGTTGTTGGCGCGCTCACGCTTGGTTTGGCCGAGGAGTTTTTAGTTGGCTATGTTTCTTCCACCTATCGTGATGCGTTGGCATTTGCGGTCTTGATACTTATCCTTCTTATAAAACCCACCGGTCTTTTCGGTGCAAAAAGAGCGGAAAAGGTATGAATTCAGCTGTGGATAAAGCATTAGCACACCCAGTGACACATAAGGGACGGCAGCATGGAATTAGAACGGCTCTGGTATGGGTCTGCTCTATTGCTTGTATTTGGCTGCTCCAGCTTTTCGCGGTTGAATCAATTGATCCATATATTTTCATGATAATAATGTACGCAGGCGTGAATATAATCCTGTCCATAAGCCTGAACCTTGTAAATGGTTTTACTGGCCAGTTTTCGATGGGACATGCCGGTTTTATGTCCGTTGGTGCTTATGTTTCAGCAGCCATAACAATGTGGCTCACCAACAGCTTTGGTGACCATGCAACACCGCTTTTATTCTTGGTTGGGCTTTTAGGCGGCGGTATCGCGGCAAGCTTCAGCGGATATCTGGTTGGTCTGCCGTCGTTAAGATTGAAAGGCGATTATCTTGCAATCGTCACACTCGGCTTCGGAGAAATCATACGTGTTATTATACTAAACATCGATGCTATCGGAGGGGCCCGCGGTTTGCCAAATATCCCAGCTATGTCCAGTTTTGCTTGGGTTTATACATGGGTGGTGATAACTGCTTTTACCGTATGGCGATTGGTCAACTCCGCGCATGGCCGCGCATTTCTTGCAGTGCGGGAGGATGAAATAGCAGCCGAAGCAATGGGTGTTAATACGACACGTGCTAAAGTACGTGCTTTCATATTGGGTGCTTTTTTTGCGGGAGTCGCAGGGGGGCTATTCGCACATTACTTGAGATACCTCAATCCACAGACGTTTGATTTCAACAAAAGCTTCGAGATTATTATAATGGTTGTACTTGGCGGCATGGGTAGCATCACTGGTTCGGTCGTTGCGGCTATCCTGCTTACAGTGGTGCGCGAAGCGCTGAGACCGCTGCAGGAACTAACCAGGCTTGATTTCAGGATGGTGATTTATTCATTGTTGCTGATCATCCTGATGCTGACCCGTCCAAACGGGCTTTTCGGCACTCGTGAATTCACAGACTTTTTGCCAAAGAAGCTAAGGCAAAAAATTTTAGGAGCCGGCCAAAATGGGTGACGACTGCGCACTCATTGCAAAAAAACTAACCATGCAATTCGGAGGTCTTAAGGCTGTGGCTGAGCTGGACCTTTCTATTAAAAAGGGCTCGATATTCGGTTTGATCGGTCCTAATGGAGCTGGCAAGACCACAGTGTTCAACATGCTAACTGGTGTGTATAAACCTACTTTCGGTGAAATTACGATATTAGGTAAAAATGTGGTAGGCCTTAAGCCATTTGAAATCGCGGCTGTCGGCGCCGCTAGGACGTTTCAAAATATACGGCTTTTCAAGGATATAAGCGTCCTCGATAATGTGATGATTGCCATGGATAATAATCCTGGGTGCAGCCGGTTCGGCCTATTGCCATCTATTTTTAGGACAAGATCAGTCGTAGCTAATGAGCTTGATCAGGAAAAAAAAGCAATCGAGCTTCTTAAAATCTTCAGCCTTGAAAACCGCGCGGCGCTGTTGGGACGCAACCTCCCCTATGGTGACCAGAGACGCCTTGAGATAGCGCGAGCACTTGCAACAGGAGCCAAGTTGATTCTGTTGGATGAGCCTGCTGCGGGAATGAACACTCAAGAAACCTCCACCTTGATGGAAACGATTAAGAAGGTAAGAGATTTGTTTGGTGTCACGGTTTTTTTGATTGAGCATGATATGAAGTTGGTGATGGGGATATGCGAACGTATAGCAGTGTTGGATTATGGCATTAAAATCGCTGAAGGAACTGCTTCTGAAATCCAACATAGCCCTAAGGTAATTGAAGCATATCTTGGGAAGGCTCCAACAAAATGAGTACTATACTCCAACTTGAAGATGTCTCAGTAAATTATGGCGCTGTACAAGCTATCAAGGGGGTTGGATTCTCAGTAGACAAAGGTGAGATACTTACATTAATAGGCGCTAACGGAGCTGGCAAGAGCACCATACTCCGTACAATTTCAGGCCTAGTAAGGCCATCCAAAGGGCGAATCTTTCACAAAGAGACAATAATCTCGGGGTTACCTGCCCACCGCATAGTAGCGAGAGGTATCTGCCAGGCACCGGAGGGACGCGGGATTTTCTTAAACCTTTCCGTTGAGGAAAATCTAAATTTGGGTGCATGGTGTGTGAAAGACAAAAGCTGCTACGAAGCCGATCTGGACCATGTTTTCATTCTCTTCCCACGCTTGAAGGAAAGGCGGAAACAAAGTGCTGGCACATTATCCGGTGGTGAACAACAGATGCTGGCCATCGGCCGCGCGCTGATGGCGCGTCCCGAGCTTCTGCTTCTTGACGAACCAAGCCTTGGGCTCGCCCCGCAGATCATTGAGCGAATCTTTGACATAATTAAAAAGATAAACCAGGAGGGCAAAACGGTCCTTTTGGTCGAACAAAACGCATTACAGGCATTGCAGATAGCCCATAATGGATTAGTGCTCGAAACGGGGCAAATAGTGATGTCAGGCCCTGCCTCTGACCTGCTAAAATCAGATGCGGTTAGGAAGGCCTATCTCGGGGAATAGAGGCTTGCTCAACTCGTGAAATGCTGAGATTATTCAAGTTGGAAGCGCCTTATGAAAAACAATACGCTGTCTTTCAAATTAATATCTCACGTTTTGCTAATTGCAGCTGTCAATCTGTCCATCCAAGATAATGCATCGGCAGAGGATGTAATCAATGTCTCTACAAAACGTAACCCCCGCATACCGATGTTCCACCTGAACCACCCGAATTGGAGCGTTGAGCTTGTGGGTTCAGTGAAAGCTTTTGGCGGGAACAACATCGTATCGGATCAGGGCGGATACCCGGTAAGAGCAGTTTCTCTTGGCTTTTCGTACCAACCAAACTTCCTGCAGTCCATTGGCGTTATCAGCCTTGGCCCCACACTGTCTGTCTATCCTATCTCTAATGAAGCAGGTATAATGCCGACCCAACTCTCATTATGGTCATCTCGCCTTTCACTCTGGTCTATAGGCGGTGTAATTCAGTATCAAGCAAGGTTCTTCCGCGAACAGCCGATTGTACCGGTGTTTGGTTTTTCAACGGAATCCTTGAAGTATACATTTACTGGCGATCGCTCAGGAAGAACCATGGCACAGGGCCCGTTTTTCGGCATATATGTGCTCCTTAATATTTTAGACCCATCCGGTGCAGCAGAATTCTATGTAAATACTGGAATCTTACGAAGTTACCTGGTCGCAGAACTGCGCAATATAACCGGCGGGAATGACGTTGTCAGTATCACGGGACAATCACTGTTCTTCGGCCTACGACTTGAGTTATAATGGAAAATAATCTATATCTACACGTAATACTTAACACGCGAGGATGGTGGAATTGGTAGACACGTACGTTTGAGGGGCGTATGGCGAAAGTCGTGGGGGTTCAAGTCCCCCTCCTCGCATTCATGTAAAAAGCGCAAGGATTTCATCTAATTCAGATAAAGCTTTTTTTGCCTGTTTCTCATCATAAAATTCTCCAGGTGTCACATCTTCACTGCCATAAAATGACAGCTCGCGATCACGGCGCAAGTTCTTGGATATTTCGCAGATTCGTTCAAGCCTGGCCTGTACCCTTGCTGACAGGTCAGACTTAATTTGCATCAGCGTAGTCGAAACATCGTGCGTGTACGGAACGGCATGGCCAGCTGCACGGATCAAACTCTTTAATGCAAGCTCACAGGCCTCCTGCGCTTCACGTACTACATCAGCGTATAGCTTCTCATCTAAAAGAGCCTTGACGGCTTTCCTCCTGCCAATCGCCCGTCTTCGGTAATCCTCTGCTAATTTGAGATTTGTCATTTTCAACCTCGTTTCAATATGGAAACTTTACGATCAAGTTCACCAGAAAGATCAGCTAGAACCTCTGATTCTCTGAGTGCCTGCTTCATAGCAGGCTCATCGGTGTCAAAAACTGTTTCCCTAACCACAGTTACTTGGACCGGTAAAGGAGTTTCTTCCCCTTCCTCAAAATCATCACGTATTTTTTTAACAAAACCATATGTCAATTCGGAGGACGCCGATAAAACAAACAAAAGGTCGATATCACTTCGGTAAGTAGCGGTTCCACGTGAGCAGCTTCCAATTAGAAGCACTCCTCGGAGAAGATAAGAACCTTTCTGGATAAAATCCAAAGCACGCTTCTTGAGACGTTTAATCTGTTCATTTAGCGGGATGACAAGAGAAGGCACTGTTGTGTAAGAGGCAGCCATACTTAAATTCATCTTATCATGTGATGAATGTAAACACGACATAGTGTTTAAAATCACGCATTAAAGAGCTATAGTTGCAATAGACATATTGGTGGAGGGAAACAATATATGCTTAAACTTGTTAACAGCAAACGTTTCGGCTCATGCGTCAGGGTCTCACTGCTGACCGCTGGAAACAAAATCTGCGGCTGGAGATGCATATACTGCCCGGTGTGGCCTGAAGAAAAAAGTTCAATAAAAAAAATTTCTGAAAGATCTAAAATCATTGACACATTGAATTCAATATTGCTGAGAAAATCAGCTATCGACTCGGTGGTCATAGGGGGGCCACCGGAACCAACACTGCATCCACAGTTTCATGGGATCATGCAAGACATACAGACTCTTAAAAAAGAATTAAGTGCTTCATGGCAAATCCACTGTGTAACCAATGCGACGGAACTCGACTCTACCGACATCCAACGTGGCTGCCAATGCGCAGATCAGGTATGGGTAAAACTTGATTGCGCATATGAGGATCTATTTTCTGAAACAAACCAGCCGAAAGACTCCCTTAAGAATCATCTAAAACGCATAAGAAATTTAGCTGAACCAGGGATTGAAACTGTCTTATGGCGAGTCCCAGGCGATCCTTCTAAACAAAACTGGACGGCAGAAAACCTCCGAGCCTTACTTGACATTTATTCAACTCTAAAAGTTAAAAAAATACACCTGACAACACCAAAAAAACCCAGCGTGTTTTCAAAAGTGCAACCAGTCGGATACGTGGATATTGAGGCCTTCGCGCTCAGAGCCGAGGAACTAGGCCTGTCTGTCACTTCCTGAAATGTGATGGGATATTCCCCGAAAAGTCCTTCTCGGGATGGATCTTTTTGGCCTTGGTCAAAAGATCACTCTCGCTTTCGGGATGATCCGGGTCCGTGACGCATGATTCAACCGGACAGACAGCCGCGCACTGAGGCGTTGCATGGAATCCGACACACTCGGTACATAAATCAGCATTGATGATATATATGTCGTCACCTGCCGTGATAGCATTATTAGGACACTCAGGCTCGCATGCACCACAATTGTTGCAATCTGCTGTAATCTTATAAGACATGATTTATCCTCCGCCTCAGTAAATCAACGCATATAATACGTTATTTTATATTAGCAGCAATCACCACCCCATGCCATCACTATGTTTGCTTAATACCAGCAAGTTCGCGAAGCATGTTCCAGTTTTTCTCACGGTCCGCACATGAACTAGTCAAGGCTTCCGTCGGCTCTCCGCTCTTACCAAAAAGCCGCGAAAAACGTTCTTCCTTTTTAGCAAACCACAAGAAATCACAAAGCTCGTTTGTTTTAGGATCCTTGTGCCAAACATCGTTCAAAGACGGGTTCCCCCTTAAGTCTAATCTTTCCTTGAAGGTGCCGCCCTTGCTGGGATCAAAAATAAAAAGCGGGAACGCTCTACTTATCACGGCGTCACGCGACTGCTCAAAAGCCATATCATCGCCTATCCCGTGTTCTGGCATGCACGGGGAATACGCTATAACCACTGATGGTCCAGAATACTCTAAGGCGCTTATGACCGATCTCAAAAAATGATTATAGTATGCAGGTGAGACCTGCGCGACAAACACATCCGGATGCATCATGCAAATAGAACCTAGTTCTTTGCGCCGCTCCGTTTTCCCGAACGCAGATTTTCCGTGGGCTGCCATCTTTGCGCTCTGGCCCGTAAATGTAGAACATGATGCCTGTCCACCGGTATTGGAATACACTTGCGTGTCCATAACCAGAACTTTTATATCTTCACCACTCGCCAATACACGCGAGAGCGACTGAAAACCAATATCGTTCATCGCGCCGTCTCCGCCAACCGCCCATACTTTGGTAGCCTTCTTTCCATTTTGATTCAGCCTAAGACGAACACCCAAGGCGACGGACGGTGCGTTTTCAAAAAGTGGATTGGTCCATGGAACGGAAAAAATATTATATGGATATGTCGAACTAAAAACAGAATTACAACCAGTCGCTGCTACTATGACCATGTCTTTCCCGTATTTAGCAGCAGTAGCGGTCAGCGCCATCTTAAGCGCGGTTATCTCACCACAGCCCTTGCATGCACCGGAGCCTCCCTTGTAAACCCATGCATCGTCTAAAAGGAACAGGTCCACTAGCAGGCGCTCATTAATGAATTCCTTTGATGTCGTCGGCAAAATCTCGGCACCAAAGCTTGAACTAGCTTCTTCTAGCTGCATGTTCATCTCTTCCTTTGGTTTCATGACCAAAGCTGCGTGCTCACCACATATCTTCACGCATTCACAGCAGCCCTTGCATTTAGTGGGGTCGATCCAAAGGGAAAAAAGCCCTGGTGTAAGCCCTTTCTTTTCATAAGTATTCCAGTATTTCGTGGTCTTTACGAAACGTGATTTCACGGCTTCCTTTGCGGCGGCATCGACGACCTTGCTCAGAGCTTCTATGACATCCTTTTCACGCGTGACCTTCGCGCTTATGGCGGCATCAGGACAACCAACAATACACTCCAAACAAGCCACGCATTTTTCAGCTGTATATTTTGGAAATTCAGATGCCACTGATGCAAAGCTGCGCTTTATGGCTGTCTGCGGAGGAATAAGAGATCGCGCTGCCATCTCATCAGCAACCACATCCATATCTTCTCGTCCATCAAGATAAGGCTTAAGAATTCGGTCTGAAAAAGAACTAAGATCTCTTGATTTTTTGTCCACTTCGCTGCTGTTTAATCGATATTGATCTTTTTGCTTATCCTTTAGCGACATCTTTTCTCCCTTATATGTCAAGCAGTGGGAATCTCCATCACTTCATCATAACCACGCCGTACACAAACCAAATTATCATGAACAACTTGTTCGCCACGCTTGCCAAAATATTTCCTGACTGCTTTTTCTACATTTACCATTAATTGATTCCTGCTCAAGCTACGTTCCATGGCCATTGGCGTGACTTTGAGAAAAACTCCAAGCAGCACTATCCCTTGCATTCTTTGAACAAGGTCCGGCGTCTTAACAACTTCGCGAACTATCGAAAGCGTATCAACTGAGTAAACCTTTATCTTTTTATCATTGATGGTTTTTTTTGCTTTTTCAGGAAAACCGAGCCAGACGTCTTTTGGCGGGCACTTCCTGCCTTGAAGGACTAATATGCCTCCGCTTGACAACCCTTCAAGTGGAGATGCCCTAAGAAAATCGCTCATATCGTTTAAGAACACCAGGTCCACCTGGCGCAGTTCCTGGTGAAACGCTATCGGCTTGGGAGCGACAGTAATGTAATACGTCGTTGGCAAGCCTTTTTTCTCGGCACCGTAACGTGGGAAGGCCTGCACATTAAGATCAAATAAATCACCGCAGACCGAAGCAATGATCTTACTAGTCGTGACGGAACCGTAACCACCGATTGAATGACCGCGAACCGAGAATGAGCCCTTCGGCCGGATATCCGGCTCTTTGTCATCCTTACCCTGGCATACCAGCGCATCATGATGTTTGATCCCGACACAATATGAAGTTTTGCCACGTTCCAGTGCTTTCATGTTTTCCACTATCGCTATGAAATCCCCTGCCCTAACATCTCTTCCGCCAAGCCCGCCAGCACCATGTTGAATGACCGGGATCTTGCTCAACTTAGGATAACCATCGCGCCCCCAGAGCGCGTCTGCGAAAGCCGCCTTAATATCCCTCGCTAACGGGTTCTCAGGAGCACAGGCATCATCAAGCCGCTCAAGTATGGATACGGCCTTCACTTTTTTAAGCGCCTCCACAATCTCTTCAGCGGGAAACGGCCTGTATGAAATAACTGAAATCAAGCCAACTTTTTCCTGCCGCTCACGTCTTAACCAATCAACGGTTGAGCGCGCGGTTTCCATGAACGAACCCATTCCAACAATCGCGAACTCAGCATCTTCCATACGGTAAGTTTCAATAAGATCTAGTTTTCTGCCGGTGAGCTTGCTTAATTCGGCGAAATTCCTTTTGAGATTCCCCCTGAGCGGGCCGTAAAAAGAACGCTGTGCGATTTTTCCCCTCATGTATGCATCTTGGTTTTGCACGGTACCACTCATCACAGGGTTTTCAGGATCCATTAGATTATGCAAGATTTCATTAGGAGGCTTGAGATAAATCTTCATAAGCTCAGGCTCAGGTAAACACATAGTTTCAACAGTATGAGTGGTGAGAAAACCATCCTGGATATTCAGGAACGGAACATGCGATTCCTCAGCGGTACGTCTAGCTATAAGGCAGAGATCCGCTGCTTCCTGGGCGTTACGGGCAAATAACATCCCCCAACCGCAATCAGCCACAGCCATCACGTCGTCATGGCCGGCATGAACGTTTAGCGCATGCACAGTGAGGGCACGTGCACCTATGTTGAAAACTATCGGTAAGCGTTTGCCTGCGATGGTGTAAAGCACTTCCTTCATCAGAACCAAGCCCTGCCCGGCGGTGAAATTTGTTACACGACCTCCAGCGAGTGCATACCCCTCACACACGCTTGCAGCAGAGTGTTCGCTTTCAGGCTCAAAAAATACAAGCTTATCTCCCCAAAGATTAGACATCCCATCAGCAACCGCCTGCTGAAATGCCACGCCCATGTTAGTGGACGGCGTGATCGGATAAGCCGCAGCTCCTGTACAAATATGCGTCTCCACCCATGCCACCGCAGAGGAACCATCAGCGGTTGTCCTGATTCCTGGAAATGCGATAACTTGATCATTGGATGTAGTGGTGGACATATTAACAGCCTCTCAATATAAATTTATGTTACTAGAATTAATAGTACTGCTTATTTGTTATTGAATCAATTCGGCAAGCCATCTCACCGTGTCGGCATGAATGACTTCGTAAAAAAATGGTATTATGCCTAAAAAAACTGAACACACGGTCGTTACAGCAAGAACGACGAAAAGCACTGGAGTGATTCTGACCGTCACAGAACTGCCGTTTGCCAACACAGGGAGAGGCTCGATGTACATCTGTCTAACAATGCGGAGATAATAATACAGCGAGATCGTGGAATTCACGGCCGCTAAGGCCACCAGCCAATAAAATCCGGCCTTGGCTGCTAGACTGAAAAGGAAAAATTTGCCTACAAACCCAGACAAGGGCGGAATCCCGGCCAATCCGAACAGCCCTAGCATCATCGCAAGCGCTATGATCGGATTCGACCTGGCGATCCCTTTATAGTCATCAATTTTCTCACGCCCGTCCGCGTTTGAATAAAGAACTATCACAGTGAAAACCGTAAAATTCGTAAACAGATAAACAAAAATATAAAAAAGCATCGCTGCGATGCTTTCGTTAGCAGGACTTATAAAACCAATTAAAATATAACCAGCCTGCGATATGGAGCTGAACGCCATGAACCTTTTTATATTCTGCTGAACAATCGCTACGAGATTGCCTATCGTCATCGTCAAGGCGGCAAGGATCGCAAATAACCAGCCTGCCTCATCCACAAACCGGCCTAGCACCCTAAAACTTAGCTGGAACATAAGAGCAAGACCCGCAGCCTTAGACGCCACCGAAAGATAGGCGGTAACCGGTGTCGGCGCTCCTTGATAAACCTCAGGCGCCCACATATGAAATGGTGCAACCGTCATTTTAAATCCCACTCCTGCTATTATAAAACCAATGGCCAGAAATAGAATTGGGGAAGGCTTGAGTACCTTTCCAATAAGTTCAAGTTGCATTTCTCCACTGACCCCGTATAGCAGACTTAGGCCATAAAGGAGCAAAGCAGAAGCCAAAGCTCCGATGATCAGGTATTTAAGCCCAGCTTCGCCGGAAAGGTGATCACGATTCCAAGCTGCAAGAATAAAAAGCGGAATCGTCGCCAGCTCCAGCCCGATATAAAGCGAAACCATATCGCGTGCTGACGCCATGAACATCATCCCAACCAAATTAAGCAACAACACAGCGTAATATTCGCAACTGGAAGCTAGTTCACCAGAGGTTAATTTCATCTTAAGAGCTGGCGCTCGGCCGTCAAACAAATCCGCGGACAATCCTACGGTCACTGCCCCAGCCAACATGAACACCAGCCTGAACCACCATGTGACTGAATCTATCGCGAGCCTGCCTCCGAATATCGCACCTTCATGCGGTACAATAGCTAAAGCTGCTAAAGCAGCAACTATACCGGCAAAAGCGATCGGCGCGAGCAGCTGTTTTTTTTCTGAAAAAATACCCGTGCACAGCACAGCTAGCGCGGTAAGTATTATTGTCAATTCAGGTAGAATTAATAGCACCTATAAGCCTCCGCTCACTTAAAAGCCACCGTAATAGCTGTCGCATTAAGCCTGTTCACGATTGGCATTATAGAACCTTCGATTAAATCTATTAAAAGCCATGGCATGATGCCACCGATCGCCAGCGTGACCACCAACAGGCCGGTGCTGATCCTTTCCGTCAGTGTAGCATCACGAAGCTCGAGAAAATGCCCGTTTGTAACAGGTCCCATGAAAACTTTTGCGAGGCCACGCAGCACATAAACCGCTGTGACAACTATCGACATGGTAGCAAGGATGGTTAGCACCAACATCATCGTGCCATCAGCCCATGAATTGCCAAAAAAGACGCCCAGAAAAACATGCGACTCAGCGATGAATCCTGAAAAACCTGGCAACCCAAGCGACGCCATGCCTGCAATGTAAAAGCAGGCCGCAAGCCACGGCATCACTTTCGCTAGCCCGCCCATCTCACCGATCATCCGCGTATGTGTGCGCTCGTAAACCATTCCTATCAGGGCGAAGAACAAACCAGTCATGATCCCATGGCTGAACATCTGGATCACCGCGCCTTTCATCCCCATCATGTTAAGCGCGGCGACTCCGAAGAGCACAAACCCACAATGGCTGACTGATGAATACGCAGTAAAATATTTCAGATCTTTCTGGGCTATCGCGCTGAAAGAGCCGTATAAAATATTAATCGTTGTCAGCGCCATAAAGAACAAGCCCCACTCTTTGGCGCCTTCCGGCAACAGGTAAACAGCGACTCTTAGCGCACCATACCCTCCGAGCTTCATCAACACTCCGGCGTGAAGCATTGAAACCGCAGTTGGTGCTGAAGCATGACCATCTGGAGACCATGTGTGAAATGGATAAAGCGCGCCGATCACGCCGAATCCAGTGAAGATCAGCGGGAACACCCATTGCTGGAAATCCTTCGGGTAGTTGAACCCTGCAAGCATTGTCAGGTCAAATGTGTGCATGCCGGAAACGTGATACAAGGCAAGAAACCCAACCAAAATTAGGGCTGAACCAACGAGCAGCATCAGCGTCAGCTTCATAGCCGAATACTCTTTCGGTCCCGTTCCCCATATTCCTATCAGGAGATACATCGGTAAAACGGCTACTTCATAAAACATGAAGAACAAGAAAAGATCGAAGCTTAAAAACACCCCGAACACGCCCGTGACAAGCGTAAGAAGGAGCACAAAAAATTCTTTCGTGCGGTTCTTGACATTCCAGCTAGCCATGACACCAGCAAAAATAATGATGGACGTAAGTATCACCATCGCCATCGATATCCCATCAAGGCCCACGAAATATTGTATGCCCAAGCTTTCAAACCACGGGACTTTCTCCACGAGATATAGCTTCATTAACAGCGACGTCTTCAGCGCATCCAGATCTGGTGCGGCCAAATTCCAAAAGCGAAACGTCACTATGGTCGTGAGGATAAGATGTAAACCGGCTCCTACTGCTGCAACCCACTTGATGAAATCCTGGTGTCGGGCCGGGACAGCTATTATCACAAGAACTGTCAAAAAAGGTAATGCTATAAGCCAGCTTGTTAAGCCCATCTAATCAGCTACCCCCTAGCTCCACAACAACATCGTCACGACAAGAATACCTATGCCTGCCGCGCCACCAGCCAGCCATACCCCATATGTCTGCACTTGACCTGTTTGAAGAAAACTTAAACCAAACCCGCAAATACGCGCGCTCCAGCCGCTTAAGTTAACCCCACCATCAACCACATGCCTGTCAAACCATGCTATCGGCTGGGCTATGTATGGGAAAATAATCTTTCGCGTGACAAACAGATAAACCTCATCAATATAAAATTTGCGCTTAACAGTCATGTAAAGTCCGCTGAATCCATCCGCTAGCATGCTGGCAGTGTCGGATTGCTTCGCATACAGACCCCACGCGGCTAGTATGCCAAGCAAAGCTATGACAGTGCTTGGAATTGCTACCATGAAATCAATTCCGGCATGACCATGCTGTTGTACTCCAACGGAAGATATATTCACTATTTTATCAAGAGGTATGAATCCACCAACTATTGAAAGCAGCGCTAACACAAAAAGAGGCACAAGCATCACCAGCGGCGCTTCATGCGCGTGGCTTGCCTTATCAGTGCGTGCATTTCCCCAAAAGGCGATTAAATAAATCCTCGACATGTAAAAAGCCGTAAGCCCTGCCGCCACCACGCCTATGGCAAAAATACCGTATCTGCCGCCATGGAGCGCGGCAGCCAGAATCTCGTCCTTCGAAAAGAAGCCCGCAAATGGCCAAATCCCGGCAAGAGCAAGAGCACCGATAAGAAAAGTTGCGTGTGTAAACGGCATCTTCTTGGCAAGACCGCCCATCTTCCATATTTCATTATCATGAACTGCATGTATCATCGCTCCTGCGGCAAGAAACAACAAAGCCTTGAAAAAAGCATGCGTGAACAAATGAAACATCGACGCTGTGTAGCCAGCTGGATTTTCAAGCGATGCAATACCTAATGCAAGCATCATATAGCCAAGCTGACTCAAAGTTGAAAAGGCAAGCACACGCTTAATATCATCCTGAACGCAACCGATAACCGCAGCAAACAAGCAAGTAAACGCGCCAACATATGCCACAACATTAAGCCCACCCGATGTTGCTGCAAAAACCGGAAACATCCTTGCCACCAGGTAAACACCAGCGACAACCATAGTCGCTGCGTGAATCAAGGCCGAAACAGGCGTAGGACCTTCCATCGCATCTGGCAGCCAAATATGAAGCGGAAACATCGCGCTTTTCCCGGCAGCGCCCATATATACAAGGACCATGGCGAACGTCAAAAGTCCCACACCAAAGAATCCTGATCCAACGGATGCAAGCTTACCAAGCACTTCAGGCCTAGTGAGATAAAGAAAGTCAAATGGTTGCTCAGCAGCCCCGGCACTTACTTCAGTAAAAAAATGCTGGCCAAAATACGCGAGAATCAAAACACCAAGTAAAAAACCTAGATCAGCAAACCTAGTGACGATGAATGCCTTCTTGGATGCCGCCACCGCTGACGGCCGCTCGAAATAAAAACCTATGAGAAAGAATGAGCTAGCTCCGACAAGTTCCCAAAAAACATACATCTGTAGGATATTCGGCGCGAGTACTAGTCCAAGCATGCTGAATGTGAAAAAATTCAAAAAAGCGAAGTATCTGCCATACCCACGCTCACCATGCATGTAACCTATTGAATATAAATGCACCATAGTGCTTACGAGTGTTACGACCACAAGAAGCATAACTGAAATAGGATCGATGAGCGTTCCTACATTGACGACGAGGCCCTCTTGATACCTAAGCCATTCAGCGCTCCAGGAAACAAAAGCCGGGTATCCGTCGCTAGCGCGGCCAAAAAAACTGACATAATCCCAAGCAAGGATACCTGCCAGTATCGCCGAAACAGCCACGGCTCCAGTGGCTATAAAGCCACTTAACCTTTCTGAAAAAGGTCGTATAAAAAGGCCAACGAGCAAGAAAGAAAAAAAAGGTATGGCTGGGATCAGCCAGGCATTAGCGAGAACAAAACTTAAATCAACGGATCCCGTCATATTTAATCCCCGTCAGCCACTCATCATGTTCATACGATTAACATCCACGCTCTTGCGCTGTCTGTATAGCGCTACAAAAATCGCCATACCGACAACCGCTTCTGCCGCTGCAACTGTAACAATGAAAAGTGCCATTATAGCGCCGTCAACTTTTCCAGGCGCAAAAAATCTGTTAAGTAATACGAAATTAAGTGCCGCTGAATTAAGCGATAGCTCCACTGACATGAGCACGCCAACAGCATTCCTGCGTGTTAGAAGCCCGTATACTCCTATTGAAAAAAGCAATGACGAAACAACCAGCCAGTGAAATGCTCCTGGCACAAGTAAATTACTCACCGCGCCCCACCTCCACTTGAACTATCATATTTTGCAACCGCTATTGACCCTATCAGTGCCGCAAGAAGAAGCAGCGACACCACTTCAAACGGAATCACGTATCCTGTTGGACCGGTGTCAAGCAAACGACGGCCTATTTCAGCAACAGCTGAGCCACTGGAGGAACCCGGCAGGCCAGGAAGTAATACAGGAAGCTCGCTCCATGAAAACATGACTACTGAGAAAGCAAACAGCAACACAGATACAAGCAAGGCAAGAAGCCTCCTGCCAAGAGTAGGTTTATCCTCATCAAGCTCGACTGATCTTGTTAGCATAACTGCGAATATAAAAAGCACCACGATGCCACCGACATAAACAAGTATCTGCACGCCTGCCATGAACTCTTGGCCAAGCAGCATGTAATACCCAGCAGTCACGGACAGGACCGCCATAAGATAGGCCGCCGAACGCAGGATTTTTTTAGTACATACCATCAGCAGCGCAAACAGTACCGCAGCCAGCGAAAGAGCATAGAACAAGATCGTATATAATGTTTCATTTCCAACTAGCATGGCTTATCTTTCTCTGATTGATCCTTATTAATTACTGGATTAGTTACTGGATTAATTACTGGATTAATTACCGGCTTAATTAATGATTTGAAATATGTCTCTCCAGAAAAAACATCACGCTGTTCGATTAGTTTTTTCCTCTCATTGAGGTCAACGGTCTTTAATAAAACATTCGCCGGAGGGCCTGCATACTTAGCAAGGTTATATGCAAGCAGCCTTCTGTCATATACAGCAGACTCGAAATTTCCCGTCATTTTAAGCGCAGAAAACGGGCATACTATAACGCAAGTATTGCAAAACGTACAACTATCCATTCTCCATACGAAGGTATCAAGCTCGTTCTTGCCCGTGGTTGACCCCTTACGCGAAGCGATCACTATGGAACCATTAGGACATGCCTCCTCACAAATCCTGCAGGCCGTGCATTTATGAAAACCATTCTCATCATGAGGCATAACGAGCTCGGCACGGTAGCGGTCAAACATCTTTAAACTTTCACGGTTCTCCGGGTACTGTTGTGTAACAACAGTTGAGGGTCTAAGCAGGTAACCGATCGTTACCTTCATCCCACGCAGCAACGACAACGTGCCTGTGATAAATTTTTTAAATAACGTTTCTTTCACCAAACATTAACCCCCAGGAAAAAAATAAAACCCTGTCAACACGGCCGCTGCCGCAGCAAAGAGATTTACAAACCCGATTGGAAGGAGGAACTTCCACTCAAGCCGCATAAGCTGATCAACCCTAAGCCGTGGGAACGTCCACCTGAACCACATGAGCAAGAAAATAATAAATCCACTCTTGCCAGCAAACCAGACCCACGTAGGCACCATGTCCATGACAGAATTAAAAACATTCTGGCCTGCACCTATATGAAGCGGCATCCATCCACCTAAAAACAGCGTCGCTGCCATCGCTGAAATGATGAACATGTTGATAAATTCAGAAAGAAAGAAAACAGCCCATCTCATCCCCGAGTACTCGGTGTGAAACCCGCCAGTCAGTTCGCTCTCACCCTCAGCAAGATCAAATGGCGTCCTGTTTATTTCAGCCGTGGAAGCTATGAGAAATATGACAAACGCCACTAATCCTATCCCATGTGCGCGCCATATCCACCAACCGGCGGCCTGGCTTTCAACTATTGCCGAAAGTCGCATGGTTCCTGAAAACACAACCACAACCAACAGCGCCAACGTGGCGGAAAGTTCGTAAGAAATTATTTGTGCTCCAGCCCTCATAGCCCCAAGCAACGACCATTTATTGTTTGAACTCCATCCTCCAAGCAAGATACCAAGCACGCCAAAACCGCTGACAGCGGCGATATACAACACTCCGATACTAAGGTCAGCCACCTGCACGACTGGACTCAGCGGCAACACTGCAATTGCAAGCAACGTCCCAAGCATACAAAGCACAGGTGCGACAATATGCAGAAATCTGTCAGCTCCAGCTGGGATATGATCCTCCTTTAATAAAAGCTTAAGGCCATCAGCCAAAGTTTGAAGTATGCCATGCCACCCTACTCTCATAGGTCCAAGACGGCACTGGAAGTGCGCAGCGATTTTTCTTTCCAGGTAAACAAGACCAAGACCCAATAAAGCTACAAAGACAAGAGACAAGACAAGCGAGATCACAAGATACATAAGTGCTTCGAGCGGCGAAACCGTTAATGCCTCGCTAGCTCTTTGTACCATCGATTTTGCCTGCCAAACATTACTCATATTATTTCACTACCCTACTCTCCTCAACGATCGATATCAGGCACTACTAGATCCAACGAAGACACTATCGCGACAAGATCCGCAATGCGCCACCCTGGCGCTATTGCAGTAACCGCCCATAAATTATTAAAATTCGGCGTACGAAGATGAATGCGATAAGGCTTGCTGCCCTTGCCGTCTGAAACCATGAATACACCTAAGATCCCTCTAGCCGTCTCAACATGGGAGTAATACGCCCCTTCTGGCGGCTTGATCTTGACGGCCGGCTTCATGACAAAATATTTCCCATCTGGAATATTATCTATAAGTTGCTCGACAATGCGCAGGGATTGTCTCATTTCAACTATCCTTACCAGATAGCGATCCAAAGAATCACCAGATTGCCCGACCGGTACTTCAAATGCAGTCTTCGCGTACATACCGTATGGCTCAGACTTCCTTAAATCATACATCACGCCGCTGGCCCTGAGCACAGGACCTGTTGTCCCTAATGAAACAGCACTCTTTGCATCCAAGACCCCTATGCCGCGCAGTCTTTCTTTAATAATGATGTTCTCACTGACAAGAGTTTCGTATTCCGCCAGTTTCGGCTTGAAGTAATCCATGAATAATTTAACGTCTTTTACGAAATCAGAATCAATGTCGAACATGAGCCCGCCAGGCTGAATGTAATTCATCGTAAGCCTGGCACCGATTGTCTTTTCCAAAACATCGCTTAGTTTTTCTCTGTCACGGAAGCCATACAAAAATGGCGTAAAAGCCCCGAGATCCATCCCAAGCACGCCCCACCAAAGCTGATGACTCTGTATCCTCTGAAGTTCCGCAAGTATCGTACGTACCGTCTGAATACGATCATTAAGCTCTATATTAGCCGCCTTTTCTATGACCATTGAGACAGCCCAGTTATTCATCAATGAAGAAAGATAATCGATCCTATCCGAGAGATGCACGAATTGGCGGTAACCTGCTTTTTCACCCATCTTTTCTATACCACGATGGATATAACCGAGGACCGGGATCACCTCGCGCACAGTCTCGCCGTCAAGCTTAAGTAAGAGCCTCAGAACACCGTGAGTAGAAGGATGCTGCGGCCCCATATTGATGAAGTACTCTTCAGTGGCTATCGGTCCTTCGCCGCATATTCCGTGATTAATCCTGCGCTCAAGGCTGCTTACGGAAATATTCATTCCGGACGCTCCAGCATAAAATCATCTTTGTAATCCTTACGCAGCGGGAAGCCTTCCCAATCATCATCAAGAAAGATGCGCCGTAAATCTGGATGGTCTTCGTAAAGGACACCGAACATGTCATACACTTCACGTTCCTGCCACTCGGCTATCTTCCATATAGGGCTTACAGTGGCGATCACTGGCGACTCCCGCGGTATGAATGTGGACACCATTAGATAATGCCCGTGCTTAGTGGAATAAAGCAGATACACAAGTTCGAACCAACCCTCATCGATCCAATCAACCGCAGTATGCGAAAGCAACATATCAAAACCAAGATCCTCTCGGCTCTGAAGACTCCACATTATGTCGAGCAGGTTCACACTTTCGATCACTACTGAAGGACGGTTACATTTTTCACGCTGGCTGATCCCAGGCCTGATGGTGGTAACGGTTGATATGAGTTCAGATGCGTCCACCAAACAATCCCCTTTTTGTCACAGTCTCAAGCTCCATCCTAATCTCCTCTTGTATCTGGGACAATGTAAGCCCAGGCGGAAGAGCCGCAAGCACTGGTTTTTTACGCATTCTAGGTTTCCTTACTGTCTCGCCTTCCCTGATCAACTTCTGCAACATTAGAAGACCGTAAAAAAAACCCTCAGGCCTGGGTGGGCAGCCGGGAACATAAACATCCACTGGTATGATCTCATCAGCCCCGCGCACGGTCGTATAAGAATGGTACATGAACGGCCCGCCTGAAATAGCACACGAGCCGGTGGCAATGACATATTTTGGTTCGCACATCTGTTCGTAAAGCATCTTTAACCGCGGCGCCATTTTCTTCACTATCGTGCCGGCAACTACAAGCAAGTCAGCCTGCCTTGGTGATGGCCTTGCCACTTCGGCACCGAAGCGGGCAAGATCATGCCGAGAAGCACCGGCTGCCATCATCACCTCGATAGCGCAACAACTAGTGCCGAAAGTCAGCGGCCACAAACTGTTTGACCTGGCCCAGTTGATGATCTTATCCATGGCAGCAAGGACGATGCTTCCACCGGGAACAGGTTCAACATAAAATGGAAATTTCTCTGTGATCAAACCCACTCAAGCACTCCCTTGCGCCACGCATAGACTAAACCTATGATAAGCACTAAAACAAAAAGCCCCCCCTCTATCAACCCAACCACGCCAACTTCACGCAATACTATGGCCCACGGAAATAAAAACGCTGCTTCAACATCAAAGACCAAAAAAAGCAGCGCAAAAACATAATATCCGATCTTAAACTGGACACGTGCGGAGCCGATTGGTTCTTCACCGCATTCATATGGCATGGATTTAAGACCACCCGGCCGGTGTGGTGCCACCAGCCTTGAAGCAAGAAGGCCTCCAATCACGAAAGCAACAGCTAGAGCGGCAAATGCAAGGATAAATATTAATTCAATCATTACTCAGAGGAATCGTCACGGTTACGCGATGACACCGGATGAATCATGCCATCTTTATCTTCCCGCCACGCGGCATTGCCACATAATACTTCATTTAAATCACCCCCATGTTGGTTCATAAAATAACTTTCATATGACGGGCGGCTGACTTTTCTAAAAATTCCCATCGGTACTGGATGCTTTGGGTATTCCAATAACGATAACATATACGCTAGCGACGAATCAGCGGCGGACGCATCATGGACAAGCAGATCCGAGGTGCCATCCTTGCGGATATCCACTATCTCGGGCTGCATTGTCTGCCGGTTAAGGCGGATGCCTTTTTCTTTTTCCGCACCGAAAATCATGGGCTCGCCATGCTTGAGTCTGAAGGAATTGCCCGCCTTCTGCGTCTTATCCGTGACAGGAGTAAAAGCACCGTCATTAAAGATCACGCAATTAAGGAAGATTTCAATGAAAGCAACTCCCTTGTGTTTCGCGGCTTCTGTGAAAACATCAACCATGAACTCGCCATCCGTGTCGGTGATTCTCGCGGCAAACGTTGCTCCAGCCGCTATTGCGATTGAAAGCGGATGCACGGGCGTATCAACCGAGCCATATGGCGCGGATTTCGTCTTGGAGCCGAATGCCGAGGTTGGCGAAGTCTGGCCTTTGGTAAGACCATAGATCTGGTTGTTGAAAAGTATAACTTTGATATCGGGATTTCGCCGCATGAGATGCAGGAAATGATTCCCGCCGATGGACAGCGCGTCTCCGTCGCCGGTGATCACCCATACTGAAAGATCTGGCTGCACAAGCTTCAACCCCAAAGCCACTGTAGGAGCCCTGCCGTGAATCGTGTGGAACCCGTAAGTATTCAGATAATACGGGAACCGGGATGAACAACCTATGCCGGAAATCGCCGCGAACTTTTCACGCGGTATTCCGAGATTAGCGAATGTTGTCGTAAGCGCTTTAAATGCTCCATAGCAGCCACAACCAAGACACCACTTTGGTTCAATCTGGCTTATAAAATCCTTACGCGCCAGTTTGGTCGCCGATGCCGCGGTGTCTTCTTTAGATTCTGTTTTCCTGGTTTCATCCATAATCTTGTCTCCGGGAATTACAACCCTATCTTATAACCCATTAGGTAACCCATTAGGTAGCCCCATTAGGCTCCTGATTTTTGTTTCAATCTCGTCAGCGCGGAATGGCTGGCCCTGGATCTTATTCAGTCGCTCCGTCTCCATGAGGTATTCAGCGCGCAGGCGGTACCATAGCTGCCCGGCATTATTCTCTGGGACCAACACCTTTGGAAACTTTGTCAAAAGCTGCTTAAGATCCTTCGGCATCGGATTAAGGTGCCTGAGATGCGCACATGCGACAGGAACTCCTTGCATCCAAAGCTTTTGCACCGCCTGTTTGATCACTCCCCTTGTGCTTCCCCAGCCAAGCACCAGAAGCTTCGCACTTTGATCTCCATAAATGGAAAGCGACGGGATATCATTAGCAATGCGTGCTATTTTTTCCGCTCGTAGCTTTACCATCTTTTCATGATTCACCGGTGAATGACTGACAACGCCCGTCACATCTTCTTTTTCCAAACCACCGATTCTGTGCTCAAATCCAGGAGTTCCAGGGACAGCCCATGGCCTAGCCAGTGTTTCGAGATCGCGCTCATAAGGCATGAAGTTCCCGCTACTTTTGCTATAAATCCCGGGCTTGATTTCTGGCAGTTCATTTAAATCAGGGATCTTCCAAACTTCAGAACCATTCCCAAGATAACCATCGGTCAGAACAACCACTGGGGTCATGTACTTAAGAGCGATCCTTGCAGCCTCCAAAGTTATGTCAAAACAATCACGCGATGAAGCGGCCGCCAACACGGCGATCGGGGACTCCCCATGCCGCCCCCAGAGCGCTTGAAAAAGATCCGACTGCTCGGTCTTGGTTGGCAGACCGGTTGACGGCCCTGCTCGTTGTACATCCACTATTATAAGCGGCAATTCTGTTATAACAGCAAGATTGATAAATTCACTCTTAAGCGAAAACCCAGGGCCTGATGTGGTGGTAGCCGCAAGCGCACCACCGAAAGCCGCTCCTACCGCTGATCCCACGGCAGCTATCTCGTCCTCAGCTTGAAAAACCTTGGCGAACTCCCTGTACCGACTAAGGTGCTGCATTATATCCGTAGCTGGCGTGATCGGGTAGCTACCTAGAAACAGCGGCAGCCCAGCACGTCTTGCCGCAGCCATCAATCCAAGCGCTGTTGCTGAATTACCGGTAACATGGCGGTAAGTTCCTGGCCCGAGACTGCGCTCTTTCTTTCTGACAACATAAGAATTTTTAAAAACATCGTTCTTATCACCAAAGTCGAATCCAGCTTCAAGCGCTTTAATATTTGCTGCTAAAATATCAGGTTTAGCTTTAAATTTCCCCTCAAGCCAGTCAGCAGTATTCTTTTTTGAGCGGTTGAACAACCAGTAGCATAGCCCTAAAGCAAAAAAATTCTTGCACCGGTCCACTTGTTTCGGGCTTAACTTCGAATCTGATAATGTTTTTTGCGTAAGACTTGTCATTGGGACGCGGCATACCCGGTATTTTTTTAATTCGCCGCTATCGAGTGGGTTGGCTGCATAGCCTGCCTTCTCCACGCTCCTTTGATTAAACGAATCCTCATTGACAATGATGATACCGTTTTCTTTAACCATGTGAAGGTTGACTTTGAGTGCCGGAGGATTCATGGCCACTAACACATCCAATCTATCCCCTGGCGTAAAAACTTCACTGCTGCCAAAACTTAGCTGAAAACCAGAAACGCCAGAAACAGTCCCCGCAGGCGCCCTGATTTCCGCAGGATAATCAGGAAGGGTTGCAACCTCGTTGTCCATCATCGCCGAAGTACTGGTGAATTGGTCACCAACAAGCTGCATCCCATCACCGGAATCACCTGCGAACCTGATAACTACCACATTCAGCTCTACGGTTTCGTGATGTGACATCAGCTCCTCCACTTACTAGAATTAACCAGCGGCCTGGCCAAACTTTAAAATTAAAAAAATTACTCGTTTGAAAAACTATACAGCAGAACGATTAAGCTATGAAGTCAGAAATTTACCCGTTTAATAACTATTGCGGCCCGCCAATTTCGTGCATTTCAGGCACGCTTGCTGGCACATGTAACTTAGCGGCTGTAGCTTTTCTTATCTCTTCAACCGACACGCTCGGTGCGCGCTCCTTAAGAACAAGGCCATCACGCGTGACTTCAATCAAGGCGAGCTCTGTCACTATTAGATTGACAACACCAACACCCGTGAGCGGCAGCGTGCATTTCGGCAGTACCTTGCTCGAGCCGTCTTTTGCCACATGTTGCATTGCAATTATAACTTTGCGTGCTCCCGCAACTAGATCCATCGCCCCACCCATGCCCTTGACAACTTTTCCGGGGATCATCCAGTTCGCAAGATTGCCGCGCTCATCCACTTCCATAGCGCCAAGCACGGTCAAGTCAACATGGCCACCACGAATCATCGCGAATGAATCCGCGCTTGAAAAAAACGACGCTCCAGGTATGGCCGTCACTGTCTCTTTTCCAGCATTGATAAGATCCGGATCAACCTCGTTCTCGCGGGGATATCTCCCCATCCCGAGAAGCCCGTTTTCACTCTGGAAGATAACCGTCATCCCCTTTGGGACGTAATTCGCCACCAGTGTCGGGATACCTATCCCTAAATTGACGTTATAGCCGTCCTTTAACTCCATTGCGATTCTTTGTGCTATTTGTTCACGTGTAAGAGCCATATTAATCTCCACTTAGATTACAGTGCGCTTTTCAATGCGCTTTTCATAATTCCTACCTTGAAAAATCCGTTTGACGTAAATACCAGGCGTGTGAACCTCATCCGGGTCAAGAGCGCCGACCGGCACTATTTCTTCTACCTCCGCGATCGTGATCCGCCCAGCCGTGGCAATCATGGGGTTGAAGTTGCGTGCTGCTTTCCGATAAACAAGATTTCCCATGGCATCGCCCTTCCACGCTTTAACAAGCGAGAAGTCAGCCTTAAGCGCGTGCTCAAGCACGTATTTGCGGCCATCGAATTCACGCACTTCCTTCCCCTCAGCCACAAGAGTGCCAACCCCGGTGGGCGTGAAAAATGCCGGTATTCCTGCGCCTCCGGCTCTCAGCTTTTCAGCAAGCGTACCCTGTGGCGTCAGTTCGACCTGGAGTTCACCGGAGAGCACCAGCTTTTCAAACAGTTTATTCTCACCAACATAACTCGCGATCATCTTCTTGACCTGCAGCTTTTGCAGGAGAAGCCCAATGCCGAAGTTATCAACACCTGCATTGTTTGAAATACAGGTAAGCTCACGCACATTCTTCTCTACAAGCGCCGCGATGCAGTTCTCTGGAATTCCACAAAGGCCGAAACCTCCCAGGGCCAATATCGCGCCATCGCTGACATCGCTGACCGCCTCGCGCGCATCCCTCACGACTTTGTTCATGTTAACACCCCCTTAAAATATCTAAATTAATTCCAGGCAAAGCGCCGTGGCTTCACCACCACCGATGCAGATCCCGGCTACACCACGTTTAAGCCCTTTGTCTTTGAGCGCGGACAGCAGCGTCACAACAATTCTAGCTCCGCTGGCCCCGATAGGATGTCCAAGAGCGATAGCACCACCGCGAACATTTAGTTTCTCCATCGGGATTTTAAGCTCACGTTGTGCGGCCAGTGCCACCACGGCAAACGCCTCATTTACCTCAAAAAGATCGACATCGCTTATCCGCCATCCGTGTGACGACGCTTTTTTCATCGCCCTAAGCATGGCCTCGGCAGGCGCCGTGGTAAACCACGCTGGTTCCTGCGCATAACCTGCATATGACAGAAGCTTAGCAATGGGTTTCAAACCAAGCAACTTCACCTTCTCCCCGGAAGCCAATACCAAAGCTGCAGCACCGTCGTTAATGGTTGAAGCATTGGCCGCCGTAACCGTGCCGTTCTTGTCGAAAGCTGGCTTCAATGTGGGGATCTTGTCGAACTGGCCCTTCGAAGGGCCCTCGTCCGTATACACAAGAGTCACATCGCCTCTGCGCCCGGCAACTTCCACAGGAACTATCTCAGTTTTGAACTTACCTGTCTTCTGTGCCTCCTGCGCGCGACGGAAGCTTTCAATCGCATAATCATCCTGATCTTTGCGCGAAAACCCGCGCTCCTTTGCGCAAAGCTCAGCGCAATTACCCATGTGCTGATTATTGTACGGGTCCCACAAGCCATCGAGAATCATCGAATCTGTCAGCGGCTGATTGCCCATCTTAAAGCCACTCCTCACCCCTTGTACAATGTATGGGACCTGGCTCATGTTCTCCATTCCACCGGCAACCACGATCTCGCTGTCACCGAGCAGGATCGACTGGGTTCCAAGCATAAGGGCCTTCATTCCGCTTCCACAAACTTTATTTATCGTCAACGCTGGCGCTGATTTCGGCACGCCTGCAAAAATGGCGGCCTGCCTTGCTGGCGCCTGCCCCTCTCCTGCCGCAAGGACATTACCCATGATCACTTCAGAAACCTGCTCCGGTCCGACGCCTGCCTGCTTAAGCGCCCCTTGAACAACAGCCGCACCAAGCTTTGGCGCTGGAACACCTGAAAGTGCTCCTTGGAAACTCCCGATAGCCGTACGAGCCATTCCAACAACATATACTTCGCGCATGATCTAGCCTCCTTAATATATAAGTCTTCATACTCCTATTCCGCATGTAAAGAAAAGCTAAGTCTTACTCAGCTAGGACTTGTAATGCCGCTCTGCACAGTTTAAAAAGCTCCACATATGGAGTCATAATATGACAGCACGAATAATATTTTTCTTATTATTTTCACTTGAAAGCCTGGGTGCACCGACTGCGCCACAAGGCTTTCCGGATCTTGTTGAAGGCACACTACCTGGAGTCGTCAACATCAGCTCCACCACCGTCGTCAATTACAGGGTATTCGGCATGGACGACTTTCTGCAATTCTGGGGGATCCCGCAGGAAAGAAAGCAAACAGCCCTGGGTAGCGGCTTCATAATAGACAAGGACGGCTTTATACTCACCAACAACCACGTGATCGACCAGGCTTCGGAAGTCCTCGTCACACTACTCGACAAAAGACAATTCAAGGCAAAAATCATCGGCAAGGATCAGAAAACTGATTTGGCGCTCATTCAGTTGCGACAAGCTGATAATCTAAAACCTGTGACGATGGGTGACTCGGATAAAGTCAGGATAGCAGAGAGTGTCTTCGCGGTGGGCAACCCGTTTGGCCTACAACACACGGTCACGCTTGGGATCATCAGCGCAAAACATAGGACCATAGGGCAAGGCCCATTCGATAATTTTCTGCAGACCGACGCATCTATCAACCCAGGCAACAGTGGCGGCCCTCTTTTTAATGTGCAAGGTGAAGTGGTCGGTATCAATACCGTCATATTTTCACAAACACGCCAAAGCGCCGGGCTTGGATTTGCAATCCCGATCAATGAAGCAAAGAACATCCTTTCCGACCTCAAGCGATACGGCCGCATACCGAGACCATGGCTTGGCGTTCTGAGCGAACGAGTGACTCCACCGCTTGCGCAATACTACGGATTAAAGGCGTCAAAAGGCGTGCTGATTTATAATCTCGTTGAAGACGGGCCGGCACTGCGCGCTGGCCTGCAGCGAGGCGATATAATAATCGCTGTTGATGGTGTTGAAACCAACGAACCAAACGATGTTGAACGCGTGCTCGCCAAACACAGGCCAAAAGAGTCAGCAACGCTTAAGGTAGTCAGGGGTTACAGAAAACTTGATAAAACCGTAAAACTTGAAGAGCTGCCAAGGCTCGAAAATCTACCGCAAGGGATCATATAAGGGGCTTGTAAATGGAAAAGCGAAAACCAATTAACCAGTCAATTTCAAAACCACCACTCCCAAGCAAATTACCACCTGATTACCTAAAAATGGTGGCCGACGTGTTCGAAAAAAATTTTGATCATGGGCTTAAAGAATATTCTTCCCAAAAGGCCACTCCGTCACACTTCGAGACACACGGTGAGATTTATCCTGATGAGATAATTATAAGCGTGTCACTGGTTGCCAAAGGCCATCTGGCAGCGACAACCATATACGCAAGTTCAGATTTCGACCCAAAGGCTAGCGCTCCATCAGCCGAAGACCTTCTTAGCTCTTGCGTGGACGCCATCGGTAGCGTGTACATTGGTCTTCTATCACCTGAGAAAATCACGCAGTTTGCCAGCGAATCACTCTCAGCGCTAGAAGACGTCCCATTCAACTGGACCGAGATTGAAATAGACAAGCGCAAAATCTACGTCAAGATAGACAAGACAAACCCCAGCCTAGACAAAGAGGCCGATGAGTGGCTTAAGAAAAGCGATCCGGGGGTTTAATAAGCTATAGAGTAACTCTCTAGCTTCCTGTCATTCACAGCATGCTGCTATGATCTTCATCTTATTTGTTTTGTTCGGTTTTTGAGAACAACTGTTAGTACCTTCACCGTACGAAGCCCATTTGATGGCATTATTGCCATTACATTTTTTCCCTTCTCTACTACAAATCTCGTTACCACTTAAGTGGTGATGACGATCTTGTGTCTTTACACGCACAGTATGAGGTTTACAATTAACAGCAAAACTCTCCACTGCGAACAAGCCACTTATAAGCATCAATGACAAACTGATAACAAACATTTTTTTCATGATATTACCTCCTATTTAAACAATTATTTGGCACATTGATTAATGATAAATCACTTCATCTTTGTTTCAAGAGAATCCATCATCTCGTTGAATGACGAAGCCACATCCTGAAAATCATCATTCGGCCTTAGGCGAACCCTCATATCCGTCCGACCCTCCCTGATAAGACCGAATATCTTTTTAAAGTGGTAAAGCGGCCCAGCGGTACGATGCGAGAACACAACACCTATAATCCCGACCACCGTCAAAAACATGGCTGATATCGCAGAAAGCATCACAACAATCTGCCTTAACTCGCTGTAAAGCTGCAGCTTGGCCTCTTCGGTCATCGGTGAAAGATCAACAAGAATGCTATAATTCTCACTAACGTAGAAATAAAAAACAATTGCATTGAGCGCTGTAAGTACCAAACCAGTGGTCGTGAGCCAGAAGATATACTTCAACTGGTACCTTGGATTGATAAGCCAATTTGATATACTACGCCGATTCTGCGGTTTAGTGTCTATCTCTCGCATTTTCCACACCCTTTCGACTCAATCTGATTACGCAAGCTCTCCAGATTGTTTTTATTGGTTTCAATACGTATGGTTATGACAAGGATATTGGACTTTGCCTTAATAGCCTTTGAACTATCCTTCAAGTAGATTTTTTCAAGATATGCCTTGTTACGCGCCAGCAGATCCTTATGCATGAGATCGCTTACGATATGTTTTTTTTCTTGCAGAAAATACTCTCTGCAATCATCACAATTGGCCGCATACGACCACTGGCACCACAATCCCGCGATAACAGCGAAGATCAGGACCGCACTAGGCAAATTCAGCCGATTTCTCATTTTAACGGTTAACACTAAAATAAATATAAATGCGTGACTCAACTCAGGGCAAGAAGTTTCGCACTCTGCCCATCATATGCGCCCTCTTATTCATTACTATGGGGGCTGGCCCGACAAAAAAAACCACACGCAAGATCAGCTCAAACAGCAACATCACACTACTGACGCTTAATGCGGCAATTAAAAAAGCCTTGGATAATAATTACACCATACAGTCACAGAGGCTTACATTGCGGCTAGCTGAACTTACCCACGACCGCTCATGGAATACGATGTTCATGCCTTCAGTCAGTCTGAATTTAAACGCCCCATCAAATTATACCGTGGCAAACATACCTTCAAAAATATCGCGCGACACCGGTGACATTAACAATAATCACGGGTATCCAGCATCCACGCTGACTTTGAGCCTTGCAAGCTACACATTGTTTAATTTCTGGCGCGACTGGCTTACTTACGAACAAGCCCAGCTCGATTGGCTACGCGCTAAGGAGGCATTCCACGAAAGCACCCGTACAGTCAGGTTTGATGTCATCAAGCAGTTTTTTGCTCACAAAACGGCTCTGGACCGCCTGGAAACAGCCAAGCGGTCTGTGGACATAGCCGAAGCAATCGTCGAGTTAATTAAATCCAGGGTAAAGCTTAAGAAAGCCACAGAACAGGACCTGTCGTCTTCCACCGTGGACCTCTTGAATGCGCGCAATGAGCTAGCGAAAAAAGAGATTTCGGCCAAAGGCTCGCTATGGACACTAAACTACTTGCTCGGTGATCCTGTAGGTCAGGAATACATGATCGAGGAAAAAATAGTCTTCACGCCATTAAAGCTGACATCACAGGAGGCGGTAAAAATATACTCTGAATCATCCCCTTCAATCAAAACGGCAAAAACTGATCTCAAGAAAAAAGAACTGGCCGTTGAATTGGCTGAAAAAAATCGCCTACCGCTACCCAAAGTCTCATTCAGCGGGATAAATATAAGTTACTCAAACGGCTACTACGGCACGCGAAGCGACATCAACTCAGGAAGTTCCGGGAACGTTAATCTAGATGTCAGCACCGCAATCACATTAACATTGCCGATCATCGGCCCTGGGGGGCTGTTTGATAAAAACACTATCGAGCAAGCTGTCGTCGAGCGCGACCAAAGCGAGGTCAGTTACCGAGACACTCTATCGCGCGACCATGCTGTGGTGAACCAGCTTGTATTCACAATAAAAGAGGGTGAATCCACGATATCAAATACCAAAAAAGCCATGGAGAGTTCGGTCTCGTTACTAGACGAATTATTTTCCCAGCTATCAAGCAATTCTGTGCCGAGGCTTGAGCTCAAAGACGCCATCAAGCAAGCGAGAGAAAGCGAGATTGACCTTGCAGAAGCTATTTTAAACCACCTCACCAATAAGCTGACACTGGCCCAGACAATAGGGATGGACCAAATACCAGGAGACCCATATTGATGCGTAAAACGATGTTTTTTATTTTTCTGATATTTATATTATATGCAAGTCAAGCCAATGGGGCACTAACCACCTCACCTACCAATAAATCAACGTCAACATCGTCAATGTGGTTCTCAGCAGCGTATCTGACGTCGTCGAATCTTTTCAAAATGAATGGTGCTTCTTTAGAGTTTGGCTACAAATGGAAGCTCATAGGCATGGATTTAAAATTCCTTACCGCAGGCACCAAGTACGGCTCGATTGCCGTTCAACCAAGTCCGTCTGATCTTTCAACAACTGGGTACGCATCAAAAGACGATACGTCATCAGAGCAAAACAGGCAAAGACGCACCTCTGACCCATGGATGTTCACAGCATTGGAGCCAGGCCTGTCGATTACCGGCAGGTTATTCGTAAATACACTGCCAAGGTTAGCGCAAAAAGCACGCGTTGGTATTGGCTACGCTTCATTCACTGACGACTCAAACTCAGTTAATTTCAGCGGCTACTACATCTCATCGGATGCATATTTGATCTATTACCTAGGCGCTAATAACTCGTGGTCAATAACAACATCACTTGGATATAGAGCTGGCACCATACAAAATCATTCCGCGGAATCCGGCCCGCTTGGCAGGCTGCCGGTGTCGTGGCTGAATTATGCGATCGGAGCTGCTGTATGGTTTTAATAAAAAAACTATCCTGTTTGCTGTTGGCTGCATGCTCGCTTTCCTGCGGGAACGGAAGCGGCACCAACGCGCTAGTTACAGTTAGCGGCTCTGTGCTTTCAAACAGCGGTACTCCGATATATGGGGCAACAATCGAAATAAGCGACAAGCACTGCTGTATGCTTTCAAGCAGCTCAACGTCGTGCTCTTTCACTACCGATAGCGCTGGAAAGTGGAAAACCACGTTCATCGCGGAACCAGAGCAGCGGACATGCTATTACACCGTCAGCTACAGCAACTATGAAACCAAAACTTCGAGCTTCGATCTTAACTTCTGCACTTCACCTGATGATTGCGCCACCTCACAGACGGTGAGCACATCAATTGAACTCGAGGAGCTGACACTTTAAGCAGTTAGTCGTCCAAGCCGTCGAGCTATTCTTGGACCAATATCAGTCAGCCACATTAAAAAAGAAGACTATCTGATCTATGACAGCAAACGATCCCGCCATCCCATAGACGATTTCAGGAAAGATTATAACAACCGCATTCCATCGCGTTCGATATTCTTTAAAAGTGCCGCATCTAATGAAGAGTTCCAAATCACAAACTGAGCCTTCCAGCAAGTCTCATAAGTGAGTTCAAAGTGCTTGATTATCCCGCCAGTATAGTTGGATCTTTACGGTTTTTAGTTAGTACTCTCTTAGTTGTTGGAGAGTTTTTTGAAACGAGACTTGAGATTCCTTAAAGGGTGGCAGTGAGTAACTAAAACCCATCACCGTCGTCATCAAAATCCCTTTTGATATTATCGATGATCGAATCGGCTGGCTCGCCTTCCATATCAAAATCATCCATCGATGCATCAAGATCTAGATCATGTATCACTTTAGCGAAGTCCTTGTCATTCGTTAGATCCTGCCTTATCGCATCAATGTACTTATCCGGGTACTTGGATACGAGTTCCTCTATGTATTGGTTTAATTTCTTTTCTTTGAGGATGAGTTCCTTGCGCTTTATTTTTTTCCAGTTTTTTATGTAGTGAAGGCGGCAATAGCCGGCGGTGGTGGCGAGTCCTTCACACGCAACCTCACGGCAAACGGTTTCCGCGATATCTGCTGCCAGAGCTGCTTGCTTTGACGCTTTAACTGCTCCTGAAGCCCTTCTTAGATTACCGAGATTACCTGGATTAATCGAAGCGCCACGTGGCTTTCTTGTCTTTGCCCCTACCGCAGGCTTTGCATGGTCTGCATGCTTCTCATGAGCTACATGCTTCGTATGAACAACGTGAGCGGGACTTTTGCCATGCTTAGCACTATTTTCGTGAGCCTTTGCTGGCGGCTTCGGGACAAACGGCTGCTTTGCTTTAATTTGTGGTTTCTTGGCTGAATCTTTTTTAGCCTCAGCATGATTTACCGCATGTTTTAAAGTCATCCGTCGTATGTCATCAGCTGGCGGTTTATGCGATTTCTTGGCTTCTTTTTTAGCCGGCTTATTACCACCTTTTTTTATAGCCTTCTTTACCATCTTTAACTTGTCCTTAATCAAATGCATTATTGCTTTCACTTTACACTATCAGCACTTTCCATTAAAAAATTCTGCATCCGCACAAAATTAACGCCTCAGCACGGATTAAGTGCCATTGGCACAAAGTATTGTGTTACGCTTTGTTCGTGCCACGCAGCAATACCTCCGTCAAGGGCAAAACTGGAAATACCGGTCTGCTTACAACCATAGGCGCCGTGGACATGCACATACATGGCGCTTTCGGCATTGATATCATGAATGCATCACCAGAAATATTTGACGAGCTATCCATGCGGCTGTGGGAACATGGCGTCTCAGCATTCTGCCCCACCACGCTCTCGACAAACGCTGACTCGCTCACCAGCAGTGTAACACGGATCGGGAGATGGATAAGATCCGGATCCGCCCCAGGCGCGATACCTCTTGGAATACATTTAGAAGGGCCTTTCTTGAACAAAAACCTAGCAGGAGCCCATCCCGCCAGGCAAATAAGGCCATTCGATTTTGACGAGCTAAACATGCTATGGACTGCCAGCCTAGGAACTCTCAAAATCATCACGCTGGCCGCTGAACTTATCCCGGCACGTGATATCAAAAAGCTTGCAAAATGGTCTAAAAAATACGGCATCACACTTTCATTAGGCCATAGCGCTGCCACTGAGAGCCAAGCACGTCTTGCTTTTGATCTTGGGATCAGCGGCGTCACCCACGCATGGAACGCGATGCGATTTCACCACAGGGATCCCGGCATTCTTGGAGCAGCGATAGGAAGACAAGGCATACATATCGAAATCATCCCCGACGGCATACATGTCTCTCAAAGCATTATCCGATGGCTTTGCCGCCTTCACATGACAAAAGGACTTATCTGCTTTGTCTCTGATGCCGCGCCTGCAGCCCAAACACAAAAGGGGTGGCATCAACTTGAAGAAGCATGCCGCCTGCGCGACGGCACACTTGCCGGAGGTGGGGCATTGCTACCTAATATGTACCGGCGCTGGCTGATGCGGGAAGCGGCCCTGACCGGCGCACCTCCATGGAAATTGTTGCAATCCACCTTAAAATTCATCACGACTGCACCACTTATAGCCTTGAACGCCGACAAACGTTTACTAAACAAACGATTAGTGACATGGAAGGCGTCACAGAATGGTATTGAAGTTAAAAGGGAAAAATACTAAGCTCCATCACTTTAAATACTTTTGATACCGGGAAATTTGATGAAGATTTATTTGCACGAAATCACGGACGAAGAGATCCCCCTTGATTTTGATGAAAACGAAAGCTGGGTGAAAAGCGTCATTGAAAAAACTGACGAAGCGTCGTTTAACGCCATCTCAAAACCAAGAAGCACAAGGTTACATTTAGCACTCAGAAAAGTAGATGACGTCGTAATGTTATCAGGCCATGTCGATACAAGCTTAAATCTCATATGCAGCAGGTGCGCGACACCTTTCCTCATGAATTGCGACGCCGAGTTCTCAGCTCTTTTCTGCAAGGACCCCGCAATGGCTGGCGTTGGTTTTATGCACCACCCAGGTAAGCCATCCGGCCAAAACCACGGCGTGGCTAAACACAGGCCAGCTAAACAAGTTCAAAAGGCATCTCATCACCTTGTTTCAGAGAATGACGACCTGGACATCACTTATTTATCTGAAGATCATCTTGACCTGGCGGATGTTTTGGGCGAGCAGTTGCAGTTGCAGCTGCCGTTCCAACCGCTTTGTAAAAAAACATGCAAAGGCATGTGCACTAAATGTGGAGCGGACCTGAACAACGGCAGGTGCGCGTGCGGGAAATTAGCAACGGAGGGAGTAATCAATGGCTGTTCCTAAAAAGAAAGTTTCTAGAAGCAGGCGCAATATGCGACGTTTTGCTGGTGGCAATAGATTAAAAAAACCAACAATTGTCACATGCCCAAGCTGTAACGAGCCCACAAGGCCACACAGTGTTTGCAAATGTGGCTTTTATGCTGGGAAGTCCGTACTGACTGTAAAAGCAAAAGAAATCCCGGCAGCAAAATAACATAATAGCACATGGCAAAACTCATTCTGGACGTGATGGGTGGCGACAAGGCACCTCTCACAATGCTTGAAGGCGCCATCAGGGCATTGCCTGAAATCACTGGCAACTTAGTCCTACTCGGTGACCAAGAAGCTATCACTAAGCTCGTCACCACAAAGAACAGGTTTAAAAATCTCGCCCAGCAACTCAGGACCCCAGCAAATCCTTCCGGAAAAATTGAGATAATTCACGCACCCGAGAACATTCACATGGATGACTCCATCCGCGCCTTAAGAAAAAAACCAAATGCCACAATAAATGTCGGCTGCCAGCTAGCAAGCAAATCTTTCAAGGAAGCATTATCAGGAAACGGTAATCCCGCGGTATTTATAAGCGCGGGACATTCCGGCGCTGTCATGGCCTCAGCGCTGATGCATATGGGGCGACTTCCCGGCGTCGAACGTCCTGCTATTGCAGTAAAACTTCCAACCCTCAGCCAAAATAATTATCAAGACGGTTGCGTGGTGCTTGATGTGGGCGCGAATGTAGACTGCAAACCAAATCACTTGCGTGACTTCGCGATAATGGGAGCATTTTTTGCGCAAGTTGAAAGAAAAAAGCCAGGTCTTCCGAAAGTGGCCCTTCTTTCAAATGGCGAAGAACCCGGCAAAGGAAATGAACTTACACGAACCAGCGCAGTGCTGATCAAAGAAACAAGCTGCTTTGGAGAAGGTCAGGATGCCGTAGGCCAGTTCATCGGTTATGCGGAAGGCAAGGAGATATTCAATGGTCAGGTGGACGTGGTGGTAACTGATGGTTTTGTGGGAAATGTCGTGCTCAAATCCCTTGAGGGACTTGGCTCGTCAATGGTTAACATACTTAAGAGTGAAGCCAAAACAAGCTTACTTGCACCTATTGGTTTTCTATTAGCTGCCGGAGTGCTAAAAAGACTTAAGCAAAAGCTAGATTATGCGGAATATGGCGCCGCCCCGCTGCTCGGAGTTGCTGGTTATGTGTTTGTTTGCCATGGGCGCAGCAATCCCAAGGCGATAAAGAATGCGTTAATCAGGGCACAAACCGCAGCAGAAAGCCGGATTATAGAAAAACTGGCGAATGCTCTTAACAAGATGAAGGACCGAAAATGAACACCAACATCGCATCACGTATTACTGGCACCGGCTCCGCCTTTCCATCCCAGCGGTTAACAAACGCAGGTCTAGTAAAATTGCTGGCTGAAAAAAATATCGAGACAAGTGACGAGTGGATAAGGGAGCGTACCGGTATTCTTGAAAGAAGGATCGCAAAGCCAGGGGATATGGCAGAACGAAATTCGTCCCTGGGGCTTCTCGCCGCCCAGCGTGCTTTAGAAATGGCAGGCAAAACTCCGCAAGACATTGATCAAATCCTATACGGCACGTGTACTCCGGACACGCTTGTCCCATCGACAGCTTGCTGGCTGCAGGAGAAGCTAGGCGCGCACAGGGCGTGGGGTATTGACATCAATGCCGCATGCTCAGGATTTGTTTTCGCCTTGTCCATAGCCGACCAATTCATACGCTCTGGCCAGATAAAAACATCACTAATTGTTGGCGCCGACGTCCTAAGCACGTTCACGAATTGGGAAGACCGCGGCTCTTGCATCCTTTTAGGTGACGGCGCTGGCGCAGTGGTTATGGAACACACGCCTGTAGATTCACCACATCGCATACTCTCAACACATCTTAAAACGGACGGCAGGCTCTGGGAACTTTTCTATACCCCTGCCGGGGGCTCCAACATGGAAGTGACGCCAGAAAGACATTCACAAAAACTAGATAAAATGCAGATGAAGGGTCGTGAAATATTTAAAGTCGCTGTCAAAACCCTGTCTGACTTCGCGGTGGAGGCGCTTGAATCAAGCGGCATGAAGCTAAATGATCTAGACTGGTTCATCCCGCACCAGGCGAATCTAAGAATCATCGAAGCCGTTGCAAAAAGACTCAGCTTCCCAATGGAAAAAGTAATAGTCAATATCGACAAGTACGGCAATACCTCTTCGGCCACCGTACCTACGGCATTTGACGAAGCCATACGTAACGGGCGTATCAAGCCAGGACAGACGGTGCTCTTCGATGTATTCGGTGCTGGCCTGACATACGGATCATTATTGCTTAGGTGGTGAGCATGAAAATTTGCGCGATATTCCCTGGACAGGGTTCACAACAAGTAGGGATGGGCAAGGATCTTTACGATAATTTTTCTACCGCCCGCGCGGTGTTCGAGGAAACATCAGATGCGCTACACATTGACTTGCGCAAACTTTGTTTTGATGGACCAGAGTCGGATCTCATACTTACGCAAAATGCCCAGCCATGCTTGCTAGTAACATCAATTGCCGCATTCCGCGTGGCAGCCGAAGAAACCGGCTTTAATCCTACTTACATGGCCGGGCACTCGCTCGGTGAATACTCGGCGCTGACCGCAGCAAATTCACTGGAACTTTCAAAAACAGCCCGTTTGGTCAGGGAGCGAGGCATCGCGATGCAGGAAGCAGTTCCTCCACAAGAAGGCACCATGGCCGCGATCATCGGCCTTGATGACGACGTTGTCGGAAAACTTTGCGTAAAAGCTACAGCTAATGCGCACTCATCACGATTAAAAACTAACCACGCATTCACTGTTGAACCGATTGTCGAGCCAGCTAATTACAATGCCCCTGGACAAACAGTGGTAGCCGGATCGGCGGATGCGGTGGAAGAAGCGCTTAAGTTAATTAAAACTGATAACGAGTTCGCAAAAGGTAAAGCCATACCCTTGCAAGTAAGCGCACCGTTTCATTGCAAACTAATGTCGCCAGCACGTGAAAAAATGGCAGACCTCTTTTCACGACTCGCGGACGCTGACAAACCAAAAACACCAAAAGTACCTTATCTTCCGAACAGGACTGCCAGACCTACTCGCGAAGCCACTCTCGTGTTTAATTTTCTTGTGGAACAAATCGACCACCCTGTTTTATGGAAACAGACAATGACAGCTGTAATGGAAACAGGCTGCACGACTTTTATTGAATTCGGTCCGGGCAAGGTCTTAGCCGGATTGCTTAAACGCATAGCACAGAATTCGGGTAAACAATGTCAGGCTTTTTCCGTTAGCGATCCCGCATCGCTGAAAAACCTGCAGATTTTTTTGAAGAGTTAATGGGGAGCTGATTAATGTCGAGACAACTTGCACTCGTAACCGGAGCATCACGCGGCATAGGTGCCGCAATCGCCGTCAAACTGGCGGCAAATGGTTTTCATGTCCTAATTAATTTTTCCACAAGTGAAAACAAAGCAGCCGAAATCAGGGACAAGATCCTTTCCACCGGAGGAAGTGCTGAACTCTGCGGATTCGACGTCTCATCATCCACTGCGGTAGATGCGAAAATAGAAGCACTCGGTAAAACCCTGGGACCACTAAGCGTCCTGGTTAATAACGCCGGTGTTGCCATCGACTCGCTGCTGCTTCGCCTCAAAGATGAGGACCTGGAAAAAACCCTGGCGATTGACCTAAAAGGAGCAATTTATTGCACTCGCGCTGCAGCCAAACAAATGATGCGCGCGCGACAGGGGAGCATAATACAAATATCTTCCGTGATCGGGGAAATGGGTAATGCGGGCCAAAGCGCATATGCTGCCGCAAAAGCTGGCCTCATAGGATTCAGCAAGAGCATCGCAAAGGAACTCGGTAGCAGAAATATCCGTGTTAACGTCGTAACCCCCGGATTCATAAGCACTGATATGACTGAGGCCTTGACTGATACACAAAAAGAGGCCATTCTGCGGACCATCCCGTTAGGCTTCCTCGGATCTACGGAGGATGTTGCCGCGTTAGTAGGCTTCCTGGCCTCACCTGATAGCAGATACATAACTGGTCAGGTGATCGGGATTAATGGTGGTATGTACATGTGACTGAACTGATAGGAGAAAAGAATGTCAGCCTCAATTGAAGAAAGAGTTCGGACTATTATTTGCGATCAGTTGGCGGTCGAGCCCGAAAAGGTTCAGCCGACTGCATCCTTCATCGATGATTTAGGCGCGGATAGCCTGGATATCGTTGAGCTGGTGATGACGATGGAAGAAGAATTCGATCTCGACATCCCTGATGAAGACGCTGAAAAAATAAAGACTGTCGGCGACGTCATCAAATATATCGCATCGAAGACAAGTCACTAAACGCCACGTTTTTCGGAAACGAGAAAGGTGGACACTGCTTGACCGGGAAACGGCGGGTTGTAATCACAGGCATCGGGGCGGTAAGTCCGCTCGGGCTTACAGCAGCTGAGACATGGAAAAACTGCGTTGGAGGGCGCTCTGGAGTAGATTTTATCACGCACTTTGACGTCAGCGAATGCCCGGTAAAAATAGCGGCGGAAGTGAAGTCATTTGACGTAACCAGTAAGGCAGGACCGTTTCGTCCATACCAAGACGATCAAAAAACTGAAGTAACACAAGCAGCAAATTCAAAAGAAGCAAAACGCGTAGGACGTTTTGTCCACTTGGCACTCGGAGCTGCTCTGGAAGCTTATGGCGACTCTGGGCTGGATACCATCAGGCATATTGTACCGCCTTCACGAATTGGTACAAACATCGGAGTCGGCATGGGAGGGCTGCCTGAAATCGAGGAAGTTCATAACGACTTTCTCGCCAAAGGGTTCAGACGGATCACGCCTTTTTTCATCCCGCAGGTGATCCCCAACATGGCGTCAGGACAGCTTAGCATTCTTCTAAACTTGCAAGGCCCAAATCTGTGCAACATCACAGCCTGCGCATCAAGCACGCACGCAATAGGTGAATCCTTCAAACTCATTCAAAGAGGTAGCGCGGACATAATGATTGCTGGTGGCGCCGAAGCGGTTATTTGCAAATTAGGTGTTGGCGGATTTGCATCTATGAAGGCGCTATCAGCACGTAACGAAGATCCACAAAAAGCCTCAAGGCCTTTTGATGCTGATCGGGATGGTTTTGTTATGGGCGAAGGCTCTGCCATCATCATTCTTGAAGATTATGAATTTGCAAAAAAACGTGGCGCACGTATCTATGGTGAAATACTTGGGTACGGCCTTTCTGGGGATGCTTACCACATGACCGCACCATCACCGGATGGCGAAGGCGGCTACCGAGCCATGGCGATGGCTCTTCAAGATGCCCAACTTGACCCAGAAAAAATCGGGTACATAAACGCGCATGGCACATCAACCCCCGTGGGCGACGTCGAAGAGGCCAAGGCAATAGCGAGACTTTTTTCCGCAAATACTAGGGATCTTAACATAAGCTCCACAAAATCAATGACGGGACATTTGCTCGGAGCCGCTGGAGCGATCGAAGCCATGTTTTCAGCTCTTTCAATCCAGAACTCAATCATACCGCCGACAATAAATCTCCATAATCTTGACCCCGCCTGCAAGGAGCTGGGGCTAGACTTCACGGCTAATGCGGCCATAAACAAGAAAATAAACTATGCAATGTCTAATAGCTTCGGATTTGGCGGAACCAATGCCACTCTTGTTTTAGGAAAAGTATGAATAAGAAATCCGAAACCATACTGATAGCATCCGACCACGCGGGCGTCAGCCTTAAAGCCGAGATCCAAAACCGGCTTACACAGTGGAAATGGAAAGATCTCGGCCCACTCAACGGAAACAGCGTGGATTATCCGGACTTCGCAAAGCTGCTTGCTGAGCGCATAGCCAGCGGCGAGGCTTCACGCGGCATTTTAATCTGTGGCAGCGGCATCGGGATGAGCATCGCGGCTAATAAAATTCCAGGCATAAGGGCTGCGGTTGTATATAATACAACAACAGCAAGGCTCTCCAGGGAACATAATGACGCCAACGTGCTTTGTCTCGGATCACGCTTCATAGCACCGGAATACGGCACCGAACTGGCCAAGACCTGGCTTGAGTCAATATTCGCAGGAGACGGACGCCATCGCCGGCGGATACGTAAAATCTGCGAACTGGAGGCTAAGTTTACAAATGAAAAATCCACTAAAAAATCCAATGAAAAACAATGACCTTAAAACAACGGATATTCCCATTTATGAAGCAATCCAGGGTGAACTGCTCCGTGAAGAAGAAGGGTTGGAACTGATCGCATCAGAAAATTATGTAAGCCGAGCTGTGCTTGAAGCGCAGGGCTCGGTACTGACTAACAAATATGCCGAAGGTTATCCTTTTAAACGGTATTACGGCGGGTGCGAATACGTGGACAAGGCAGAAGCAGCTGCAATAGAGCGTGTTTGTAAACTCTTTAAGTGTGAAGCTGCCAACGTCCAGCCCCACTCTGGATCCCAGGCTAATATGGCCGTGTATCTTTCTGTCATGAAGCCAGGCGAGACAATGCTGGGGATGAACCTTTCACACGGCGGTCATCTGACACATGGAAGCCCGGCTAATTTCAGCGGAAAATTATTCCGAGTCGTCAGTTACGGGCTTAATCCATCTACAGAGAGACTAGACTACGACATGATCAGGGAAGCCGCCCTCAAAGAAAAACCAAAAGTTATCGTAGCTGGCGCGAGTGCCTATCCCCGCGTGATCGACTTCGCGGCATTTGCCAGCATTGCAAGTGATTGCGGTGCGCTGCTCGTAGTGGACATGGCACATATTGCAGGCCTTGTTGCAGCAGACTTACATCCCTCCCCTATCCCACATGCAACCTATACTACTTCAACAACCCATAAGACCTTGCGCGGACCGAGGGGTGGATTAATTTTAGCTAATGCAGAAAAAATCAAAGCTGTAAATTCAATGATATTCCCAGGCATACAAGGCGGCCCGCTAATGCATGTCATAGCTGCAAAAGCCGTCGCATTCGGCGAGGCTCTCACACCTGAATTTAATGAATATCAAAAACAGATAATCATTAACGCAAGAACACTAGCTGAAAGCCTAATCAATCGCGGGTTCAAGCTCGTCTCCGGCGGCACAGATAACCACCTTATGCTAGTTGACCTGAGCGTTTCGCCCGCAGGTGACATCAGCGGCAAGGATGCGGAAGCATGGCTAGATAAGGCCGGGATCACAGTAAACAAAAACACAGTCCCCAACGAAAAGCGAAGCCCGTTCGTCACGAGCGGCATCAGGATAGGCGTGCCTGCCGTGACAACTCGTGGGATGGGTACTGGCGAAATGAAGCAAATCGCCCTATGGATCTCAGATGCTATTGTAAGCCGAGGTGACTCTGAAAAACTCGGCCTCATACGCAATAAAGTGCGTGATCTTTGCCACAACTTCCCCTTGTATTTGGGAAGTATTTAGGAGAAGTACACGCAGGTGAATTGTCCGTTTTGTTCAACAGTGGAAACCAAGGTCATAGATTCACGGCTTAACCAGACCGGTGATATTACTCGTCGCAGGCGCCAGTGCACGCGTTGCGAAGGCCGCTTCACCACATACGAGCGTGTTGAAACAACCATGCCGGTAATAATTAAAAACGATGGCCGCAGGGAGCAGTACAAACGAGAAAAACTCTTCGACAGCATTCAGAAGGCCTGCCAAAAGAGATCCGTGCCGACACAAAAAATCGATGAACTCATCAATTACATTGAAAAGAGAATCCAAAGCTACGGATTAAAGGAGATCCCTTCAAGGACCATCGGACAAATAGTCATGATGGAACTTCACCAGCTCGACAAGGTTGCATACATAAGATTTGCTTCGATATATCGTGAATTCCAAGACGTCGAGGAATTCGTAGCCGAACTGCAGATCCCTTCCATGACACAGGAAGATCAGGGGACACTGCCATTTATTTTAACCGAAAACGAAGACAGGGTAACGAATGTCAAACAGGCATAAAGCCAGGGAAATAGCACTGCAAATCCTATACAGGCATGAGTACGAACAAAAGCCAGACCTGGCCGAGCACTTTGAACATTTCCAGGTCCCCGAGCAGCTACGCGAATATATCGGGAATCTTGTCTCAGGTGTTTTAAAAGAAAAAGAAGCCATCGACAAAGCCATCGAGACCCATGCCTCCAATTGGAAAATGTCACGCATGGCGCTCGTGGACCGCAGCCTGCTAAGACTCGCTGTTTATGAATTATTATTTTGTCCTGATATGCCAGTCGCGATAGTTATAGACGAAGCAGTCGAGCTTGCAAAAAGTTTCGCAGCTGAAGAAACCCCCGCATTCATAAACGGGATCCTTGACGCCGTGAGCAAATCGTCTGTTTTATCTCCACGCTCCATCCCATAGAGGAATCAGATTCCATCTTCCTTCCGTATCGAGATATCCTGTGAAACCACAATAAAATTACGATAAACTTTTAATGGCAAATTACAGTTCAACTCCGACCCTTTGGATATGATCAATTAAATCTGAATTTTCTATTTTATGAAAAAGCGAAAGATCTACCTTGTATGGCAAAAGAAGCTCGTCAATTTCGTTTTCTATTTTCAATAATTCAGTAAGTGCCATTTTGGGAGCAACTAAAGTCAAATCAACATCTGATCCTGGCTTATAATTCCCCTTAGCTCTAGATCCATACAAGATTATTTTTTTAATATTGGGATGACGGGAAAAAACCGCTTTTAAAGAATCCACCACGCTTTGTGACAATCCACCCGTTTTTGATTCATTCATTTTGAGAAATTTCGGTCATTTTCTGCAAAAAGAGCTCAAACACAAAAAAATACTCGTTACAAATTTTCCGGGTGATCTCCTCCGCCACATTTTTGTTATAAGTATGGGACGTTTGGTTTCTGCTTTTGATCATCTCCATCCAAACATCGCCATCAGCAATAAGACCGCGACTAAAAGCCTCTCTTGTCGCATCTCTCGAGCCTGTAATCAGATCTCCCCCACCCTGAAAATCAAAGTAATCCCTAAGCACATTCCAGGCTAGTTCATGGGTGAACTCGAACGCCTTGATCAACCCTTGCTTTTCCAACTCAGAGAGTTCTCTAGTTTTTGAAAGCTTTATGGCTTTTTGAAGCTGCCCAAAGGCATTTACAAAATTTTTAAGCCTTTGCTTCCAACGAATATCCAAATTTTTTTCCGTTTTTGTTGATTGACGCATAAACCAAAAAACCTTAGCCAAAGGTACGTTATTGTAGATCTTTCAATCAAGCATTTTCTCGCTTTCTGTGGCCATAAATAATTCCTCCTAACGTCAAGGTAGGGGAACCCAAACAACCGCAAAACAGTAATGCGTCAGACTGGCTACAATTCTTTGCTTGTTATCCCGAAATTTTAAAATTAACAAATCTAAATGGATTGCAGCTTGCAAAAGCATTTATTAATGCGCAGGCATAAACGGCGACCAACCATAAAACAACCCGAGGAGGGACCTCCAACGTTTCCTAAACCAGAAATCGAACCACCATCACACATGCCCGGCATTTCAACTGACGAGCCTCCTGGTATCCCCCAAAAAACCCACGAGCCGGAGGTGCCCGCTAAACCAGAGTTTCCCGAGATCTCACCACAAAATCCGCCGTACATTGAAGAGCCACCAGAATAAAGAAGAGTTGCTAACATTCATAACCTTAAGTAACCTAATGATCTTAAATGATCATCGATAGGATAAACCTTAATCATTTGAGAATTTTTGAATGCGTTTACCGTACAAAAAGCATGACCATCGCAGCAAAGGAGCTGCACCTCACCCAATCCGGTGTAAGCCAGCACATCAAATCCCTAGAAGATGCCATAGGGCTACGCCTCTTTGACAGGATAAAATTAAAGCTCATCCCCACGCATCATTCGGACATACTCTTTAAACAATGCGTTTCGCTGCTCGGCGGACTAGAAAACGTGATCTCTAAAATCACCGGTGCTGCCCAAGAGCTCGCTGGCACGATCCATATCGGCATGCCAGTGGAATTCGGCAACAACATCATTCTACCCCTGCTTGCATCATTGTCAAAAGAACACCCGCGGCTCCAGTTCAGCGTCACATATGGACTTGCCATGGAGATGAACCGCCTCCTTAACGATGGCGAGCTTGATTTCGCGTTCGTTGATGAATTCAAAATGAACGCAAATATCGCAATAGAGCCTGTTTATAACGAAGTCTTGCATCTGTGCTCAAGCCATCAGCTCATTCCAAAGAAAAGCCAACTTAAATTAGATAAGGATTTTTTTGAGCAGCTTTCCTATGTCGATTACGAGCCCGGCGAACCAGTGGCGAGGCTGTGGTTCAAACATCACTTTGGGACACACAACATAAGACTCAATGTCCGCGCGGTTGGTTTAAACGCCAGAGGTATTTCTAAAATGATTTTAAGCGGACTAGGAGCTGGCATTCTTCCAGGCCACTTGGTTCAGGAATTACAAAAAAAAGGAATCAAGATTTTCATTTTTCAGGGGAAAGGTACACCTCTTCATAACAACATCAGCCTTGCTTTCCTGCGCGACAAAACCAGATCACATGCCGAAGCAGTGGCGATTGAATGGCTGAGAAAAGCCCTATCAGCACAATGTTCTTCATAAATAAAGATACCTAAAAGTAAAATGAAGCACTGGTCTATCAACCGGCCCTGGAGCGGTGCGAATTGGGTATGCCATAACAAACGAGAACGATACAGGAGCGATATTCAGGCTAAGCCCCGCGCCGTATGAAGAAGTTATTTGGTTTATCGCCGCGTCAGGTCTTTGAAACACTGTACCTATATCATATGCCGCCAAGCCTCTTAACGGTGGGAAACCAAAGACCGTCCCTATGGGAAACCTGAATTCTGATTTAAGAGCTGTGATGTAGTTTCCAAACAGCCTTTCATCACCAAAAATATACGCACGCAATATATCATCGCTCGAAACTAAAAATGGGTTCTTGAATGTACCGCCGAAAGCTACACCAAAAAGTCCCTGAATCGCTAGTATAGTTCTGCTGGTGACCTGCATGTAATCCGCCACATCCAATCTAAATCTCTGTGTAGCATTGCGCCTTTCAGGAAATATGCCCGTATCAGATTCCAATAAAATCGCAAAACCATCCAATGGACCTGAATACGCCTCGTACTTTATCCTGTCGTAACCAAAGCGGAACAACGGAGCTAGCATGAACTCAAGCCCGGGGTTCTGCGCCTCCCACTGCTCAAACAAAGCTGGATCGTTGAAGTCGCTTCTGTTCACTCCTGAGATACGAAGCCCCCAATCCACGTAACTAAATCCACCGAGTGGTTCCTCAATCGCGCCAAGAACGCCGAATTCCCTGTGTAGATAAGTACGTATTCTGCCGTTGGTCTCAAACAAACTATCTAAGCGTGGTTGAACAACATGATATCCGCCCAAGGTCCAGGTGCTTCGCCCCCTGAAGCTCGTCAAAAACACATCCGCAGTAGTGAACCTAAAGCTCCCTGCAACGGAAAACTCACCAGAAAGACTATAGTTGCGCATTAAATCGCTCATGGTCGCGCCAACCGCCACAACGGTACCACTGGCAAAATAACCGCCAAGATTATCCATCCGTATTCCGGAAGACACAAAAGGCCTGTAGTGCCTGACCTGATCACCTGGCAAATCTGCTAGACGCGCCTTCCATGAACTGGACACACTCCCATTCTGAACTGCTGAAGCCTCGCCCTGTTCGCTATCTATTTCTTTTCTGAACTTCTCAGGCGGGATCAGATATAAATGGTAGCGTCCTTGGCGAAACCCAATCGCATAAAGATTTCCACCACGCAACTTTGGTAAAAAAAGACCGCTATCTATATTCGTCAGTCTTTTAATTGAACCACCAGATAATTTAAAAATCTGTGGCGTTCCACTTGTCCCGTTTGTCCATGACTGAAAATAGACAGCGGTTTCAGATGATGTATCTGATAACCCCGGAGCTCCAGTCGGCAACCTTTCCGGCACATCAGGCGCTAAGTGATCCTTCCCGCCCTTGGTCACCTGTCTAATCTGTCCACTTTCAGGATTCACCGAAAACAGCGCATATCTCCCATTCGCGGTCTTGTTCGACGAGCCTATTATGCCATCGTACTTTGACCAGGAAAGCGTCCTCCACGCATAATACTCATCCGTAATCTGTCTTGCAGCACTTACCACGCTACCTTCAGCGTCTATATCGATCACAAAAATATTCGCCCAGCCTTTGTTTCCCAACCCTACGAAGGCTATTTTGTTTTCGTTAGGCGCAATGGCCAGTGATTGCGCCTGCACGATACCGGATCTGTGAATCTTCAGCCTATGTTCATCTCCGAGCGAAAACCCAGCGGCAATCCGACTAATCTTCCTGATTCCAATCTCCGGCCCCTCATTCGTCTCGACAATGTAAGCAATCATATTATTGGAAATGGCGAACGTGGGCATCTGCATGAAATACAGTGACAACGCGCCAGGTTTGTTGTCGTGTATTGCTTCAATTGAATTCTCTCTGGAGTTTTCAGGAAATCTTAGATCCATGACCCTTATGGAAGTCACGCCTGAGAGCGGGTCTATTTCGCGCAAAGCAAACATATTGCCATCCGGTGAGATATCGAAAAGATCTAGGTTTTCCCCTGCAGCTTGCACTTCCACCAACGAACCAGCCATTGTAATCGACTCGTCTGACTGCTGCAGATACGCTGACGCCACATCATCAGCCCATGTTTTTTCGATCACCTCCTCAGACTTGCCTGTTTCAGTAGCTACGATATCTGCGAATTTTTCACTTCTGCCATCAAATGTCCTTGCGCATCTTTCAAAAATCCGCTGTACAGTGCCGTGGCCGAACTTCGACTCCAGCATTGCAATCTTTGCTTGTCCTACTTTGTAAACATTTATGAAATTAAGCTGACCATCTTCAAAAAATTTTGGCATCTTGTAATCATGTTCAGGTTTTGGGTTTCTTGCTAGATCCCTTACAAAAAGTCGTGATTCCTCGTCACCAGCGGGGACACTGTAGTATTCAGCCATCCCTTCCACGAACCAAAGAGGCAGGGCCGCCATCACCTCCTCCGGGAATGCACCGCTCAAGTCCGCCATTTTCTGCACTTGAAACTGATGCACAAGTTCGTGCTTGCTCACATGTTCGAAAGATTCAGCTTGTCCCCAGTAAGGGACCGCCATCGTGGCTTCACGCGTGCTCGTTATCCCCTGAACGCCTTCTGAAATAAAAAAGATATTGGCCTGACGGAACTCCCTCAGCGAAGTAAAGAGCAGATATGAGAACTGTTGCGTCGGGGTATAGCCGAAAACTTTTGACAACGATTCCATCTGATCATTAATTTTGGGGATGGCGAATTTAGCGCTCCACTCCTCGCCAGTATAAAAATACAGACGATACTTCGACGAGTTTGAACGGATATCCATGTAATGCCAGTCAAAATTCTTCCACCTTGGATCCGGTTTCCCAGGATGTCTCGGGTAAATCACCGGCTGCGGAAAAAGCCGTGACCCTTCAGGATTCAAAAGTGCCGCGATGCTTATCAATTGCGCAACGCTGTTAGCTGGCATCGCTGATAACGTTAGAGCCACACAAGCCGTAGCCACAGCAACGCGCGACACCTGGCGCCAGAAAAAATACAAAAAAAACTTCTTGAATCGGTTCATTTTTTATTAAGGTGCACGCTTCAAGCCACTCGCATTTTCTCATAATAGATAGTAAGAAACATAAATGGACCTACTGGCTGATGCGCTTAAGCAAATCCATCTAAACGACGCGGAGTGGTTCGGACTGAGGGAGGTTAAGGAAACTTCCACATACCGTTCCTCACGCGATGCAAAACCAACAACAAACAGAACAATCTTTTCACATGGTGTCATGGTTGAAGTGCTATCTCACGGGCAGTTCGGCTATGCCGCTACCACACTATTGGATGAAAAATCGATAGCCAATGCCGCCCAGCACGCGCGCGACCAGGCAGTTGCTGCGGCCAAATCAGGCTTGCTCCACAAATTTTCGGCAAAGCACCGGGCTAAACCCATCATGCGATATGAAACAAAACAGGCTAAACCATTTTCAGCTCTCAGTCCCGGGGATATCGCCGGACTGCTAATTAAAATCACCAAACAGCTTAAATGTTCGGATAAAATAATAAGAGCAGAAGCAGCCTTAACAACCTCTGATATTGAAACACGCATCCTGACATCAAGTGGAGCAGATGCGTTCCAAAAATTATCACTTATCAGCACTGATTTCGAGGCAACAGCCGAGCAAGGTAATGTTGTTCAAAAACGCTCATCAAGCGGGATGAGCTTTCAAGGAGGACTTGAGTTCTTTCTAGCTGCTGATCTCTGGGAGCGTGTTGATAAAGTTGCCAAGCAGGCTCTAGAGCTTCTCTTAGCTCAGGAATGTCCGTCGGAAACTACTTCACTCGTGCTCATGCCTGATCAAATGATGCTCCAGATACATGAGAGCATCGGCCACCCACTGGAACTGGACAGAATTCTAGGCGATGAACGCAACTATGCCGGCTGGTCATTCGTAAAACCAGATGATTTTGGAAAACTGCGCTACGGATCCCCGAAACTTAATATTACATTCGACCCGACAATCCCGCATGAATTCGCAAGCTACGCGTTTGATGACAACGCCTCAGCATCACAACGTGAATACCTCATTAAAGATGGCATACTTTTGCGCGGCCTAGGTGGAATCGAAAGTCAGAGCAGGTCGAATATCCCGGGAGTTTCGTGCGCCAGGGCTACATCATGGAACCGCCCACCAATTGACAGAATGGCTAACATTAACCTCGAACCTGGTGACTGCACGTTTGATGAAATCATTTCATCCGTCGAGCGCGGAATCTTAATGGAGACAAACCGTTCATGGTCAATCGATGATTTCCGCAATAAATTTCAGTTTGGCTGTGAATACGGGAAACTCATTGAAAATGGCAGACTGACAAAAACCATCCGCAACCCGAACTACCGCGGTATTTCAACGCCGTTCTGGAATGGACTTAAAAAAGTCGGTGATAAAAACACATTGCAGTGCTTTGGTACTCCGAACTGCGGGAAGGGTGAACCGAACCAGGTAATACGTGTTGGCCATGCTTCTCCAGTCTGTATGTTTGAAAATGTTGAAGTCTTCGGTGGTGTTGCATGAAAACAGAAAAACATCCCCTGCTCGAGCGTGATTATTTCGAAAAACTAAGAACGAGCCTGCTCGGGAATCTCAACACCAGTGAATACCTTTTTATTTCTCTTTTTGCAGAAGCAAGCCATTTCGCCAGGATCACTTTTGCTAAAGTTAGACAAAGCGGAATAGTACATGACGCCATACTTGAGCTGACGCTGGTTTTAGAATCAAACAATGGTGGGCTAAAGCGCGCTTCAAGTGCCATAAGTTTAAGAGGTATTCAAGAGATCGACATTGCTGCAGCGATTTCCGCACTTAAGGCCTTGCGCTCGGAAGCCGCATCACTTCCAGAAGACCCTTACGCCGCGCTACCCAAGAACAGCGGTTCAACGGAAAACGTGACAACGGGAGCACTCCCAGCTGCCGAAACTGCAATTGAAGAATTATTAAAGCCAGCTGGTGCATTGGATCTAGTAGGGATTTTTGCTTCTGGACCTATTGTAAGAGCCACAGCAAACTCAGCCGGCCAGGTACACTGGTTTTATACTGAAACCTTCAGTTTTGATTATTCCATTTACGCCAACGAGCGTGCTGTCAAAGGATCATATGCCGGCAAAAACTGGGACTCACAGGCATATGCTAAGGAACTTGAGCGATCAAAACAACACTTAAGCTTCTTGCTTAAACCAGCAAGAAAGCTAAAGCGCGGAGCATACCGCGCTTATCTCGCCCCATCCGCTGTAGCCGAACTTATCACTATGTTCTCATGGGGAACGGCCAGCGAAGCAGCATTGCGCCAAGGCAACAGCCCTTTTCGATTTCTCCGCAGTGGCGACAAACACCTTTCACCGCTTCTGGGACTATCAGAGGACTTTTCTGGCGGTGAAGTTCCGCGCTTTAACGACAATGGCGAAATTGCACCCTTGACCTTGCCGATCATCAGCGAAGGGCGGCTCATCAACACATTGGTAAATAAACGTACTGAAAAAGAATATGGAGTACCGGCTAACGGCGCCAACGAAATAGAGACCTTGCGCTCACCAGTAATTGGCGAAGGAACATTGTTAGAGCATGAAATCCTTAACATGCTCGAAACCGGGATTTACATTTCTAACCTGCATTACTTAAATTGGAGTGATCAACCGAATGGGCGCATCACCGGCATGACCCGTTACGCGTGCTTTTTGGTCGAATCTGGAAACATCGTTGCACCAATCGAAAACCTTCGATTTGATGATACGATCTTTGATTTATTCGGGAGCAATCTCGAGGCCCTGACAAAAAACCGAGGCTTTATACCGGAAGTACATACCTATTTCATCCGAAGTCTTGGTGGTACGATGGTGCCTGGAATACTGGTTTCGTCAATGAAGTTCACGCTCTGATCCGGACAAATCAAGAGGCCTACGTTCCGCGCCAGCTAGTGAAAACCCGAGCAACCTAGCAACGGTGGGCGCGATATCCAGAACACTTATCTTCCCAAGGTTCCGTCCCCGCCTGACCTGCCCGCCCACGGCTATGAATCCGGTATGGATCATATCATTGTCATAGAGATTTCCGTGAACAGCACCCTTTGTTTGAGATGGTACTTCAAATTGACCGCTCACTGCTCCACCAAGTGCTATGCCTGGTTTTGCCGTCACCGCACAGATGGCATCCGGGTAAGTACCGAGCTTGTCGAGTTCAGACCTTTCAATTACGTCATAACGGCTACCTGCATTTGCCTTAAGTACACTTATTATTTTATTTGTAAGTGAATGGTCTTTTGCGTAAATAGCCGCCTGCCCTCCTTCGGCATGCGCTATTACTTGCCAGCTCTTCACGGCCCCGGCACTTACCGACAACCATCCCTCTTTCACAAAAAGCATATTAAGATGCACGTGCATGTCAAAATCAACGAATCCATGGTCACCGGTTATAATCACGGTCGTGTTCCTGAAATCAACGGCACCAAGCACTTCCGAGATCAACCCGTCGACTTCCTTTAATGACTCTATTGTTTTTTTGGATTCGCGGCCACTCACGTGCTGCATGTAATCCAGGTTAATGAAGTGAATGAAAGTCAAGTCAGGCTTGTACTTTCGTAAAATCAGCATAGCCCCGTCACGACTGAAGATGTCGATATCATGCATTGAAGTTATTTTTTTAATCACTGAGTTTGACAGGACTTCATTAAACAGTTCGGGTTTGGTGTTTTTACGGATCAGCTCCCAGTCCCTGTCAAAACTGTATCCAGGAGCTTGAAAAATTTCCGGTATCTGCCAATCAACGGGCGCGCCCAAACTGGCTGGCCAGCGTATAATGGCGGTACTCAGGCCAGAAGCCCTGGCTACACGCCACAGCGTAGGCGCTTTAACCTGCCCCTCATGCCAGTACCAATCGGAAGTCAGTCCGTTTTTAAATGAAAAAACAGTGTTGCTGATTATACCATGCTTAACCGGCCGTACGCCGGTAACCAAGGAAGCATGCACAGGATACGTAAGTGACGGGAAAATCGGTTCAACACGCTCGGCAAACGCTCCCTCAGCCTTTAACTTATGCAGAGTGGGTGAATCATAATTATCACTCAGGTAAAACTCCGGCCTAAGACCATCTATTGAAATAAAAACTACTTTATTCCTGTTCTCTGTTGCGGTGCCAGTTGATGCGCACCCGCTGTACATGGCAAAACTCGACATAATTGTCATAAACAATGGCAATTTTCGCGCTAGATTCATTACAATGTTATCCGCAATATTTTTTAATATATTGCATTAGCAGGTCAAGATCGATGGGCTTGCGCACAATCCCTGATATGCTTGTTGCAGAAACATTTGCAGCGTCCCCCGCAGCAGTCACAATAACAACAGGAAGTGATTTTATTTTATTACTCTTATCCATTTTGTCCTTGACCTCAAGGAACTCCCAGCCATTCATAACCGGCATCATCAAATCTAAAAGAATAAGGCAGATATTTTCATTCACAGCCAGTTGATCAAGCGCTTCCTTGCCATCACTGGCTGTCACGACATTGTAGCCCTCGAGCTCAAGCCACTGTCTTAATGTTTCACGTATCTGTCTATCATCTTCTACAACAAGAATTTGTTTGGCACATGTCATATCAATAACTCTATCGATGTTAAACAGTGAAAGTATTTCACTGCTGTCCGGTTCGGTGCTTAGCATAAAAACAAGAAAAGCCTGAAATCT
>CAYHPW010000010.1:37570-64694 GCA_964358645.1 uncultured Bacteriovoracaceae bacterium | reverse complement strand
TAAATAATTTATTGCCGAGCCGAAATAGCTACCCGCGGTGCCGGCTATTACAACACCGGCGAAACTCATCTTCCCTTGAGCAGCCCAGAAAGCCGCTGGCGGCATAACAATCTCGGATGGCACTGGAATGATCGAACTTTCCATCGCCATCAATACAAACACGCCTGTATAGCCCCAGGCCTCCACCCAACCAAACCATAAGCGAAGCAATTCATGAAACATAGTGTGAGCTTAACATCAAAATATGGCGTTTACTAATGTTGCAATCGTTCAGGACTATAAGTATAGGGAGAGTGGAGAACGATAGTTCTAACATTGATCCCATTATGTTGGGGTGTAACTCAGCGGGAGAGTGCGTCCTTCACACGGACGAAGTCGTAGGTTCAATCCCTATCACCCCAACCATTTTTAAGCGGTCACTTTACCGGTGCAGCAGTGCTTTCGTGTTCGCCATAACTGCCATCAGCGGGCGTCAACATCCCCTCGAGATCCGCTGGTAACACCGGCGTTTTGCCTTTATATAGCGGAAAGCCCTTTATGCCGTAAGTTTCCCGCACACGAGAAAGGTGAAGAAGGAACGTGGCCACGGTGTTACCAGCTTTTTTAAAATCATCTTTCAAAGAAGGCATTTTGCTAATCCGTGCTGCGTAGCCATTTGTATCACCACCGGTGAATCCTTCTTCGTAGATTTTTTTAAGTGTTTCGGTGCTGTTTGAAATCTCTGCTAGCCTTTTAACCTCCTCAGTTGAAAGCGGCGAGTGACGCGCATAGGAGGATAAACCCATTGGATTGTACCGCTGGAAAGTCTGCTCAACAAAACCAAGAACAATGCCTGTCTCGCCGATCACGGCAACGTATCCCTGTGGCCTGCAACTGTTAGAACAACCGGCCAGAAGCCCGCCGAAATATGACATACACCTACACCTTTTACACTTTTCAGAAAGATAAGACGCAACTTTAATGACCGCGCCATACTCTTCTTTTAATTGTTCGTTCTCTCTGAAAACAGTCACCTTTTCATTTTGTCCTTCCGCGCATTTTCCAGCAGGAATTTCACTTGAATATGCGTGAGCATTTATTAGCATCGATACTGAGGTGACCACCATGAACATCCGGCTCATATTATTTTTTCTCATCCCAATGGCCTCTTTCATTATTAATTTTGCATTTGCGGCCGTTCCTTCGCAAGCAACCATTTTCGGCGTTAGCATGCGCTGGGAATCGCCATCCGATGAAACCATGACGCAGCTTGAAGCCAAAATCCGTCAAAAGCATGACGCCTACACTAGAAGCTGGGACCCTGATTGCATCTGGCGGAAAAAGAAAAATAACCTATGCGAAGCAGCACCACTCCCAGAAACGCTTGCCATCGAGAAACTTGCCGTTGAGATGCGCGAAGAAACAGAGGGATACTTTGACGCTGACAAAGTGGAAAAAAACAAACCCCGCAGACGCGACTTTTCAGGATTGTCACAAGGATTATTTATCGACGAACTAAAAAAAGAACTCCCGGGGAAATGGGTCGTTGATTTCGCAGGTGACATATATTTTTCAGGGGGCTTCACGCCGAGCCGGCCGTTTACGATAGCGGATCCACTCAACGAATATGCCACATTCGCAAAGGTGCAGTGGAAATCAGGCTGGATGGTGTCTTCATCATCGCGCAGACTCGGCCAAAACGTATGGAACCCTAAAGCTATAAGCGGCAACTGGAGCGAGGACTTCCAAAGGGTCGTACTTTTTGCACATCCGGAGTTTAATGGTTATCGCTTAGATGCGTGGTCAACCGCACTGATCCCTGGAGGCGCGAAGTTGCTAAAAAAACTTTGGGCCGATCCAAAATACCGAGGCAAATGGGCATATCTATACTTCGATAAAGACGGAGCTGCCCACTGCTCGGAGAACCTTGAGTGCGACTTTAAGAACGCGTCTAATCGAATAATAAAAGTTCGGGATTAAAATTTTTCGCGAGGCTTTAGGGCGTTTCTGTGGAAAATAATTGGGCAGAATTTTTTATGTTCTGCACTTGATTATAAAACAGATTTTTAGTGGATGTGGAGCTGGATTTTAAGAGGCCGCGCGCCAGGTCGGCATGCCTCTGGTCTGGCTGCTCTGGCTGAAAAGAAAATCTTCAAGAGTCTTTTTATGATCTCTCAGGACCCGTTAGGCCGATCTATCGACATCGGCAATGGCTACAAAGCACATTTCATTCACTGGAAAGAATTTCTTGATCTACTCTGGAATGACCGAGTGCTACAGCGAAAGTGGTAAGCAAAGTTATCCCCCGTATGTCAAATGTGCTCTTGTGCGTTATAGGCAAAAACCTCATAGTTTCAGCATACTCGTCGATAAAGATATTAAGGGGTGGCTTAATCTGTCATGTTACTTGAATCTTTTAAGCGGCTAATACATACAAGCACGATCACCACATTCATTATTTGGCTATGTCTATGGTCCACACCAGAGACTCTCGCAGGTGGCGCTACCCGCTGCATTTTGCGGGCATTAGATTCCATTATAAACCCAAAGGTTGAGTCGTCAGTTGAGCTTGAACTAGACACAACATCAAATGTCTTGAAGCTGTTGACCACCAACAATGGTAAAGTTGGCGGGCTAATCAGATATACAAAAGAACTTCCCCCATGGTTTATTAAATGGGCAAAGGAAAATTACCCAAGCGTAGGTGAGCCTAGCAAACTTGCTTGGGACACTCTTAGTGACAAGATAAAAATAAAGCTTCTAAAAAGTCTTTCGGCAAAAAGGAAGCAAGATTTCTTTTTAGATAGAGAAATCCTCGGGCTCGTTGTCAGGCCTAAGGTAAAATTAAAATTCAATAAGCCAACGGTATTTTTAGGAAGAACATACAAACCAGGTGAGCACTTGGTGGATATTTCTGCCGTGATGGAAAGAACGGTTGAGTACCGCGGGGCAACTGAAGTGGAAAGCGTTTCCGGCATTGAACTGCATTTTAGAGACAGCCAAACCAGCGGTCGTATTAGCAACGATGCATGGACCCTTCTTGAGGGGCTTGGAATTCCTAGAAATCATCAGCATGTGCATATTGTCGCGCCAATACCGAAGGAGGCGCTGAAACAAGACCCAACAGTACAGCCAGCTTTAATGGCAGATTTCTTCAGAAGAAGTAACCTTGCAGCCGAAATGGTCGATATTGTGCAGGATGATGGACGAATTATGACCACTGAAATAGGCGAAGTAACATACTTTGATTCCATGACACCAGTGAGAATAGATGAAGCGGTTCGGTATTTTTATTACGTGGCGACAGGACGCAACTCTAAGATAGGCGATAGCTTGAAATTGGGTTGGGTGGGCTTGAGAGGAAGCGACACATACGACTACTCAGACCTATGGGGAATAGAAGTACGATCCATCGGATCAACATCTGACCCTAAGACCTATAGAAATCTACTAGACGCGCTCCAGTTCCGGATGAATACACAATCCTATGGTGTATCGCGCGAACAGATGCTCCAATGGCTCGAAAGACAGGAGATACAGGAGATACAGGAGATAAAGGAATTCCCTTATTTATTGGCAAAAGCCTGGTATAATCAGGAGTGGTCCAATTTATTTCAATCAGCACCAGAGAAAATCAAAGCTAAGCTAAGCGAATCAGCAAAGAAGCGGATCATAAAATGGAGTGAAGACCATCAAGAGCTAAAAATGCTTGTCTTTGACTGGTTAAACGATCCTATCATTTTCAATAATCCAGAATTAAAAGCTAAAATCATATCAGAACAATCTAAAGCTATTGATCTACTATTGAAGGGTAATGACATAAATGATCTCGTAAGTGACTTCCTTGTTGAATCTGGTTTATATGGACAAGTCCTAAAATCAGTGGGCGTAGATGTCCTTAAAAAGTAATGATTCTTCCTATGGAACCGCCGTAGTAGCTTTGACGTATAAACCAATACGAGCTTTGCTGTGTGAGTCCGATCAAAGCGGGTGAATTCGTTATGGGTAGCCCCGAAGACGAGGGTAACCGCAATAACGATGAAACCCAGCATGTCGTGAAGCTCACGAAAGACTACGAAATGCAGGCCACTGCGGTCACGCAGCTCCAGTATTTTTTGGTGATGGGCCGCAATCCGTCTAACTTTAGAAAGAAAGAATACTGCGATGACAATGATTACCAGGTGAAATTCGGACTCGGCCTGTGCGTGAATCACCCCGTTGAAACTGTGTCGTGGAATGATGCTCAGAAATTCATAGAAAAGTTGAACCAGATTCAAAACGAATACACCTATCGTCTTCCGACGGAAGCTGAGCGCGAGTATGCAGCTCGCGGCGGAATGTCCTCGGACTTCCCCTATTCGTTCATTTTCGACGACAACAACGATCTCAATAATCATAGCTGGTATTCTGACAACTCCAACAACCGCACTCACGCGGTGGCGCTGAAAATCGCGAATCAATATGGCCTCTACGATATGCATGGAAACGTGTGGGAATGGGTACAGGATTTCTATGGCAAGTATCCTACGAGTCCCGTGACTGATCCTACTGGTCCCACGACGGGCTCGTTCCGTGTTCTCCGTGGCGGCAGTTGGGACGGCCTTGCGTGGGACTTGCGCTCCGCTTATCGCACCATCATCGAATCTGCTAACGAGCCCCCTGACCGCAACTGCGCTATCGGCTTCCGCCTTGTGAGGACCAAGAAGTAATTCTTGTCTCTTTTACCCAAGGATAGACGGAATAAACGCGCCATTAAAAACAATATTAAAAACCACACCGAGTGGCGCGTACATGATTGCGCCGAAGAATGCCCTAATAACAAAACAGCGCCTGCTACCGAAGGAGCCTGGAATTTCCTAAACGGCCAGTATCTTAGCAAGTTCCTCGAATGGTAGGATGCGTGCACGATACTTTGGTATGTCCACGTTTTTTTTGCCAAGGTGTACCTGGTAAAATACAGGCACATCCAGTAGCTTCGTAAAATGGCAGATCGCCGGAGCAAGGTCTTTTTCTCCGGTTTTGCACTCAATTGCCATTAGTGGCTTGCGGTTTTTTAAAACCATAAAATCAATTTCCCTGGCCTGTTTGTCTCGCACGAAGCAAAGTTCCATTTCTTCGCCGTTTACATCTTCATGATAATGGCAATATTTCAGCAGATTGCTGGCTACCAGATTTTCGAATCTGGGTCCCGTGGAAGGAGCTAACGACCAGTCCCAGAGATAAACCTTCTTCTCCTTCTTTATCCCCTTATATTTCTTTGAGGTATATGGCCGGATCCTAAAGCAGTAATAGAGATTTTCGAGAATTTGCACCCAACGCGCGACTGCCTCATGGCTGGCCGAAATATCCTCGCGCAGTGATTGGATGGAAAGCAGCCCGGCGGCCCTCTCTCGTAATAGTTCGGCCAAGACTTCAACCTGGGAAAGTTCAACTACTTTTTCAAGGTCGACCAGGTCTTCGCGCAAGATGCGCTTTGCTCTCTCGTTTTGCCAGCGTTTCCACGCCCGTTCGGAGTTGGCGAAGTAAGGTTCTGGAAACCCGCCCCAGGCCAATAACTTGTCCAGAATTTCCCGCGGACACTTTGCAGAAAGCTCAAATAGGGAAAATGGATGCAAGCGGTAAAAGTGATATCTCCCTTGTAAGCTGTCCCCACCCCTGCGGTAGTAATCCAGACGGGCGGAACCAGTCACAAGAATTTTCTTGGACGAGTGGGTTTTATCATAAAGTCCCTTTATGAAATTTCTCCAAAGCTTGTATTTGTGTAGTTCGTCAAAAACAACTTTGTCGCCAGCTGGTAATTCGCTCCTTATGATCTGCCGTCTGTTGTGAATATTGTCCCAGTTAAGGTAGCGCTCGTCTGCTTCATTGGTTGCTCGAAGCCATAGGAGCGACAATGTAGTTTTCCCGGCTTGCCTGGGCCCGGCAAGGAAAACCATTTTACTTTCGAGGTCATCTTCGATGTAGTTGGTAAGATAACGTTTTATAAGCTTTGGCTGAGAGCTCATAGTTGTAGGGTATAATGGGAAAAATTTCGGGTCAACCAGAAAAAAATCTGGAAAAATTTCTGGTTAGCCAGAAAAAGTTACTACTATGGCGTTAGGCCCCCAGGCCCCCGCTTTGCGCGGCAATCGAGGGGTTTTCAATTCATACCGGGGTATATTGTTCACCCAGTGAGAGAAAAAGATTGGAAAAAGTGGCAAGGTACATAGCAAGACCAGCAGTCGCTGAAGACAGGCTTCGTTTCGATAGCCACGATGATATCAAATACAAGCTCAAGCGTCCCTATACCGATGGAACAAGCATTCTTATCTATCAGGACGCACCCTAAGTATTAGGCAAAAAATTACGCCCACCTTGGAGCGGCAGGCTCCTGCGTCTTATGCGGTCATATTGATATAACGCCCCGGCCACGGCGCCTGCCGTAGGCACCAGGCCTATCTCGCCGACACCTTTGGCGCCGTATGGCCCGTGCTCATCCCTGACCTCAACGCCGATCACTTCTACATTAGGCATGTTCTTGGCGCGAATGATCCCGCACTTTATAAGCTTCGTATGTAACGGCCTCCCAGCCTCCATGGGGAAATCCTCAGTCAGCGCGTACCCGAGGCCCATATGAATACTTCCCTCTATCTGGCCTTCAAACAATGTCGGGTTCATTATCTTTCCTGCATCGTGCGCGGCCCACACGGTTTTGATCTTGCCGCTCTCATCGAGCTCCACCACCTGCGCGGCATAGCCGTAAGAATAATGCATATCAACCTTCGTGGTCCAATCGCAGGTCCACTCGCCGCGATATTCATTTCCGACGAGTTCTTCGAGAGATTTCCCGGTAAGATCCGCCTTTAATTTCTTACAAGCGGCGATAACCGAGTTACCAACAAGCGACGTACCTCTGGATGCGGTAGTCATACCACATGGGGTTTGCTCATTAGTATCAACACGTACTTCAACAAAATTTGGATCAATCCCGGTTTCTTCAACCAGCGTCTGAAGAGCCATGGTATGAAGCCCCTGCCCCATCTCGGTCCAACCGTGGTGGATAACTACTTTCCTGGGGCCTTCAATAACGATTTTTGCATTACCGGTATCAGGCATGCCACATCCGATGCCTGTATTTTTAATTCCTACCGCGATCCCTGCATACTTAGACGAGTGGAACTTATCACGTACTGCCTCGAGGCAAGCACGTATACCCGCGCCGCTCTTTATCACCTGGCCAGCACTGGTCATGCTTCCATTGGTGATCGCATTATCCCAACGGAACTGCCAGCGGTCAAAGCCGCCTTTCTCACAAAGCTCGTCCACGCATGACTCCATGGCAAACGTGGCCTGATTAACGCCAAATCCGCGCATGGCGCCACACGGTATATTATTCGTATAAGCAGCCATGCCATGGATATCCACAGCCGGGACATGATATCCGCCTGTCGCATGTCCCACGGCTCGTTCCAGGACTTTCATCCCAACCGATGCGTAAGCCCCAGAATCACAGACCAGATCCGCCTTCATGGCGGTCAGCTTACCATCTCGGTCACAGCCAACGGTGTAACGCATTTTAAATGGATGGCGCTTCGGGTGAAAAAGCATGGACTCCTCTCGTGTAAAACTCACGCGGACTGGCTTCTTAAGAAGCCAGGCGCAAAGCGCGGCATGGCCTTGGGCGGACATATCTTCTTTGCCGCCAAAGCCTCCCCCGTTTTGAACCTGAACGACTTTTACGAAATCAGTATCAAGCCCTAGCACCCGAGCGATCTGCCGGCGGTCTTCGTAAACTCCCTGCCCTTGCGAAAAAACTTCAACACCTCCACTGCCCCACGGTTTTGCAAGTGCGCACTCAGGCTCCATGAACGCATGCTCAATTCTCTGCGTGGAAAACTCCGCTGAAACCATGTACGCGGACTCCCTGAGCTGCTTTTCAACATCGCCTCTCTTAATTTCACTCACTGAAAGAACATTGCCGCCTTTATGAATCTGCGGGCTGCCAGGCTTAATTGCGCTCTCGGGATCACAAATTGGCTCTAGTACCTCGTATCTGACATCGATCATTGCGGCTGCAGCTCTGGCAGCCTCTTCTGAAGCCGCTACAACAACCGCTAGAACATCACCCACATATCTTGTCATTTCGCCTTCAGATACCATCAACGGCCAGTCGTTGATAATAAGCCCGGTAATCCTATCCCCTGGGATATCCTTGTACGTCACGACCCTGGCAACTCCGGCGGCGGCTTGTGCTTTCATGCAATCGATTGAAAGAATTTTAGCCCTTGGATGATCGCTGAATTTCAACGCCCCGAAAAGCATCATGGATTCTCTCATATCAGCAACAAAAGGACGGAAACCAAGCACCGTCTCGCGGCCTTGGTATTTAGGCTGCCTTGTGCCGACTCCACCGACAGGCGCGGCACACGCCTTGGTGTGGCATGTGTCTTTTCCTTCGTGCCCCTTGCGCAATATTTCAGCCGCTGTTTCTATTGAATCAATGATCTTCTTGTATCCGGTGCAGCGGCAAAGATTCGCAAGCAGCATCTTTGCGATTTTTTCTTTTGACGGGCTTGGATCCTTCTCCAACAAGGCTTTTGAGTTCATCACTATGCCAGGCGTGCAAAACCCGCATTGAACACCACCCTTCTTAACAAAGGCATCAGCAAAGATTTCTTGCTCATGCTTAGAAAGGCCTTCTGTTGTTAAAACCACGCGGCCTTGCACGCGGCTCATGGGCGTGGTGCAAGACAAGGTCGCCCTCCCATCCAACATAACCATGCAGCAGCCGCAACTACCTTGCCCAGAGCACCCATCCTTAACGCTCGTGATGCCGGCTACTTCACGCAGGAAGGTAAGCAGGGACATATCAGTGTCGCCTTCAAAATTCCTCTTTTCGCCATTTAATGTAAATTCCATCTGTAAGTCCTTTAATTCTCTATTAATGCAGTCGCCTCTTCGGCGGTCCGCGCGCGCATCGACAACGCACCGGCAAAGCAGGTTTTGGCGCAAATGTAGCACCCCACACAACGTGCAGGGTCCGCCACAGGCTTCTTGTTCGAATTGAAAGAGAGTGCCATGTAACCGCAGCCACGTATGCAATTTCCGCAAGAAGTGCATGCCTCAGGACTCAACGATGGAATCTCCTTCGCGGCACTCAGCTCAGCAAACGGAGTAATAGGCTGAGGCAAAGCCTTCCCTACCAATCCGGCAATAGAATTTATGCCACGCGAATGCATGAAGTGACTCAAACCTGAATTCAACTCATTGATAATGCCTAGGCCGTATTTCATTACAATCGTGCAGACCTGGACATTCATCGCACCAAGCGCCAGGAAGTTCGCGCCTGCCCGATATGACATAACACCACCGTTACCGGATATCGGCACGCCAAACCTGCTTGCTTCAGCAATAGTGAGATAACTAATCGGGAGCACCCCTTCGCCGCTCATACCGACGACAACGCCTTCATCCCACTTTGCCTGCTGGTTGCCACTATCAGCATGCTTTCTGAAATCAAGTACCGGAAAAGAATTCGCCAGCGTCACACCGGCCTTCTTGTTTGGATACCGGCATAGCACTTCATTAATCGCTTTCATTATCGGTTTGATGGATGTGACGGCAGCGGTGAGCTTGAATAGCTTAGGGACCCGTGGATCACCTGATTCCATAATCCAATCAATTATCTTCGCGGTGAGAAGAGGATTTTGCGAAACTATATCCCCCTCCGTCCCATCACCGCCCTGTGGGCATGAAAGACTGTACTCAACACCAGCGGCACCAGCGGCTTCGAGCTTTTTAGTATTAGCCTGCCAAATTTTTTTGTCACCGGCGTCGTCACCAGTGACAGGCCCTCCGGTGGAACCGATCGTAAGCCTGTCTGGGAAATGCTTGCGAAGCTTCACGATCTCCTCGCATACACGATCAAGTTCGTGTCCAGAGACATTGTCACAGTTGCCGTAAGTGGTCTTCCCGAATGTGACCATGTAACCGCCTGGGATATGGATCGGAACTTTATCAAAAGCAGTTTTCATAACTGCTCCTGACCAGCCAGATTCATATGCTTTCTTGACTTGATCAAACCCATCGGTATGAGGTGACGCAGAAATCAGAAACGGACTTGAAACCGGGAAGCCAAAAAACTCGGTATCAATATTCACCGGCAGCTTTGAAAACCCTGCCAGCTTTGCATGACTCTTGGCGCGGCTATGGCCTCTGCTCTGCGCGCTTCGCGACATACCATCTTTGCAGAATCCCACGCCGCCGTTTAGCAACACATGTAGCTTTAAAGCTGCACTCTTCCCTGACGCGACAGCCTCAACCACCGTACTCGCTCCATGCACGCAATCACCGGCGTAAAAAATTTTACTATCCTTACTCGCTGGGGCTTTCCATGTGCTCCCGGTCGCGATTATCACATGATCATATCCAGGGCGCGCAACACTTGTCCCTGGGATATCGCGGAGGCGATGTCTTCCAACCTTCTCATCAAAAAACGGCTCTACTTTAGTGACATTGAGCGTGAGCTTCACGCCTGAAGCTTGATCTTTTAAAATCCCTAGCACCCGGGTCCTCGTGGTTATATCAATTCCATGTGCGATCAGGATTTTTCTTTCAAAACCAGTAAGCCGCATTTCACCTATTGTTCTCCTGACAAACATCTCCACATCAGATGCTCCCAACCGCTTGGCGGTTGTCGCGCAATCAGCGGCAACCGCACCACCACCTACAACTGCTGTTTTGCCTGATGTTTTATATCGCTCCGGATACTTGAGATACTCGGCCGACGAAATCGCATTTTCTTCGCCAGGAACACCGAGCAAGTCGTATCCTGGCTGACCAACAGCGACGATGACGGCATCATATCCCTCTAGCAATAATTCCGGCTCTGAGATCTTTTGCCCAAACCTGGTCTCGATGGCGCCGGTGTCGTATACAAACTTAATATCCTCCTCAAGACTGTTCTTCGGAAATCTAAAATCAGGAGTATTACAACAAGCACCTCCGGCCCGATCAGCGCCGTCATATACACTGACAACGTAACCTTCTCTCCCCAACCAAGCTGCAGCGGCAAGACCTGCGGGCCCAGCCCCGATCACGGCTACTTTTTTTCCATTCAGCTCAGGCTTGCTGGGAAGCCTAAGTGCGCCATTTTTGCGTGCTATCTCTATTATGCCTGCTTGAACTCGCGGGATATCAACAGGGTGATCGAATTTTTTCCGTGCACATGCCGACATACAAAAAGTATCCGGGCAAACGACACCGCACACATGGCCAAGAGGATTGAATTCAAGAATGCTCATGGCCGCCCTGCCGTAGTCGGAGTCCTCACCACCACGTGCGGCCATGATGAAATCAGCTGGCGAACAATGCGACGGGCACGCGTCCCTGCATGGCTTCTCCTCGCAAAACTCGCAGCGCTCCATTTCGGCGAGGAGCTGCTGCTTGGTGTAATATCGATACTCTTCCATTAAAATTCTTCCGTCAAAACGCCTTCCAAACCTCTTTTGCTAATTCACGCGATCTCGCGGCGATGCGCTCTTCATCAATACCTATCTCAAGCTTCTTATCCCTCATCAACACTCGTCCCCCGACTATAGTCGTGTCGATGGCGGATTCAGCCACACCAAAGCAAATATGCCCTAGCAAAGAAGCCGAATCAAAAGGCGTCGGTGGCTCGTAATCAACGAGTATCATATCAGCCGCAGCGCCTTCCTTAAGCACGCCCAAATCAAAATCACTTTCCACCCCGAGATCCCAATATTTTTTCGCGATTTTAGAATTATTAACCAACAACGCATTAAGTGACTCAATGAATCCATCGCTTGAATTCTTTCGGTTAAGTTTCTGCAACCAAACGGCCGACCGCATTTCCTCAAACATATTAGCCGTCATTGCATCTGTGCCAAGACCCACGCATATGCCTTTTTTCGCCATACCCACCACATCCGCCACACCTACTGCATTATTCATGTTTGATTGAGGATTGTGCACAACATTTGTTCCTGTCTCAGCGATAATATTCATCTGAGTTTCGTCAATATGAACGCAGTGTGCAAGCATAGACTGCGGCCCGAGCACTCCGGCTCGCCTGAAGCGCTCGACAATACTTACGCCAAAATGTTTAAGACTATGCTCCTGATCGGTAGCGGCTTCCGCGGCATGAACATGAAAACCCGCCGCACCTGCTTTTGCAGCCACATCCACGGCCTTTAGTAGCGTGGCATCAGAAATAGTGAAAGACGCATGCAACCCGAAAAGCCCCCGCAAATAACCATCACCACTGGCAGCGCGCCTGCGACACTCCATAATAAAGTCATGATTCTCATCTATACTTTGCCCCGCCGCCTTAGGCCCATCGCGGTCAGAAACCTCATAGCATAGACAAGCGCGCAAGCCGGCTTCACCAACCGCATCAGCTATCCTGGTCAGCGACCCGCGAATAGCGCCAGGGCTTGAGTGGTGGTCAAACACCGTGGTGGTGCCTTTCTTAATACAATCAATCATGGCAATAAGCGCGCTGTAGTAAACGCCTTCAAGAGTTAGAGCCTTATCGAGCTTCCACCACAGATTCTTAAGTACCTCGTTGAAATTTTTCGAAGGATTAACTTTATAAAGGCCTCTAGCAAAGGTGCTGTAAAAATGTGTATGGGCGTTTATAAGACCAGGCATAACGAGCTTACCGCGGGCGTCTATTATATTGCCTGGTATATTGCCTGGTATATCGCCATCGCCATGGTATCCAGAAAACACTGAAGCCGGGGCGATACGTGATATTTTGCCGTCTTGTACAAGGATTTCTAAATTTCCGCGGTCTTCAAGTATATGGCCATTGGCGCCGGGGGTGACCACCCTGCCATTCCTTATTAAAAGCGATGATTGCGTGCCAGACATCGTGATTTATGCTTAATCGCACCTTTTGATTTTGGCTAGATTATTTTGCACTGCTTGAGCAGTAGCACTTATTCACCGGTTTCAATTTGGCGATCTTTCCTGGGCCGTTTTTATTTAAAAAACAACGTCTGATCACGCGCACAAGTCTTGCACAAATATCAATCAGGAGGGCGGCTCTATGTACCCAAAAAACAGGAAATTCCATGTGCGCGCGGGTATCGCGGCACTAATGCTATTAGCTATCGGCTCCGGCTGCGGAAAGAAAATCATCGACAAGGCCACATTTGCACTATCCGAGGATGGCCAGTCAGCGCGCGCGGCGCTGACATTCGTCAATAACGTCCAGATAAACTTATTGGGAAGTTTCCCGCTAAAAGATTACGGGACATTTTTTATAAACCCATGGACGTCTACAACACCATTTGAAATCGGCTTCGAACTGAGTCTTGCTGCAATGAATGACAATGACTACATACGTTTGGAACGAACCATGTATTTGCCAAACGGAATGCCTACAGGCTTGCCATACGCGGTTGTCGCAATCGCGCCTGCTCAACCGATCTCCCGGAGTTTTGATATGGTAGGTTATATCGATGTTGAAAAATTATCGTGGCTTGGAGCAGCAGCCATGTTTAAGTTCCTGAATGAGGCCTTCCCGGAAGGATTGCTGGTTTCACAAATATTCAAGCGCAATACTCAGGGCCAGCCTTCTCTTTACGCAAGCGTGTTTGGACCACTTACAGGTTCTGACGGCAAGATCCAGAGAAATGGCGGCATCGCGGTATTCGCCAATGTAAGGGAGCTTGCGAAGGGAATGAAAAATGGTGAAAAACGCAAATACCGCCCTGAGCCTAGGCTTTACTACGGCGGCGTAACAAAGTTGCACTGATATAGGTTAATGATAGAGATATTATTCTTGTTTTGACTTCCTTGGTGCGTGGCATGTATAGATCCTGCACAAGGAAGTCAAAACGAGGTAATGCTTATGAAATGCGGATATTTGACATTATTAACCATATTTTTTTCAATAGCGGCGAGTGCCGACTCACCACTGACATGCTATCAAGACGCCCAAAATCGTGCATCAATGTCAGCATTCCAGGCAGTGGAGCTCTGCAAGCATACTTATTCAACAGCGCCAGTTGATTGCTATATGGAAGCAAGAGCGCGTAAAATGCTTGCATCCGTTCACGCGCTTGAACTTTGCGCAGGCGCCACATCCAATGCTCCGCTTGATTGTTACATTTCCGCCAGGGACAAAAACCAAGGATCATTGCCACCAGCCGGGGCAATGCAGCTTTGCAAGTATACTTCCTCACAAACTCCGGTTCTATGCTACATGACGGCAAGGCAATTACCGTCCATGCCGCCATCGCTGGCCATAGACATATGTAAAGAATCCACCTCAACCGACGTGATAAATTGCTATCTTGAGGCGAGGAAAACACATACGATAGCGCCATCACCGGCAGCCAGGCTTTGCAGCGAATCAATTCGTGGCGAGAGCAACTAGTCGATATTAACTTACTAGCGCCGCTCAAATACCCATTTATTGTCCTTAAGCCATACAAGGGTTTTTTCAACGCCTTCTCGAATGGTCAGTTTAGGCTTCCATCCTGTTGACAGGATTTTTTTCACATCAAGAAAAATAAACGGATTATCACCCACCCATCCACGCTGGCCGCCTGCAAAATTTAATTTCGGCTTCAGGCCAAGTTCACTCGAGATCCACCCAATCGAATCAACAACACAACAGTATTCGGCGGTACCAAGATTATAGACCGCAACACCATGGGCTGCGCGCCCAGCTTGATCGGTATCTATCGCGTGCAAAATCGCATTGATGCAATCACCAATATACAGGTAAGATTTGCGCTGGCTTCCGTCCCCCAAGATATCAAGATGATCCGGGTGTGATAAAAGCTGTTTATAGAAATCAAACACATGACCGTGAGTGTAGCGCTCGCCTAAAATCGAAACAAAACGAAAGATGTAACCTTTAAACCCGTATCCTTCGCAATATGCCTGGATCAAACCTTCCCCGGCAAGTTTTGAAGCTCCATACAACGAGGTCTGGATCGGAAAAGGATGATCCTCCGGTGTTGGTATAACCTCAGCCTCACCGTAAATAGATCCTGTGGAAGAAAACGCGATCCCCTGAATTTTATTTGCACGCATCGCCTCAAGCACGTTGAATGTCGCAACCGTGTTTTGCTGCAGATCCCTGCTTGGATGCTCAAGGCCGAACCTCACATCAGCATTCGCAGCTAGGTGAAAAACAAAATCACAGCCTGACATCGCCCCGGTCAGCGACGCGTGATCCAAATTATCGCCCTTTATGAACTTGAACTTAGGATTTTTAAGCGCATCTTTAAGAAATTCCATCTGCCCGGTTGAAAGATTGTCCCAGCCAATCACCTCTAACCCTTTCGACAACAGACGATCAGTCAAATTGCTCCCGATAAATCCAGCGGCCCCGGTGATGAATGCTTTTTTCATATGAGACTTCCTTTTTTTAAAACCCAGCCGGAAAAATCCTTTAGCCCGCATGGCGAGCCGATTTCATAAAACCGTTCATTGACTTCAAATCCGGCAAGCTCCCCCTGACGGCTAAGCAAGTTATACGCTTCGGCGATATCAAATTTTCTGCCCGGTGGGATGTAATCATTCACCATCTGCTTAGATAGAACTGAAAGGCCGTAATCAATAAAGTCAAAACCTCCGACCCCGGCCCCACGCCCATTTTTATCGTATAAAACAACCATGCCGTTTTCGTAAATGCAGTTACTTTTATCCCAGCGGCCGTCATTTTTAAAAACCGTCATCAGCGCGGGTTTATCAACAAGCCTGAATGCCTTCATAACCGGCCTGAAGTCAATCGGCAGAAATGAGTCACCGTACATAACAAAAAATTCGTCCGATAGCACACCTGCTTCATAGGCAAATCTCACTGCTCCACCGGTGCCGCGCAGTTCATCGCCTTCATCCACATACTCGACACTTAAACTCCATGCCGCTCCGGAACCGACGTAATCACGGATTAGGTCACCTAGATAACCTATCGAATAAACGATATCAGTAACGCCAGCCTTTTTGAGCCATGACAGCTGATAATGCGCAAATGGCTTTCCATGCACCTCTATCAGGTTCTTGGGGACATTCGCCGCATGTTTGGCCATTCTGGTGCCAAGCCCACCCGCGAGTATCAGACATTGTATACCTGGCATGTGTGGCATACTAACTTATTGCACAACCACTTTTGTACCTTCAAAATCAAACGCAAAGCGGACTTCCTTCAACCCTTTTTCAATCATCGCCCTGCGAAGTCGCGTCTTATCCTCCGCGTAGAACATCAGAAAACCGCCACCTCCGGCACCTATAAGTTTTCCGCCGAGCGCACCGTGTTTCTTCCCGTGCTCATACCACTCGTCTATTTCACCATTACTCATGCCTTGCGAGCGCTGGCGCTTATGCTGCCAATGAACATCCATCAGACGCGCAAATTCATGGAGATTGCCGCCCTCCAAAGCACGCTGGCTTTGGCGGCCCAGATCCTTGATAAAGTGCAGATTATCTATCATGGATTTGTCATTTTTTTTGCTTCGTTCATGCTGGTCCTTGAGAATGCTTGAAGCGGACCGCGCCTGCCCCGTGAAGAACAGCAGCAAGTTATCCTCGAGATTGAATCGCGTTTCATCGGAAAGCTTAAGCGGCTGGATATCAACCCTCCCGTCAGGCATGAATTGAAAACACGTAATACCTCCGAAAGCCGCTATGTATTGATCTTGCTTTCCAATCGGCTCTTTAAGACGCTCGATCTCTATTTCGCAGGCTTTTTCTGCGAGCACGGACGCCGAAATACTTTGCCGCCTAAGCGCATACATCGCCTTGAGAATCGCCGTTGTAAAGCTGCCTGACGACCCAAGACCCGTACCGGCGGGGATATCCGCCATGGACGTGACTTCCAGGTGGGGGTCCGAGAGTCCGGCCATCGTCAACACTTCCCTGACGATTGGATGTTCCACGCTTTCAATGGATTTTACCCTCTCCATTTTAGAGTACTTGATGATTATCTCAGGATCAAACGTCTGATGTAGCGTTATGTAGACGTATTTGTTTATCGCTGCGGAAATGACGAAACCGGAATGCTCCGTGTAATAAGACGGAAGATCAGTGCCCCCTCCGCCAAATGTTATTCTCAGCGGTGATCTCGTAATTATCATAGACGGCCACTCCTCTTATAGATTTGTTCCACGACCTGTAAAGTATGAATACCTTCTGTAAGACCGGAGGACGGCGTACGACCAAGAGCTATATCCTCGGCAAACTCATCCATCTCCAGCTTCCACGACTGATCCCCTCTTGGGAATTCCAGTATCGTCGTATCAGGAGGACCCATCTCAGGTAACATCTTATAGTAAGAGAGCCGCTCAACCCCGTAACTTCCGCCAAGGCCATCAATGGCAAGCTTGCCAACTCGGCCATAGATCTCAAGTGAGAACAGGTTTTTCCACTCGGTGCAACTTACATGAAGCCATGCGGTCTGGCCCTTCTCGGTGCGAAGGCTTAGAAATGCATTGTCATCAACTTTCATATCCCAGAAAAAAGTGGAGGCATGGCCTTCAACATGTTTAAAAGGCCCTAAAAACCAACTTGCCAAATCAATCAGATGCACACCCTGGTCTATGAGCTCACCGCCACCTGAAAGCTTTGCGTCCGCCCTCCATTCCTTGTCATATCCTATGCGGCCGCCGTGTCCGTATCTGCCTCGGATGAACATCAGCGGCCCGAGTTCCCCAGACGCCGCTATTTTAAATGCCGCTTGTAGAGCGGTATGATATCGGTGGTTATACCCGATCCGCACCTGCTTGCCGGTGCGTGTGGAAATGGCCTTCAGTTCTTCCAACTCAGCGGATGAGATCGCTCCTGGTTTTTCGATAAGCACATGTTTCCCGGCCAAAAGTGCTGTTTTCGCCAAAGGCGCCAGATCCTTGTTTATGGTGGCAACCACCGCAACATCGACTTCCTTATCACTAACAGCTTTTTGCGCATCGGCAACCACGCGACACAAGCCAGCCGCCTGCGCCAAATCCCTTGCGCGCGTATCATTGAGATCACATGCCACACGGACGGAGCCGCGAGGCAAGGCGTTCAACCTTTTTTTTCCTATCAATCCGCATCCTATGATCGCGTATCGAAGCTGATTTTCTGTTTTCATGACGGCACCACCCTGCGTAAAGTAAACATGTCTTCTGCAAGTTCGTGTTTGTGGCTGATTATATAATCAATGGGATCCCATTGAGCGGCGATCAGCTTACCTGACACGCCGTCTGAATCTTTTGAGATCAAGAATGAAATCATCTTCAAAACCTTCTGCATTGTTTCCTGCTGGTTCTGTTTGGATTTTGATGCCTGGGCAAGTTCTTTTTCGCCAACCACGTTACGGCCGAGATTCAATACCTCTTCTATCAATCGTGTCGGTAAAGCACCCGGCGCAACGATATTTATATCTATCGGAACGGCTTTCCATTCCTCGGCGATATTCTCAACCAGGCGCACAGCTGCCGCCTTCGAGGTCGCGTACGCACTGAAAAACGGGCGCGGTGAAGCCGCCCCTCCTCCGGAAAAGCATATGAATTTCGAATGGCCTTGGCCTTGCAATGACCCTCCAACAAGCAGCTTATAAAAAGCCTTGATGCTGAAAAAAATCCCATGAATGTTTATTTGAAAAGCCTTGAGCCATTCATCAGGATCGGCATTTATCGTTGGGCCTATCGGTCCATGAATGGCAGCGCAATTGATAAACGCATTAACCGATGACCATTTCCTTCCGATCTGCTCTGCCAGGCTCTCCACTTGCTGCCAAACCGAAACATCACAGGACGTAAAGTGATTTGATACGCAGTCCTGCCCCCTGTGGCGCGCGACTCCCCACACCTCATGGCCCTGGTCGACCAAGTGCTTGGCTATTTCCCTTCCGATCCCCTGACTCGAACCTATGACGACTGTACGCATGTGTGTTTTATAGTTTAAAAGCCGCTGGAAGGATTGGCAAGTTGAGAAGTGCCCTCACGCAAACGGCAGCCTCACCTCAAAACATGTCTCGGGTGACTCGGGCACTAACCTGATCTTGCCGCCATGGATTTCAACCAACTCTTTGGCTACGCTTAAACCAACGCCGGTTGCTTTTCCGGGTGGTTTAGTGGTGAAAAGGGGTTCAAACAACCTTTCGCGCACTTCAACAGGGACACCACTACCGGTGTCGAAAATGGAAAAAATACACTCACTGTCGGTGCAATCAAGTTCAAGTGAGACACGCTTCCTATCTGAGACCTCAACGGCATCAAAGGCATTGTTGAGAAGTATCAGCATGACCTCGAATATTTGCCGCCGCTGGCCATGTATAAAACGCCCGCCACTCATCCCGTCACGCACGCTGAACTGTATCCCGTGAATAGAGGCAAATTCTCCGACAGCAAGTTGACAGTCCTTTAGAATTTCTTTCGGTAGAATCTCTTGTGAACCAACCCCCACCGGATCTTTATCAGTGTTTGATGGAACCATCAAAGACAAGACCCTGGTGATATCTTTAAGCTTTGCGCCAGAACTTGGATTTCCGCCTATGTAACGACTCATTTCACCATACAGGCTTTCAATCACGCGCGAAGCTACTTGCCCAAAATTAGCGAACTTTGCGGAGAAAAACCGATGAGCGCGCTCTTTTACGATTTCCTCCATTGCTTCATAATTTTCTGTCATATCAAGGCCAAGCACGATGGCTTCAGTACCCATGTTGTATTTCTGCCCGAAAAGGTAGTACTTCCGATCCTTGCCATCAATCGACCGCTTGCTTTCCATCGCACGGACCTGGTTTTCTGATTTAAACAAGGCCGTGCAAAAAGAAAGCAGGTATGACTGGGTATTTAAAAAACCTATATTTTTCCCGACAAAATCATCCGGCATGAGGTTCCTGGCTTTAGCCATGTTATGGTTCACACCAAGATACTTGAGGTCAGAGGAAACCCACGCGAGCATGCCAGGCATGGCGTCAAGCATCGCCATGAGCCTCGCGCTTTCACGTAAATTTTGCCAGTACTCCTTGCTTAAAATCCTACCCTGAAGAATCAGCAGCGCAAAGTAGCTTAGAAAAAACAAGCCAAGCGCGTTCCCGCGCAGCCCACCGACAACGACGAAATTAACAACCGCACACGGCAGCAGCATCAGGCCGAGATATCTGGCGAGCAGATGGTATGCAGGCGCCAAACCTGACATCTCGCCGGCGCATATTGCGAAAGTGATCAACATCACGCAAAATGAGGTCCATCCCAATTCATATCCAGCTATGCATAAGGCGGCTGCGCATCCACAGACAGCGGCTATCAGATAAATACCGGATGTAGATAAAAAAGACCAAAGCCTCTGCTGCGTCGGAAAAAACTTGTTCCATCTTAAGCATAAAAAAGCACGGTAAAGTGATATCGAAAAGATAAGACCGCCAAAAATGCTCGTGGGGACTGGATTGCGCCGCATGACAGGCGTCACCAATAAAATCACTACGAAAAGGATGAAATACGCGGGTATCCGGACAACAGAGCGCCTCCGGATTTCCATCTCGGCCTGGTCGGAGACTTTCGCGGCGAATTCTGCGCTGACACCGGCCATCTCCGGATGCACAATCGGCATCAACGGACCCCAGCAACAACCTTAAAAACCATACGCCATCGCCTCCGTGAAAAGCGGCGCCTTGGCGCGCATCACCTCCCATACCAAACCGGCAACCTTGGTGATCGCGCTGATAGATTGAGGGCAATCGGTGTGATCCTCAAAAAATTTATCCGAAGCATATAAATTTTCAGCGAGCTTATCTGCGAGCATCAGGCGGGAGATTTCAGATACATTCCCCTTATACGTATCTATGGCGCAATGATGATTGCGGACCAGATCAACCACTGCTGGAGCAAACTTCCACTCCTCCATCAACACGCCACCAAGAGCTGCGTGATCGATTGAAAAACGCATCATCTCTTCATCCACGGATGGGAAAAAACAATTCTTATCCAGCAAGGCACGGTAATCCGACTCAAAGTGCCGGTTCATTATCAGGTGCCCAATATCATGGACCATGCCTGCCATCATGACATCATCACTTGTCTTCAATCCGCTCATTTTATTAAAAATTTGTGTAAACCGCGAAACAGTTAGGGAATGATTCCAGATCATCCCGACGTAATTCTGGTCGATTTTATCCATTCTCCCGAACGTCTCTATCATCGCTAATCCAGATGCTATGTTTTTGACAGCTGAGAATCCCAACAAAACTATCGCCTGCTTAATTGACTTAACCCTCTGTGGCAGCGAGTAGTACGAGGAGTTGACCATCTTTAGTAATCTGAGCGAAATCCCAGCATCGCGTATAACCAGCTTCTCTAGATGGGAACTGTTGACGTTTGGATTGTTTGTCGCCTGAATTATCGCCTTAAGCGTCTCCGGAATAGACGGGATCTGCGTGACCTTAAGTATTTCTTTAGCGCACTCCATGCTATTGCCTTATAAAATTATGATAATAGCATGGAGTGCATTAATCAAATTAACTATAAATAATCAAGCCGCCATTTTTCTGCTGACGGTCTGAACCATGCGTTGAATTTCACTTCTGAACTTCTCTACATCCAACATCGCGCCGTTTATCACTGCACTCCAATGACGCGCGAGTCCGGCTATGGCCAACGTCTCGCTGATTTCATCGTCAGAAGCGCCATGGAACCTGGCCGCAAGCGTATGGAAATACGTACAATACTTACAAGGTATTTGTGACGCTACCGCCAAACCAATGAGTTCCTTATGTTTCGGGCTCAGTGATGTATTAGGGTTAAGCTGCAGGTGCTTCATTTCCTTCCAGGCGCCCGCGATCGCAAAACGTGGGAAACGCTGCATGAACTCAGGCACGACACCAAGCGTAACTTTGATGTCCTCATAAGCATCACCGGCTGTTTCTATCGAAGGCACTGCATCTTCATGATGGATTTCTTTTCTGCCGGCCACTTGTTTACCGAGATGATCAAAAATCAGATCAACTTCACATTCAAAATCAAGTTCATCTATGTTGCTGCCGTTCAGAAAGCTGCTCCAATGCCTCGTCAAGGCAGCCATGGCGATGGCTTCTTTCTTCTCAGCCAAAGTTACGCCGTCTGCTTCACCGAACTTCTGGTCCATAAAGCCGCAGTATCCGCATGGTATCTGCGAATCAATTGAAATGCTGATAAGGTCCTTTAGTTTTTGCGGCAAAACAGTGTTCTGGTTAAGATAGAGGGCCTTCACCTCTTCCCATGCTCCGTCAAAACCGTACACTGGGAATGCCTTTACAAATTCCGGGACAAACCCAAACTCTTTTTCTATCTCGTCGTAATATTTTTTAATGTCAGGATTGTATTCTGTTTGAGATCTTCTAGTGCGCTCCATTAAAGCCTCCTTGTTTAAAGTTAAAATTAGCTCAATATGGCATTTTTCGCGGCGCGAATATGCCTACCGCTACATAACCAGGTGGACAAAATTCTCCACACTTAACGCAGGAAATATTTGGAAAATTTATGCCAGATTCAGGCGTGGGGCGGCTGGGAAATAGAAAAATCCAGCCGAACGACGTGGTGAGAATATAATTTGCCTCGTGTGTCAAGTTGTGGTAGCGTGCGCCGCTATATGAAAACTAAATATTTAATTATTGTATCATTGTTTATTATAAGCTTCAGAACCTCGGCAGATATAGATCTCGACCAAAGTTTTCTTAAAGCAACCGGATCAAACTTACAACAACACATACTCCCAGAAAACAAGACCAATTCGTTAGCGGAGATGTTGGACAAAATATGGACAAAGACGCGTGACGGATCGGCTGGATTCCCACCCGTTGTATCTCAAAAGCCCATAGGCGCCTGTCAATCATTCGAAATCACCGCCCAAATGGAATATATTTTTTACTTCGAAACCGGCAGCGTGATCAAATTCTCAGAGAAGCACACCACATATAGACTGCTAAAAATGATGATTGATGATTTTTGGGATGCTGAAAAGAAAGCATATTCCACCAAACCCGCTCTTGGGCAAGGCATTGCTCCTTTTGTAATCGATGTCGTAACAAGTATCGGCATGATGCCAGAACAAAACTACCCTTGGGGAGATTTTGCATCCGACTCTGGTTCGCGCAGTATAGACTTAGAGTTGTTCAAGAATACATTTGAAGCGCCCGCACGAGATTACTCGCCAGAGGAATATCGGCGACTTCTAGATCAGGTTTTCCTAAGTGCTCCACCGAATGTATTTTATTACATTTTAAAAATGCCTAATTTCGCCACAGGATCAACCGAAGACGTGGTGCTAAGATCCTCAAAAGAAATCAATCAATATATCGGAGTTTCAAAGGACAGATTTATAATCAGATACAACAAAGACCGAGTTCCTACTTTTAACAAGACAGCTCCAGAAGATGTTCAAAATTTTCTTAAATGGGCTTCTACTGTATCAGAAACAAAGAAAATTCCATACGAAGTCACTGGCGGAGAGCAAATTATCGCTTCAATAAAAGAGTCACTTGACCGGCTCATGGTTGTGGGGATCGCCGCAGATGTCTGGTCGGGGTCCTGGACCGATAAAATGGTTTATGCTGGCGGCGGTGGCCATGCCATGGTGGTCGTTGGTTATCAGACAAGAGAAGATGGCAAAACATACTTCAAGCTCCGCAATAGCTGGGGACCAAAAATAGGCGTTGATGGTTACAATCTCGTGGAAGAATCCGTGCTTTTGCCAAATATTTATTACACGATTGAGTATAAATAGTCGCTAGCCTGCCTTTGCGGTCATTGAGCTAAGTGGCGGCGGTCTGCAAACAGCAGCGTTTCAAGAAGGCGCGCCGGAAACTAGGCCATCCTTGCTGATGGTGCAAACTCGGTAACCTTGGGCAAGAAGTTTTTTTACTGAAACTCCCGCCGACTCAAAAAGATTTTTAATGAGATATCGGCCCATGTTTTCAAAATCCCGCCCGAAGTGAACAATTCTTGTAAAAGCCAAGTGATCCCAAAAACCTCGCCCGGTTTCATTGCTAGTGAGTGCAGAGCCTTTTTTTGCACCGGTCACAATAATCGCGTAGCGGTAAAGCCGCACCCCCCAGCGCTTTGCAAGCTCCTCGGTTAGACGTTGGATATGATCGCAGTGCTTGGGATGAAGCATGGATAGTTCGCCGCGCGCGATCGACGAGCGCAAAACTACATGAAGAGCTTGTTTGGGGTCTACGGGCCGTGCGCACTTACGTTTACCCTTGGTGTGTTCACCGCCAGACTTAGTAAAATCTAACCCATCAGAAATTCCAAAATGCGCTTTTTGTCTGGAGAGAGAGTATCCTCTGGCGTCATGATCGCACCTTCTAGTGCGTGGCTACATGCGCACACCATGTCTTGTAAATCAGATACAAGCACCGAGTGGAGAATCTTTTTGACCCTGTTTAAATTTGCCTTGTAGTGGTCAATGACCTTATCGACAGAAACATGTTGGCTTGGATCATCTAGCCAGCAGTCATAATCCGTCACAACGGCTATTGTGCAATAACATAGCTGGGCTTCACGAGCTAGAAACGCTTCTGGTATGTTAGTCATTCCAACGAGATCACATCCCGCCTTTTGTAGGAAGAAGCTCTCGGCACGCGTTCCAAGCCTTGGGCCTTCGACACAAGCATAAGTTTTCTTGCGATGGACAGGGATCCCCTGCTCATTGGCTTTTTGGGCGACATGATCAGAAAATAAGGAACATGAAGGTTCAGCGGTAGAAATATGAGCAACCAGCCCGTCGCCAAAGAAGCTAGAAACGCGTCTGCCTTTTGTGAAATCAAAATACTGATCAGGAATCGCCAACTCACCTGGCTGAATGTTTTCAGTAAGGCTACCTACGGCGGAGAAACTTAGTATTTGCCGAACGCCAATGGCCTTGAGTGCCCAGATATTGGCTCTGTAGTTAATTTCGCTGGGGAGAAACTCGTGATGGACACCATGTCTTGGGAGAAATGCAACGTTAACGGATAGGTCGCCTGTTGATAGTTTTCCCACTAAAACCGGTGCTGATGGTTCTCCAAATGGAGTTTTTATCTTGCGTGACTCCATATTGCTCAAGCCTTCCAACTGATAAAGCCCTGTGCCGCCAATTATGCCGATCATAGATAAATTTCTCTAGCATATTTGTAGTGCTCCAGCAAATCAGAGTTGGTTATCAGTACTGCGGCAACTTTGTCAGTCATGCTACAAAAAATACTGTTGCACTTGACACGAGAATCTACCCAGATATCTCATTAAAAATCTTTTTGAGTCGGCGGGAGTTTCAGTAAAAAAACTTCTTGCCCAAGGTTACCGAGTTTGCACCATCAGCAAGGATGGCCTAGTTTCCGGCGCGCATTCTTGAAACGCTGCTTAGCTGCATGGCGGGACCACTAAAGCGAAGTCCCGCCAAAATTAGAATTGTTTATGCAAACTGGTAACTATTACTTCAAAAAATCAAAATACCAGCCAAGATTGATGTACGGCAACCCGCCCACACCGGATTTAAGCGACAAATTATAACCACCGCCAAGATTAAAGCCACCATCCGTTTGCCAGTCAAATCCAATCGAAGCGTAAAGGTGGCTTGCGCTAACGCCAAAGCCTCCAACCGTAGTTGTACTAACAGTACCAGTGGCTGATATGGATACGTTGGCCCAGCTTAAACCAAGTACTGGCGAAAAATTCCAACCTGGGACAAAAGCCCTTGCACCAACTCCGATAGTGGTGGCGGTAAGCGTGCTTGAAGTTGTTGTGCTGCCAACAGTTGCGCTGGTGCTGGCTGAGATACTGCCGTAACCCGCAGTCGCTCGTAAGAAATCAAGGACGTTGTAGTTTAAATTAAATCCAACCAAGGTAGGAAATGGGTCTCCAAGAAGACCGATGTGTGCACCTATTTTATTTTTCATCCTATTGCTATCGGCGTTTGCCGCTAATGAAAATGCCTGAAAGATAATTAAACAAATAAAAATTTTACGCATTCTCTCTCCTTTGTTGTGTTGTGAGTTAACCAATTAAGTAATAATTTAATGTCTATTTAGTGAAAGATCAATAATTAGCTTAAATATCACGGCCAGCACGAAAATAATTGCGACACTCACCGCGGAAGCAGCATAAATAAACCATTCAATCGTTCCACCCGCCACATATCCGCCTAAAACAAGGGCCACAGCGGCGCAAGCGGCGCGGTCAATCAGTGATTCAACCGAAAGCAATGTAGCACGCAAAGGTGTCTCACCTATGGTGTCGTTGAGAAGCTGCCTTTGCACCGGATAAGACAGCCCCACCGCCCATGAAAAAACACCGAGCCAGACGAGAACACTGACTTGCGAACCTGTTCCAGCGGTCAACGACAAACTCATCGCGATAATCACAGTAAGGATGGACACGGCACTCACATCGCTAACCCACCGCTTGACCCAACCTGGTTTTATCGAACCCAAGGCTTCACACACTGTCATCAGCGACATGACCCCGCCATGCACAGAGAGATCAAACGACTTTGCATTCAACAAAGGCTGAAACAAATTAACTTGGCAGATCCTGGCAAGTGTAAAAATAGCGACCCCCTGAAGCATCACAAGAAAAACCAGGGGACTGCGCCATAAAGTTGCAACCACTAATGCAAGACCGTGCCGGCTACGCAGCCCTAATGCCCGCTTCGACACGCTTATGCCATCAAGCTCAGCGCACTTAGGAAGTCCAGGCAAAGCAAAAGCAAACAATATGGATATGAAAGCCGACACCGCCGTAAGCCAATATGGCAATGTAATATGCCATTGCATCATCGCTCCGACACCAGCCCAGAAAACCACTCTTCCAACCAATGAAAAGGCCCTGGCATTTCCTTCCGCCTCTTTGTACGAATCAACCCGTCCGTTCCTAAGAAGATATTCATAAAGATACGCGCTCAGTGCTCCTGAAATAAGCGACCGCGATAATGCTATCAGGAGAAAATGCGCGAGAAAGCCAGCGTAAGTAGTCTCGAACACTGGCAGGAGATTAGAAACAAGAAGGACAAAGCTCCCGAGCTTCAGACACTGACTGTATCCCCAGCGGTCCGCGAGGTAGCCAGTTGGAATTTCAAGTATGCAAAACACGATGTAATAAACACTCTGGATCCCGAAGATCTGCGCATCACTGAGTCCCATCCTGCGCTGGTATTCATAGAAGATAGGCAGCCACAGCAGCAGCGAGAA
>CAYHPW010000010.1:0-37560 GCA_964358645.1 uncultured Bacteriovoracaceae bacterium | reverse complement strand
GCGAGAAAAAAAACTGGAAGCCGTAAAACAACGGCACCATCCTACGCGTATCACTTCGAGTATGGTCTGAGCTGGAGAACAAAGATACCTTCATCATTAAAAAGCCACTCAATATCCATCGGCGCGCTGAACGTATAATCCGGTGAAAAATGGGACTGAAGCAACCGGCCGATATATGCCAATTTCTGCAATGCGCCCTTCTTGGTGTCATCAAGATCGCGTGAGGAATTTCCTATTGAAAGCGTCATGCCGCCGCCTTCCACTGTATTGTATAGATATTGGAACGGCGGCTCCACCCCATGCACCACGCTGTCAACCGAATGCGGTAAAACATTGATATAGACATTCCTAAAATCACCGGCCCTGTTCATTGGGTTGGTCGTCACGATAACTCCGCCAATTTCGGCCTTGATTTCCTCCTGAATAATCACCCCCATATAACAATCATCAAGTGATATCCCCACATCGTGCCTGAGCCTCACGCTCCTTGGTGAAACCAAAGACGCCCAGACTTCCTTAATACTCTGGAAGATATTTTCCGCCGTAGTGACGTGGTTGATAGACTCATATATCCCTGCGGCCGAAAAACCATCCAGGTCTTCAGCGTTCGACGAACTTCTGACCACGAAACTCGAAACACCGCCAAGCTGGTCAGCGATTCTTGAATCTATGTATTCGCGAAGCCTGTCCGGGAGCCTCGTGACGCGTATCATGCTCTGGAGGCTCAAGCAGAGCGAATCGACTTCGCGAGCGTTTAGTTCCAGCGCCATTTTTAGTTTTCCTATCGCCTGCTGTATGCGAGGCGATGATTCTAGGAACTCCTGCTGCGTGGAGAACGGGAGCGCGATCCCCCTGGGGATCCGCACCGAAGAACGCAAAAAATTCCATGCTGCTTTTGCCAGCGCCGAACCATCAGCGGACTCGCGCAGACCCAGGAACTTTGCAAGATGCGGAAGTAAATTGGAGCGCGGAGGGCGGCGTATTTTGTAGAAACCAAGCAGGCGCTCGGAGCCATTCTCAAGCACATATCTGAGTTCCCCCAAATTCGCCGCCTTTGTCCCGTACCTGTGACGATCGCTGATGCGAAGGGTATCGAGCTCCGCGATCGGGGTATTTATAGTTTCAGGTTCCTCAAGCTTTATCGTCTGAATGCTCCATGCTGGCCGCTGTGCAACTTCGATAGGATGTATTGTTTTTTCGAGGTGGATATGCGAAGCATTGGAATCAACGACGTAATTCACCCATTGCCCGTCAAACGCCTCTTTTTCCAGCTCCTCAAAAACACCTATCTGAACCGCATTGGGGATCTGCCAGCCGGAAGCCAGCACATTCGTATGCGAAAGCGGCGTTGTATGTTCAGCATTAATGATCCCGGAAAGCCGCGGGATGGTGTCCGGAACCCTCTTCATGACTATAATGTCGTACCATTCAACACTCGCGGCTGCCTGCTGATATTCCTCATCCGATTTAAACACACGCAAACGGCCCTTCGCGCTGCCAGGATTAAGCGCCACAAAACTGCTAGAAGCATAAAGTTCACGCGAAAAAACACGTGGCAATTCAGACGGGCTTATACCAGCAACCATGGCCTCCTGCAGATGGTTCGCGGGTTTGAAAAGTAGAGGCAGTTCCATATCCAGGTGCTGCCGCACAAAACCGTGAAAAAAACGCACCATCACGCCATCCATGTTGTCGATTTCAACCGTTTCTAGCGTAAAAAATCTCTCGCCCTTCCGATGTAGAGCAAGAATACCAAGGTAAAATCTTCTCTCGGGATTAAGATACACACTTCTGTTAAATTCATCGATACTACGTTCAAGTTCCTTCGCCGGAATGTGTAGAAGAGTTTCAGCTATGTAGTCAGAGTGAAACTGATAGCATGCATGATTTATAAAATGAATCACGGACTTCTCGGGATGAATCCTATCCACAACTACCTTAACAAATGGATGCCCCCCTACTTTTCCACAGAGCTGCGAGAAGGCCTCAAGCGTAAGGCGCTCTCCTACCAAACTCGCCACTCTCGCAGGTGACATGGCGGTGACACCGCCATGTGGCGCTGATGCGATATCTAGTTCAAGTTGTTCTTCCATAGAGAACCCCGCTCCGCGCCTATAATACACTGCGTTATTAAAGTTAACAACATAAATTTGACACTAAAATCATGTGAAGAAATATCCTCCACCGGCCGATAAGCTTTACGAATGACAAAAAAGATCATTATTACTGCTTTAACTCTTGTTACGCTTACTGCCAGCCCGGATGTTTTTGGCGTAAACTCCGTGGAAAGCACGTTTGGCGTCGGGCTGACATTTTATTCAGGCACACCTGGCGAAGCTCTAACGCCCAAATTCTCGCCGCAAGTCAACTACAGCGCAAACACATCGTTGTTTAAGGATATTGATATCATCAATAGGTTTGAATTCGGGATGCTGCTTGTAGGCAATACCTTTGGAAGCATCTCCGGCAGCTACAACGGTGTGGCCGGCAGCTATGAATTAGGGACGAGAATTAATATCGGAAAAAAGAATATAATAGTATCGCTCGAGCCAGGCTTTCTTTTAGGTATCTTTGAAATATTCGTCCCCTCAGCTAGCAGCGGTTACAACAACCAGACTTCAATGAAATATGGTTACATCCTCTCCGCAGGTGCGGACAAGTACAAGCAAAAAGGCCGAGGTGGCGCAGGCTGGGGGATCAGCGCGAGTTTCTTCAAATACCTTGCTAGCCCGTCAAACTTCGAGTTCCAGGTCGGCTCGGTTTCAGCTTCAGGAGTCAAAATCGATATTAGATTCCACCTGGGTAGCGGCGGAAATTAAACATATTATAAAGATCTGCCCAATTACAGCCGAGATATCCGCCTTGATTTTTTCTTAAACTGCGGGACAATTATATTCACATAAGTCATCTGGGCTTACTGTTACCATGGAAGGGTGACATATTTTAAATGCTTTAAGAGGCTAAGGAGAGCTGAATGGGCGTTATTCAAAAATTCAATGAGGGCGGGATATTCATGTACTTCATCCTCGCCTTCGCTGTCTTAACGGTGACAATCATAACGGAAAGGGCAATAGAGCTTTACTACAGGCTAAAAATGCCTTCAGACCATATAAGAAAGCGCATGCTTGACTTCATATCCGCTGGTAAGCTGAATGAGGCTGAGTCCTTCGCGGTGACCGAGCCCAGCAGCCTTGGCCGAGTTATAGCTGTAGGTTGTAATATACGGGCCAACGGCGGCGGAGAAGAAGAACTGCAGGCCAGGATGGATGAAAAACTCTGCGCGGAAATATCGCAGATTGACAAGAGAACAGGTTTTCTTGCGATGTTCGGGAACGTGGCAACACTGCTCGGCCTTCTTGGCACGATCTCCGGTATGATAAAATCATTCGCGGCCGTTGCAAGCGCCAGCCCGGTGGACCGCGCGACGATGCTTAGTCGCGGAATCTCGGAAGCCATGAACTGCACGGCATTCGGGCTGATAGTGGCTATCCCGGCGCTCGTTGCTTATGCGATTTTCCAAAACAGGACTGACAGGTTTGTCACCAAGCTAACCGAGCAAACAACCGAAATATATCACGACCTGCTGTTCTTCACTGAAGCCGAAGAAACCAAGAGGAAAATAAGCGGTGCAAGAGCCGACCAGCCGCTAACGCGGCAGCAGTCACAAACCGCCCCACGAAAACCAGCGATGACCGTGTGAGACATGAGCATCTCCGGGGGAGCGGTACCACAAACTAGGCGGCGCAGTCTGGACGCGGAAATCAACCTGGTCCCATTCATCGATCTATTATCGATGTGCATCTGTTTCCTGCTTATGACGGCGGTCTGGATACAAATATCAACCATCCAAGTGAAACAAAGCCACGGGACCGAAGCTCTAGCTCAAGCTGCAGCCGGGCTTGAAGCTGACATACGCTTCACCGGTAGATCATCATTAGATTTCACGCTCAAGAAAAACGGCAGGGTATTTAAAAAAACCACCATAAAGGATGCCACTCCTGAAGCGGTAGTGGCAAAGCTCGATACGACAATCTCGTCGCTTAAACTTGGATCTTCAGTTTCAGCCGCCATGGTTTCACCAGCGGTGAGTGTGCCGTACGGAAGCATGGTAGCGGTACTGGACGTTCTTAGAAAACACCAGATCATCAATATCGGGGTAGTACCGGTAAGGGATGAAACAGCGGGGAAATAAATGCTGATAGAAAGCCGTGCTCTTGTGCCTGGAACATTCAATAGACACCTGGTCGCCCGTGCGCACAGGAAAAGCACCCGCCGTAAAATGCTGCTAGTAGGCCTCACGCTGACCTCCATGGTCGATATGTTCAGCTTGCTTGTAATATTCCTGCTGCAGACTTTTTCAACCTCACCGGACCTACTCATCATCGCGAAGGGAGTCACGCTCCCTACCGCCATCACCGGCCGAGAGATAAAGGATGCTCCTGCATTATCAATTTCCACAGCGGGAGTTTTCCTGGACCAAAAGCTCGTTGGCAAAACAAATTCACTGCTTAAAGACCCAACGCCTCTCATGGAACGCCTCGCTGACCTTAGGTCGCTTTGGCAGAAATCACATCCCAAGGAAAAATTCCGTGGTGAAATAAACCTGCAAGCCGATCGCGAACTCCCAAGCACAATCGTGTCACAGTTCATGGCGATACTGCCAAGCCAGAGTTATGGTTCAATCCAGTTAGCTGTCGTACCAGGAGGGACTGGGCATTAGATGAAAATGGCAAGCTGGCTTTTTCTGATGGTACCGGCGTTAGTCAGTATCGCTTCGGCTGACCAGATATTGATCACTGAAGTCGACAGTCTAAGAAACGACTTGCCCATCAACGACCCGTCACGTCCACTGCTCACCTTGCGGCTGGCTGATCTCATATTTTATGATGCACCGGGACCGCAACAAAAAAAACGCGCCATGGCCCTATACGAAGAAGCTTTGACAGGAGCTGGCACCACTGCGGCAATACCAGCCGGCATGCAAAGATCTAAGATACAATTTCAGATAGCGCGCCTAGCCTCAGACCTCGGACAAACTGACAAATCAAAAGTACTTTGGCTCGAGCTGCTGTCCCAAAATGACCTGCCTGACCTGCAGCGCGAAGCGGCGCTCAGACTGGCTGAGATGGCGGAAAAGGTCGGTTCGCAAAGCACCATTACGGAAGCAAAGCAATATTACACACGTGCGATAGAACTTTGCTCCTCAGGCGACGTATGTTCTTACGCGCATTACAGACGCGCGTGGCTGATGAAAAATGAAGGCGAGATTGAAGCCGCGATCAGTGAAATGAAGATGGCTCTGTGGGATTCAAAAAAACAAGTTAAGGAAGAGGCACTACGCGACCTGGTTTTATTCCTATCGCTTAGAACAGACGACGGCCGTGAGTCCCTTATCTTCATCGAAGAACTCGCCGCTAAACTTTCACGCCTTACACTGCTGACAGACCTGGCAGAAGCGTATTATTCGAATGGGAATAAAACAGCGGGAACATACATCCTGGATTACGCGAACCAAAAATCTCCAAAACTGAAAAACATGGCGCGCCTGATGGAGGAATACTACGGCTTGAGGAAAACCTCCCCCGCCCATCTCGAAAAAATGCGCTCTTACATTGAAATGGCGAGTGGACAAAATCCCGACATCTCTAACAGTGCTGAGATCCAGAAAATATTAAAGCGCCTCACTATACAGCTCGATGGTGAGCGGATAAGCCAACCAGCGTATGCTGATGATTTCAAAAAAACAGTCACACTTTACCTGCAACTTTTCCCGAATACGCCAGAACGCTTCAAGATGTGTGAAGGCTGGCTAGCCGCTGAAAGCGAAAGCCCAGCAAAGATTGACCGCATCAAGGAGTGGTTAGGCAACCAATCGCTTAAGTTCACGGAGAGCGAACGCTTCAAACTTCATGAAACAATGGCAGCTCTCGCGCAACAGTCAAAAAATTGGCTGCTTGCTGCCGAAGAAATGCGCGTGCTTTCAGAGTTATGCGATGGCATACACGGAGATTGCAGGGAATACGCCTATCATCAGGCAAGAGCGCTTTACGAACTAAAGGACTACCAAAAATCATTGCCTATATTCACCAAGCTCGCTGCCAGCGCGGCCGAGACTGGCGTGGCGGACAAATGGGCCCTGCAAAGCCAGCACCTCGCCCTTGATATCCTAGCCCAGAAGAAGGAGTACCTCCTCTTAGCCGAACAGGCCAGAAGCTGGCTTAAATCCGAAAAACTACGCACCACTAGCGCCAAGGAGCTTTCTGAAATGGCCCAGATCGCAGATCAGGCGGTCTTTGAAAACGCCGTTTTAACAGCAGATCGCAAATCGGCGCTCACATCCTTCAAGGAATTTTGTTTGTCCGGAAAATTCAAACCCAAATCCTGCGAAAATGCAAAAGTCCTCGCGGTGACACTTAAGGATGAGGGATCATTGATAGAAATCTTAAAATCAAGTGGTTTGACCGCCGAACTCGCGGCTGAGTATGAATCAGCAAGTTACTTCACGCTTGCGGCACAAATGCTTGAACCTTTGCTACAACAGAAAGCCAATATTGAAGCATATCTTAAGACCGCGCTTCTTTATGAGTTAGGCGAATCATACGAGAAGCGTGATCTCCTCCTCCAAGCCGCCGTCAAGCTTGTCCGAAAAAACAATTCATTTGGAAACAGCGAACAGTTGCTCCTGCAAACCATACTGGATGCGAACCTGCATGAATCAAAACTGCTCCAACTCCCATGGAGTCCTGAAAGCAAGGCACTGCTTGCTGAATCCCTTGAAACATCAGGCAAGGGCACGCCAGAAACTAGAAAGATACTCCTATCCTCAACGAAAAATACGGGGCCATCATGGAGCAAGCTAGTACTTTCAGAGTTAAACAAGCTGGACAACGCGCAGGGGAAAATCAGTTTCCACGGCAAAAACAGCAAGAGAAAATTTGAACTCAGAATTGCTGGTATAGCGAAGCTTTCAAAATCTGGAGAAAAATTCCTTCAAACAGGTGGCACACACGCGCGCGCTGCCATACTCACCCTCCTGCATCAGGCGCATGAACAGCTCGCGAAAGAAATCCTAGAAAGCCCTCTCCCAGAAAACTCCACGAAAGAAGTGGCCGACGAACTCCACTCGGCGCTTGAAAAAATGGCCGGGCCTTTCCTTGCGAAAGCTAAAGCCTATATTGACCTAATCCCAAGCACCACCACCAGCAGCGGAATCACGGATCAGATCACCACACCGGCTGCCGCCCCACTCAGAGAGATCCATAAAAAAACGGCTGACCAAGCCATCGAAGCGCTCCACAAAAACCCGTCAGATAAATCCGCCCTTCTGGCTCTTAAGGAATATTACGAGTCTTCAGGGAAACAAAGGCTTGCCTCGTATTTCAGCGGACGGATGCTCAGTCTTGAAAAGGATGGTGAAGGCAAATGATTTTAAAACTCATACTTCTGTCATCGTTTAGCATCGCTGTTAATTCAGCCGAACCACCCGCAAAAACAGGCGTAAAATACAAATCCGCTAAGGACGTTGATTTCGAGCAGCTCCTTATCGAAGGGCAGCTCAAGAGACCTGAAATCATGGTGGTAACAGGTGATGCCACTGACGCAACGAATGGGCTCCTTCGGCTCAGGGATAATTTCCTGGACCGCGCGGCCAATGACATAGGAGAAGAAATCAAATGATCGCCATTTCCACCGCCAATGGCGAGCTGATCAAGATAATACATGACCCTAAACAGGAAGATGGTATTAGCTACGGTTATCACCGCCTTTTTGGATTCGTAAACAAAAAGTCATGCGCTGATCGTCTAAAAAACCGGCGACGCCATGGCTTGCAAAACGCAGAACGTGATCAATGGTTATGCCGTTTCGATATCCTGCCAAAACCTGACACACCAATGGGATGGTCAATAGCAAACCATGAAAACTGTACGGCTGATCACGTCTCCGACGGACAATGGAAGCTATCAACACCGTTTGGGGAATTCACGCTTTCAACTCTTCTCTCCACTGCGGCGGTGGACCCATGGCGGCTTGGCACGGCACCACTAAACCATGACAGGACACTTAAAACTGGATTTGTCATTACTTTTTTACTACTGCTTCTGATCCCGTTCATGATCGGCAAGGACAGCGAGCCGCTGCCTCCACCAGTGCTAGAGCCAATCACGGTAAACGTTATACAAGAAAGACAGCACCACGTGAGTGTTTCCGTAAACATGCCGCAAGTACTGCAGACAAAGGACCACCAGGTCAGGCGAGCGGTGGCACAGAACCTTGGATTTCTTGGCCTGCTTGGAAAGAAAGACCTTAACAAAGCACTCGGCGGGATGCCCACTGAACTCACCGACGCAAGCCCAGGAGCAGGCATGGGCGGCAAGGAAGGGAGCGGTGGCGAACTCCTCGTTGGAATAGGGCAGGGAGTTAAGAGAACCACGGTCGGAAACACCGGAGTGGCGGGCTTAGGCGGGATAGGAACCAAAGGCGCTGGTGGCGGCGCGGGCGGATACGGAAACTCCATGGTGGGCTCCGGAGATGGCCGTGCCCTCTCCTCGATACCAGTCTCACAGGACATCATGCTTGAAGGCGGGCTTGACCGCTCCGTTATCCAAGCCACGATAGCAAAATATATAAGTCAGGTCAGGGCCTGCTACGAAGGCGGATTACGCAAGAATCCAGGTCTTTCCGGCCAAGTGACCATGCAATTTGAAATCAACGGATTAGGGGGCCTTAATTTTTCAAGGGTGAACAAATCATCACTAGGAAACAACGAGGTTGAACAATGTATTTCAAATCGGATGATGACGTGGCAGTTCCCAAAACCCCTCGGAGGCGTGTCGGTTAAGGTGTCATATCCGTTCCTGCTCAGACCAGCGGGATCTTAAAATGGAAGAAATGAGGGCCGCTAAATGAAGAAAAAGTTTGTCATTCACTTGGCTATCTGCGGGCTTTTCATTGGTTGCAACCAAAATCCGTTTCCGACGGTCGGGATGAAGCTTGAAAAAAAACCGCCGGAACCACGCGTAGTGGTTCCACCATACTCAATAGATGTTCCGGAGATAATGGAATTCACCGAGGGAACAATCGCGGAGTATAAAATCGTAACAAATGTTCCACAGGGCACGAAGCCCATGCTTAGCATATTTGGTCTGCCTGATGGTGCGGTATTTTCCGAGACAGACACAAAATTAAGTTGGACGCCACCATATGACGCTGCAAACGACGCTAAAAATCCATCTATAATCATGCGGCATTATCCAATAAGACTGGTCCTGCAAGCCGATGCCGACCACCTGACATTAATTGAACGTTCAGCATTTTTTATTGTTAAAGACGTCCCACAGCCGATTGAAATCAACATCCAAGACAACAACAACAACGAAGTTGATGAAGGAGATGAATTCATAAAGGATATCTATGTATCAAGCCGGGACTTCCCGGATGGCCCCTTCCAGCTCTTGGCTTCAGACCTTCCGATAGGCGCTATCATCGAGATCGAGGCTGACGAAGACGATAAAAAACACTTCGTCATAAGATATACCCCTGATTTTTACACTGTAAATCTTGGAGATGATAACAACCTGAACAGATGGTACACTAAAACATTCGACGTTACTATCACAGCCACAGCTCCACGTGCTTTACAAAAAGACACCAAAATAGAGATCAACGTAAACGACAAACGGCAATATGCAAGGATCTCAGCACCGTCCTCATTAAGTCAGGGGCTTGATGTGAGCTTTGTCATCATGGCTGAAGATCCTAACGGCGAAGTCAGGCCTAGAATCTCATTGGAACAAGATCCGTCATTCGGAAAAATAGAGTTAACAGACCTGACGTATCAAGATGACATCGCCACCAAACGCCAAACACCCGAGGGAGACAATCTATTCACGGTGGCACATGTCCGCTGGACGGATATACCGGCAGATCAAATCGGGAAGTATTATGACCTTAAATTCGAGATCTGCGTTAAATCATCACGATACAGCATGTATCACTGCAACAACCATACGGTGAGAGTGAATTTCGAAATCAACCGCACCAACAGGCCGGGTTAAAAAGTAGCTTAAATAGAGGAATAAATATGCTGCGAACACGCTTATATGGAATTATGATCCTGTTCATTATTAGTTCCGCAGATGCGGTTACCTCCGCAGCAGATGCGAACACCACTGATCTTGAGGAACAGTTAAGCACTCTTGGCATACCCACCAACGAAGTCCCGCCGCAAGCATCGCTGGAAAAAATCTACGCCGTACAAACAAGGTTCTCACCTTTAAAATATCGAAGCGAGCTGTCGCTTGGTGGCGGCAGAAACCTAAGCGCTGATGGCTTCATCGTCACCAACCAAGCTGATCTCGGATATAGATTTCATATAACTGACAGGTGGTCAGTTGGGCTAACCACCAGCACCATGTTTAATTCCATGACCGATTCTGCAAAACATCTATTTGAACGCGACCAGATGCTCCCTGACATCGCTTATGCCAAGTACCGCTTCGATGCCAATATAGGATGTAACCTCTTTTACGGAAAATTCCGCGTCACCATGGATAAGGTCTTTTACTTTGACCAATACGTTTCACTGGGCGCCGGCATAGTGGAACTTGATACCGGCCGGATAAAATCAGCTGTCGTCGATGCCGGGATCTCGCTATGGCTGGGCCGCAGAGGTTCCATAAGAATAGGCCTTAAGGACTATATTTTCAATGAGCGGCGGAGACTAAGCAGCGGGATTGTGAACCAGTTCGTAGGCCACATGGATCTCGGCCTAATGATAGGGGGATAACATTATGATCAAGCTGCACTTTATCGTCCTTCTACTGACGTTTTGTCTAGCGATTTCTAACGTATTTGCAAACTCTGCTGCCGATGCATTATTAAATACTGTGACTATAGGCGCTGCAGGCATTAAGAACGCCGCACCGGTTGGAACGCAACAACCGACTAGCCCATCCAGTGGTGAAATCAAGCTAGACAATCCACTTGTAATACAGCTTTTTTCGACGTGGCAAGGTGAGAAGAATCTTCCTTATGATTTAAACGCATGGGTCCTAAGAATCCTTACAAAGCAGCACAGGGAAGCCGCACACCTCTGGTCCGCCGTGCAAAAACAAGTGCCTGCTTCATTCGAAATCACCGCGAATGCCGCATACCTTTACCTTTTATGGAGGGAGAACCTGTCACATACTTTCTTTAACGAATGGACCACCATGCTTTCGAACGACTGGTTCTCTAAATCAACGATCGCACTAGCGTTAGAGCAGACCATAGCCCCTGATTTTGATAAATGGCTCCTCACAAATGCGATCTCAATCTCACCAGAGCAGGAATCCATATTAAAAAAATTTGACGTCACACGAAGCACGGTGCACGCCTCTCTCCAAGCATTCATAAATCTCCGGCGAGGTGGGGCTGCTGAGCAATTAACCATGATTATCCCTACCACCAGCTGGCTTAAGCCGCATCTTGCACGCACAGTGGCATTGTCATACGCCAAGAAAAACGACCTCGCCTCAGCGGCAAAAATTTTAAAAACTTACGCAGAACCGACACTTGAGGCACGGGCTGACGCACGCGGATTGGCCACACACTACCTTCAGATCGCCCGTTTTCTCTATCAAGCCGGATCACTTGAAGGCGCGGAACATTTCTATCTCAAGATCCCGAGCGGGACGCAGGAATTCATGTCGGCACGAGAAGAGCTTACCTGGGTTTGGCTCAGGCAGGGCAATCTTCAAAAATTACGCGGAGAGATCGCCACGCTTAGCACCAGATTATTTGAGGACCGTTTCACGCCGGAACTGTATCTTGTCCGGGCTATTTCAAACCTGAAGCTTTGCTACTTCAGTGAAGTTCAAAAGGACTTTGATTCATTCATCAGCAACAATAAAATCTGGGCCAAGGAAATATCCAAAGCCTTAAAAGCTGAAGATCCGCCCGCACCAAAGCAAGTGGATTTTTTCTCCACAGTGGCTGCAAACAGGCTTGTAAGAATGACTGCCGAGCAGGAACAACTGCGCGGACTGGCAAACGAAAGCGTGACAGCCGCCCTCCCGGCAGTAGGCCAGCAACAACACTGGGTCAGGGCGCAGGACAAGCTTTCCACAGCAATTGAAAACGCGAAAAAAACAAAGGCCGAAGAATACCGCCGCCAATGGCGTAGCATGCACTCAGCGCTGACGGAAGCCATACGCAAAATGCAATTTGTCAAAGTTGAGTTCCTGAGCCAGCTCAGGTCATTGGCTAGCACCTCTGCAGAACCAGCCACCGGTGATGATACTATCCGGCTTTCACGTGCGGCACCTCTTAAAAAAGAGCGTGATGAAATGGCGTTTCTCTTTGACGGCGTGATGTGGCCAGATGAGCTCTTTAAGCTAAGATCAATCGCGGACGGGCGTTGCCTGAATGGGGACAGCAAATGAAATTAACAACATCAATATTAATCTTGATGGCCTTTACATATTCCGGATGCAGGCAGACTGATTTTCTTTATTACGTGAATCAGCAACCCCCGCCGAATTTCTCATTCACACACAAGATCAAAGAGATGCAAGGTCAGTCGATGGTGGACATTCTCTGGGTCGTAGACAACAGCGGAAGCATGGGGACATACCAGCAACAGGTGATAAACAATGCCGATATGTTCATACGTGAGTTCACAAAAAAAACCGTCCTTGACTGGCGTATAGGTCTGATTTCGACGGACAAGTCCGACATGCCATACATAGGTTTGGCCACAGGTGATACATTGGATAAATTCGTAAAAGATCCGATCAGCGCCTTCCAGGGCGCAGTAGCACGCCTCGGAACGGACGGAAGCTACATGGAGCAAACTTTCGAACCAGTTGAAAAAGCGCTTACGCTCTACCCGTCCTTCATGCGCGACGACGCGATACTTGCACTTGTGATCGTAACGGATGCACCTGAACAAAGCGCCTTCAAAGCCAAGCTCTTCATTGATTTCTTGGAGCAAAAAAAAAGCGGTCTTGATAAAGTCGTATCGTACGGAGTTTTCGGGCCGCAGGACTACGGCTGCAAAGAAACAGACGACTACTGGGAATACACCGGCAGCAAATACGAAGAGCTGATTACCGCCACACACGGTAAAACATATGTCCTATGCTCAAATGATTACGGGAGAATCTTAAGCGACCTTGGGCAGGACCTAATAAGCCGCACAAAGAGCCCCACCCTCTACTTTAAAATCAGGCCTCGCCCCACTACCATTCTTGTTAAGCACAAAGGCATAGTCCTGCCAGGCGGGCCGAAAAGCTCAGGCGGCTACTGGATGTATAACTTCGAGCTGAACGCCATCGTATTCCACGACCTTGATTTCGCCCCCAGCGAGGACGAGGAAGTACAAGTGAGCTTCGATGTAGACACCGGCGAGGATCTGATTAGTTAAAATGCGTGTCTCAAACGACACAGTGTCAGTATTGAGCCCCCTGTAGCTCTAAAACAATAATAAACAGATTGTATTTCATCGCTTTAAGCTGCATAATTATACAAAGAATATATAAGAGGTGTACGTATGTGGCAATCTCCGAACCAGAAAATCAGGCGTCTTGCTGAAGCCAAAAAAAGAGAGCGCGAGAAATTAAAAAACAGCTTCCACATCCGCAGAGTTAAAACCGAACTTAAATTCGTATCAGGCACATATAACCCCACGACCGTAATGGACGTGAACCTGTTACTAAACGATTTAACACCAGAAGGAGTGTCACTCTTCTCGCCGCACTCGATCCTTGTGGGGCAGGAGATAGCCATCACGCTCGAGGAACCAAAGCGGACTTACATACGTGGAAAGATTGTATCTTGCCATGAAATCGAAACCGAAGGGCACATTATGTCGGAGAAAGCCTATCTTTACCGGATCAGTGTGAAATTTATTTTTAATTCAACTGATGAAGAACAAGCCGTCCGCTCTTTTTATGAGGAACTTGCATACAATTACCTAAACCTTCCCAAAGCGGCCTAAAGCGCCAGCCCCCGCCCTTAAGGTCTCGATTCAGCTGCAGATTTACTCAACATACCTTGAAAATCAAGCGTCAGCACAACCGGGAAATGATCCGACGGATTTCTTTCACGCTGCTCATAAGTTATTGGTAATGGGATTACTTTGCCATTCTTGTCTTTGTATCTATAAACTTCAACGTCACGTACAGCGTTCTTCAAGCCATCTGTTAAGAAAAATCCGTCGATCTGGTTCATATCAACTGGCCCATCGTGCGGATGATAAGTATGTGTCACTCGTTCCGAAAGTGGAGGCAGTACTTTTAAGAGAGAGAACGCCTCTCCCATGCCGGCTTGCTCTCTTAAGGCGGCCAACTCAGTCGAGTCAACTGACGTGTTAAAGTCGCCGCCCAATATCACGCGCACCCCTTGACCAAATTTGGCTTTGTAACTATTCACGATCTTTGCCATGCCTTGCGCCTGTGCCGTGCGTTTACGTGAAGACAATGGATCCCCTGGGGTAGGCCGCTTTGATTTGCCGTGATTCCCAAGCAGGATAAAAAGCGGTGGCAAAGCAGGATCTTGATTCCTAGTTCTCACCAACAACGCAGGCAGATCCCGTGAGAACAGCGGCTGTTGCACGGCATTTTTGTCACTAGGATCCACCCACTTTACATCCCTGTGCGTCTGCAATTCAGTTGTAAGTGGCAAATCCCTCCTGATCATCATGCCGACATCAATGCCGCGCCCGTCATTACCAATAACGAGGAAGCAATTATACATATCTTGCAATTGTTCTCTATTAAAATTATTTAAAGTCCCCAAACCGCCTTCTATTTCTTGTAAAATAACTACATCAGGATTCACATCACGTATTGCCTTGGCTCTGGAAGCGATTTGCTCAGCACTAAGGGTAAACTTTGGCTGTACGAGCTCAAGCACTCCAGTGGCATCATTTCTTTGCCACTTCCCCACACTTCCTGTGAGATTAAGCACGTTGTAGGTCATTACTGTTATATGCGGTATCGCCTCAAGAGACCTGGTATTGACGGAATTATTAGTAATGATTGTGTTTAATGCTGACTCGAGGCAGCCATTTCTGGCGCTTGCCGGAAGCTGCAATGAAATGAAGCAAGCCAGCAAACACAGAAGCAATGTTATTTTTTTAACAATGGCCATTTTTTATTACATCTGTCCTTCCAGATCCGTACGTAGTTTTTTTAGTAGCTCTGAATCCTGTAATATCTTGTATAGTTTGCTCGCCTCCGGATAAAAATCCTGCCTTGAGCTATCGAGCTTTGAAAATTGCTTGGCCCATTCCATGGCCTGAACCTCGGAGACAGTGCGTCCTGTGACATATTCCGTTTTTACGTAAGCATGAGCCAATGCCTCAATCAATTCACCATCGTCCTTAAGTTCACCAAGACGCGTGACCAGGGCATTTAACGCTTGATAGAATGATTTTCTGATCTTGATTCTTTTTTTAACCCCATCTGAAATCTCAAATACGCCGTACTTGTTAGGCTCTTCTAAAGTGTCAAGCAGGGGCTTTAGAGCTTTTGGAGGCTTGTCATCTATTATTTCGACCTTTCCACGCAAGCTCTGTATATCAATCAAAATCCATCGGAGCCGGCGCCGCAGTTCATGAACACCACCCTGCAGATCCCGCATGTTAAAAGTGATACTTTCAATTTTACTAAGCTCTTTTGAAAACACTCCCAGCAAAAACAACCGATCTACTTTCTGCTTATACCAGCTGACACCCTCAAGGAACCTTTGCATTTCTAAAAACTGGCCACTTGATCCATCAGCCCACCCGGAAGTTTTAAGATATGCCACAAGTTCATGGTGTTTTTGTTGGGCATGATCAGAAAGAAGTTTCACAATTTCCTGCGATACACCGAGTTCATCGGCTTTTTTAGCTGTTTTTTTTGCATCCACATACGCCCCAAGGCTGTCTTCAAATTGCTTGAAGAATCCAAGTAAGCGATTGAATCCCTCGCCCAGTGTCGGGTGGTCTCGGTACAGTCTACTAAGCGCTTCAAGCCTGAATATGTATTTTCGAGAATCAGATTCAACCAGCTTATCTATTGCCAGGTCTAGCGCGGGGTTACCCTGTATTATTGAGCGTATTTCATTAATTGGCGCATAGAATCTTTCAAGCGTGATACGGTTGCTATTTCGAAGTTCCTCAAGCTGCCTTATCAGGCATAATCCTGTCCCCGCAAAAGCTGAGCTCTGTGTTAATGCGCCGACACATACAATGCCCCACAAGATCCCAAAGATCCTCATGATCTCTTATCGGAAAAGCTGGTGTAAATTATACACATATTTCTCCTTCTATCAATTCACTTTCTTAGCCGAAACAACTGTACACCAAGGCAATAGACGCTGGATTTTTTGGCTGCTTTCGAGAATTCAGCATCAAACTCATCTTGAAATTTTCTAATTTTTTTCTTTGCAAGCGGAATATCCGCTGAGTCCATAGCCAAAATCACGCTTGAAAAGTCACGATCATCAAGAGATTGCAGATCAATGGCTAGCATCGCCTTTTCAAGTAACTGTTTATGGAATTTCTTTACTGCATCACTGGGAATTCCTGCTGGGTTCACATCAAACTGGGCTCCGAGCTTTAAAGACCCATCCCGCTTCTCTTCAAGGAACTCAAGTTTCTTGAGACGCTGAATAGCACTATTTGCTTCATAAATAGAGATCCCAAGCGTTTTTGCAATCCAAGATGGATCCGCATCAAAGTCATCAACAAGAGTGAGTTCTAGGATTGCAAAGTGATACCAGTCCGCCATGATTTTGAAAGTATCTACACTTAGCGGCGTATACTCTTTACGGAGCTCGTTCACCTTTTGCCTAGCGATGTCCCTACGAACCCTTCCACGTGCATGTTCACTTTCCACAAGAGCACAAAACACTTCAGCCTCTGCATGAGAAAGCCCAATACGCTTTGCAATTTTTACGGCTGCCGGTCCTGACAAACCGTAGTTGCCATTGAGGACATGAGAAAGCCGCTGCGGGGAAATCAATAAATCTTTGGCAAACGCCCTCAACGAATACTTCGGATTCTTTTGACATCGACCCGCAAGCTCTTCTTGAAGAATCTGTCTGTAATTTTGTCCACTCAATGCGTTCATGGCGGCAGCTTTTATCCGCTCAAACACAACAAGTCAACACATCACGCTACATAGTGTAGCGTAAGATAGCGTGTAATGGTAATTTGGGTTGGTAGTTTTCTCAGCTTCAGGCTTGGGAGTACGCTAGAAAATTCACACCCGCTGAAAACTAATTTGTTGACAAATATAGTCAAAATAGATAATACATCGCGCTAGAGGCAAACGGCATTATGTTATATCCCAAAAATATAAGGTACTTAGCGGTTTCTTTAAGCTTTATCTTAGGTTCGCTATCATTGATGAATACAGCAATTCATGCGGACGAAGGCATGTGGCTTTTTAATCAACTACCGCTTGAAGTACTGAAACAAAAATATGATTTCACCCCCACCCCGGAATGGATTGATCACGTAATGAAGTCATCAGTCCGCTTCAACATCGGTGGCTCCGGCTCTTTTATATCTAAGAGCGGTTTAGTTTTAACCAATCATCATGTCGCTTCAGATACATTGCAAAAATTATCCACTCCGCAAAAAAATCTTTATCGTGAAGGGTTTTACGCCGAAACACAGGACCAGGAGATCAAAGCCCCTGATTTAGAATTAAACCAGCTCATTTCGATTGAAGACGTCACCGCGCGAGTGATGGGGGTAGTGAAACCTGAGATGCCTCCTCAAGAAGCATATGCGGCCCAAAAGTCTGAAAAAGCAAAGATCGAGAAAGAATCCTTTGAGCAGACAGGTCTAAGGAGTGACGTCGTAACCCTTTACATGGGAGGTCAATTCCACCTATACAGGTATAAGAAATATACTGATATCCGGCTGGTTTTCGCTCCAGAATTAGATATCGCTTTTTTCGGCGGTGATCAGGATAACTTTGAATTCCCGCGATACGATCTCGACATGGCCATCTTCCGCGCATACGAGAACGGCAATCCAGTAAATGTTGAAAATTATTTCTCCTGGTCACGTACGGATGTCATCGAAAATGAACTAATCTTTGTATCAGGGCATCCTGGCGGTACGGACAGGATCCAGACGGTAAGCGCACTGAAAGCGCAGCGTGATTTTCAACTCCCTGCGATCCTTAATTTCATTTATCGGCAAGAAATCTTTCTCCAACAATATGGTTACGAAGGCAAGGAGCAAGATCGTTTGGCGTCAACAGATCTCTTCGGCATTAAGAATGGCCGTAAAGTTTTAATGGGGCAGCTTAAAGGCCTGCAGGACCAAAAAATGATGCAAGCAAAATTAAAGGCCGAATCAGAATTGAAGCTTGAAATCAGCAAGCGGCCAGAGTTGGTCTCAACCCTGAGCGCCTTTGACCAGATAGCAGAAGCGGAAGCCATGGACGCTAAGCTTTCCAAAAGGTCTAATTTTCTAGAAGGCTACATGGGGCTAAACACAAAACTGTTTAGAATAGCAAAGACTCTAGTAAGAATGGCGGCCGAGGACCTAAAAAAAGATTCTGACCGCCTTCCAGAATTCCAAGTTAGCCATAGGGCCTCGCTTGAACAACGGCTTTTTTCTACAGCACCGATATATACGCAATATGAACAGGCAAAACTTACATTTTCATTGCAATATCTGGCGGAGCAACTAGGTGAGGACAGCCCCATAGTGCAAAAAATTCTTATGGGAAAGAGCCCTGAAGAGCGCGCCCAGGAGCTCATCGAAGGCACAAGTTTAGCGGCTGTGGAAGTTCGCAAGCTGATTGCAAAAGGCGGAATGAAGGCTATTCGCTACAGCCAAGATACAATGATACGTCTTGCCGCCGCCATTGATCCGGATGCCAGGTCAATCCGTAAAATGACTGAAGATAAAGTTGAAGGTCCAAAACAGCAAGCATATGCCGAAATCGCAAAAGCATTGTTCGCTGTATATGGTACCAAGGTTTACCCTGATGCCACATTCACATTGCGACTGACGTTCGGGACCGTGTCAGGGCATATGGATAACGGCCAATTGATAGCACCGATCACTAAGATCGGAGGGGCTTTTGAACACGAAAGAAATCACGAAAGCGAGAAACCATGGAAGCTCCCCGCAAGCTGGCACCAAGCAAAAGATAAGCTTAACCTTGAAGTCCCCTTTAATTTCATCAGCAGCGCGGATATTATCGGTGGAAATTCAGGGAGCCCAGTTATCAATCGGCAAGGAGAATTCGTTGGACTGATTTTTGATGGCAACATCCACTCCACGGTGGGAAATTTCGTTTATATTCCTGAAACAAACCGGGCAGTGGCCGTGAATTCAGGCGGTATATTGGAAGCTTTATCGAAAATCTATAACGCCAAGGCCCTAGTCGAAGAACTACAGCGCTAAACGTTAGGTAACCCAAGCTCTGGTTGCTTAAGCAGGGCTTCCACGCTGGAAGACCTGAGTAGCCGGTACTCCCCAGGTCCGAGGCCCTTTAAAGTAATGTGGCCAATCGCTGTACGCGTGATTTTTTCGATTAAAAAGCCCTTTGACTCAAACAAGCCTTTGACATCCACCGCGCCAGGAGCAAGGAAAATCACTTCAATGACTGATTTATTAGCTAGCTTCTGTACTAGCGTAACCGAGTGCGGCCGTACGGGCTTACGCCCTATTCGAGCGCCTCTTTCAAGCTTTGCAATAGCCTGCTGTTCAGGATGACCCTTGACTTTGACGTGATAAATCCTCGGTATATCACCGCGCTTTTGCAAGCTAGCGGCGAATCCACCATCATTTGTAAGAAGCAGCAGGCCGTCACTGTTAAAATCAAGCCGCCCTATAGGGAAGAGCCGCTTTTTGATTCTGATAAGGTAATCAGAAAGCGTGGGCCTGCCATCAGTATCACTCATCATCGAGATAACGCCCTTGGGTTTGTTGAAAGCGAGATAAAGCGGCGGTTCAACTTTATAAATCAGGTGACCGTGGACTTTAATGGAGTCCCTCCCAAACTTCGCCTTGTCACCTAGTTTTGCCACTTTGCCGTTGACTGAAACTTCACCGCTAGCGATCAGCTCCTCGGCCTTGCGGCGCGAAGCGATCCCTGCCCTTGCAAGTATTTTCTGTATTCTTTCAAGTTGCATTTTGTGTTGTCTCAGTCGGATTGGACGCAGCAGCTGCCAGCGCATTTTGCTCCGCAAGTTTTTCAAGCTCTTTTTTCGCTTCGTTTTGCTCGTCTAGTGATGGCGTGGACACGCGGACGGCTTTGATTTGTTCGCGTATTTGATTTAACAGCTTGTCGTCTTCCGCGGCATCATAGTTAATCATGTTTTCATTCTGGTTTTTTAAATCAGATAGCAGGCGCTGCATTTCCTTTGCGGCAGGGTCCTCTTCTTTTTTAACTTCAGAGTCAGGGACCATTTTTTCGAGTTCATGAAGTGGTGGAAGGGAGGCAAGATCCCTCAGGCCGAATACCTCCAGAAATTTCCCTGAAGTGGAATATAATATCGGCCGGCCTGGCAACTCTGATCGCCCGGAAATTATAAGCAATCCCTTTTCCATCAGCAGGCGGATGAAATAAGAGGAATCAACACCGCGGATTTTGTCGATATCATCACGCATGACCGGTTGGCGATATGCGACGATTGCCAGAGTTTCCATGGCTCCGGTTGAAAGCCGCTGAGGTTGTATCTTCGTCAGTTTTTTTGCAAGTTCAGCGCGGCCGGGCTTGGTCCTTAACTGGAAACCCCCGGCAACTTCCACAAGCTCTATCCCGTGGTGCACTTCCTGGTGCCTTGAAGTAAGTTTTTCCATCGCTTCATTAAACAACTGGATAGGCTGCTCGTGATTGATCATTTTATGGAGCTGATCGAGCGAAAGCGGCTTGTCTGCTATGAATAACAGTGCTTCCATGCATGATTCAATTTCAGCAAGGTCAAGATCCTTTTTGCAATCGGTATCGGGCACAAAGTCCTGGATGTCCTTGTCAAGGTTCAGTTCACCGGGTAGTTCTTGGATTTCTGCGACTTCGGATAAGTTAAACCCGAAGGGGTCTTCAACAAAAGTAACTTGTATATCATCTGGCATATTGTCTGGGGTGTCGTCTGGTGTATCTGTCATATAGTCACTTCCTGTAATGTTGTCGTGGGCTCCCTGTTAAACCCGGAAGCCATCTGGAGATCAAAATCATTCAGATCATTGATTAATTCAACGTATATAGGTGAGTAGTGTTCTTCCTGATAAAGACGCATTTTCCTGAGTCTTGAAAGTTCAAGTGCAGCCAGGAATGTCACCACCGTTTCAGGCCTGATCGCCCTACACTCGATATCTGATGCCGCCAGGCTTAGCAGCGCGACTATTTTGCCAGTGGATAGGCGCTCTGCGATTTCACGTATTTTATCGCTTAGGGATACGGTTTCTTTCTTCAGAATCTGCATTCTATTGCGCGCTCGAACCAGCGTGCCTTGGTAGGCCAATGCCATTCCAGTTAGGTCCATCTCCCGCCATATCTTTTCAACAGGTGGCTTTGCATTGGCTCTCGTAAAAACATCATCACCAAGCCTCGGCATCTGATTGAAGTTTTCAGCAGCGGCGAGAAAACGGCGTCGTTCAAGAAGCTGTCTTACCAGATCCTCCTGGCTTAACGTTCTGTCGTCTTCGTCGCCCTCGTCAAGTGAGGCTTGGTTTTCGTCAGGCGGCAGGATCGCCTTGCTTTTCCAATACAGGAGGGTCGCGGCCATTACGAGAAATTCACTGGCAGTATCAAAGTTTAGTTCCTGCATTAATTGAACATAGACCAGATATTGATCGGTGATCTTGGCGATCGAAACCTTTGAGATGTCCAGTTCGCTGGTTTGGATCAGGTACAGCAATAGATCCAAAGGACCTTCGAAACTATCCAATCTTACTGTTATGGGCACTCGGTATGGCACTGGACAAATCCTATCAAATCAAAAACCTGTGTCAATGTGGGCTGAGCGCGTTTTACGGCGATGTGCGCGCCTTTTTTTAAAACAGCGTCTAAAAAACTCTTTTCGCTCACCAGTTCGTCCGTCTTGTCACGAATAGGTGATATAGCATGTACCACTATATCGGCGGTATCGTTTTTAAGGTGGCCGTACTGCTTGCCTTCGTACGATTTTAAGATGTCTTGTATGTTTTTACCGGTGATTGCGGATTGTATGTTGATGAGGTTTTTTACACCTAGCTTCTGGTCTTCATAAGTCACCTCGGTGCCTGAGTCAGTGACGGCTCGCTTGATTTTTTTAACAATCTGGTCGTTTGAATCGGTCAGGTAGACTGCGCTGTTTGGATCCGGATCTGATTTTGACATTTTGACCGTAGGATCCTTAAGACTCATTATTTTTGCTCCTACGGGCGGGATATAGGCTTCCGGAACTGTAAACAAATCCTTGCTATAGAGATTGTTCATTCTTACAGCAATATCACGGGCTAGTTCGAGATGTTGTTTCTGGTCAGCGCCTATCGGCACGAGATCTGTTTTGTAGAGGAGGATATCGGCGGCCATAAGCACCGGATAACTAAAAAGTCCGGCCGGAATATTAGCGCCTTGTTTTGTACTCTTATCTTTGAACTGAGTCATGCGGCTAAGCTCGCCCATGTAGGCGTGGCAGTTTAGTATCCATGCGAGTTCAGCATGTTGTGGAACATGTGATTGGACAAAAACAGCTGCTTTTTCGTGGTTCACGCCGGCAGCAATATATGTGGCGATGGCTCGGTAGGTTTGTTCTCTTAGTTCTTTTGGATCTTGTCTTACCGTTATCGCATGCAAGTCAACCGCAACAAAAAGGCAATCATAATCCTGCTGCAGCTTGACCCAGTTCTTCAGTGCGCCAAGATAATTGCCCAGTGTTAATTTGCTGGAAGGTTGAATGCCTGAAAGGATGGTTTTTGAGATCTTGCTTGGTTTGCTCATAATATCTCGGTCGATATTCCGAAAATTCCAGCCGCGAGCCCCATGGTTAATTTTGATAACATGAAAATCGGGTATCCTAGAAATGACAAAGCGCCAGTCAGGAGCAAGGCCATTAGGATGAAAAAACTATACTGCGCGATAGATTCATAGCGACGTGCAGCCTCATAAGGTAAAAAAGCCTCTATGATCTTGCTGCCATCAAGTGGTGGCAGAGGGATCAAATTGAATATGCCCAAAGCATAGTTAATCTGCACCGAGATGACCGCCATTTGGGCCAGTGGTTCAGCCAAATAAAACGACTGCGGAAGCCAAAGATGCATCGCCCAGTAAGCCATGGCCGATATGAATGCAAGAAAGAAGTTCATCCCAGGTCCGGCGGCAGAAACAGAGCAAAGAGCAAGTCTGTATTTTTTAAACCGCGCGGGGTTTATCGGAACCGGCTTGGCCCAACCAAAAAGCAGATTCATTCCAGAAATCATATTAATCAGCGGGAAAATAATGGTCCCCAGCATATCGATGTGCGGGATAGGATTTAAGGTTAATCTTCCAGCGTCTCTTGCTGTTTGATCCCCACATCTGCTCGCGACAAGCCCATGGGCGAATTCATGGAACACTATCGCCATGATAAAAGGTACGAACTGTACCGAGAGCATTTGGAATCTGGCGCCAAACTCTTCCATAAAATCTCTTTTAGCAAACCTCTTTTAACTGCCCCCACGCGGATGGCATCGTCGGTGGGTTTCCTTTAAATGTTCAGGCGTTACATGAGCATATATCTCTGTCGTAGTCAAATTTGAATGACCAAGCAGCATTTGCAATGAACGAATATTTATACCCTTTTGTAACAGGTGTGTGGCGAAAGAATGCCTGATAAGATGTGGTGACACATTTTGATGGATTGATGCTTGTTTGGCTAATATTTTAAGAATTTTCCAAAATGATTGCCGAGTCAGAGCGCAACCTTTGTTGGATACAAAAATGTGATCTGTTAGTGGGTTTAAAGCCATCCGGTGTGATTTAATATATTCAAAAATATGAAGCCCGGCCACTTGCACGAACGGAACGATCCGCTCCTTTCTTCCCTTGCCGCTTGCTCGTAAATAGCCCGCGGTTATATCCACATCTTTAAGGCAAAGACCGACCAGTTCCGATACACGAAGCCCGGTTGCATATAAGAGAAACACCATGGCTCTATCTCGCGCCCGTAAAGCATGGCGGGCGTGGCTTGGATATGGCAAGCCTGTTTCAGCGGCTTTGAGCAGCGACTCGACTTCGGTTGAACTCAGATGGCGCGGCAATTTCTTGGATTGAGCCGGTGCCGGCAACTTTTCAGCAGGATTTTTCTCAAGGTTGTATTCAAGTGAGCAGAATTTAAAGAACTGTCTTAACGTGCTAATCTTTCGTGAAATCGTAGACGGCTTTTGCTGCTGCTCGTGAAGTCTCTTCAGGAAATCTTCGATATCCTTTTGGCCGATATCATTTATATCAACCGGTTTATCTGCCGCAAATTGGGCCGCAAATTGTACCACAAATTGTAAAAGATCGCCGCGGTAGGACTCAACTGTCCTATCTGAGGCGCCGTGATCGATGCGCATTGACTCAACGAAAGCACTGATGGCGTCAATCAAGTACTTTGAAGTATCTTTCATACGCACCCTTTTCGAGATCTTCGAGCTCGCTCAGGTATGGCTTTCTTGGCGTGGGTGCCTTTGGCGCTGATTGAAAGATTTTCTTTATGGCGTGTGAGTTGACTTCCTCGATATTCTCGACTTTCTTCGTATCCAGTTTAGCGTACAGCTGCGGATCGTGATATTTGATGTCTTCAAGTGTGTTTTTTACAGCCTTTGCCTCTAGTTCCATTATTTTCTTTTCGACGACCGTAGCAGGTGATTTAGCCTGTTGAGTTTTTGATGGAATCTCTGAGGGACCAGGTGACGGAGCCAATGATGAAGGCATCGCGGCGACTAATTTCTCGGGTGGCTTTATCTGCGAGGATTTCTGGATGCCAATAAGTTCTTCCTGCGTGGTTTGGCGTATCTCAACAGCTGGAACCATGGCCGGTGGCAGGGAGACGATTTTCTTCACTGCGCCGGCATTAGTTTGAGTTGCGATCTTTTGCGTGACTGGCGGTGAGATTGGCGCTGCTGCCAGGGTTGCTGAGAATCCTGATTTTAATTCAACAGGTTTGGCTGCTGGAGCGGCTGATTTCACCTCCACCGATCCTCTCAGTATTGATATCTCGGTTTCTCCACTTACCCCATCGTCCGCTATGAAGAAATCAGTACCCCTAACACCCATGGTTGCTGAACGTGTTTTAATCTGAATACGGCTGCGTGGTCCGCCTTTGGCGATCACGCCGCGGAGCTTGCCATACATTAGTTTAAGATGTGTTTTGGCATTTGCCGTGTCATTGTCCCAAGTGATTCGGTAGGATGTTCCAGGACCGATGTTAAACTGGTCACCGTTATCAAAGACTACGCGTGCTTTGGCGTTCGGCGCTGTTGAAATGACATTGCCCCTCTCCACCCTGTCAGCTGGTTGCACTGGCCGTACATGGTAATACTCTTTCTCAAAGAGTGCGCGGCTTGTGCCTTCCTTATGGTTTGGTAGTGTAGGTGAAGGGTTAAAAAGCAGTGTCACCGCGCCCTGGGCCTGCGTGATGGTGCCGATTTGCGGTCCCGCAATGGCGGGGTATGAGATCAATGCTATCAGTGTGGTTATACAGAAACAAATTGTTGAATGGTTCTTCATAAGATATGCTGATTATAAATAATATGAGGAGATCTGTCATTGTGATTGGAAGAATTTTATTATGTTTTTTGTTTTTATTGCCCCCGCCTGCATTTGCCGCGGTGAATGACTTTGATTATCCCGAACTGAACGTAACACCCAGGGCCAGTGACCGTCTAGTGTTGGAAGCACAGAAAGAAAACCAGAATCAATGGCGGACTCATTTGCCGCTCCAAGTTTCAGCAATGGTTACGTTAACCGCCGGTATACTTCAGCTTGCCACCCCGAATATTAAGACCGACCCGAAAAAACAATCCGGGTTAGCTGGTTTAGCTGTCGGTGGCGGATGGCTTGTGCTTACAACCGCGATGGCCATGTACTATAACCCGTATTCATCAGCAGCCGGCCATCTTAATGTGATGGGAAAGAAAAGCACTCGCGACCTGCTTGTAAGAGAGCGATATGCCGAGGAAGAGATCAATTCAACTTCCAGCTTAGCCAAGAAACTCATGTGGCTTTCTGTTGCGACCAATTTCGGTACGGCCATCTATATGGCTGGAAAGTCCGAGCCTGAAACTTTGTCATCTCTTGTGGACGGTATCGCGATAGCAACAGCTTTTGCGCCGCTGGTCTTTAGGAGCCGCTGGATGGCGGTATCAAACGAGCAACAGGAATATAAAAAGAGGATCTACGCCCCAGTTGCTACTGTGATTCCAGAACCAGGCACAGGTAACCCAGCGCCAGGTTTGATCTTGTCGGTGTTCTTTTAATTCTTTCTCTTTTAAAAGAGAAAACCTGTCAGTTCACGTTTAATGTTTTTGGCATGGCCATCTGCCGGGCAAACGCGATGGCACTTTTACGATCCATCTTCAGACCTTTGCGCGAGGCCGCGTATTTATAAGCTTGTATGAAATTTATCGGGCCATCCGGTCCTGCCGCAAGCAGGCTTTCAGCAAGCTTTAAGGCGTCGGACGTGATGAGTTCCGGCCCGGATTCTGAGCGCAGGAATTCGAATGCTTCTATGAATGGCTTTGCAATGCCACCGCTCCATGTCTCTCCCTGTCTGGCAAGCCGGACCGCGAATGTCCCGCACTCTGGTCGCGGCAGATCAAGTGATTTGGCGCCGGCGCAGAACTCAAGCAGCTTGTCAAAGTCATCAAATACTTCTGACGCGTTGCCGGTAAATTCCATCGAAAGTGCGCGCGCCATTTTAAGGGCGGACCTGATATCAAGGTCCAGATATTCGGCGAGGAACGCTTTTTTAAAAATAGTCAGGAATGTATTGGTCTCCACATCGCTTTTTGCGGAAAACTCAACTCCAAGCTTAACGGCATCAGGTGAAGTAAACCCTGATTGGATCATAGCCATTGCCACGCTTATAAATCTCTGTGCCGCACCCGTGCAACCATCCGTGACTTTAGTCGCTATTTGCTGGGCCTGCTGTTCGTGTATTTGCAGCTGATCTTGGTTTCTTAGGAATTCAAGTGTTGTTATAAATTCGCGTGAAGTAGTACAGCGGAGGTAAAGGCTTTTTTTGGGTTCAGAAGCGTGGATTATTGATGTAACCAGCAGCAGAGTTAAATAGAAGATATATTGTTTCACACCTCATTTATCGAACATTTGTGTGGAAATCTTGATGAATTAAAAATAGCAAATATACTGGTTGCAGATAATTTTGCTCTGCTATATAAAGCTTTTATAAGTTTTCCATGGGTGCTCACTTCCCCCCCACACAGAATGTGGCGCTCGTGGCAATAAAGGACTCGGAGGTTTCGACCTCCGAGTCCTTTATTGTTTTTAGCATCTTAATATTAAGCCGCTTTGCGGAATTCCTGTGACCTGAGCCCGTATTTCCTAAGAAGCCGCAGAAAATTACTCCTATCCAATTGGGCTTCGCGCGCGGCAGAAGATACATTCCCCCCATGCCGTGCCAGGGTGTCCATCAGATATTCTTTTTCAAAAGTGGCGCACCATTTTTTCTTCATCGATGTGTAACTTACCGATCCCCTATCAAGACTAACTACGTTGCTGGTATTCGTATCCGCCACTGACGAGAGATTCACTTTGATATACAAGTCAGCGGCTGTGACTGGACAGCCGCTTGGTGAAAGAAGCGCGGCGTGCTCTATCACATTATACAACTCACGAAGATTGCCGGGCCAATCATGATTTTTAAGAAGCACTTCAGCATCGGGAGCGAAACCGGCGAATATCTTCCCGTAAAATCTGAACGCACGCTCTGAAAAATGTTTTGCAACCGAAATAATATCATCACTCCGTGCCTTCAGACTGGGCATTGAAATCATTATGGCGCCTAAGTAGTGCAGAAGCTCACGGCTGAACTTGCCGTCATTCGCAAGCTTGTCAAGATCACCACTGAAAGTAGCTATAATACGCGCATCATAACCGATATCAGTGCTTCCTCCAATCCTACGAAACGCTTTCTGCTTGATAGTCCTCAAGAGCTTTTCCTGGAGATATGCATCCATCGTTGCTATCTCATCGATAAAAAGAGTACCGCCATATGCAAGCTCGAGCGCCCCACGCCTGGAGCCCAATACGCCAGATACAGCCCCGTGTTCATGGCCGAACATCTCCGCATCAAGCATATCGCCGCCATAATTAGCGCAATATATCGTGACCCATGGGCCTTTCCCGCGCCTTGAGCCCGCATGGATCATGCGCGCAATACCTTCCTTGCCGGTACCGATATCTCCGGAGATCAGCACGGGTGGTTCGTTTTCTATCCCGCGCATGGCCTCGCGCCTTATTGAATTTAACTGTTCGTTCACCTTGTCCATCGCCGGTGATTTTGTAACAAACCAGAACCTATCCTCTACCCTGCCTTCAACTCTTTTTACCCTGGCCTCAAGCCTTTCCAAAGACTCCCCGCCGATCCGTTTTGACCAATATTCCCTGATGCCTCGTTTAACCACCAAACTTATCTCATCCGGGTCAAGCGGCTTCTTTACGTAATCAGACGTCCCGCGCTTTAAAGCCTGAATTGTCATCTCATTGTGCGCAGGATCCGTTATCGCGATCGTGCAAGTACACGGGTACTTTTCACGTACCCACGAAATAAGATTTAAGTCTGGTCCGTTATCTTCCAGTGAATCCAACTCCAGGAGCAGGACTCCGATGTCTTGCCCTTCTTTAGAAAAAACACCGCGCACGTAGCTGGCATCTTTGGCTATGGTTACTTCAAGGCATTCCTGTTCAAGGCGGCCTTTCAGAACCTCAAGAATCTTATTGTCTTTTTCTAAAATAACGATTTTCGCGCTCATCGATGGTCTCCCAAAAACACTGTCCTGTTAAGGTCTTTTCGGACACATCGATTAAAAAGTTTAATTCCATTTAACTGCTATTCCCTGCGTCAATACCTGGCCCTCTTCACCGTCATCCGAACACTCAGCGGATCCGTACGTCTCACTACGACCATCCTGCAGGAACACTACGGACTTAATATCTATTACGGCATCCGCGCCGTGTTCCTTAGCTTGTTTAACAAGGTCAACAATGGATTTATTGAAATAGTTCACGCAAAGTATTTTTTCATCATGCGCCGGATCAAGAGAGGGGAAGTCAACCCTGCTTTTCACCATCCCGATAACTTTGTATGCGCGTTTTTGTTCGCCAAAAAAAGCACCTTTAGGAAAATCATATCTGGTTAATTTTGGTTCCGGAAATGTCGCGCAAGCTGCAAACACGCTCGCTAAGGCAGTGAATACAAAAAGCATGGGCCTCATTTGCTTATGGTTCGTAATAATCAAACTTATTGTGTTTGAAATTGCGAAGAGTCCACTTTTTCCCATCCCTGCTAATAACATAATTCGGCAATACCGGTATCTTCCCGCCGCCACCGGGGGCATCAATTACGTAGTGGGGCACTGCCATACCGCTGGTCCACCCGCGCAAATTCTCGATGATATCAATGCCAACATCAACCGATGTGCGGAAATGACTGATCCCTTCAGACAAATCGCATTGAAATATGTAGTAAGGCCGCACGCGCATCATTAGCAGTTTATGGTTCAGTTCCTTGACGACTTCAGATCTATCATTAATGCCCTTTAAGAGAACCATTTGGTTGTTAATCACGCAGCCTGCATCGGCAAGCTTCGCGCAAGCATCAAAAGCCTCCCTGGTGCATTCCTTTGGATGATTAAAGTGAGTATGAATAAAAACTGGGTGATATTTTTTAACCATTGCCGCAAAAGTATCGGTAATACGCTGTGGAAGGGTGACAAGATTCCTGGTGCCTAGGCGAAAAACCTCGACGTGATCCATGGCTCGCAAGCGGGACATGATGTATTCAAGCCGGTCGTCTGAATTCGAAAGCGGGTCCCCCCCTGAAATAACCACGTCGCGAACCTCTTTATGCGCTTCTATGTAAGCAAGACCGTCTTCTATTTGCTTGTTCGCAGCTGAAGAAGAAGGGTCCGCGACCTTCCTCTTTCTCGTACAGTGCCGACAGTAAACCGGACAATTATGCGTTGTATAGAACAGAACCCTATCGGGATACCGGTGGGTGATCCCGGGGACAGGCATATCGCGCTCTTCGGCAAGCGGATCCTCCATGTCCGTCGGCAAAATCTTCAGTTCATTCTTTGTCGGGACCGATTGCAAACGTATCGGGCAATTCGGATCATCCTTATCGATTAATGAGGCGTAATACGGTGTGATACCCATGTTAAAAAGTTCATTAGTCTGAGCGAAAGCTTCCTTATCTTCGCTTGTCATGTTGATAAGTTTTTCAAGCTGTTCGAGAGACTTGATCCTTTTTTGCTGCTGCCAGATCCAGTTATCCCAATCCTTCTCCGCAACATCCTTCCATAGATGCGGACGTGGAACGCCGATAAAGCGCTCCCTTACACTGTTCTTCGTAACGACATTAAATGCGCACATTAAATTCAGACTGCCAGAACAATCAAAACAAGTAAATATACATAAAGCCATTTGAATTGATGCCACGAATGGGTGTACCCTTTAATTTATATATGTTGTCACACATTTTTGTTGGGGCTTCCTTGCTGGGAGCCGAGTGGATTCTGTATCTGTTAATTCTGCTTTCTGTAATATCGGTGGCTTTAATACTGGAGAGAGTAAGGTTTTACCGTCGGGCATCCGCCGGACTAATACACTTCAGGCAGGCGGTGAGATCATGTGCATCAAACGGCCAGGCGGAGCGTGTATTGGAAACCGCCGCCGGCCGGCATAAATCCTCGGACAATCTAATACGAGATCTTGAAACTGAAATGGCCCTTGCTATTACTTCAAACAGAAACCTTCCCCCTGAGGCTCTTGAAAATCTCGCGCATGATTCTATAGCGCGCGCCAGGCTTTCATGGGAACGCAATCTTGCCATACTCGCAACGATAGGCAACAATGCCCCATTTATAGGCTTATTTGGTACGGTTCTAGGGATTATCAGGGCTTTTCATGATCTTTCACAACAGGCCGCAACCGGGGTCCAGACTGTTACTGCTGGAATATCCGAAGCCTTGGTTGCCACCGCGATAGGGCTGCTGGTAGCCATACCTGCGGTAATAGCGTTTAACTTGTTCCAGAGAAAAGTAAAATCCGCCCTGACGGAAGCAGAGGCACTTAAAAGTTTCTTGATCGGAAAGCTTGCCATCAAGGCAAGGGAGTAATCTGTCACGATGGCAAACGCATTTGATGACGATGACGGATTGATATCAAGCATAAATGTCACGCCACTGGTGGACGTTGTTCTTGTCTTGCTTATTATTTTCATGATCACGGCCCCGGTGATTTATCAGTCTGCAATCAAAGTGAGTCTCCCTAAGGCGAGAACCGCTGAGGAAACCAGAAAAGCCCCGCTCACCTTTAGCCTCACCAGTACGGGCGACTTATTCTGGAATAATTCCCCCCTTAGCTGGAGCAATTTAGATAGCACCATAGAATCAGTAAAGCAGCGCCTCGCCGAGGAATCCGTTGTAATAAGCGCTGATGCTTCGGTATCTCACGGTACGGTTGTAAAACTGATGGATGCATTAAGATTTCACGGAATCATGCGATTTGCGCTGAACGTGGAAACACAGAAGAAGTAATTTCAAAATTTTGAAATAATTTTCTCGATAAAGCCACCGAATCCGCCGTTAGACAGCACCACTATGACATCACCGGACCGGGCCAAATTACTGACCTCGCGCACGCCGTCGTTTACCTGTTGGAAAGAAGCAGCCTGCTTCCCGCGCGCAACAAGGTTTTCGACAAGTTGCCTACTCGAAAATCTTTCGGCATCCGGAATCTTGCTCTGGTCATATGGCGAAGATACAAATACCGCATCTGCGGAGAGGAACGCCTTGACATATTCCTGCTGAAATATCTTTCTTCTTGAAGTCGCGCTCCTAGGCTCGAACACCGCTATAATCCTGGCGGAAGCGTACCTCTGCCTCAAGGCCGCCAGCGTTTCACGTACCGCGGTGGGATGATGAGCGAAATCATCAATCACGGTTATACCTTTGACAACTGCCTTAACTTCCTGCCGTCGCTTGACTCCACTGAATTCACCCAGCGCGGACACGACGCGCGCGGAATCAAGCCCAAGCTCCGTGCATTCGATCCATGAAGCCAGGGCATTAGCCGCATTATGGCGCCCGGCTATGCAAAGTTTTATTTGCTCGACCTTTTTTCCGGAATCAATGACATCAAAAACAGACTTGTCGTTCTCTGTCCTCAAATTAGCTATCTTGAATCTTGCACTGGATGATTCTTCCGTCCCGTATGTGATCAAATCAACCGTTGAGCCGGAAACCAGTTCCCTCACCGCGGGGTAATCATGACATGCGACCAGCCTGCCGCCTCTTATTTTCGTGAGCAGCATTCGGAAAGCACATTTGACCGCTTCTAAATCAGCAAAAATATCGGCGTGATCGAATTCAACCGACGTCAACAATACATCGTTAGGGAGATAATGGTTGAATTTAGGTCCCTTATCCCAAAAGGAAGTGTCATACTCATCACCTTCCAAAACAAAATACCCGCCCATATGTGAATTGTCGGAGACATTGAACCCGAACGGCAAATCATTTGAAACCCCACCGATGAAGTAACTTGGTCTCTTACCAAAACTTGTTAGAACATGAGCTATCATCGAAGACGTAGTTGTTTTTCCGTGAGTGCCTGCAACCACGATATTGTGGGTATCTTCTAGAAAAAACAGCTCCATCGCCTCGGGGAGCGAACAACACCCGTACCCGCCATCCACCGCCGCCCTGACTTCCTGGTTCGTGGACTGCACGACGTTGCCAACCACCACAAGATCTGGCCTGGTGGTTTGGCCAAGAATATTATCGGCGGCATAACCATGAAAAAGCTCTATCCCGGCTTCTTTGAGCACGTCACTCATTGGCGGGTAAACATTCTGATCGCTTCCGGTAACAAATAGCCCTTGGCGTTTAAGATACGCGGCGAAAGCCCCCATCAAAGTCCCGCCAATTCCTATGATATGAATTCTTTTTACACCGCCCAAGAGGGTGGTCTTTGGACTCATCTTCAATTTCCTATATTTCTCGCGAGGTCATCTCTGAGAGCATCATGAAATCTTGGCCTAAAACCTTTTATCTTCATATTATCCCTGGAAGGATGAACACGGTTAGTGAGTAATACCACTGCTATTTCAGCCCCCGGATCGATCCACAGTGATGTGCCGGTGAATCCAAGATGCCCGACTGAACTGGGCGAAAAACTACGCCCAGTAGCGGAGTCGCTCCCGGATGGCGTATCCCAACCAAGTGTCCTTTCACAGCCTGGTGGCTCCGGGATCCTGCTCCACATGGCATTCAACGTTTCTTTTGTAAGAAAGCCCATCATAAGCCGCTTGCTGAAGTGAAGTATCTCTCTTGCCGAGGCAAAAGCTCCCGCATGCCCGCCATAGCCGCCCATTGCCCAACAGTTGTCATCATGTACCTGCCCTTGAAGTACTCCTCCACGCCACGGGCAATTCTCGGTGGCAGCCGCGACGTCAAGCGTGTCTTCATTCACACTCTTTGTAACTCGCTTGTAAAATGCGCCTTCAATCCCCATCGAATCCCAAAGCATGGTCTTGACTGCGCGATCGAGCGGCATCTGTGTGACTTCTTCCAAAACAAATCCGAGAATCAGAAATGATATATCAGAATAAACACAATGCTCCCCTGGTCTGCCGAGTAGCTTCAAATTTAATACAACATCACGCATCGCCCGCTGGCGTTCTTCCACAGGAACTCTTTCGATTCGCTCAACCGAAAGCACGTGCCTCATCTTTTGCCAAAACGGCTCCCAAGCTGAAAAACCGGCGGTATGCCCAAGCAAATGCCTCACGCGGATCCCGGAGCGCAAATATTGCTGAAAAAATGATCCAATCTCGGTGTCCCAATCAATCCACTTGCGTTCCACAAGCATTGCAGCAAGCGTTGCGGTACCGAATACCTTACTCACTGATGAAAGATCAAAAACCGTATCCGGCAGCATTGGCATGGCGGCGGGTAACACGCAGCGATTTCCAAGCGCGGCTATAAAAAAACAGTCAGGCTCTTTTTTGCTCCATAAACCGGCGACGACACCTGGTGCAACTCCAGTTTCCACCCCAGAACGCAAAACCTGCCACGTTAATGGATATGCATCTTCCGAAAGATTCTTCATCCTGAAATGCGTGGACTTAGTCATTACGCCTTCTAGCATCGCGCATGGTTTTCCAGCGAAATCCCCAAACCCTGCGTAACGCCTCAAAAACTATATGGCGACTCATTTTGGATTTTCCAACCTTCCGGTCCTCAAAAACAATAGGGAATTCGACTATTTTAAACCCTTTAAGGAATGCGCGGTATTTAAGCTCTATTTGAAAAGAATAGCCATCAGATCGGAGTGACGGTAAATCAATCGCTTGCAATACTTGACGTCGCCAGCCGTTAAAACCACCGGTGAAATCTCTTATTGAGGCGCCCAATATCAATCTGGAATACAAGCTCCCTCCGCGGCTTAATGCGCGTCTGGCCGGGCCCCAATTCCTTGTACCGCCTCCGCTGACATATCGTGAACCAATAACCACATCATTTGTGGAAAGCAAATCAAGCATCCTCGGCAGATACTTTGGATCATGTGAAAAATCAGCGTCCATTTCAATGAAAACATCAAATCCCCTGGAAAGGCCCCACTTAAACCCAGCAACATATGCTGTCCCCAAGCCAAGTTTCTTTGGCCTATGTATGACATGAAGCTTGCGGTTGTTTTTGACAAGCTCATCCACCAGGTGACCGGTACCATCCGGAGAACCATCATCAACGACCAAAACCTCTACATCGGGTGTCGTTACTGAATCTATCGACTCAATGAGACCGCTTATGTTCTCGATCTCATTGTAGGTCGGTATAACAACAAGAGCTTTCATTAAAAGGGTATATCATCTTCTGTAAATGAAGGTGTCATAGCTCCTGTTGAACCTGCTGCTTCTGGCGTAGCAGCCACATTGTTGTCAACTCCGCTGTTATTTCGAACTTCGCTGCGATCAGCCGAAACGGAACCGCTAGAGGTTCCCAAAAACTGCACCGTCTGCGCCTGCACTTCAGTCGTATATTTTGTTTGGCCATCTTTATCCTGCCACTGGCGGGTCTGCAGCCGGCCTTCAACATACACCTGCCGCCCCTTCGCCAGGTACTGATTGCATAACTCAGCGAGCTTCCCCCAAACCACGACCTTATGCCATTCGGTTCGTTCTTGTTTTTGGCCGGATTTATCAGTCCAAGCTTCATTTGTGGCAACACTGAAGTTTGCAACCGCAGCACCGGAAGGCGTATAACGGACTTCCGGGTTCTGGCCTAATCGCCCCACCAATATGACTTTGTTTATAGACATGAGGGAAGAATTAACGTTCCCGCTCGATTCCTGTCAAGACATTACTCGGGCTGAATTTTATCATTGCCGTTTGATGCGCCGGCCGATGCGGGCGCCTGAGCTTCCTGTTTTTTGACGGTTGACGCATTTAAATCTTGCCTTGTTGCTAGCTGTCTTTTGGTATGGTCCTCGATTTCCTTTCTGGCAAGTTTGGCATCAACCAGATAAAGATATGGGTCAAAGCCACAGCTAGGACAAACAAGAACTCTGCGGCGGCGTATTCTGTATATAAACTCAGCCCCTGCCAGAAATGGGAGAATAGAAACAATGCCTTTCCAAGAAAACCGGCTCCATGTAATTAGAGAGAAAACTATCCCACAAAGCGCAGCTTGCCAAAACAGCTTGAAATTAACCGGATTCGGGGCGAAACATACATCCACTTTACGACGTGACTTGCACAGGGGGCAAAAAAATGAAAACTGTTTACCATCTTGACCACGCCAAACCGATTTTGCTGGAATATCGCTCCCGCTGTTAGCACCACCCATGTTTAATAATTTACCACAAAGAAAAGATTAAGATGCAACGAACCAGCAATAACATCGATAGATTTGTGCGTTTCGAGCCTTTTATAGTAGGCAATTTTTTCCCAAAAGGATGGGAATCATTTTTTGACGAACAGGTGCCCCTGCTAGTTAAACAACTTTATAGCCAAAAAGAGCAGTGGAAAAACAAGAGCTTTTCTGAAAAGGACATCAGATTTTTCTCAAGAGGTATCATCGAGCTCTCAAATCTCTTCTCCGTTGAAGACATAAGAAAAATGCCCGGCTACTTAAGCCACCCAAGGTTCAGATCTGCGTACTTGTTGTACTTCCTGCCCCTGCAAGCGGCAAAATTTTTAATGTTATTTGAACTGCATCATAACGCAATGAAAGCCGCGATAAAACACGGTCATGAATCCGGAACACTAAGGCTTATTGACATAGGCGCCGGGCCCGGAACCGCCTCAATAGCTTTTTTGTTCTGGCTTGCTGGGCTTAACTGCAAGTGCTGCAAGAGCCTGCAACGCATAGAGCTTGTTTGGATTGATACTTCAAGAGCCATCATGCAAGACGGCATAGCCTTGGTTGAACTGTTTAAGAAAAATCATCCAGAAATAAAGTTTGAGATCAGTGTATCGACGCACACCGTTCACGCAGAAAAAGCCAGGTCATTGATAGGGAAAAATAACTCTCTGGTTATTCTAGGACATGTTCTTAATGAAGGCCGCCACTCACGTGAGTTCCTATCCGAGATACATGACTCTTGTCACGGCGGCGGGACACTGATCGTTGAACCGGCAAGCAAGTCTAACTCTCAATACCTTTCCAAATTACGAAATGAGACATTGCCAAATCCGCTATGGGGGCCATGCCTTCACGCTGCCATATGTCCGCTAACGATGGGACGCGATTGGTGCCATTTCTCAATTCCTGCAAAAATCCCGGGAAAGAACTTTTCGAGTCTGTCAAGGATGCTCGGGTCGGAAAGAAACTGGTTAAAATTCTCGTATATTTGGTTAGCGGCTCGGGGGACATCAACGCGGGACAATGCTTTGCCAGACAGAGCAAGTTACAGGCGCGTGGTAAGTGATCCGATAAAATCACATAACGGCTTACATATTCTTTTGTGCGAACCAGACAGGGTTAAACATATGCCAATCCAAAGAAATACCAATGCAGCCAGAGGCTCTATCGCAATCAAAAGAGGATAACCCGGCAGGCTCCCAAATGGGAGCCTGCGGGTAAAGGTAGGCCTTTAAGGAAACTTCTTTGGGAAGAACCATATCCATAATTTTGATGACCCCTGTTGCCCCCCACTGTACTTACGTGCAGTATCACACAAATTGCATTCAGTGATCTATGCGCGACAGGTGCAGCACCTGTGCCAAACCAAACGCCAATTAAATCGTAAAACAAATCACCAAATGAATTAAAACAACGGAAATGCAAGATCCGCTATTGCAAATAGATATGTATTCACTGCTGTCCGGTTTGTTTCATAGGTTGAACACCATCTGACCGCCGCCGCA
>CAYHPW010000009.1:0-70484 GCA_964358645.1 uncultured Bacteriovoracaceae bacterium | reverse complement strand
AGTTCTCGGTGCTCAAACCCACGTTTCGTCAGGCCTAATTACGCAACAACGCCCACATGAACTTGTATCTGTCGGTGATCTTGGCAGTGTTTCGGCCGTGACAGCGCCAACATATGCGTTACCGTAGTAATTCATTTTTTTGTTCTCTGTCGTGTTAGATGGAATTAGAATTAAATAAATTTTCCATCTAACACGAGGAGAACTGTTATCTTTAATTTTATACGCAAATCACCATTATTGTTTTTCCTTTTGTGTTCTACCACACAAGCAAGTGTATTAAGTGATGTTGAATCGCTGAGATTGTTGAATACATCACTTTTAGCAAGCACTGTCCCCAAAAATCTATTTCCTGGCGAGGCGGATGTCAGGAGTATCAGTGTTGAGACTGGTCTTCTACTTGGCGGGTTTGGGACCGGTGCCTTAAAAACAAGTTTTTCTGCTCTTCCAGGATTGCAAAGCTCTGCCAATGATGTGGATAAGCTACCCATTCTTCCGCAACTACCGACGGTTTACTTCCAACTTACTTTCCCACGAGGGATATCAGTAGATACGCAATTGTTTCCAAAAATTTCGGCATCTACAGTTTCAACAAATTACTGGGCACTTGGTGTGAAGTGGAATTACCTCGCTGCGCTTATGCCAATGTCAAAAGTGGAAAGCAGTATTCGCTTGGGACTTCATTCATTTAGTTTGTCTAAAGGATCTGAGTACGACCTTCGCAACAGTGGATATGGGCTTCTGCATACGATAGGCAAACGTTGGAGTTGGGCATCGCTTTGGTTTGGCTATGGCTTTGCAACAGGCTCATTGGATGTAAACATTAACAGCTCTAAGGCTTCTATTTCTGAATCACCGAGATCAACAGGACTTCATCTTTCATTGGGGGGAGTATTGGAAGGCGGCACTTTTACTTCCGGAATAGAATGGGCGAATATAATCGGCATCAATACAGTATCATTAAAAATAGGTTTTAGGATTTAAGTCACTTTATGTTTGATAATAAATTATTATTCTATATTGCCATTTTAATTTCTTCCGTAATGTTTTGCTATGAACAGCCAGTCAATAGCGATGAGCTTTCTGAGCACGACATGGCTATTCAGCGTGAATTAATATTGTATCATTTTGAAGCTGGTGAATATTACGAAAGCATTAAGATCGCAAAAAAATATCTTAAGGAAACGCCAGGGGATGCGGAGATTTTAAATCTGCGCGGCCTTGCTTATCTTAAAAATAAAAATTATGTGAACGCCGCCTGGGATATATCCGAAGCCATAAATAATGCTCAGGACCCGGCGATTAGGGCACATTACCGGGTTAATTTGGCTGAAGTATATAAGGGATCAAATGATGGCCGCAGATCACTTGAGCAGCTTAAGCTGGCGCTTACGGATGCCCCGGAAGATACAGAGGCAAAAAGACTGATTGGAGGCCTCACTGGAGGCAGTCTTTATGTAAAACTTAAAAAAAGCAGCCAGAAAACATCACGCACAAATCTTACATTACAACTTGCAACCCGCTATGATTCAAATGTCCTGTTAAAACCGGATGAGTATGTTTCAATCTCGCGTATTTCATCGAAAAGCGGATTTGTTATCCCAGTATTTGCGCAAGGTAAGTTAAGCTTCCCTGGTATTTCACAACAGGACGCTTCAGTGTCAGCACACCTATCTTACAACATGAATCTAAACGGCGATCTAAAAAATTATGACAACCTTGATATTGGTGCCGTCATTTCACAGGATTTTTTTGATGGGGGGACATTAAGAATTTCGTTAACTGATGGGATTCATTATTTTCTTACTAATTCATCAGGCATGACTGGTTTGCTGCTTGAAAACCGCTTGACCCCACAATTTGAAATAATGTTTAGCAAGAAAAAACGGCTAGTTTTAGGGTTGCCTCTTAGTTATGGCGGTTTTACTGATGACGCAATAGATGTGAAAAATCGCAAAACATTTTTTAAACCGGAAGTCACAAGCGAATTTCATTCTAATATTTCTGGAAATATAAATGCAGTTTTTGGCGGAACTTTTATTTTTAATGAAAGCGAGGGTGTAAATTACCAGCAATATGGAGGCAGGTTTAATACAAAGGTTAATTATCAAATTGGTGATCATGCGTTTAATCCATTTTTTGTGACGGAGTATCGCTATCTTAAATATCCGAAGAGAGAACCAGCAAGAATTGATAATTCATTTTCGCTAACAGGCGGGTTATCAAAAAATCTCGAGAAAGAAACCGGGAAAAAATTGTTCAGCAAAATAGAATTCATACTTGAGCGCAGTGTTTCTAATGATGCATCCGCCACGTACTTAAGAAGTATTTCTAGTGTTTCGATAGGATACCGTATTTAGGGGGCTTAAAAGTGGTTACATTAATTTTATTTATTTTTTCTGCTTCTTCTGCTGCTGACGATGCGGTAGGAAAATTGTTATACGTAGAAGGAAAGGCTTCCGTCATATCAAACGGGCAGGTTACCGAAGCCATTAAAGGTAGTCCTGTTAAAAATGGTGATACAGTTAAGACAAGTGTGGGCGCGAAGGCAAAAATCTATCTTGTTAATAATGCTGTACTAGATTTAAGCGGGAATTCAGAAATCTTAGTTAACCAGGAACAAGGGGTAGATCTCAAGCTTGGCCGTATACGCGCAATGATCGGCAAACAGAAAAAAAACGGCGTTGTCAGGATCAGGACTAAATCAGCGATAATGGGCGTTAGAGGAACTGAAATCGCCATTGATGACACTGAAATGCTTTGTATAAGCGGCGCTTGCGATATCGGCCGTGATAGAGGTGGGGCTTTTATGTCATTAGGATCCGGTGAGAAATGTGTGACCGAAGGAGCGGGCCCCCTGGTGATCAGTAAGATATCAGAAGGCGAAGTCGCGAAAAAATATGCGGCTATCAAGACCAGTGCTTCTAAAACTAATTATGATAAGGACCTTAAGGATACTGGCTCAGAAACAAAATTTGCAAAGAAATTAAAAGAATTTGATTCAAAATCATCTGAAATCGAAAAACAAGTTTCTAGCCGTGACGGTGACAAAAAGATAACAAATGAAGAGCTAAGTGAATTGCTTGGCAAGGCTGTTGATGATGAAGAAGTTGCTTCATTAAACGGCGTATTTGACGATGACACTACTACGTATACTTTGGATGACGAACAATATGTTCCACCGCCTTATGTAGTGCAAGAGGAGGTTGGGATGCGGTATGTGGTTGCGGTTGATCAAGTGGAGATAGCGCCAGTCGATTAAGGGGTGTGATTTGTTTATGAAGAATTTATTGTTTTTTTTACCAGTTTTTATTGCAGTTGGCGTAGTGGGGTGTGGAGGCGCTAAGTCAGTTAAATTTGACGTCATGGTTTTTAATCCCAGTAAGACCTCAACTTTTAATTCATTATATGAGCAACGTATATCGGCTAAGGCAGCGGTTTCGGATAGCTGCGTGGTTTCAGTTTATAAATTACAAGTTTTTGATTCCAGCGGTGTACTCATACATGAGTCCATAGAGGAAGTTGTTCCTGATCTTTCAAAACTAACACTTGGTAGTGAGCCGAAACTTAGGGATCTCATTGATTCATTTGATTTCAAAACCACCATCACTATTTTAAACACCAATGGTAATTCCAATCTGGATAACGCGGAGATCAAGCTTAAAGGCATTATTAAACTTTGTAAGGATTTATGGGGTAGTGGAGGCAAAGTTTCAACTGTAACCACCATTTTTTATGGAAATAAGACAGTAAACCTTAATAATTTGGCTTCGTCATCAGATTCGCTGTGCACAGGAGAGAAGAATTGTATTTTAATGGAAGCGTTCACCACCACATTGGCAGCGATGCGAATGACAAGCAATATTCAAGATTTTATCAATACCGCGGATAAGAAAGACTTTGTACCGATAATACTCACTCACGACAACATAGATTGCAGGGATGACTCCTCGGATCCTTCTGGAAGGAATATTATAAGTGTCAATTCGTATATTGATGGTGTTTCACAGCCGATCTCAAGTGTTTTTTTCGCCCATCCTGATTACAAATATCATTTTGCTCCTAAGAGTACTATAGATGAGTACAATGCCGATGATATTGAACAAATCATACTTGCATCGGTGATTGCCGGTGACACGTATGAAATCACATTTACGCAAGGTAATGGTACTGGTTGTGCTTATGGCACGACAAAAACACAAACTATACGTATACCGAAGGAAGATATTTTTGATTCTTCTGGAACAAGAACAGTTAATTCAGTTGAAGTAGTGTTTGATTGGCGATGAGAGCAGTTATCCAGCGAGTAGAAAAAGCTGAAGTGATTGTCGGGGGCTGCGATGGTGTGTCATACTCACTCTACTCGGCATCGAATGGGATGATGATGATGCAAAACTTGAAAAACTTTGCAGATATATCGCCAGACCGTACATCATCAAACCGCCAGATATAGCGCCGCCAAAGCTACCGCGGCAAATGAGTTTCTGTTGAGAAAGGTTTAAGGTTTTGAGTGGAGGAAGAGCTGGTAATAAACCAGTTCGTCAACCTAACAGAAAATGCATTACAACTCGGATGCTTTCAGCAAAGACCTGAAACGCCGTGGTTTCAAATTTGTAGGATCTACAATCATGTATACCCACTTATCAATCGCAATTCTAATTAAACTTTTAGGTAAGATAGAACAGCTTGCTCCCAATTTTTCAATCATGGTTTTAACCAAGGCAAGAAGCTCCAGAATCATTTCACGGTAACCACACCTTATCTTGAGTTCTATTAATATGCGATTCGCGGATCTGGGCTGGAACATTCTTGATACCAGTTAAGGTTTTACCGGTAAATACTTGACCCATATCCAGATTATTCTATATGCTTCATGATATGAAGAGATACTTGCACTCACAAATTCGCGAAGACTTAACCGAAAAAATGGTCTTTCTTGCCGGCCCAAGACAGGTGGGCAAGACAACTTTGGCCAAGTCCCTGTTTAGCTCCGTGGAGTACATGAATTGGGACATCGACTCAGACCGCAGCCGAATTCTCGAAAAGAAGTATAAGCCGGGCCCGGCGTGGGTATTCGATGAAATTCACAAGTTTAAGACCTGGAGAAATTATATTAAGGGTCTTTTTGACCAATACGGCAAGCAGCAGAAGATACTGGTGACAGGTAGCGCCCGGCTGGATGTACTCCGAAAGGGAGGAGACAGCTTGCAGGGACGCTATCACTTTCTCCGTCTGACGCCTCTCTCGTTCGCCGAGCTCGGCATGAAAACCCCGGCAGATGCGCTGGAGCTTTTTGAGTTGTCGGGCTTTCCGGAGCCATTTTTAGCTCAGTCCAAGACCAAGTGCAACCGCTGGTCCCGTTCCTACAAAGAGAGGATCATCCGCCAGGAGGTAGCCACTAACGAGCAGATTATCGACCTGGGCAATATGGAGCTTTTTCTGAATCGACTCCCCGAGACGGTTGGAGGTTCGCTGTCGATCAATGCAATTCATGAGGATATGCAGATCTCCCACAAAACCCTGGCGAACTGGTTGGCTGCGCTCGAGCGTCTGTACGCGGTTTTTAAGATTAGCCCTTTTGGTCCGCCTAAAATCAAAGCCGTAAAAAAAGAGCAAAAGGTCTATTTCTTTGATTGGAACGTAATTGCCGATCCAGGCCCACGATTTGAAAACTTCCTGGCCGTCCACCTTCTCAAGTGGCTTTATTTTGAGCAGGACGTTAGCGGCCGCAATTTGGAACTCAGGTTTTTTAAGGATAAATACGCTCACGAGGTGGATTTCGTGCTACTCGAAAATGGCAAGCCGTTCTTATTCATCGAAGCCAAGCATTCCGACGCGGAGATGTCGAAGGGGCTTGTTTATCTCAAAAACCGCTTTCAGGCCGCTAGGGCTTTGCAGCTTCATCTCGTTGGAAAAAAAGAGTACACCCACGCAAGCGGAATCGAAGTTCAAAATGTATCGCGGTTTCTGGGAACGCTGATTTAGGATTTGGTAATCTGTTCCAAAACCTTCCCACACAACTTTCAGGGACGTTTGCATATATCTTGTTCCCTCAATCCTGAATCCGAATCGGTGTCTTCCTATAGGCTCCGCACCAGGGCGCGCATGCTTGAGTCGTGCTCCGAATTGCGTGGAGTAACGCCCTGATTGGGTTATTTATAGAGTATAGATAAGTGACGACAAAGCTCGACACTTTGTAATTTATGGTATATCTTTGTGATATTACAGAATAAAAACTAGTAAAAGTGATAGGCAGGCTAGTGGCGAATGGATCATCAGATATATCAAACATTGGAAAAAATCCTTGAGGAACAGAAGTTCATTGATCTAGGGGTTCCACGCAATATTTTGTCCAAGCTTAAAAGTCTACGGCCGTCCAAAGATCTTGTTCTTGCAATCCAAGGCGTGCGTCGGTGTGGTAAGTCCACTCTTCTTCGTCAGATCGCTAAAGCTGAAGGCATCATGGAGCGGTCCATCTTTATTAATTTTGAGGACCCTAGGCTTGGAGACAGTCTGGATCACCATCTTTTAGACGCGATAGTTTCATTTCATGAATCTAGATCGCGCCGTAATACATATTATTTTTTTGATGAGATCCAGAACGTTCGTAACTGGGAGCGCTGGCTGCATGTGCAGCTTGCAAAGAAGCAACGGTATTTTGCGATCACAGGCTCGAACTCAACCCTGCTTAGCGGCAAGCTTGGTACGGCACTGACCGGCCGGCATTTGACTTTGGAACTTTTTCCATTTTCATTTGATGAGTTCCGGAAAATTCGCCCATCTGGAACTTTGGAGGAATTCTTGGATCATGGCGGGTTTCCGCGTGTGCTGACTTTTAATGAACCTGGAACTTTGTTGAGGGAGTATTTTATCGATATTATCGAGCGTGATGTGCGCAGGCATGTCGCTGCGCGATCTTCAATGGCGTTGATGCAAGTTGCGAAAACAGTGTTTGAAACGACGGGGTCTGAAAGCAGCTTTCGCAGTTTAGCAAAGTCTTTTGATCTGACTGCTGACACTGCTAAGAGCTATGTTGATGCGTTTGAGGCAGCATATCTCTGCCTTGCCTGCCCATACTTCACTTATTCAGAACGCAAGCGAGTGGTGCGCCCTAGGAAATATTATCCGATTGATCTTGGTCTAAGAGGGGCAGTGATCACAAGGAGTGGGGCTGATCATGGAAAAAAACTCGAAACCGCAGTTTTTCATGCGTTAAGACGCAAGTATGGAGCGGTCTTTTACTGGCGGGGAAAAGGTGAAGTTGATTTTGTCGTTGAAACTCCGAGCGGTCTTTTACCTATCCAAGTAAGCTGGGAGGGTTTGAAGGAGCGACATAAGCATGCGCTTGAGGAATTCAGGGAGGGCTACCCTAAAAGTCTGCCTCCACTGATTGTCAATCGTCAAAATGCACAGGAGATTCTAGGAAGTTGATTGTGCCGATACCAAGCGTACTTTTTTGATATCTATAGAAATTAGCACTAACATAATTATCAACGATGGAACGCTATCTTGTAGGCGTTCCTGGATTTGCGTTTTTGCATTTTCAATCTTCAGGATTCTGGCGCGCATGCTTAATCCGCGCGCCAGAATTAAAATAATAATTCAACTACTGCCGAGGATAAGACACGGAGGTAATGGACAGCGAATAATCCGATATGCATCGTGCTTCCACAAACCAATTTTCCATCGAGGATCTTATTTAGTGTGGTTGTGAGACCTGAGGTGGCAAGCGCGAAGTCTTTCGATACTTGCTCTTGTATGAGACTGACGTCGGTTACTTCGAAGTAAGATCCGGCCAAGGCCATATGCGTGCCAAAAACTAACGATATAAGCGCTAGGGGTAATGTTTTCATTTTTTGTCTCCTTGAAATAGGTTTATATTTAAAACAAGTGCTGTGTAATTAATTATACCGCAGCGCGTAAGTAAATAAAAAACTAAGATCTGCTGGCAATCGCCGGGTTCCTCTTGGCTTCGCTCGTCGCGATCGAGCTAGAAAGTCGTATAGGTGTATCTCCAGCTGGTATGATCAGCTTACAAAGATGATACATCGGACCCAACAACAAGGTCATATCAAAGGAAGAATCAGAAATTCCGTATAGAGAGGTAGCAGTCCGCAACCATCATCCTGATTTTCTGAAATTCAGATCTGTTTTTAGCGTTGAGGAACTCGCGCTTACTTTTTTTTGAGGGAGGCCAGGTTCATCCAGTGGTCATTTCTGAGACCACATATTGCGCAGCGCTCCACGTCTTGTTAGATATCCCATGAAAAATAAGATCTTAATGAGATCTTAAATAATAAATAAATAATAAACAAAGGAGTTAAAAATGAAATCTTATATGAACATGATAAAAACAGTAGTGTGTGCAGTCAGTATGTTTTTAAGCCACCAGGTGATGGCAATGGAAGTAACAAACTTTTCATTGCTTGCAGGGATTTTTGAACACGGTCAATCGCTCAATCTCTCAAATATAAATGAGTATACGGCGGGACGATGTTTTTTCCATTTCTCCCCTGATAATGCAGTTCCCAGCTTATTTACTTACAAAAGTGATTCTCATAAAATGATATACATACTCTCAAATGCGAGAACAGATTTTTATGACGTGATGTCTGCGAATCGTTTTGAAGACACGAAAGCATTTATTGCAAATTTTTTACCTCAATACACCCCCATTACAAGTGAAGGTAAAAGTCTCAAAACGATTCGAGAACTAGAAGGCGCGAACACCACGGCATTTGAGGTAAGATCCTGGAATGGCAAGGTGGTGGCTTTAGAGTATTACTTACAGGATGATCCACTCGGACGTCACAAAGCCAATCAGCCCACGTCTTATTGTTTGTTTCAAACCCCTCTCAGAGTATTACGTTAGGAGTTCCTACTGAAACACTGATCCGTTTGTGTGAGCAAGCGGGTCGGGCTTTAGTTTTGACCACGAGCTGAGGTGCTTCACCCCAGCCCGTGGTCAAAGAACACTCCCAATCAGTATCCTACTGGTAAAAATGCCCTTCCAGTAAGAGACATAAAATCGTTTATTGAAAAAATCCGCCGAGTGTCACTCTCCCACTGAACTTGACACTGAATTTTGGCATTTCGTAAAAAAATAAAATTACCATCTTCCAGCATCCCATGTTTAAGATCAATACGAACCTCATATCGCTTATCATGTTGCTTTATTTCAAAACCATCAAAAACAAAAATCTCCCTTCCAGTGAAAAGGTCTCTAAGACTACATGGAGCACTCGCCACACCGAGTAAGGTCAACTCACAGAATCCCTCTTTAATCCGAAATTGCAGATTAAGATCATCATTAAATTGAAAAACCTCTTCTCCATGACTCGATTGATAAATACGGCTTTGATCTGCCATGTAAAAATTAACGTCTTTTAAATCAAGAAAAGATCTATTATTAAAATTGAATATACTACCATTATTTAAATAGTCAGCAGCCATTTGTCTTACCGTCTCCATTCCGGAATGATCCAAATCCTCGATCCCAAAACTATGCAGATGCTCATGAAACAGAAGGCCGAAAATTTTCGAGAGAGTCCAACTTTGCTCGGCGAGCAACCTAAAGTTTATGCAGACGGGAGAATATAAGCTAAACGCCTTGCGCGCGCCTTTGCGAACTTTTTTCCCGTTCTCCATGACAAAGCAGGCATCTAACTCACCGTCCCCGTCATCGTCCTTTTGCTCATCAGAAGCATAATACGGTGAACGGCGAATATCCTCCAGTAATGCTCCCGATCGAAAAGGTTTATCAATCAAAGGGAAGAGCTTGTCCTGAAATTCTTTGAATTCTTTCTTCAGTCCTTGTGAAGATAACAACCCAGCCTGCAAATAACTCATAAAACCTAAAAAATTATACTTCAGGTGGTGAGACTCGATCTCAGTCTTTAGCTGAGCTTGATTCGCGATTACCGGGTCAGCCCCATTGCCTGCCCCAAATCCATTTGCGAGCCCAACAGTCGTATGCAGCAACAAGATCGTCCAAATCAGGGCATTAATGCTTTTCATTTTTTTTACCTGTGGCTCTTTGAAAAAATTGTAAGTTTAACTGGTAAACTGAATCGCACTTTTCTTGCCTCGGATTCCCATACGTCTGACAAAAGTCTTTGACAAATTTTCTGATGGCTTCCTTTGCATCTTTGATAAGCGCAGAATCTACTGCAACTACCAGACTTTGAAACTCTCGTTGATCTAGTGTTTGTTTAAAGATCGCGCGTCCCGCATCGTCAAGGGATCTTCGATGGAACTCTTTCACGCTCTTATCTGCAACATCATCTTTTGTTTTGACAAAAGTAAAGGTAGAATTCCAGCCACCTTCTTGACTGTGCTTAAGAAGCCCCGCCTCTAAAAGGTCTGTTATGGCAGCATCAATATCGATATGATTTTCTCCTGTTTGGATCCGCTTGACAATGTACTCGGCTGAAAGTTCAAAATCCGAATACCAGGTCATCGCCAGAATTGTCATATGAAGAGGTGATGCAATTGTTCTAAAATCCTTCACCTGCTTGGTCTCTTCCAAATCACGATGAATATGCATACGATGCCATAGCTTGGCAGTTTTCAGTTGTTCTTTTCCACCGTTCTTTTTTGCTTCCTTTAAATGGCAAAGCGTCTGGAAATACAATTTTCCATGAGAAGAAAACTGAAAACCATTCATGAGTTTTGGAATGTGTTGAAATTGTATTTCCTTCACTCCCTTTAGCATCGCCACCATTAAGGAATGAGAGCGAAATCCCATTTCTTTGATCGCCCAAGATCGGATCGAAAAAGCAGGGTCAGCATTTGAGCGATAATCATAATAACTTTGCAAGAAAGTAACAGGATCATCAAATTGAAATGGGTCAAAGAGTGCTAATTTCACAACCGCTTTATAACACATTGTGTTATAAATTACAAATCACTCCTTTTGGGCTGATGCACACTGGAAACGCCTAATTGGGGCGCTCTAATTGATTCGTTCCGAACGTTTGACGCTTCTCTGGTTTTGGTGGAGCACCTTCTTGCGAAGTCGGATGGACTTGGGAGTAACCTCAATCCATTCGTCTTCATCAATCCACTCGATGCATTGTTCAAGTGACATTTGCCGGATCCCTGCCAGGGTCACCAAAAACTCTGCGTGGGCAGCCCGGATATTGGTAAGCTTCTTTTCCTTGCAAGGATTTACGTTGAGGTCATTCTCTTTATTGCATTCGCCGATAATCATGCCCTCATAGACTTGTATTCCCGGCCCCACAAAGAGGATACCCCTGTCCTCTAGATTGAGCAGGCCATATTCAACGGTTTCTCCAGAACGATCACTGATCAGCGATCCGGTAAGACGATAAATAATTTCTCCCTTATGGGGGCGGTAGCCCAGGAGTTGAGTGCTGAAAAGTCCTGCTCCTCGGGTCAGGGTGAGATAGCGTGAGCGGATTCCGAGGAGTCCTCTGGCTGGGATTTCAAACTCCAGTCTGACCCGGCTCGAATGGCGATTTTCAAACTTGGTCATGATGCCCTTGCGGCTTAGAAAAAGTTGAGTGACTTCGCTTGCGCTTACTTCGGGAAGATCCAGTACGGCCCGCTCAAAAGGCTCGAGCTTATTGCCTGACTCATCGTTTCGATACAAAACCAACGGTTTACCCACCATAAACTCAAAACCTTCGCGCCTCATTTGTTCAATCAGCACGGCAAACTGAAGCTCGCCCCGACCCAAAATGCGGAATTGATCCGGCTGGGCGGTTTCTTGAAAACGCAAGGCGACGTTATGACAAACTTCCTTGATGAGCCGCTCGCGGAGTTTGCGGGATTGAATAGCATCACCCTCTTTGCCAGAAAGCGGGGAGGTGTTAACAGAAAAAGTCATTCCTAATGTCGGGTGCTCGACATAGATGCGAGGAAGTGGAGTTGGATTGTCTAAACTAGAAAGCGTGTCTCCGATTTCCACAGCCTCACTACCAGCGAGCACTGCTATGTCACCGGCGGTGATTTCGGCAACCTCCGCTTGTTCCAAGCCTTCAAAGGTATAGATTTGCTGAACTTGAAACAACTCAGTCTTGGGCCTATCGAGGTGATCCACACCATGGCGGATGAGTTTTTGATTTTTGCGTGCGGAGCCTGACAGGATACGTCCTACCGCCAATCGACCGACATAGTCGGAGTATGAAAGGTTGGACACCAGCATTTTAAACTCAGAACCGGCTACGATCCGTGGGGCTGGTATAGAGTTCAAAATTAGTTCAAAAAGAGGTTGAAGACTTGCGTGTTTAGTCCTTTCAACAAGATCCATAATCTCGTCAAAATTTGTCGTGCACCAGCCTTCACGGCCGCAAGCGTACACGATTGGAAAATCCAATTGTTCCTCATTGGCTCCAAGGTCAACGAACAAGTCGAAAGTATGGTTGACGACCTCCTGAATCCTGAGTCCGTCGGAGCACTCGGGACGATCTACTTTGTTGATGACGACTAAAATCTTGAGGCCTTGATTCAAGGCCTTTTGAAGAACAAAGCGGGTTTGAGGAAGTGGCCCCTCGGCGGCATCAACCAGTAAAATGGCGCCATCGACCATGCCCATAATACGTTCTACTTCGCCGCCAAAGTCAGCATGCCCAGGCGTATCCACGATGTTTATTTTCATTTCGCCCAGGCGAATAGAAGTGTTCTTAGCCATGATTGTGATTCCGCGCTCACGCTCCAGGTCCATGGAGTCCATGACTCGCTCTTCGAGCGCTTGGTGTCTTTTAAAGGTTCCGGCTTGTCTCAAAAGATGATCAACCAGCGTCGTTTTGCCATGATCAACATGGGCGATAATGCAAATATTACGAATTTTAGTCATAAACAACCACGGTTCTTAGAGCCTTAAGCCCAACACTTTCTCGACATCTTTACTGACATACGGGGCCTCAGTTTACCAGGAAATCAATAATTTCAGTGTTTGTGCAGCGGACAAAGTATCTCTTTTGATGAATTATTGGAATCGATCGATGTTTTGGTAGACAGGGGCGGAGCGGAAAATGTTGGAATAATTCTGAACACCAGAGTGAGTAGGCCGGCACCAATCAGCAAAGCGCCAGACAAACGAGGTACCAGGGTTTTGAATGGGCGGACAAATCTCTGAAAAAGCAGTGGACCGACAAGCAGAGCCGGCAGCGTGCCTGCCCAAAAGGCAACCAGTAGCGCCGCCCCCGCACGCGCATCTTGCGTGCCAGTAGCGGCCAGCAGAAAAGTATACAACCAACCACAAGGAAGAAAAACCGAAAGCAGCCCCACCAAAAAGCTAGCGATGCATCGTGAATGGCCATCCGAGATTCCTCGTAATGCACGTCCGTATAGGGCTTTAAAACAAGAGGGAAGATTAAATTTAAAATGAAGCTTCTGGCCCCGCATTTGGCGAACACCCAATGCTACGAAAACAGCGGCCAAAAGCAGTGTGCCTATGAAAGGCAGAGCATGAAACGCACTCATCGAAAGCAGTCGATCGCCTAGAAATCCAAATAAAGCTCCGAGACTGCAATATCCCAAAAGTCGTCCCAAATGATAGGTCACCGCGGTTTTTCGGTTGTCTGCAACAACGAGCACTAAGGGTCCGCACATAGAAGCGCAGTGGATGCTCCCAAGCGCGCTAGCGATGAACACTGTCATAGGAACGAGGGCTTTTGCGGCGATTGCTTCATTAAAAAAATGGGCCGACAAGCATGACCTCCTGGGTTGACAGTACCTTTGGTACTGGCTGGGCAAGTCGAGTAATCTCAACTGTCTCCATGGTGAGCAACATTTTTCCATTTTTGAGGAACCGTTTAGGAAAAGTAACGAAAATATCGGTACGCATCCGATCCCCGGCTTTGACTACAAGTGGCGACTGCGCCGTAATAACAGTCACTTCTGTAACTCCCTTTGGTTGAACGGTGATGGCTAGATCTTTAATACTTTGATTACTCACCGAAAGGTTGAAGTGATTCATGATTTTTGTTTCGATGCCTGCTGCATTAATTTCTTGATAAGGTGTATCTATAGCCCGGACAAATGAGCTATGAATCGCTTGACGGGTAACCAAGGCAAAGGCAAGCCCCATAAAAGCAATACAAGCCACAAAAGCGTACAAAAGAGGGCGAGGACGTAAGAACCTGATCCGCCGCCGACCAGCAAGTCCTTCTTCCGAATCGTAACGGATCAATCCAATGGGCCTGCCTAGTCTGGTCATCACCTCATTGCAAACATCAATACAGGAAGTACAGCTAACACATTCGAGTTGGGTACCTTGTCGGATATCAATTCCAGTGGGACAGACTTGTACACAGCGAAAACAATTAATACAGTCAGCGCGTTTGCTGTCGTAAGCCACGATGGTCGAGTGCTTATCCATTAGAATGGACTGAAATCGAGCATAAGGACAAAGGAGAGTGCAAAACTGCTCACGAAACCAGCCTAAATCAAAAAGCATCGCCAGCGAGATAAACACCATGGCACCGAAACTGACCGGATTCTCCGATGGCGGATGCCAGATGATTTGGAGAAGATGATCTGTACCTACGAAATAAGCAATGAAGCTATGGCTGACAATCAGCGAGACAACGGAAAAAAGAAACCATTTCGTGAGTTTTTTTGAAAACACATTGAAATTTATTTTGGACTGATCAAGCCTCCTTCGCGCAAGATGATCACCTTCAATCCAGCGTTCAATTTGCCTAAAAACACTATCAATGAATACAGTTTGTGGACACGCCCAACCGCACCAGAGGCGCCCCCACAAGGCGGTCACCAGGGCAAGCGAGAACAGCCCACCGATAAAAAGCAAGACCAGAATCGGCGCATCATGGGCCCAGAAAGTGACCCCAAAAACAGTAAACCGCCGGTCGACGATATTCAACAACAAGGCCTGATGCCCAGATATTTTCAACCAAGGAAGTGTAATCAAGATGAAAATCAGGATTCCATGCACCCAGTTTTTAATGGAGCGAAACCTACCCCTGACGTCGGCTGTATAAACGTAAACACGATTTCCGTTTGCATCCGTTGTTGCTAGCCTTTCGGTGTTGGCCATTTGCTAGGCTATTCCTGATATTCTTGGCCTTGAGGAGCCTTGGCTCCATCAGGCTTGGTGCCTCGAAGCGAGCGCACGAACGCGCCCAGCAAATAGATATCTTTCTCTGGAAGAATCAAACCCCAGGCCTGCATCCCTTTTTCTGGAACTCCGTCATGAATCACTTTTACAATGTCCGCGATTTTTCCATTACCATGAATCCAGAAATGATCAGTCAGGTTAGGGCCAATTATTCCCTGGCCTTTGTCGCCATGACAAGGAAGACAACGGGCGACAAAAATCGCTTTCCCTTGCTTGATGCTGTCTTCGCTTTTCTCGGCCGCTATTGCCTTCGCAAGGTCGGGGAAGCTCCCCGCACCATTGTTGGCCATCTTTTGCGCCTCGATTTTGGCAATTTCCTCACGATACTCGTCTTTAAGCGATGGGCCACTCCAGAGTTGGTAATAGCAAAAATAAATGATTCCAAAAATGATGGTTACAGAAAACAGGATCAGCCACCATTTTGGAAGGTTGTTGTCGAGTTCCTGAATTCCGTCATAACTGTAATTCAAAAGATTATTTTTTATATTTTCATTTTTTTTGCTCATTTTGAGGCCCTTCCTCTAAAAGCGGTAAATGCTCCATTCGGCTGTAATGCGCCCGATTGGATCGTCTAAATAAATGGACGATCAATGCGGTGAAAAACGAAAAGAAAATAATAAGCGCGATACAGCTCAGCCACCGGTACGGATTATTCGCCAACACTTCCCTCATTTTGAGCCTCCCCCTTCAACAGCAGGGTCGCTTTCTACGATTTTGCCCAGACGTTGAAGATAGGCGATCAGAGCGACGATTTCCTTGTCTTCAGTTCCTTTTGGAGCACCTTGGCTCTCTAGTTCTGAGGCAATCGCCGCGGCCTGCAGGCGCGCTTTTTCTTCGGCTTTGGCAATGTCGTCGTCAGAATAAGGTACGCCAAGCGTTTTTAGAACACTGAGCTTGCGCGAAAGAATTTGAAAATCCGTACGCCCCGTGAGCAACCATTGATAGGTTGGCATGATTGATTTTGGCGTCACTTCCCTGGGATCGAGCATATGGCGAAAATGCCACAGATGAGGGTACTTCCCCCCCTCGCGAGCCAAATCCGGGCCGATTCGTTTAGAACCCCATTGAAAGGGATGGTCATACATTGCATCCTCTATTGCCGAGGGCTTGCCATAACGAAGCAATTCGGCGGCCACTGGGCGGATCTGTTGTGAATGGCAAGTATAACAGCCTTCGCGTACATACAGATCTCGTCCCGCAAGCTCAAGCGGTGTGTAGGGACGAGGCTTCATGCTTGATGGCACTACAACATGAGCAGTGAGCGTCGGGACCAATTCTAAGATAGAGCCAACCAAAACAGCGAGAACTGAAAGCACTGTGAATACGGCAGGCAGTCCTTCAAGCCTTCTGTGACGGCTTTCGTGGCCAGAAGGGTTATCAGTAGCCTTGTTGAAAATAGCGGGAGCAGCATGCACTTCTTGCTGAAAATGGCTTGTCCCCAAAGCCATGGTCTTAAACAAATTATATGCTAGAAGAATAAATCCCGTGAGATAAAGCATCCCGCCCAACCCACGGATCCAGTAAAGTGGCAGTATCTGGACAGCCGTCTCTACAAAATCAGGATAAACCAGTTTGCCTGAGCCATCGAGTGCTCGCCACATGAGCCCCTGCGTAATGCCAGAGGTATACATTGAAGCCAGGTATAATATGATTCCGGTGAACCCCACCCAGAAATGGATATTTGCTAGCTTTTCACTATAAAGTTTCGTGTTCCATAGTTTTGGAACAAGATAGTAAAGCATCGCAGCGGACAAGAAACCGTTCCAGCCAAGTGTTCCACCGTGAACATGGGCGACAATCCAATCGGTGTAGTGGGCCAGAAGATTAACAGACTTGATGGCCATCATGGGACCTTCAAAGGTTGCCATGCCATAAAAAGTAATCGCTGCGACCATAAATTTTAGGACTGGCTCACTGCGAACACGGCTCCACACCGGACGAATCGTGAGCAAACCATTAATCATCCCGCCCCAGCTTGGCGCAATCAGCATCACACTGAAAACCATTCCGAGTGTCTGTGCCCATTCCGGCAAAGCGGTATAAAGCAGGTGGTGTGGGCCAGCCCAGATGTAGATAAATACCAACGACCAGAAGTGAACTATGGAAAGCCTGTAGCTATAGATCGGGCGATTGATGATCTTTGGCACGTAATAATACATCAAGCCTAAAAATGGGGTGGTCAGGAAAAACGCCACCGCATTGTGGCCATACCACCATTGCACTAGCGCATCCTGTACGCCCGCATAGACAGGGTAGCTTTTAAACATCGAGACCGGAAGGTTGATCGAGTTCACGATATGTAACAATGCCACGGTCACGATCGTGGCGATGTAAAACCAAATCGCGACATAAATATGCTGCTCGCGTCGCTTAAAAATGGTGCCAAAAAAATTGACCGCAAATACCACCCAGATCAGTGCTATTGCAATCTTGATTGGAAGTTCAAGCTCCGCGTATTCCTTTCCGACAGTCAGGCCCAAAGGAAGCGTAAACGCAGCTGAAACAATAATCGCTTGCCAACCCCAGAAATGGATGTTGCTCAAAGTGTCTGAGAAAAGCCGTGCTTTGAGAAGCCGCTGTGAGGAGTGGTAGACGCCAGCAAAGATCGCGTTTCCAACGAAAGCGAAAATCGCGGCATTTGTATGCAATGGGCGTAAGCGGCCAAAACTGATCCATGGCAATCCAAGATTTAGTTTCCATGAAGCTAGTTCAAAAGCGATGATGACCCCGACGAGCATTCCGACGACGCCCCACACAATAGTAGCGATTACAAATTTCCTGACGATGTTGTCGTCGTAAGTAAAAGTCTCCATTTGGTTTGCTTCAACGTTCATTTTATTTTCCTTTCAGCTGTTTCATCCAACAGCATTCGGTGGGCTGGGGTTTCGAGGTCGTCGTATTGGCCTTGGTGACTTGCCCAAACAAATGCGGCCACGAAAGTAAAAGCTAGCAAAAGCGCTAATGGCAGAAGAATCACGATGATGTTCATTTAATTTTACCCGGTCCATTGAGCGCTGCATGTAATGCGCGAGTTCCCAAAAGCGAAGATCCAAATACAGTGAAGGCGCTAAGTGGCATCAGAGCCGCTGCAAACAGAGGTGTCATATGACCTGTCGCTGCGGCACAGGCGCCAAAGATATTGTAAAACAGCGAAAAAGCGAAGTTACGATGGATTGTGTGCATCGTCTCTCGCGCGATCCGGATTAACCTCACCACAGGATTCAAGCCTGGCATGGTTAGATAGACATCGGCGGTATGTATGCTGATTTCCATGCTGCCATGAACGGCCACACCCACGAAGGCACTAGAAAGCGCCAACGCATCATTAGCACCATCACCGACCATGATCGATCGCGGATTGGAATCCATAAATTTTTTTTTGAATTCGGGTGAAGCCTCAGCGATGAGCTGTTCAGGCCTAAGACCAAGGTCCCGGCCAATAGCCGCAACGGCAGAGTGATTATCGCCTGAAATTAAATAGGGAGTAAAACCAAGCTTCACAAGTTCAGCCGTAGATTCTGCCGAGTCTGTCCGCACTCTATCACCTAGGCGAATATGTCCGATGCGGGTATCCCCGCAAAAAATTCCAACTGCAGTTCCTTCGATCTCGCGTGCCGGTCTCAAAACCAAATGCCGGCCGTTGATTCGCCCCTCAATCCCAAGACCAGGTTGTTCCTTAAAATCTTCAACTAGAAAATTTTCAACTTGCTGATAGGAATTCGCCACTCCTTGCTCTAGGTAACGCAAGAGAGCGTGGGCAATCGGGTGTTTTGATCGGCGTTCCAGTGCTAATATTGAATTTTTGAGGTCGCTGTCAGTTACATCGCCTGCGGTTTGTGACCATTCCAGAACGTCCAGTCGGCCTTCCGTGAGCGTGCCGGTCTTGTCTAACGCTATCGTGCGGGCAAGACTGATTTTCTCCAGCACTTCGGCACCCTTGATCAGGATCCCGTGCCGAGCTGCTTTTCCAAGCGATACGCTGAGTGCAAGTGGAGTGGCGAGCGCAAGGGCGCAGGGACACGTAACAATAATCAGCGCGAGTGCCCGGCTGAATCCTTCCTCAAACGTTGGGGATAGCGCCAAAATGACAAGCGCCATGATGAAAACGACCGTAAGGAACCACTTGGCCGCCCGATCCGCGCTTGTCACGATCGCTGGTTTGCGGGCAGTGCCATTTTCCAATTCTCTCAGGATCTGCCCCAAACGGGTATCTCGCCCGACAGCTGTGACTTCTACTTCGAGAGCTAAACCTTCGTTTACGGTCCCAGCAAAAACAGCGTCACCAAGATCCACTGCCTGTGGAAATGGTTCGCCAGTGAGAATAGCGCAATTGATTTCACCACAACCCCGGCGAATCTTTCCATCGGCAGGCAGGACATCCTGAGTATTTACGCGAATTAAATCACCAGTGATAAGGCTAGTCGCCGGCAGTTCAACGACATTCCCGTTTTCCGGATCGATGCGTCGAGCGATTGTGGGAGCCAGAAATTGATAAAGATGTGAAGTAAATAGAGAGGTCTGCTGAATTCTCCGTAAGGCATAGCGGCTCGAAAGAAGCAGAAATACCAGCATAGCGAGTGAGTCGAAATAAAGATGCGATGAGTGTGTGAGAAGATGAACAAAGCTGACGCCGGTTCCCAGAATAATCGCTAGTACGATGGGTAAATCTATGGATAAGGTGCGCGTTCGGATTGAGGCCCAAGCGCTTTGATAAAAAGGAACCGCGCTATAAAAAACAATTGGAAGAAAAAACAAAAACGAAAGCCATCGAAAGCTGGTCGCGATAGCACCTCCGTTCAAGCCGGAATAAAGGGGAACGGTCATCAACATGATGTTCCCGGCAAGTGCTCCTGCGACACCTAGGCGGATGAGCGCTCGCCTATTTTCCCGCTTTTGCAGCTTCTCGGCGCTTTTATCATGCTGGAGTGGGTGCGGTTTATAACCCAATTTCTCCAATGTTTTGGCCGCGGCACAAAACGAGCCTCCTGTTGACGTGGTAATTCGCAAGACGGACCTGCCAATATCAAGGGATGCGGACACGAGATCTGGCACGAGCATAGGGAGTTTTTCAATTAGCCAAAGGCAGGCAGCGCAATGTACCCCTTCCAGATAAAAATCCATCGCAGTTCCACTGTTTCGCGTGTATTTAGCTTTGAACTCGGTGCTGTCAAGGTATGCGTAAGTTTCATCAGAAAGGATGACCGGTTTGAGCGCTGATTTTATACTATGCTGAAGTCTCAGTTCGTAATAGCGGCCCAACCCGCTGGATGTCAGCAGTTCGTGGACTATTTCACAGCCATGGCAGCAGAAGAGCAGTTCACCAATGACTTTAGTGCCACAATGCACGCAATAAGATCGCTCTGGATGAGCCGGCATTTCTTCTCGAGAGGGTGAGAGTGCTTGCTTAAGAATTCTCATAGCGCCGGTGTTCCTGCATTAAGGAGGCTGTCAATTGTCATCGTTCGCAAACGTCGATCTATCTCCATTCTGATTCCAACCCAAACGGGATGAATGGCACAGGAATGGTTCAAGCTGCATAATCTCGGATTCGCCACACATATATTGATACCAATTCGGAATTGTATGGCCATGACAATATCCATGAGGCTGATTTCTGAAGGTTTGCGCGCTAAGCGAAACCCACCGCTAATACCACGCGTGGAGGTAACGAGTTTTTTACGTACAAGCATCTGGAGAATCTTTGCAAGAAAGGTTTTTGGGATGTGCATAGCCCTTGCAATCTCGGCAATATTCGAGTCACGGTCTTGGTTGCGAGACAAATAAACAATACACCTAATGGCGTAATCTGTTTTTCTGGTGATTAACACCACTTTCTCCCCTCTTGAAACAGGACTTGTTCGATCCTGTTTAACATTCGATCAAATGGGATACAAGAAATTATTTTTGTGAAGGATGCTTGGGTTTTCTTGAACAGAATTAAACGTAAATGCAGGACTCTCTAATATAACTAGTTAAATATATTATATTTAATTTGCCATATATGTTGGCAAATCTGTATTTACTTTTTGTCAAATTAGCAATTTACGCCTTGCGTAATGTCCTCTTAATCGCTATAACGCACCACTATGAAAACGGAACTTAACATTCAAAAATTCACTGACTACCGGGCTTTTTTACTAGCTCATGCCCAAGACATGAAAAAGCAAAGACCCTCATGGAGCTATCGATGCTGGGCCAAGACATTAGGCCTCAACGCAACTTCCTCCATTACAAAGATAATCCAAGGGCAACGTCATCCTGGTCCGCTTATGACTGAAAAACTCATCCAATATTTTTGCTTCCGAGAAAGAGATGCGCATTACTTCCGCGACCTCGTGCGCCTGTATAAAATTCGGCGCGATCCAAAGCTCAGCGTTTTGCTCATGGAAAAAATGGGCAGGCAACATCCTAGCGGCGCAATTAAGATCCTAGACGACCCCACGTTTTCGATCGTCTCCAACTGGTACCACTTTGTAATCCGTGAAATGTGCAGGATGGATTCCTTCTTCGAAGATCCGGATTGGATTTCAAAAAGCCTTCGCTTCAAAGCCACCCCCAGGGAAGTTGGCCAAGCCATTCAAAAACTTCTCCAATCAAACATGCTAATCCGTGACGAGCGCGGGCGGCTACAAGTATCCGATGGGCGCATTCACACAGGTTCCGATACCGCGAGCGAGGCGATCAAACGATATCATGAACAAATGCTCGAAAATGCAAAACAGGGAATCCGCACGATATCCTTGGATGAAAGAGAATTTACAAGTTCTGTTCTGGTTGTAAGGAAGGAAAATCTCTCACGCGCACGCGAAGCAATCAGGGAATTCAAAAATAAGTTTGCAGAACTTTTCGAAGAGGCTAACGGCGAAACTGTTTATGCTTTACAGATCCAGCTTTATCCCATGACCAAGACCAATCCAAAGTCTCAACAAATAACCACGACAACAGACCAAAAAATAGAAAGGAACTAAACCAATGAATACGTTAACTCTTGCTCCTAAAAAATCCATTCGCAAAAGCTTAGCTGTTGCGATGTTATTTTCCCTCTCAGCATTAATCGCTGTACCAACTCAGGCTAAAGAAAGCTCAGTAGGCAACGGAGGACAGAGACGGTCGATGTAAACGGCAGGCCGGTGCTGCGAGACATAGTTAGCAGCGCCGTCTGCCAGTGGCAGTGGGCAAGCGAATGGGGCTCAACTCAGGCTCATTTTCAAAAGATAATGGGTGTTTTGAAATCAAAACACCGCTTTTTTGCCGAATCTGTTGAAAGAAACATCATGGAAGTTAAAGTTTGCATCACTAAAGGAGCGTTACTATTTCATGAGATCCTGCACTCGTTCATCCCGCAGCGGTCCATACAACGTACACGTAAGCTGATGACAGTGGCACAAGAGGTTTCACGCTTGGCAGAAGGTGGCATTCCTAGCACAAGCGGACCATTTTATGATTTTTTAGTTTTTAATTCAATCAGGCTAGTGCCGATTTATTCGGATAATTTTGATTCTTACTATGGCTATTGCAGTAGGGATCCTGATCTTATCAAAGAGCTTTTTGACGAACTTAAACTTGGAAACGTCGATGAGGCAAAAGAGCTACTATTCATAAAAGGAGTTTGTCCAAATGTAAAGGAGAGTGAAACCAGAGTGTCTCCACTGATGGTTGCCGCCAGAAAGGGGTTAGGTGAAATCACTTTGGACCTGCTTGCATTAGGAGCATTCGTAAATTCTAGAGATGTTAACTCTAACACCGCCTTGATATATGCTGCTAGCGATGGGCACAAGGACATCGCACTTACATTGATCCAAGCAGGAGCCAACCTAAATTTTAAATATCTAACAGATAACTGTAGTAATACTGTATTGACATGCGCCGTTCAAAAAGAGTTCAAAGACATCACACTTGCTCTAATCAAGGCAGGAGCCGATTTGGATCTGTATAATCAAGTTGGTGACACCGCTTTGATCTTAGCCACTAAAAAATGGGATATCGATACCGCAAAATCCCTATTGGAAGCCGGAGCTGACCCTAAAATCAAAAACAAAGATCGCCATACAGCTTACGGCATCGCCAAGAATACGTATGGCAAAAACTCAGATATCGCTAAGCTGATTAAGAAATATCTGTAGACCACCCCCACCAACCTTACCACCTTGCCAAGATGCTTAGACTTGGCGAGGTGGTAAGCCCCCCACCGCTTAATTGCTTTTATTCAGCTAAATGGATAAGGTTCGTGCTCATATGAAATATTTGGTGACAGGCGCGGCTGGCTTTATCGGCTCACAGTTCGCCGCCTCGTGCAACAAGCTTGATATCCCGGTAATTTCAGTGGACAAAACATCACATTTTAGTTCACGGCCAGAACACTGCTACGCTGAATTTGGTGAAATCATAGACCGAGACGATCTATTCTGTCATCTTGAGGACCACAAACCAAAGCTGGCGGCAATAATTCACCTTGGCGCCTGCACAAATACGATGGAAACCAACAGACAATATCTCAAGGCCACCAACCTTGAGTACTCAAAAAATCTTTGGCAATACGCTGCAAAAAACAATATCCCTTTCGTCTACGCAAGCAGTGCCGCTACATACGGCGACGGCGCAAAAGGATATGATGACGACGAAGCCATGCTCACCTCGCTTCAGCCCCTAAACCCGTATGGCGAATCCAAGCATTTGTTTGACCTATGGGTTCTCGAGCAGGAAAGGTTAAAGAAAACCCCACCCCGATGGGCGGCGTTCAAATTTTTCAACGTTTACGGCTTTGGCGAGCGCCACAAAGGAGCAATGGCCAGCGTGGTGCTCCATGCGTTTGACCAGATCATTACGGGCGGCAAAGTCCACCTCTTTAGGAGCCACAGGCCTGACATCCAGGACGGCCACCAGAAACGTGACTTCATCCACGTGGATGACACCGTAAGCGTTCTACACTTCGCACTTAACAAACCGCTAGGCAGAGGTATCTTTAACCTCGGGACCGGGCATGCGCGCTCTTTTCTGGATCTTGCCAGAGCTGTTTTCAAGGAACTAGATATCCCAGAAAACATTGAATTCATTGATACCCCGGCTGACCTGAGGCAACGTTATCAGTATTTCACCAAAGCAACGATGATCCGACTGAGGGCGGCTGGCTACATGTTTGATTTTATAAATCTTGAGGATGGAGTATCCAGATACGTAAGACAGTTGAAAAAAACCACATCATGCTGTATCCCACCACATGAAAGGAAATTTTAAATGGCTAACACACGTCAATCAACAAAACGCGCAAGGCAGGCTATAAAACGCCAGAAGCGCAACAGAATGGTAAAGAGCGCAACCCACACGAGCGTGCGCGCTGCTACGGAAGCCATTAAGTCAAAAGACCCTTCAAAGGCCAAGGATTTTTTCCATAAGGCTGAAAGAGCTTTGAGAAAAGCCGCCAGCAAGGGCGCGGTCCCAAAAGAGCGTGTAAACAGAAAGATCAGCAGGCTAGCGGCGCTTTTAAAAAAGACCGCCCCGGCTTCATCCACTCAGGCTTAGTTTCACTAAACGGATTCTTTCTTACAAAGCTGCCTTGCAAAATTGCATAACAAGCGCTGCCCAAACACCAAGCGGTAAAGCCGGTGTTTGTTTAAGCTCATAATCCAAAGCCGCAAGCTCGTGTTGAAGATCAAGCGCCTCGCGAAAACTCCATGCATTACTCCACCGCCTAAGCTTGTCTTGGATATAGCGATTTGGTCGCGCACCACCCACATGGTATAAAATCAGTTGCCTTGCATTCCAAGCGATCAGACCAACAAGCGGGATGGCATCGTCAGGGTTGCCGGCAAAACCAGCTACTCTATGCATTGATTCGCTGTAATCACGTGAGAAAAAACTTTCGACAAATGCCTCGGTCCCCCCGCGTGGCAAGAGCGGATCCATCAATAAATCCTGCAACGAGCCAGCACCACTGATGGCCAGCTTCTCAAGCTCTTGATCGACCACATCAAGGCTCCATGGCTCAAGCGAACAAAGCCGCGTAACCGAGGCTTCATCAAGATTTAAACCACGCCGCTTGGCAAGATATCCTATCCATGTGTCACGCTCGCTCTCGTGGACTTCCTCGCAAGGTACTACGGCAACGTTTTCCACGAGGAGACTGGAAAATTTTCTCCGCTTATCAAGCCCTGGTGAAATAAAAACACAAACGCTGGAGAGTTCTTCCTTTTTCCCGCGCTTTCCAAAAAGCACATCAAGCTGCTCCGGATTCTTTATCGCATGAGCATCACGCACGACTATAAACCTTAGCCCTCCAGTAAGTGAGTAACTAAGAGCTGCGTCAGCTACGGTGCCACCATCAACATCGGAACCATCGAATGTCTGTTCCGACAAACCAAAAAGCGATGAACTCGTGGCCGCAGCAGCATCACCGATAACCACGCGCCTAATGCGCCTGACAAGTTCCCTTACCTTAAACGTCTCCGGGCCGTGGACCCAATACACCGGCCATAACAGGCCTTCTTCAAGCTCCTTTTGCACAGTTTTAGGTTCAAGCTCAGGCATAATTTAAACCTCAAAAAGCAGCCAGCATCGATTCATGCACGTCGCTCATCATGTTTTGTGAAAGCTCCTGAAGAGCTCTATCAAACTCGCTTTCGTTAATCAGTGCAGAAGTGGTTCCCGGCACGTCAAGCTGGTTAGCAGCAGGTATAGGCTTGTTTCTTGAAAAAGTCGATGACCAGACGGTCGACCTCATGCTTGGCTGCGGCCCGGCGCGGCCAGGGGCACGTACAAGCAAAAAACTACAATTAAGCGACACCGAATACTCAGCCGCGACACGACGATCGCTGCTGCCCAAATTAATCGGGTTAAGCCGGTCGGCAGTCCTTACAACACTGATCGCATACTGCGCGGTATTGACCGTGCCCTGTAACAGGGCATCAGCCTGCTCGGCCTGCTGGACTATCCTTACCATGCGGTTTGAGCCCAATGTCCTTATCAGAGAGTTATAAACAAGATTCTCAACACCCGCCTTATAAGTGTTATTCACCACTGGCGAGACATATACTTTTTTTATCCCTTCCTTCTCCAGAAACCCGCTATGCGACGTCTGAAGCGCGTAACCACATGATATACCGTACATTGAAATACACGTAAAAATGAACGCGGCGCCCATTGACTTAAAAATGCCCATACGGCTTAATTCTTAACGATTAAAAATGGCATTTACAAGACTCTCCGACATTTTAAAAAAAGCAGGGACCAGATACAAAGCCCTTTCAAACAGGATCAACGAAGCCACCGCCCTAGGCAGGTGGGAATTAGCTGTAGGAAGTTCCATAGCAAAACATACCAGGGCCTTTCGTGTACAGGATTCGGTTTTATGGGTAGAGGTTGATAATCCCATATGGAAAGCGGAGCTTCATTATCGCAAAAGGCAAATACTGGAAAAATTAAATGAGAGCGGAAACGAGGCCTCTTCACAACCTTTACCAAAAACATTAAAAGACATTTTGTTTCTCGACCGGCGCAAGTCTTCGCCATATAACTCCGCGCATATTAAGGCACAAGACGCCTTAACAAGAAATAAATGATAAAAATCAATGAAAGGATGAGCACATAGGCAAAGCCGCGCCACATCGATGGCTTTTCTATCTTACCAAGAACATGCACATGTGGCGGCAACCCAGAAGTCCGCAACAAAACTTCACCAGCCGGCGGCGGCGCGGAGGACGGTGATACCAACTTCAGCGTGTCTTTAGCGGGGGTGGACTTAGCCTGGAATTCCCTTAGCGCCCGATTACCAAGAATGGCTGTAGAACTATTATCAACGGGGGTCACTTCCTCAAGTTCCGCGATTTCATCCGATGATTCGAGCAAGGTTTTGGTCTGTGTTTCAGTGATCTCCTCATCTGTGCTTGCCACGCTATTTGATATGAGTATCCCAAGCTGCATCGCTACTTCATCCTGTTCGTGCAGGTAAAACCAATAACTGTTGCCGCAACAGACTTCATCCTGCAAACCCAACTCACCATGCCTGATGAGTGCGCATATTTGCTCCCTGTTAAATGGCCCCAATATAGCGTTCTTAGTAGTGCGGGCCAGCCATTGATCGACTTTTTCAGCCTCGGCCATATAGTTCAATTAAAAGCATAACCTTGGAAAGCTAGCAACGTGCGTTTCTCAGCAGCAAGAAAATCTTTGATCGCCGTGTGTTCCGCTTTTCGGAATTGAGCCGGTGTCCCCCAAAAAACGATCTGCCCCTGATAAATAAACGCGATATTATCCGCAAGCAGCAGCGCTGACGGTATATCATGGCTGATGACCAAAGACGTGAGCTTGAGCTCACGCTTCAAAGTCTCAATCAGCTCATCCACCGTGGTCCTCGTAACCGGGTCAAGCCCGGTGGTCGGCTCATCATAAAGCAAAATGGATGGCTCACGGATAATGGCCCGCGCGAGTCCCACGCGCTTTCTCATACCGCCGGAAAGTTCATTCGGGTATTTGTCATAACCGCTGGACATCCCGAGAACGGTGAGCGACTTCTTAACTTTCTCCGCGATTTCCGATTCACTCAAGGTGGTGTGTTCCCTTAAAGGAAAGGCCACGTTCTCGAAAACCGTCATATCATCGAACAAAGCAGCATTTTGAAACAACATACCGAACACCAGCCTGTGCCTTGCAAGCTGGCGGCCTCTCATTTTAGAAATATCCTTGCCCGCGACCCAAACGCTTCCAGAATCCGGCTTCATGAGCCCGAGAATGTGCTTCAATAAAACTGATTTTCCTGCCCCTGATGAGCCAAGTATATAAGTAAGCTTTCCTACAGGGAACTCAAGCGATACGCCTCTCAGCACCTGCTCGGTACCGCCACGGAAGCTTTTATAAATATTTTCAACCTTGATGACTCCTGCAGTTTTATCAGTCATAAATCCGTTCCACCCTTGAAAACGCGGAGGAAAACATGGAGGAAGATACCGCAGTCAAAAACTCATACGGTATTGTTCCTACTTCCTTTGCCTGCCTCCATGGATCTATATGTGGCCCAAGAATTTCAACCCACTCACCTACTTTAGTCCCCGAAGAACAAACCACTGTGGACAAATCCATGCTTACTGTCCCAGCAAAGCGGCTAAGACGGCCGTTTATCCAGGCATAACCTTTATTACCCAAAGCCCTCATAACTCCATCAGCATATCCAGCTCCAACAACAGCTATGTTGGCTTTTTTGTCGCCGGTTATCTTGTATGTGGCTCCATATCCAACGCTTTCACCGTGTTTAAGAGAATGTACCGCAAGCACCGCAGCCTTTATGGTCATAACAGGCTCGATACCACGAACAGGCGCGCCATCCCAGGGGGTTACTCCATAAAGAGAAATTCCAGGCCTGACTAAATCCGTAAGGCCATCAAGCGACCAGCTCTTTTTATTCCATATGGCGGCACTGTTCCCCAAGTGAAACCGAGCGGATGGCAGTAAAGGTGAAAGCACTTTTTTCAAAGTCATGAATTTATCAAGCTGCATCCGACTGATGCGCGAATCAGGTGACTCGGCCATGGCTAAATGGCTCATAATCCCAGAAGGATGCTGTATGGGAGCTTGCATATTCTTAAGCGCACGGACAACCGATCCCAGCGCCGACATGGGAAGACCAAGTCTGTTCATCCCGGTGTTGAATTTCAGTTCATACTGCAGGCGCTTGGGCCAGCCGCCTTTTAAAAACCTCTGCCAGTCTTCCTCATTCACGACCACCGGAATAAGGCAGTATTTTTCGCAAAAAAAACCAAGGGAGTCCGACCAAGGGCTGGCGCCTGAAAAAACTATTATCCTCGTCCGGCGGCCACGCGCCCCTAGCGCCTCGCGGAGTTCAGCCCCCTCGCCAGCTGTCGATACGCCAAAAGCATATAAATTATTCAAGTGCATGAGCTGGCGGGCCACCCAGCCTGCGCCGTGCCCGTAGGCATTTGCTTTTACCATCGGGATTATTCCTTGATCGCCAGCCAGGCTTGAAACAGCTTCATAATTCGTCATTAAAGCTTTTGAATTTAGCGTGGCGATTGCGCGCACAGGGGCGACCGGGGGGGTACCAATACCTACCCATTCGCTGTCCATTTGGTGACTCCGGTTGCGATGCATGATATATGGCCATACTAGCACAGGACTTAATATTTGCATGGAATCTAATTCACATTTGCCAAAAACCTCGCGACATCTCAGCCCGGAAGTGCTGGTTCTAGGTACCGGCATAGCCGGCTTAAGTACTGCAATCAAATTTGCGGACAAAGGCGCTGACGTGCTCGTAGTATGCAAAGCCGATCCATCAGAAGGAGCGACCAGATATGCACAAGGCGGAATAGCTTCCGTCTGGTCAAATCAGGACAGCACCGAGGACCATAAGCGCGACACGCTTTCAGCGGGTGGCGAGTTATGCCATGAGGACATTGTTGAAATCTGCGTGCGCGAGGGCCCAGCAAGAGTCCAAGAACTTATAGATCTCGGTGTTGAATTTACAAAAAGATCCGAAGGTGGATTCGACTTACATCGCGAAGGCGGCCACAGCAAACGCAGGATACTGCATGCTGACGACCTTACTGGCCTGGCCGTGGAACGGACACTGCTCGCAGCAGCGGCCAGCCGAACAAACCTGCGCATAATGGACCACCACATAGCAATCGATCTAATTACCGAAGGCAAGATTTTTAAGAAATGGAGAGGACCCGGCCGATGTTTGGGAGCATATGTCTTGGATGCCGCTACAGGAGATGTCCTCACGGTGTCATCGGAAATCACGGTGCTGGCAACAGGCGGGGCTGGTAAGGCATATCTTTACACATCTAATCCGGATACAGCCACCGGTGATGGGATCGCAATAGCTTACCGGGCAGGCGCACGGGTGGCTAATCTCGAGTTCATGCAGTTTCACCCCACCTGCCTTTACCACCCGGAGGCGCGCACATTCCTCATATCAGAAGCGCTCAGGGGAGAAGGCGCCGTATTAAAAACCATTAATGGTGATGAATTCATGGGCCGCCACCATGAGATGAAATCACTTGCCCCACGCGATATCGTTGCGCGCGCTATCGACATAGAAATGAAGCGCACCGGCGACAAGCACGTGGTACTTGATTGCACGCGCATCCCGGCAGATGAGCTGAAAAATAAATTCCCTAATATTTTTGAAACCTGCCTGCGCTTCGGCATAGACATCACACGCGAACCGATCCCTGTCGTACCGGCCGCGCATTACATGTGCGGCGGCGTGCTTGTCGACTCAAGCACGCAAACCACGATCAATGGTCTTTATGCAGTTGGAGAAGTCGCATGCACCGGCCTTCATGGCGCAAACAGGCTTGCCAGCAACTCGCTTCTTGAAGCCGTGGTGTTCGCACACAGAGCCACGGAACATGGGTTCAGAAAGCTTCGCGAGAGATCAGCGGTCCGTCGCATGGGGCGGCCCGGCTCCCTCCCTCCACAATGGGATTTCGGCCATGCTGTTGAGCTTGAGGAAAGGATAGACATAGCAGCCAACTGGCTTGAGATCCGCCACCTGATGTGGAATTACGTTGGCATCGTCAGGACCAACCGCAGGCTCGATCGCGCCAAACGGCGGATAGATCTCCTTAAAAGCGAGGTCACCGCATATTACTGGAATCACTTCCTCACGAAAGACCTTATAGAGCTGCGCAATCTGCTAACCATAGCTGAACTAATCGTCCAGTGCGCGCTTTTGCGAAAGGAAAGCCGAGGCCTTCACTACACCACGGACTATCCTGAAACCGACAACCAGCTATTTAAGCACGACACGGTTTTATAGATTTTTACACACATATACTGTTCTTGTGTTTGACCGTGCTATCAGCTATTTACGATTTTCGCTATGTCATTAGAATCTTCCGCTGAAAAAATCGTGGCGCCTATCTCTGGCATGCTAGTTAGACTTGAGGATGTCCCGGACCCGGTTTTCTCTCAAAAAATGGTTGGCGACGGCGTCTCCATAGACCCGACATCAAACAAGCTTCTTTCACCAGTGATTGGGAAAGTAGTGCAGATCCATTCTTCAAACCACGCCCTCACCATTCAAACAACGAATGGTTTTGAAATCCTGATCCACATAGGTATCGACACCGTAGGTTTGAAGGGCAAAGGTTTCTCCCCCAAAGTGCGCCCAGGACAATATGTGAAAGTTGGGGACCCGCTTATCGAGTTTGATATGGATTACGTGGCCAGCAACGCCAAAAGCATGATGACACAAGTGCTTGTCACCAACCACGGGCAATCAACCACCCTTGTAACTAGGCAGGGGCGGGTCGAGGCAGGGAGGGATATCGCTTTTGATATCATTTCCAAAACCGACACTGCTGTGGAAAAAAAGATCGCACCACAGGCTGAAGCGCTCAACCACGCGGTTTCCGAACCCATCACTATCCTTAACCAGATGGGGCTTCACGCCCGCCCGGCCGCTATGCTTGCAAACATGGCCAAGCGCTTCGAGTCGAAAATTTCCATCACTAAAGGAGACCAACAGGCGAATATCAAAAGTGTCCTAGGCATTTTAACAATGGAAGTGGCTTATCGTGACTGCGTAAAGATTTCAGCAACCGGGAGTGATTGCCACGAAGCGGTTGATCACATCACGCGACTGCTGCGAAGCGCACCGGGCGAAGATCATGAAATCCCGCAGCAAGCAAGGGGTCCTGAGCCACGCGAACACGATTACACAAAGAATGTAAAAATATTAGCAGGCGTTTCAGCCTCACCGGGACTTGCCGTAGGGAACGTATTCCAGGTTCAACACAAGGAAGTACATGTCGTTGAGCATGGACATGGGGTTCAAAAAGAGCGCGAGGCGCTGTACCGAGCGATAAATAATGCAAAATTACAGATAGAAGCGCTCCAATCCAAGCTTTATGCCGAAGCTGATGCTGGGAAGGCTGCGATTTTCGCCGCTCATTGCGAACTGCTCGACGACCCCGACCTCCTGGCACTTGTTGATCAGGGAATCATAAGTGCGAAAAGCGCCGCGTTTGCTTGGCAAGCGGCCTTCATGGCGCTGGTAAAACGCATGACGGGACTTAAGAACGAGCTTCTTGCGGCAAGAGCAAATGATTTACGTGATGTTGGCCGCCGCGTGCTTGACCTTCTTGCTGGCGTTACGCCGGAAAAACATGAAGTACCAGGTAACGCCATTTTAATCGCGGAAGACCTGACCCCGTCGGATACCGCTAACCTGGACCGCGCCAAGGTCTTGGGGTTTTGCACATTGGCCGGAGGCGCATCATCGCATGTGGCAATTCTTGCACGATCACTTGACATCCCGGCCATCGCAGGAATAGATCCGCGCGCGCTTGAAATCACGAACGGTACGCCGGTGATCTTGGACGGAACACATGGAGTGTTAAGGCTCAACCCTTCCACCGAGGACATAGCAAGCATACATGCACAGCAAGTCACGCTGGCTGATAAGAAAAAACAGGACCTTAAAAAAGCACTGGAACCGGCCATCACGCTGGATGGCCACGCTATTAAAATAGTCGCCAATATTGGCGGTGTTTCGGATGCGAAGGAAACTGTGGCACAAGGCGGACAGGGAGTCGGGCTTTTGCGCTCGGAGTTTTTATTCCTGGAGCGGACCACACCGCCGTCCGAAGAAGAACAATTCCAAGTTTATTCGAATATCGTCAAGGCACTCGGGCCCGAACGGCCACTCATTATTAGAACGCTGGATATAGGCGGCGACAAACCACTTCCATATATGCCGATGGCCAAGGAGGAAAATCCATTTCTTGGTGAACGCGGCATCAGGGTCTCGCTCAACCGCCCGGAACTTTTCAGGCAGCAGATTCGCGCTATTGTAAGAACGTCAAAACTCGGCAAGGTAAGCATGATGTTCCCGATGATCGCCACATTAGAGGAACTGCGCCTGGCAAAAACAATCCTTGAGGAAGAGCGAAGCTCACTTCACATCTCGCCTATTCCTGTAGGCATAATGGTTGAAGTCCCTTCCGCCGCGATAATGGCTGAACATTTTGCCAGAGAAGTCGATTTTTTTTCAATCGGGAGCAATGACCTCACACAATACACGCTGGCAATGGATAGAGGTCACGCAAAGCTGGCTAAATCAGTCGATGGACTTAACCCGTCAATCCTTGCCTTGATCTCGATGACCGTCCAAGGCGCAAGCAAACATGGCATCTGGGTTGGGGTCTGCGGCGGAATCGGCAGCGATCCGCAGGCCGTGCCTCTACTTGTCGGGCTTGGAGTCGAAGAGCTCAGCGTCAGCGTCCCGATGATCGCGTCCATCAAGGCACAGATAAGATCATTAAACAAAAGCAAATGCCAAATGCTTGCGCAACAAGCCCTAGAAAAATGCACATCAGCCGCTGAAGTTAGGGCCCTGGTTTCACAGCAAACCTTACACTAAGGAGAACCATTATGAGTTTCTGGAAAGATAAAATGTTTGCATCAGTCCAACGCCTCGGTAAAGCTCTCATGCTCCCGGTGGCGGTGCTCCCTGCAGCGGGACTTTTACTTGGAATCGGGGCAGCTCATTTTTCATGGCTGCCAGTAGGCGTATCAAGCGTCATGGAGCAAGCCGGTGGAGCGATATTCGGCAACCTTCCGCTGATTTTTGCAATCGGAGTCGCTCTGGGATTCACCGATAACGACGGGGTTGCAGGCCTCGCGTCCACTGTAGGTTTTGCCGTGATGTTGGCCACGATGGGCGTGATAGCCAAACTCATGGGCAACGACACTAAGACAGTCATGGGTATCACCGCAATTGATACCGGCGTTTTCGGCGGTATCGTAATGGGCGCCATCGCAGGCGTTCTTTACAACAGGTACTATAAGATCCAGCTCCCCTCTTACCTTGGCTTCTTTGGCGGAAAGCGCTTCGTTCCCATCGTCACGGCTTTTTCTGCGATTTTTGTCGGTTTGGCGATGAGTCTTGTGTGGCCGCCGATCGGCAGAGGGATCGCCGGGTTTTCACATTGGGCCTCGTCAGGGAGCCCGCTTGCGGCGTTTTCACTTTATGGCCTTGTTGAACGCCTGCTCATCCCATTTGGGCTTCACCATATCTGGAACGTCCCGTTCTTTTTCGAAGTCGGTCAGTACGTGAACTCCGCCACTGGCGAGACGATCCGTGGCGAAATCCACCGCTTCATCGCTGGCGACCCGATGGCCGGCAATCTTGCGGGCGGTTATCTGTTCAAGATGTTCGGCCTCCCCGCCGCAGCGATCGCGATGTGGCGATGCGCGCGCCCGGAAAACCGCGCTAAAGTAGGCGGGATCATGATCTCCGCCGCCCTTACATCGTTTTTAACCGGCATCACGGAGCCGATTGAGTTCTCATTTCTTTTCATCGCGCCGCTTTTATACGTGCTCCACTCGTTTTTGTCCTCCGCTGCTTTTTTCGCCTGCATACTTCTTGGCATCAAGCACGGGACGACTTTCTCACACGGACTCATTGATTACCTGGTGTTGTTTTCCAAATCTTCAAACGCGCTTTGGTTCTGGGTGGTGGGGCCGGCGTGGGGGCTTATGTATTTCGGCATTTTTAAATTCGTAATCACAAAATTTAATCTCATGACCCCCGGCCGCGAGCTAGAAGAGCTCGATATAGAAGCATCACCTACCGAACTCGCCGCCACCGTGAATTCAACGGCACATGAGCTTGTGTTTGCATTCGGCGGGAAAAATAATATCAAGACCCTCGACGCATGCATCACCCGTTTGCGCGTTAGTGTCGCTGACATAAAAAGCGTGGACCAGGAGAAACTAAAGGCCATCGGCGCCGCTGGCGTGGTCGTGATCGGAAGCGGGATCCAGGCGGTCTTCGGCACACGTTCTGAGAACCTAAAAACCGAGATGGAAGAGTACCTTAGCGGGGTCTAAAGCCAGCTAGTCTATTTACACCTAGCCGGCCACAATATCTTTTGTCACCATATCTGCAAAAGCAATGCTGGCCGTGAAAGCCGGAGACACGGCGTTTAGCACATGAGTGGAATCATGTACTTTTTCGATTATGAAACCCATCACTATAAAATCATAGCTATCGCTAGAAAGTTTTGAATGCCTCATCCGATCTAATCGTATATTATAATATGGTTATTATGCAAAACGTCTCATTAACGAAATGCGCGCAGTTGGTTCTTGGGGAATGGCTTGGTGATTTGGCCCGTTACAACGACGGTGTAGTGAGCGCAAAAAATACAAAAAGGGTCGAGGCCATCCATCAGGCGCGCGTGACTTCGCGCAGATTGCGTACCGGGCTCAGTGTTTTTAAGCACGTACTACGTAAAAATTTGGTGATGCCTAAAGACGCGTTAAAGAAATGGCGCAAGTCCATCCGTGCATTGGCAAAAGAACTGAGCAACGCCAGAGATTTAGATGTGCAGATTGATTTCTTAAGTGATTTACGTTTAGGGATGAAACCATTAAAAGAAAAAGCCGGCATCAGCAGGATGATAACTGTTTTGAAAAAAGCCCGTGGCCAAATTCAGCGTAATGCACGTGATGCCGCGCGCGCACTCAATCAGAAAAAAACACTTAATGAAATTCAGTCAGTGCTTGGACAAATGCGCGTTACCAGCACGGCTGATTCAACAATGGAATGCCGGAAGCACGCGAGGACCACTGTTTTATCGAAATTACACGAGCTGCTTGGTTATGAAAAATATGCCATGATGCCATCCATGGTAGCTGAGCTCCATCAAATGAGGATCGCTGCGAAGCGCCTGAGATATACGCTTGAGTGTTTTGAGCCGTTATTGGGAAATGAAGGGAGCGTGTTTATAAAAAAAGTGCGCAAACTTCAAACCGCGCTTGGCAGAGTACATGATTTTGATGTCTGGCTCGGGCAGCTCCCGTTGGCGGAAAAATATCTCATGGAAAAATATTCAATGTTACGGTCCGATAGCTATCGGGAATTCATAGAGCTTTGGAGGAAACTTAAAAGGGAACGGACATGTCAGAGGCTTACCAAGATTCTTTCATGATGAAGCACGTGTTGGGGTTGGCAAGGTCATGTCAGTTTCAGGAGGAACACGGCCGACAGGTGGCAAAGATCGCGCTTGGTATTTTTGACGGCCTTATTCCACTGCATGCACTCGGGAAGAAAGAACGCCTGTGGCTCAAAGCCGGATCGATATTGCACGACATCGGCTGGCAGGCCGGCGGTAAACATCACAAGGAAGCGATGTCCATCATAATTAATTCGCCGCTTTTAAAATTACCGCGCCGTGAGCGCATCATGATAGGTTTGATCGCGCGATACCACAGGCGTGCTCTGCCTTCGAATAAACACCAGTATTACAAGTCGCTCAGCAAGGACAAAAAGAAAACAATCCAGAAACTTGCCGCGATAGTGCGTATTGCTGATGGTCTTGACCGTGCCCACGAAAGTCTTGTCAGAAGCCTAGAATGCAAGATCCTGAAATCAAAAGTCATGTTGCGCATTAATAGCGGCTGTCGCCAGGGTCTTGCTTGCCGGTCGAGCAAGTTGGCGGCGAAAAAGAAATCCGATCTCTTCAGGAAAGTGTTCCGCCGCGATATCGTGATAAGCTGGTGATACGGACGTTAGCTATGCAGGGAATATTTTTTCGAGTTTCAACAGCCGTTCCCAGTTGCGTCTGACATCCTGCTGGTAAGATTTCCAAACTTCAGGCGCTGTTTTTGAAAATCGCTTTTGCAACGAAAGGTATGCTTCAACTGGCTTCAGTTCCTGCGGTTTGACGTTAACCCGGTACCCGTGTCTGTTGAAGATCTCATAAAGTGGAAAGATCCCGGTTTCCACAGCCAGCCTTGATAGCTTGATGGTGTCAGATGGCTCGCTCTTCCAGTTCGGGATGCATGGTGAAAGAATGTGCAGGAAGCGGAATCCCTCGGTTTTTGACGCCGTCTCGATCTTCCGCTTGAAGTCATCCGGATAACCGATGCTCAGCGTGGCTGCATAAGGAATCCCGTGGTCCGCCATGATAGAAACGATGTCTTTTTTATGTTCGCTCTTACCTCCTGGCGTCGTTGTCGTCGATGCGCCTAAAGGTGTTGCTGAGCTCCGCTGTGCGCCGGTGTTTCCGTATACTTCGTTGTCGTAACAGATGTAGATAATATCCTCGTTGCGTTCGGCGGTGGCTGACAGGCAAGCCATCCCAATGTCGAATGTCCCGCCGTCCCCAGCGAAAGCGAGGACCTGGCCTTGCTCACCGTTCATTTTTTGCACGGCCTTCATTCCAGCCGCGACTACAGAGGAGGAAGCAAACGTTGCCGCCAACACCGGCACTTTATAAGATGAAAACGGGAATGAATGTGGCGTCACTATCCCGCAGCATGCCGGGACGGCCATTTTAACGTTCTTGCCCCAGTCACGCATCAGGACATCGCCTATGAAATTAAGGGCGATCGACATTCCGCAACCTGCGCAGTTAGTATTTTCTGAACATAAAATGTCGGATCGGTTTTCACCGGCCATTTGTCATATCCCTTTCCAGATCGATGGGCCCGGGGTCTTCAGGCTTGCAACTTCGTCAATCACTTCTTCAATCTGAGTGGATGTGACATCCATCCCGCCGATTCCTAGGACATAACTTTGTATGAATTTGTTAATGCCCGCGAAACCAAATGCAGCGATAATGTCTTGTGCGAAAATCCCGCCAATCCCATGTGGGGCGCCTAGAGCAAAATTGCGGTCAAGTATCGCGATACGCCCGGCGTTCTTACAAAGCGACAGCAGCGCATCGGTCGGGAACGGCCTGAGCATCTTAATCCGCACCATGCCTATCTTCTGGCCCTTTTCCCTGCGCTGATTTATCACGCGCCTTGCGGTACTGCTTATTGTCGAGCTTGTGATGAGCAGGATCTCGGCGTCTTCGTGACGGTATCCGGTAATGGGATCCGATGGCCTGCGATTAAATATTTTTTCGAAGCGGTCTTGGACCTCTTGATAGCATCCGAAAACATTACTCATGGTGCGTTCCATATCATGGCGGTGTGATGCCGTGATCCTTGGTTGGGTGAGCCCTCCGTGGGTGAATGGTTTTTCAGCACGCAGACGGTGTGGCAGATCAAGCACGGGGAGAAATGCGTCCACTTCCTCCTGGGTTGGCAGCAATGTTGGCATCATCGTGTGGCTCAGTATGAATGCGTCCACGCAAAGCATCGAGGGTAGAAGCACCTTGTGGTTCTCTGAAATATAAAATGACATCAGTATGTGATCCACAAGTTCCTGGTTGTCCTCGCAGTAAATTTGGATCCAGCCCCAGTCGCGGAACATGAGGCTTTCGCCTTGTTCTGCCCAGATATTCCATGGTGGGCCAAGCGTCCTGTTCACTACCTGCATGACTATAGGCAGGCGGTAAAGGGCGGCACATACTATGTTCTCGGCCATGTAAGCCGCACCATTTGATGAAGTGGCGGTGAATGAGCGTGCGCCCTCCATGCTTAGACCTATGCAAGCTGCCATGGCACTGTGCTCGGATTCGACATGGAAGATCCGGCCTTTTTTTATCATTCCTTTTTCAAACAGTGAGACCACGGTTTCAACAACCTCGGTTTGTGGGGTGATGGGATAGATGCCGGTGCCGCAGCCCCTGGCTCCGCGATTAGCATTTCCGCAAAGAGCAAATGTCCAGCCACCGGCGTAGTTAGCGGTGCACAGCTCCTGGATCATTTTGCAGCTCCTTTTATGTGGGTTATGTGTGCTTGGCGGTAATCTATCGCATTTCTTGGGCAGACTTCCATACATACTAGGCAGCCTTTGCAGTTGGCAAGGTTCACATCCACTCTGCTCAGGCTGATCCGGTCAATTGCGCGCTCCGGGCAAAAGAGCTCGCATTTCCCTTCGTGGAAGCCCAGACACCCGTTGCATGATCCGCAACTCAGGCAGCGAAGCGCCTCGTTTTGTCCGGTGTGCTGGTCAAGGCCAAGTGTTATTTCCTCAAAATCTTGGATCCGTTCCACTATAGCGCGTTCCGTGCTCTCAGCCCGGCCGGTGGGCGTGAAGTAGTAAAGCTTCATTTCATCCGGTGTGATGAATGGCTCGCTGTCAGGTTGTTGCGTCTGCGGTTCCGCTGAAAAAAAGCGGTCCACCGCCTGGGCCGCGCGCAGGCCTGATCCTATTGCGTGTGTCACGGTGCCGTCATTTGTGACCACGTCACCGGCGCCGAAAATTTTAGGATTAGAAGTGACGCCATAGTGGTTTGCCGCCAAGAGGCCGTCTTTTGTGTCGACGCTGCCGGCGGAAAAATAAAGATCCGCGACTTGTCCTGTTGCCAAGATGATGCTGGAAAACTCGAGCTCTTCGAACTCGCCAGGAATTGTCATGGGTTTTCTTCTGCCATCAGGCCCAGCTTCCGATAGCCGCATTTTTTGGAGTTTAAGGATGTTTTTCGTCCCGCTTGAAATAACGCTGTCAGGAGAAAGAAGAAATTTCAATATAACGCCTTCTTTTTCCGCGGCTTCTATTTCCTCACGGATGGCAGGCATTTCTTCGCGCGTCCTGCGATATACAATGGTAACTTTCCCGGCGCCACTGCGAAGAGCCACACGTGATGAATCGATCGCCGTGTTGCCTCCGCCTATCACTACGGCTTGGGAACCTGGATTTACTTTTTCGCCAAAGTGTATCCTGCGGAGAAAATCAAGCCCGTGTAGAATGTGTTTTTGGTTGGCGCCTTTGATTGGCAAGTCATGACCGGCGCTCAAGCCAACCGCCAAGACCACGGCACTATATTCCTGCATGAGTTTATCAAACGCGGTTTTGGAACGGATCGCGCTATTGCAGCGGATCTCGACGCCGAGATCCTCGATCAGTCGGATCTCATCTTGTAATATATTTTTAGGGAGCCTGAAATCTGGGATGCCGGCCCTCAGCATGCCGCCAGGTTCGGGTAAACTTTCAAAAACCGTGCATTGATAGCCTTTTTTTCTTAGATGGTAGGCGGCGGAAAGCCCCGCGGGACCGGAGCCGATTATCGCTATTTTTTCTTTTCTACTAACCGGGGGTTTAGTGGCATTGATTTTTCCATGATCCGCCGCGAGACGTTCGAGCGAGTGAACGTTGATCCTCTGGTCAACCGCGACGCGGTTGCAGTATTCCTCGCAGAAATGCGGGCAGACCCGCGAAGTGGACCCTGGGAGCGGTGATGTTTCACGTAGAATCTCAAGCGCCTTATCCATTTCGCCATTGGCAAGTTCTGAAATAAAACCACGTACATTATTCCCGGCAGGGCAACTGAAGTTACATGGCGGTACCAGATCACGATAAAAAGGTTCGCGGCTTTTCCAGTCGGCGATATTGAGTTTTGGTTCTGTCCCTAGATTACCGGTAACAAGCGGAGGGACTGGATCCTTCGGCACTACAACCGGAATGATTTTGGGTTCGCCTGGCATCCGTGCTGATTTCACTTCGTTGTAAGCGTCTTTGGCCGCGATTAAATTTGCCTGCGAAAAACCAAGCGATTTTAGCATTTTTTCGACTGTTTCGAATTTGATACCGAAAACTTTTGCTGCTGCTCCGGACATCGCTGAATTGGTGATAGGTGTCGTTTTTGTTCCGAGCTTGTGCCTAAGTGCTATTGAGCGTCCATTTACCGTGGCTATTTTCCGTCCGGTGAATTGCACGAAATTAGCCGGCTCATGCGGCGTGTCTATTAGCAGCGTTCCATCCACGCACAGCCCCGAGAGAATGCTTTCGCCAAGCAGGGTTGAGTCCACGATGATAAGATGGTCTGGAGTGTAAACGCCGCTACGGTTTGTGATTTCAACATCATCCGCCAATATGAATGCCTGGAGCGGCGCTCCGGTGCGTTCTGCGGAGTAACTTCCGAATGCTTGAACCCATTTGCCTTCAGTCCAGTACATGAAGGCTAACATCTTGGCCAAGGTCACGCCGCCTTGCCCTCCGCGGCCATGAATACGGAATTGGATCATTCGAGTAAATCAGTTATCATGAAACCCGCTATTGTCAATGATCAGAACTCATGCTCTACTCCTCTGTTAATGATTTGTATTAATAGTATTTGAGCCGATTAAGGAGGGGGAAAATGGCTAATTTTAATAGATTTGTTTTGCTGTCAGTGATGCTTGTTTTAGCTGCCGGTATGGACCCGGCGTCAGCGATGGGCAAGAAGAAAAAAAGTCCTGGCGGTGGTTTTGATTTCGTTGAGACCATAACGTTGAATCCTTACATCATGACTCTCGTCAAAGAATTCAATAACGCGATTAAGCCTACGCATATTGATACTGAAGGTAGGGTGCTGATAGGCGATAATATCGAGATGGGCAAGCGGTATGACTGCCGCGTTTTTTATGCCCTATCAAGGAATGATGCTGTGGTTGCTCCTGAAGGCAGAAGCTGGTACCAGTTCAAGAGATTCGGTGATTTGTTTCTTGATAACCTGTCTTTTTCCGATAACGGCCGCATCAAGACGTTCGCTCCGAATGTCGCCATAGAAAATGAATTATGGGGACAGTCTTTTGATAAGAATTATTATGAAGCGATCCGTGTTACCAAAACTGGTGACCTTATAATTGAAGCATTCGCACCAAAGATGGCATGGGCTCGCTCAATTCTTGGAATACTAGGCTTGGATAATCTGATTGATTATTTCCTGCCAAAACTCCAAGGACTCGCGATACCGACCATGATAGCCGGCGCGAATGGATATATTATTTCCTATTCATATTGCCCTCATGACAATGCCGGCACGATGAAGCTGGAACAACTTCTCAACAGCTATTCACTTGAATAGTTATTAGATTTTGGATGGCCGCTATTTGGCGGCCATCCGGATAGCTCCATCAATTCTTATAACTTCACCATTTAACATCTCGTTTTCAATAATGCTCTGGGCGAGCTGTGCGTATTCGACTGGACGCCCCAACCTTGGCGGAAACGGCACTTGTTGTCCAAGCGAGGCGCGGACTTCTTCGGAGAGTCCAGCTAGCATCGGGGTATCGAATATTCCAGGCGCGATTGTCAGCACACGGATCCCGAAGCGTGCTAACTCCCTGGCAATCGGCAAGGTCATCGCTACTATGCCACCCTTTGAAGCTGAATACGCGGCCTGACCTATCTGCCCCTCGAATGCGGCCACCGAGGCGGTGCTTATTATAACAGCTCTTTCTTTACCAGCTTCTGTGCCACGCTTTATGATGGAAGATGCAACCAGTCTTATCACGTTGAAGGTTCCCACCAGGTTCACCTGGATGATTTTAGAAAACAAATCAAGCGGGTGAGCTGTGTTGGTCTTGTCCACAATACGGCAAGGGGTGCCTACGCCTGCGCAACAAACGGCACCGTGGAGATTACCAAAATCATTCCACGCTACATCGATCGCAGTTTGCACGTCTTTCTCTTGGGACACATCAGCCGCGACAAAACGCGTGGCACCGCCAAGTTTTTTTGCTAAAGCTTCTCCCACTTCCTTGTTTTTGTCGATCAATACCACCGAAGCACCTTGCTCGTAGAAGCGCTCCACGCAAGCGGCTCCAAGGCCGGATGCGCCCCCAGAAACTAGAAAAACCTTCCCTTTGATTTGCATATGTCCTCCTTTTGTTTGTTGTTTTAAAAACTCATGGCAGTCAATGGAATGTCCTGCTTTCTCGCCCAAATTTCCCAGGCTTTCGCGGTGCGGGTCAAGAAGATTTGTTTCAGCGCCTTATATGTCTGTGTTTTTGGTTTTAACGTACGGATAAGCTCGGCCCAAAACCGGTCCTCAAGAGCTGCAAGCGCGATCCATTTCTTGTCACGTGTCTGGTACAAGTTGTAGCGCGGAGAGCCACCTCCGAGAAGTGCTCCTCGGGTAGTAAGGCCATAATGTTTTGATAAAGTAAACTGCGAAGCCGCTTCTGATAGCGCAACGCTAAGGCACATACCCTTTCTATCGCGTTGAAGAAGCGCGAGCAGCGTGGATGACACGGCTTGCTCGGCCCCAGCAAAATCAGCAAGCAGTGTTGGAGGAAGGCGCGGCGGCAGAACAAGTCCGGCCATTGCTTGATAAGTCAGATCATGGCCAGGGAGATTTTCAAAAGGCGCTGGATAACCCACTATTCTTACCAATGACAAGCGTGGGAACTTCCGATGAAGTGAGTTCCAGCTCAGTGACAGCTTGGTCATGGCGCGTGGGCGCATAGCCGCAAGCATGATATTGGTTTTCTTAAGCAAGCTGTTTAATTCTTTTTGCCCATCGGCATTTTTTAGATCTAAAGTAATTATCCGTTGGCCGCGCGTCAGCGCCTTGTACCATGCGTTGGAAGCTGATTGTAGCGGATCGCCGGCCTGGGATTCTATTTTTATGACTGAAGCGCCAAGTTGATGAAGCCTTGCAGTGGCCAGTGTAGCCGGGAGGCTCGGTGTCAGGTTTAAAATATTAATCCCGCTAAGAGGTGTTCTCATTTTTATGACTTTGAAATCATAACTTACTTGCTAAGGAAGTCCAGGTTTTCGCGACTCCCCTTGACCGCCTGGCTCTTCACGTGTGATACGGGATTAAGGCAGGTTTAAAGATGACAAAGATATCAGGATATAAATGTGTGGGATGTGAAAAGGAGCTTAATGCAGCTTATACCTGCCAAAGTTGCGGCGGCAACATCGAAGTGGTTTATGATTATGAAAGAATAAAAAAAACTTTATCAAGGGAAGCTCTTGAGGCTAACCATGACCGAAGCATATGGCGCTATCTAGATATACTGCCGCTTGAAAGCGACAAATATGTTTCACCTCTATTTCTCGGCAGCGCCCCGCTTTATAAATCGCGCAAGCTAGGCAACATGCTCGGGATCAATAATCTTTATTTAAAAGACGACACCAGGAATCCAAGCGCGTCTTTCAAGGACCGGGCTAGTGCAATCGTGGTTGCCAGGGCCTTGGAACAAGGCGAGACCATAGTCACTGGCGCTTCAACAGGGAATGCCGCTTCTTCACTCGCATGTTTAGCGGCGGCGCAGGGGTTAAAGACCATTATCTTCGTCCCACAAACGGCCCCGCAGGCAAAAATCACGCAATTGCTAGTGTTTGGCGCCACAGTGATCACGGTTAAGGGAACTTATGACCAGGCGTTTGATCTATGTCTTTTGGCCAGCAAGGAATACGGCTGGTATTGCCGCAATACAGGGTTCAATCCTTTCACCCGCGAAGGGAAAAAAACTTGTTCATTTGAAATAATCGAACAGCTTGGTTTCCGCTCCCCAGATAAAGTCATCATACCAACCGGTGACGGAAATATTTTGACAGGGATCTGGAAGGGATTTCTTGATTTTTACAGGCTGGGGATAATAGATAAGCTTCCGGCCATGGTTGCTGTCCAGGCGCAGGAGAGCTGTTCAATAAAAAATGCGCTCGAATCAGATTTAGTTATCAGACCCGTGAGCGGCAGGACCATCGCAGACAGTATAGGCGTCAGTGTCCCAAGAGACGGTGTGGCGGCTGTAAAGGCGCTTAAAGAGTCCCGCGGTTTTGCAATATCGGTTTCTGATCAGCAGATCTTGGATGCGATACCTCTTTTGGCGCGGACTGAAGGATTATTCGCCGAACCTGCTGCGGCAGCATCAGTTGCCGGATTAAAAAAAGCCATGGAAGAAGGGCGCATTAAACCCGACGAAACCGTCGTGGCACTTATTACAGGAAATGGGTTAAAAGATATCGCAAGCGCCATAAAATCAGTTGGGCAACCATATTTGATCGACCCGACTGCCGAGGATCTTAAGAGGATAGTGCATAAGCTGATTTGAGAGGACTAGCAATGACACAAGTGATACTAAATGAAAAAGTAATATCAAAAACTATTAAGCGTTGTAAGGATCGTGGCATCGTGATCCCGACATTTTCACAGCAAATAAATCCAGAAAGCGTGCCTGATGCTATTAAAAATAAATTGCCAGGAATTGGCCTGTGGGACGTCAATCCCCTGAACCTTTTTAGGATCACGTGGAAGAATGACGTAAGCTCCGGCCTCTATGGAAAGGTGAACACTGTTGAAATCCCAAGCGCGCTTAGTGGTGTACGCGCGCGCATAATAGGGCTTGTGGGGAAATACTTCCCGACCGGCGCACATAAAGTAGGCGCAGCTTTCGGGTGCTTGGTGCCACGTCTTGTGACTGGTGAATTTGATCCTGATACGCAAAAAGCTGTTTGGCCTTCGACCGGTAACTACTGCCGGGGAGGAGCCTTTGACTGCACGCTCCTTGGCTGTACAGCCGTGGCAATACTGCCAGAAGAGATGAGCAAGGAACGTTTTGACTGGCTCCGTCTGATCGGGGCTGAAGTGATCGCGACACCTGGTTGTGAGAGCAATGTAAAGGAAATCTACGACAAGTGCTGGGAGATAAAAAAAACGCGCAAGGATTGCGTGATTTTTAACCAATTCGAGGAATTCGGGAACGCCGCTTGGCATTACCAGGTCACCGGCCGGGCGATAGAGGAAGCTTTTAACGGTGTAAAAAACAAAAGGAGCCACCTTTCAGCATATGTTTCAGCTACTGGCTCCGCCGGTACCATTTCTGCCGGAGATTATTTGCGGACCATTGCGCCTCACGTGAGAGTTGCGGCGACAGAGGCACTACAGTGCCCTACGCTTCTTAGGAATGGGTTTGGCGGCCACCGGATAGAGGGTATCGGTGACAAGCACGTGCCTTGGATTCATAACGTGCGCAACACTGATGCAGTGGTGGCAGTGGATGATGAAAACTGCATGCGTGTGCTTCGTTTATTCAATGAACCGGCTGGCAAAAAAGCACTTGCCAGTGCTGGTCTATCCGCCGATGTGATCTCCGCTCTCCCGCTGCTTGGGATCTCTAGTATATGTAATTTGATAGCTTCAATAAAGATGGCGAAATTTTTTGAATTCGATAGCGATGATATTATATTTACCGTGTTTACTGACTCGGCTGATATGTACCAAAGCAGGCTTAGGGAACTCAGTCAGTCAAGCGGCCCATACAACGAGTCCCAGGCATCCGCTGATCTAGAGCGATATCTCAGGGGCGTAGCTTCTGACAATATGAGGGAGCTTGGCTATCATGACCGCAAGGCCCTGCATAATCTTAAGTACTTTACCTGGGTCGAGCAGCAGGGGAAAACCACGGAGGAACTAAATCAGCTCTGGGATCCTGAATTCTGGAATGAAAAATTCAGCCAGGTCAAGGAGTGGGATAAGCTGATAGAGCAGTTCAATGAGCGAGTAGGAGTGTTGCAGGGGTGAGTTCGCACAAAATCCACTAGTGACATGTGCACCAAATGGGATGAAAAATGAACCGCTGCATGCGCCTTAATGAAATAATCAATTATTCCGATATAGTAGTGATGTGTTCTAGTTCATGGGCGCACAGCATTATTTCAAAGTAGGATTTTGCTATGTTTGTTCCTTTTTTTTATTTGATCAGTTTATTTATTTTAGGATCCTCTCTTAATGATCTTTATGCGAATTCTTTTCATTACACATCTTATAAAATCATTGGCTCTATTCCTGAAATTCTTCCCGATGGCAACCGTTCTAGCATGCTTCTTTGGGGACGACATTCTCCAAAATATGTTCGCAGTGATCGCTACCATTTTGCTGTTCTCCAAACTCATCCAGCCCATCCCAGAGATATTAGCTTGTTTCGATTCGATGAAAAAAATCCAAGTGCTGGCTGGCAGCGGGTTTGGGAAAAAAAGTCTTCTAATGCCCATCAACCACCCAGTTTGATTCTAGACAAACAACAAAGGTTGCACATCGTTTATCCACGAGACAGTTCCTTTCAGGGGAGCGGTTCTGTTGAACATTTAATTTTTGAGAATATAGAGAAATCCACTCTTTCAAATCCCAAACAAGTTGATACTTTAGTTTGGGGTGTCGATAACTACTATTTTGGCGTCACCTATGAACCTAATAACGATGGACTTTATCTGTGTACAACAAATTGGGGATATTCCAAATCTTCTTTGACAGATATTCTTAGGTGCGGTCTTTTTGCCAATGATAAAATGATAAATGATAAGTGGTATAATCCCAAAGCTGTTCGTCACTATGCCGATGGAAAATTCATATATCCAACCCTTCTGGCACAAGGACATAGATTATCTGTAGCAACTGGTCATCACCCTAATGGCTACGTTTGTAGTTCTAGTAAATGTCCAACCGCTGCAAGAAACGCAATTTATGTTTTTAACTACACTCACTATGGTGAAAAAATATTAAATGGGTTCACCCTTGGTAGACGTATTGGATCGCCTGAAGGCGGCTACTATCCACATATCCAAGATATTTCTCAACCAACACATACTGAAAACAATGTGTATTATGTTCTGACACAAAAAGCGGATATTAATAATATGGATCCTGTGTGGTTAGAGAAATTTAAAGATTACAAACACAGCTGGAGTAGACCAGTCAATAAAGTAAAAGGAAATGCACACAATTTATTTATCTCAAACGAAGGGAATATCCATGTTGTTGGTAATGGAATTCATGCTTACTCAGAAGATGATGGACAAACCTGGACAACAAACAATATAGAGCTATCGGGAGTCCCCCAAAGTGAATATGACTATAATGGTGCTCATACATTAAAACTTCAGTTTATGGCAGGTTCATTACCCCCTAACACTCTTTATTTTCTTCAAGAAGTTGTTCATCGATCATCTGGTAAGAAATCGGTGTATTCAGTTATTGTTCAAATCCCTTAAAAAATTACGCTTAGTGAGCGAAGGCACTACAGACCCGTGGTGAACTCCATACATAGGCTTTCCTACTCTCCTCTAAATTATAGCGCTCAGCCGTCTCACGCAGAGGGAATTTTTTGCTTCGTCAAGTTTCATGAATCACTTCGTTTTGCCGATCTTTTTCGGGAAAGGCGCGATTAAAGGCTTTTTCTTTGATCCCCCGCTCGTACTCTTCATGAGTCGCTTCATCAGCACGCGCCAGCTCTTCGAACTCACGGCGTGCTGCGATTTCAGCAACTGAAAAATCCACATGGCCTTATAGAGAAAAGATTCACTAAGATTAGTGTCTCAGGATTCGGGGCAGAAAAAGATTGGAAATACAGCAATTTCCTCTGCACATGCGGGGCGATTCGCTGGTAACCGCACCCGCGTGAAAAGTATTGACAATAAGCGTCATATAATGATTTAGTGTCTCTCGTTAATTAAGTTCAAGCCGTTAAAAGGAACTAACTCCTACGGATTTTTGAAATTAAACAACTTTCTATGCACAAATATAGTCTCGCATGGGTGCGATCCAGTTTTGATTCTCAAACACTTCGTTTGATAATAGTTTTTTTTGTTATCTCTATCTTTTTTACATCAAAATTAGTTTATGCCACACCTTGCTCGGATATCTTCGGGGAGAGTAAGAAGTCCCCAGCAATAGAACTGCGCGATCAAATTCGCTCACGTCTGGAATCGCTGAGTGCACTGTTGGACAAAACTAAAACAGCAAAGCCTAAGTTGCATGAGAATACTTCATTATTAGCATTTTACGCCCGAAAAATAGTTGTCGGAAATGAATTCATCTGGGTTCAACCTGCTCTAAAGGCGCAGTTGGCTCTTGAAAAACTTGTTCTTCTTCAGAACAATTCCAGTAATACAAAACTTGGTGGAGAAGAAAAGCTACAAGCTGAAACACTGTTGAGTGAAATTGAGAGACTGCTTCCAGTCGATCAGGATAAGGGACTTGGCAAACTCGTCTCAAGACTTTCACTAATGCAGGAGATTCCAACTATAAAAAAAATAGTCGATTTGATTCTTCTAAATTATTCCGTTGAGTTAAGCCGCCAAGAAAAGATTATGATCTCAGAAGAACTTTCCGAGGCACAAGCAAAGTACCACAGTAAAGCCGATTACGAGGCCTTGAGCGAGATCTATTGGATCATAAGAAATCACAGCAACTACAACTAAAGTGAGCACTACAGGCGGACACATCACCACAGGTTAGTCACAAAAAGCTCTTCAAAAAAACTGACCCTACGCGGCCGGAGGTAGGGCGCCATGGCTTTAGCCGGGACTATCTATTTTTCTTTCGCCTTTTTGAGAACGCCGTTGCTATTGATCCCGCGCCATACTCGCCATTATCCATACCAATGAACCCCTGAACCACTACCTATGGAGCTTGGGGCTAGCGTTAGAACAAAGGCTGAAAATTTAAGTATGCCTGGTGTTATTAAATAAATGGTGCTAAAAACCTGCAATCTTTGGTATTGCCTGTGAGGTTTGTATATGAAATTCACATTGCAGCTGATTAGTATTTTGGCATTACTTGCCTTTTTTCCAGTTAATTTATTTTCAGGCCAACCGTCGCATCCAATCAGGCAAGAGCAACGCATAATAGAAGAGATAGTCCGTAACATTAATGGTATTTTGGATGATACGGTTAATGAAGGGTGTGTAGATGCCCGCGTACGCATTAATGCTAGTGAACAGCCTGATATCAGGTGCGCCGTAATGCAATCTAAGTCTGAAAAGAATAAATATTGGTATTTTTGCACAGTGATGTTTGATGTGAATCCTTATGTGTGTGAACCACCTGGTAAATGGTTGACAACGAGCTGCGGACTTTCATATTCCATCGTTGGATCTGATCTCTCCACGCTAAGAACTGGTCCTAGAGATGAAATTGAGTACTGCCTTGAGAATATAAATGACCCATGATTACGCCATATGCGTGTAGTGCTCGTAATTCCGCCAGTTATACAGCCTAATACTCCTTATCCTTCCATAACGTATCTGGCTGGCTTTTTACGTGGCCAAGGTATTGATGTTTCGATTGTCGATGCCTCACTTGATCTTTTGCTTAAATTGTTCTCAGCCGGCGGTTTGCAAAGGGTTACTTCATGGCTATCTGGTGAGTCATTGTCGTCACCGTTATCGGTGAGAAACTTCCTGAAACGAGCTGATGAATACATAAACACTATTGACGCAGTAATCCGATTTTTGCAGGGGAATGATCCGACGCTTGCTTTTAAAATCACAGGCAGAAACTTTCTCCCTGAAGGTGAACGGATCAGGACTATCGAACGAGAATTTACAAAAAATGGCGGAAATGTATTTTCTCTAGCATTCGGTGCCATGGGCACGACCGATATGGCAAAGTATCTAGCCAGCTTGTACTTGGACGACATCGCTGATGTAGTCCAGGAAGGGATAGATGGACGCTTTGGTTTTTCAAGGTATGGCGAAAAACTAACATTAAGTCTTGATGGTTTTGGCCAGCTACATGAAGCCCTTTCGGCTCGACCTACTCTTATTGACACAATGATCGATGAGAACACACGCAAAACGATAAGTGAGCATGAACCAGAGCTGGTCGGCATTTCAGTGCCATTTCCAGGAAATGTTTACGGTGCCTTCAGAATGGCACAGCTGATAAAATCACTGTCTCCATCAGCAAAACTGGTGCTTGGTGGTGGGTTCGTCAATACCGAGTTAAGGCAACTGAGCGATCCCAGAGTTTTTGATTACTTTGATTTTATAACGTTTGATGATGGAGAGACGCCGCTGCTTAGGCTGATAGACCATCTTGATGGCCGATTGGAATTAAACAGTCTTGTAAGAACGATGATGAAAAAAGACGATAAGATCATGACCATCGGTTTTAGCAATGACTCGATCGATATTACGCGTAAAAACATAGCGGCACCAAGCTACAAAGGTCTTAAGCTTGATGAGTATTTTTCGGTTTTTGAGACGCTCAATCCAGCACTTCGTATATGGTCTGATTGCCGCTGGAATAAACTCACACTAGCCCATGGCTGTTATTGGAGAAAGTGCACGTTTTGCGACACGAGTCTTGATTACATCAAACATTACGCTCCCGCGTCTGCCGAGGACTTGGTGGACAGAATTGTGACTGTGATGCGCGAAACCGGTTCAAGTGGTTTTCATTTTGTGGATGAAGCCATGCCACCGTCGCTGCTTAGGGTGTTGGCAGAAACCATTATTGCCAGAAAGATATGCATTACCTGGTGGGGCAATATCCGTTTTGACAAAATATTCGATAAAGAGCTTACCGCGCTTCTGGCTCGTTCCGGCTGCATAGCTGTCACTGGCGGTCTAGAGACAGTTTCTGACAGGCTGTTGAAGCTGATGAAAAAAGGCGTGAGTCTTGAGCAAGCCGTACAGGTCACAGATGCGTTTTCAAACGCAGGGATCATGGTGCACGCGTATTTGATGTATGGATTCCCAACCCAGACCTCTCAAGAAACGTTGGATTCACTTGAAGTGGCCCGGCAGCTTTTTGAGGCCGGCTGCATTCATTCAGGATATTGGCACAGGTTCAGTCTCACGGTACACAGCCCCATAGCTAAAAGTCCGGATAAATACGGGATCTGTCTCGTGCAAAAATACGCAGATGTAGGTGTTGCATCTAGTCCTGTGTTCACTTGTAATGATTTATTATTTGAAGATAGCGTCGATTGTGATCACGACATGCTTGGCGATGGACTTAAAAAAGCGCTTTACAACTACACGCATGGCTGTGGTTTGGATCTTGATGTTCGCAGCTGGTTTGATGGTAACGTGCCTAAAACAAAAGTGCCGCGGAAATTTGTGAGGAAAATTCTGCCACGCCGGAACTAATGAAGCTCGGATCTGAAAACTATTCCTTAGGATTCATCCGGGATTTTGCATTTGAGGGGCGAAAAAAGTTCAGAAATCCGAGGGATAAAAGCACCCCGCGGGGATTGAAATATTTTTGTTCACTACGCCTTAAAAATATTCTCCCGACTTAGACACCACTCCTAAAAACACTTCCTCAGCAGGACCGGTCATTGTTATGGAAGATCCTGGGCCTGGCCACCTGATCACAAGCTTGCCCCCTGGCAAATTGACATTCACCGATGGGCCGCGAACACGCCCGCTACATAACGCCGCAACAGCGGACGCGCACGCACCGCTCCCGCACGCAAGCGTGAGACCAGCGCCGCGCTCCCAGACACGCACGATTATGGACTTTGGGCCGTTGACTTCAACGAATTCCACATTGGTCCTTGCGGGAAATCTTGGATGGTTCTCAATGGCAGGCCCCACCTGATCGACCGGGTAATTATTAACAGAATTCACAAAAACAACCGCATGTGGATTGCCTATATTGACTTCGAAAAACATAACCCCCGGCAGATACGCTACACCCGCGTGCAAGAGATCAAGCGCCGCGCCGCCCTTAGTGCAATCGTCGCTAAGAATTGGCTTACCCATATCGACAGAAATCATGGGATGCGATGATGAACCAGAGAATACAACATCCTTCAACCCTGCAAGTGTTTCAATACACAAGCTCCGGCTTCGTTTAAATATATGTTGTTTAAGATAAAGCGCCACAGCCCTTATACCGTTGCCGCACATCTCGGCCACCGAGCCATCGGCGTTCAATATATCCATGCGCGCGTCGGCATTTTTATGGCTGGCACGGCCTATTACAAGAATCTGATCTGCACCGACGCCAAAGCGCCTGTCACAGAGCTTGCGCGAGGGATCCCCCTTCAACATGCGGGCGGAAAAACCACGACCTGAAAGATCATCAATAACGATGAAGTCGTTGCCTAAGCCGTGCATCTTGGTAAATTTAAGCGGTGTCTTTTTTCTCACTTTGCGTTCTTGGTACTCACTCGGCCGAGCCTGCTTCTGATTCAAAGTCTTTTTTTATCCTACGCATCTTGTCTAAATACTTATCTACATCTCTAGTAACAGAATTACAGAATCGCTTAATTTGAACAGTAGCAGGAGCAGGAGCAGGAGCAGGAGCAGGAGCATTTGCACATTCAGCACCTGTTTCGAGAGATTCTTTGATCATATTAGATTCGCTGGATAGATCAGTATCACCCAAAATGGTTCCAACATCATTAGCAAGTCGTACAAAATCATCCCTGAATTTTTCACACCATCCTTCACCAATACTACCACAATTTGTATTTGCAAACCTATCAGTCACACTACTCAACACATTTACCTGTTTCTCCAACTTCTCCTTGCTGCACTTGGGCCCCAGCGCCACGAGGAAGCTCTTGCTCTCATTGAGTCTGCTCATTTTTTCATCAATCTCGTTTGCCCGTTCGGTGACGCCGCCAAGGGCGCTTGAAAAATTCTCACCGTGCACATCGAGCATCGGCGGGGTCATCTGGCCTCCGATTAGCTTGAGTACGCTCTTTGGTGCCTTGTAAAGACCGTCCTCGTCGGCTTCAAACTGCTCGCCTTCCACTGGTTTTATATCAACTGCGCTTCGCACGCCAAGCGATGCGAGGTTCGAGTTAAGCGACTTAAGCCTGTTTGATAAAGCCTGGCTCTGGATGCTTAGGATACTTGCCATCTGCCTGGTATAGTTCTGCATGCTCTGGTTGGACTTTAATACATAATCGCTCTTGAACTGCCCCAGCCTCTTTTTTTCGTTCTCAAGCTTGCGTGATATGTTCTGTAAGGAAGTGATACAGCCGTTGATCCCCTGGCAGCGAAACTTAATAGCGCTTTGCGGATCCTTGGACGGAATCACGATATTCATCTCGGATTGCGGAACACTCCCGGCTAGGAGACCTTCCATATTTCTCCTTAGATCATCCAAGCAATTTGTCTGAGTATTTGGAGCCGCGTTCTGGCAGCGGCTCACGTCAACTGGCATGTGCTGACCAACCAGGACGGACATGTTTTCAGAAAGCTGCTGCGAATACTGGTTAAGGAATTCATTGACCCTGACCGACGTCTCACGCTCCAGCTTCTTTATATTCGCGGCCGCGACACCGAGGAAGCTCCCGGCACGGGTCTTCTCTTGTTCTACCGTGTTATTTGCAGTTTTATAGCAGCTCTTCATAATTCGCATAACTTCGCCGCTAATATTAAGTCTCTTCTTGTTATAAAAACCTTCCTCGTTATAACGCGAAAGTGCGTTGCCGAATTCAGATTCTATGTTCGCAGGGTTCCAGATACGAATTGGCTGTTGCATCTGTTGCTGAAACTGCTGTTGAGCCTCCTTGTCTGAACCCGGCATCATCAGATTTTTTGGGGCGCTTGCAAATATCCTATCCAAGAGATTGGAGAGCGCCTGGGCATTAGCTTTTGCCTTTGCCTCAAAAATAGTATTACCCTTTTGTCTCACGTTACCTAGCGCTAATAGATTGTCCTCGTATCGACACAGGATATACTCCCTAGCAGAGACAGGTGGCCCATTTGGGGCGCATCTATAAGATTTTGGCGTGTTAAAACAATCCCCAGTTAAAGCCATTGTGCGGGACTTGGCTTGTTCATCTAAAGCCTTTTTTTGCAACTCTATATCCTTGTACATTTGTTTTACGCCTTGGATCTGGAGCGGCATCTGGGCGATCATCGCCTTGGTGTTTTCGCGGATTCTAAGCAAGCCTGGTGAACCGGTTTTCTCGCTGCCGCCAAGTTTTTCAGTGACGTCTTGGAACTGCATTTCACGATCGCCTTCCACGGACTTGATCTTGGATAGGTCCTGTTGAAAACGGTTAACATTGCTTGCGTAAGCTTCCCCGAGTGCTTGGATTTGCGATGCGAGATTATCAGCCTGGCTTGTAAGGCAGCCCAGCTGTGACTTAAGGCCATCGAGCTGCGTCTTTTTGCAGCTAAGCGTTTTTAATGCATCGTCTAAGGCTTTCTGCTGGGCCTCAATGGCATCCTTGCTGTAATTTTCACAAGACATCTTGCTAGCGTCAGGACCGCTTTCGCTCCCACCACAAGAAGCACCAGGAGCCACACCAGCGGCTGTTTTATCTTTGGCCAGGACATTTACAGCTTGAGTAAGCATTGGATTTATGTCCAAACAACTTTGAAAATTCGCCGTTATTCCAGCCGCTGAAGATTGAAAGCCTGAAATAGCAGGCAAGCTCGAACTTTCTTCGGCATGCGTGGGTGACAACACACCCGCCAAACCAAACATGATGACCAACACCCAGGACTTATTAATATCCATCGGGTTACCCCTCCTAATATTTCCCGCTACTTCTTATATTTAATATTGTATCGGTTAAAAAAACCTTTGGGAATCCCTAACTTATAGACACCTTAGGATTGCTGCATTGTGTTGAAATTATTAGTTATTTTCAATCTGCTGTCTATGCTTTATCCGCAAGGACCTCGCGGATGGTTTTTAAAATAGAGGTAAGTTGGGGCACGCTGGCCATCTCAATGGGGTCAGCGAGCCCTATGCCTGGCACGAATGCACCAGCGAGAAGCCTTGGGCGGGCTTCAAGACAATAAAAAAGTTCCTCATCCTCGACTACCCTTCTAAGCAAGTGCTCACCAAAATTCGTGACCTCTGTGTCCTCGTTCACAAAAAGTACCCGCCGCGTCTTGCGGATGGATTCGGAAATCATCTCCCAGTCATAGGGCCACAAACTCCTTAGATCCAAAACCTCGATCGATAATCCTTCTTCGTCGTGGAGCTTGTACGCCGCCTGTTCGCAAAGCGGCAGCGTGCGCCCGTAACTTACAACAGTAATGTCCTTGCCTTCGCATGCAAGTCTTGCAGAGCCGATTTTTACGGTGAAATCACTAAGCTCTTCGGGCCACCGTGGTTGCCATTTCGAGCGGTCTCCAAGTGGGGCATCAATCATTTCCTTCAACATTTTCTCACCCTCCGGGGTGAGCGGGGGTTCACCCGGAATTTGCTCTTTGCCACGGACCCTAAGAAGCGCCTTTGGTTTTAAAAACATGGTAGGGTTCGGGTCCTTTAAACACGATATCATCAATCCGTATGCATCAATGGGGGTCGAGGGCATTACGATCTTCCAACCCGGGATATGCGTCATTGTCGCATCAAACGAATGTGAATGGTAAATCGATCCACGGATCCCACTTCCCACAGGGGTCATGACGGTCATGGGGACATTCCACTGGCCGTTTGAAATCCAGCACTGAAGTCCCGCAAGCTTAAGCAAATCAATCGTGTTGAAAATATAATCGCAGAACTGTATCTCCGCCACGCACCTGTCACCGGCAAGCGCTAGCCCGATGGCGGCGCCTATGATGCCTCGCTCATCAAGCGGCGAATTCCACGCCGTCTTAAGCCCCTGCGTAACTGTAAAAACTCCGCCAAGGGGCGGTCCGACATCCTCGCCAAAAACATCCGTGACGCCAAGATTAGTTTCGCCGTAATGAAGGGCCATCCTGATGGCCTGAGCCATGTTAGCCATTACCAGTACCGTCCCTTCTGGCCAAAATACGTATAATCATAAATCGCTGAAGGATCAGGCATGGGCTCCTCCCTAACCTTCTTTGAGAGTTCAAGCATCTCGGCAAAATACTTTTCCCTTATGGCGTTCATTTCCTCCCTGCCAAGTACTCCTGCTCTTTCAAGATTGGTCTCAAAAGTAACGAGAGGATCCTCCTCATCAGATATGAAGTTAGCCCCGCTTGCGGAGCTGTGGCCATAAAGCCTTGATACAAGCGCCTCCAAAAGAACGGGCTTTCGCTCGGTCCTCACGTACTCCATTGATTCTTTTATCGCAAAGTAAGACTCCTCCACGTCGTTGCCGTTGATCGTGAGCGTTCGCATGCCGAAAGCCTTCCCGCGGTCGGAAATCCACTTTTCACCATGCTGGCTTGCAGCCGTGGTGGATATACCCCAATTGTTATTCGTCACGATTATCAGCATCGGAAGCTCGAACCCCGGCCTTGCAGCCCAGATCAGCGTCGAAGCAAACTCGCCCTCGGCCGTGCCGGCATCCCCACCTACAACAATCGTTATGCCTTCCCCTCCGTGTCTCCGCTGCGAAAGCCCTGTCCCGATAGATGTCGCGAACTCGACTCCAATCGGTGAAGTGATAGGAATCACATTCCAACTTCTTATTGATTGATGGTTAACAAAACTTCTTCCGCATGAATAAGGGTCAGTCGCGGTATTCTTCATCTGCCTTATCGTATCCATGGGATCGGCGCCCATGGTGAGCAGTACGCCGCTGGAACGATATTTTAAATGGAGGTAATCGTAGTCCTTGCCTTCACCTTTTTTAATCTGCAGCCCAAGTGGGATATTAAAAGCCTCCTCCCCCGGTCCGCCGATCCAGAAGTACCCGTCATTTAGCTTATACATCCTAACGAGACGCTCTTCGAGCATGCGCGTCTTTACCATTAGATCGTGAATCCGCACCAAGAGACCTTTATCAAGTTTGAACTTTGTTTTAGATTTTGGTGATTGCTTCACGCCTTAGTCCTCCGGATGCTAGATGCCAGATGTAAATCCACAGATATAAATCTGTGGCGCGGCTTATATATTAGCTCAAAGCCGCCCGCCGCTCAAGCATGCTTACATCACCACTCTTGCACTATCCAGACAAAGACGTTAATTGGATGACGTGAGTGATCAAGAAGAAATAACAAAACCTAGTTGGTTCCGCGCTATTATCCGCGGCAAGACCAGAATCGTGCTTGCTTGGCTGTTTGCAACGGCACTCATCATTTCCGCCAAACAATACCCGAAATGGCACGGCATACTGGTCTGCTTTACCGGTGCAAGCCTCAGGTTCTGGGCCAGCGGATATCTGCGCAAAGACGCGTATCCCGCGGTGGGCGGGCCCTATTCATTCGTCCGCAATCCGCTTTATCTGGGGACTTATCTGATGGCGATCGGCACGGCGCTATCGATTGAAAGCTGGTTGCTTACGCTAGTATTGTCGGTCATCTTCGCCACCGTGTATCACTACATTATCCTCGATGAGGAAACAAAACTGCGCGCTGTTTTCAGCAACTCATATGATATTTACCTTGCCTCAGTGCCACGGCTTATTCCTACGCTTGCACCCGCAGGCAGGGAAACTTTGCTAAAGATAAATCCAAATGTGTCCATGCACGGATTTTCGTTGGAGCTGGCACTTAAAAACCGGGCCTATGAAGCTTACGCATCCTTCGCTGGACTCATTGGTTTCGTTGCTCTTGTGGCTTATATTCGGAACTTGTGGCTATAGCAAATTTATCAGCCCCTGCCTTGCGGGCGACATCCATGATTTCTATCGCTGTTCCTAAGAACGCCTGCCTGTCACCTTCAAGCACTACAAGACGCGAGCTTGTCTTTGAAAATGCCGCTTTTAAAGCGTCACTAAAATTTTTTTGGTCACCGGCCGTGACTTTGCTGTCATTGACACGAACACCGCCGTCATTGAATAGCGTCACTACAACGCCATCGCTTTGAGCCTCGCTCAAGCCAGCGCTTGCGCGCGGGAGTTTAACATCAACGCCGAGCTGTGACATCACAGAACTCGTGACCATGAAGATAATTAGTAAAACCAAAAAAACGTCCACAAGTGGCGTGATGTTGATCTCAGACAGGATAGCTCCTTCACTGTCGGTGGCATGATCAGTGTCCGCTGGTTTAATAGCCATTTAATCGCCGCCTTTAACTTCTTCACTTTCAGAAGCAAGCATCTCGGCAAGTTCCTCGGTATGGATCCTAATCTTAAGCACAAGGCCACTCCATAAAGTCTGAAAAGAATTAAAAGCAAGGACCGCTATCACCGCTACTATTATTCCAGCCGCTGTCGCGATCAATGATTCTGATATTCCCGCTGCAACAACATTGAAACCGCCGGATCCCGTCCTGGCCATTTCCTGGAATGATCGCAATATCCCCACAACAGTGCCGAACAAACCTATAAACGGAGCGGCGCTGCCTATGGTGCCAAGCATCCAGAGATTCTGGCGCAACTCCTGATTGATAAGCTGACGCTTGCGATCCAGCGCCTCTCGCCACTTGGCCTTCAAGCGCGGGTCCGAAGCCTCAAGCCGCTCAAGCGCCGTGGTCACGAGCCGCGCGGTGGGCAAGGTGGCTCTCCTCTGGCAAAGGCCCACTAGTCCTTTCCGGTCCCGTCGCAACAAGGCATTGAGCGCCTCAAGATGGAACGCGCTTAAGTTTTGGCCAAGACGTTTATAGTTCCACAACCTCTCAAAAATCACGACCCATGAAATAATGGAGCACGCCAAAAGAGGGTACATTGCAAACCCGCCGCTCTTGATTAAATTCCAAACAGTATGTGAGTCCGCTAACGTTGACATAATAGCTTGCAACGCTATCGGTGAGCGCCTAGGATGTCAACGCCATGCGCGTTGGCCGTATATATTTTACGTTCTATATTTTCATACTCCTGCTGTCTTCTTGTACTTTAAAAGAAGACAAGCGACAGACGGCTCCGGGCAAACCTTTTAGTTTTGATGTGCCGGATGTTTCTGAATTAACTATAGCGAAGAATGACCCTAAATCAGGAGATAGTTGGACGGTGAGACTTCAAAATACCGGTGGTCCGGATCCTACCTGGCAAATAGCTTCAGGTCCTCATGGTATATTAGACAACCTTGCAAACACCGGCTACGTAAACCATCTGCTTGATACATTGCGTACGCTTCGCGCCGACCTCCATACCGAAACTACAAATGGACCGATTGAATCGTTTGGCCTCTTGCCACCGGTGTTTTATTTAGAATGGCGAACCAACAAAGCTGATAAAGCAGAACAGTGGCGGCTTAAATTAGGTTTACCCGAGGGAGGGAAGCCCTTTTGCATAGCTTCAGCCCATGCCATGGCGGATTCAGCAGTTTTAACATGTACCGGTGCTGCCATAAAGATGCTTGATATATTAGATAGCTTTACAGCCGTACGCCACCGCGCGCTTTCAACAATTACCAGTGACGATGTTGAGGAAATAGAAATATTTTACGGCAACAAAAAATCGGTATTTTTCGCTCAACGTGAAGGTTTGGACTGGACCAACCGCAAACACCGGCGGCTCAAGGCCAACATTGACGCATTTTTAGATGGCGTCACACATACACGCATAAAAGAATTTGTGGATGACCCTGACGAAACGCTCCGCTTGCTTGATACTTTAAAAAAATCAAGACATCAAACCATTAGGCTATCAGGCTTGAAGGGCATGAGCGTCACCATAAAATCCTCTAAGCAATCTCATGAACTGCTAGCAACCATCTCCAACCGCCCGGGCGCGGTATTTAAATTATATCCGGAGGCAGGGCGTTTTCTTACGCGGCTTCCTGCTCAGGCTCCACTTCCTCGGCAATAGTCGTTGTTTTAGTAAGCTCGGCGAACTCCCTGCTAAGCATAGAAAGAATATCACCGAAAGATAACAAACCTACTGCCTTCCCGTCAGCATCGACAACCGGCATTCTTCTGATTCTTTCATCGCGCATCTTGCGTATACAATCAAAAACCCCATCCGTATCACGGCAGGTCGCCAAGGTTTTTGTCATTGCATCCTTCACCGGGCAGGTCGTCACATTAATGTTTTTTGCCAAACAGCGAAGAACTATATCACGATCCGTCAGAATGCCCACCGGTCTCCCGTCCGCCAGCACGAGCACCGACCCGACATTTTCCTTTTCCATTAGACGGGCTACTTCGGAAATCTTCACATCCGGCCCTACTGATACAGGTCTCCTGGTAATTAAGTTGCGCAACATATTTGATGCCTCCATAATGAATGTTAATTTGCATTTGGCGCGCCACTGGAATTACCACTAGAATTACCATTAGAATTATATGAGGGATTAATGGGCGAAAAAAAAACATTCAAAACCCTGCTCTTCGATATGGATGGGACGCTCGTGGATACCGAAACCATGGCCGCCCAGTCCGTAGTTAAAATACTAGGTAGCTGGAACATCCGGCTTGACCCATCTGATGCCGGTTCCGTAATGGGCAAGACGTGGCAGAATGCCTTTGATTTTCTTTTTTCAAAATATAAAATCCCGGTTACTAAAGAGCGCGCGGCTGACCTGATCCTGGCAGATTACAGAAAGAAACTTGAACACGAGCTGGTCACAATACCAGGCAGTGTTGATGCCGTTAGAGAGCTCGCCTGCCATTTTCCGCTTGGTTTAGTCTCCGGCTCTTATAAGAAAGATATTGTTCTGGTCTTGGACAAGTTGGGTATCACAAGATGCTTCAACCTTATCTTGGGCGCGGAGGATTACGAAAGAAGCAAGCCCGAACCCGATGGCTACCTGAAGGCAATCAAGATCATGGGATCGCCCGCGGATTTAACTTTAGTGTTTGAGGACTCTACAGCCGGTGTTTCATCAGCCCTGGCAGCGGGTCTTTGGGTTGTAATGGTCAACCGTGAACACTCGGCACAAAGCAAAAGTGCTCACAAACACATCAACGACCTGACTCCGGTAAATAATGATTGGGTCATTTCACTGGCTAAAGAATTGATAAAATAACATCATCCGGCTGCATCTATAATCTGGAGTTCTGCTATTGAAATTTTTGCACGATATTCGTTGTACTCCACGTAAAAATGTGGCGGATTGTGATCGCTGTAAAACATAGAGATAATTATTCCAAGAAATCTGCTAATTTCAAGCATGACGTTTCACCTTGGAAAATATTCCTTAAAATATAATTTTACACTTTCTGAAAAAAACAGTAAAAATTTTAATATATTTGACAAATTGTTGCTAAAGAAATGTAGTCAATAAAAACGAGTGAGGAGCGAATATTTATGATCAGCAAGACAACAACCAACTGGCAAATCGCCGGCACATGCGCGGTAATAACACTTTTATTGATACTGTCTGGGTGCACTAAGAAAGCCACGCAAAATAACACGGCGTCTTCACAACAAAAGGAACAACAAATGGATCTTAAAATCGAGGAATTAAAGAAGGGCACCGGTCCCGAAGCGGTTGCCGGTAAAACAGTGTCAGTCCACTACACCGGTTGGCTTACAGATGGAAAGAAATTTGATTCGTCGCTTGACCGCGGCCAGCCTTTTAAATTCCGGCTCGGTGCGAGAGAAGTGATAGCCGGGTGGGACAAGGGCGTAGCAGGAATGAAGGTCGGTGAAAAACGCAAACTCACGATCCCGCCACAGATGGGGTATGGTGAAAGAGGCGCTGGCAACGTGATTCCGCCCAATGCCACACTTGTTTTTGAAGTGGAACTTCTGGGCGTAGAGTAAGTTTTTTTTGGGGGGTATATGGAAAATATGGATCAACCTACAGAAGCTGGGACCATGGAAATCCTCGTGGTGGCTTCAAAAATTAAGAACTACATCAGGACCACATCCAGCATGAACACCTCAAGCTCGGTGATGGAAGCCCTGTCCAGTAAAGTACGCACTCTCTGCGACCAGGCCATTGAACACGCCAAGCAAGATGGCCGCAAAACCGTCATGGACCGGGACTTCATGTAAAGGTAAAATCATTGTTATTTTTCCTGAAACTCTGAACTAACTCAGAAAATTTACGAACTTTTTCAAAACATTCAGCAATAAGTATACTTACAAGCTCACCATGTGTTTTTATTGCTTCAGCCACCAGTCTGAGCTTTTACTGCAAATAGATCAGCCCAATAGATGCCCAATAGATGGATGACAATTAATTCCTTCCCCACCCCTCAACCCCTAACAGTAAGCACCCTGCCGTTGCCACTCTTTCTTGTAACGTCAACGTGAGTACGGCCCTTTGATCGGCGAAGAATAATATCCGCCTCAAAATTCCTGCAACGAAGCCCTTTGATTTCAAGCAAATTCACTTTGGGCGTCAGCAGTGGTGAATTAAAAACAACGTGGTCCTGGTCAATATCCATCGAAAGACCAAGCAGCGATTTCATCATGAGAAACACAGCCCCTGCCGCCCACGCCTGGGGCTTGCACGCCACCTGATACGGGATCGGAGGCGCATCGCCCCTCCTACGAAAGCCGCAGTAAAGCTCTGGCAGCCTAAAGTCATCGCTCACTTCCAGAACATCCATCATGCTCATCGCAAGTTTCTCAAGCTCCTTGGTATAACCATACAAACGAAGCCCTTCCATTATGATGGAATTATCATGCGGCCACACGGATCCGTTATGATAGCTTAACGGGTTAAACGCCACCTCAGTATCCGCAAGCGTCCTGATTCCATAACCACTGAACATCGCGTCCGAGAGAAGATGATTTGAAACCTCACGGGCCTGTTCCTCAAAAAGTATCTGGGACCATAGGCAATGGCCCATATTAGACGACCTGACCGCGCATGGCTCCATCTTGCCATCGAGCGCGAGGTAGACATATTTCCCGCCGCTGTCCCAGAACCGTTCAAGAAATGCTGACCTCAACCTTAAGGCATCAAGCCTGAGCGAAGCAGCTAGATCTTTTTTACCAAGCCATCCAGCAAGGGCGGCCAAGCCCATCTTCGCCCTGAAAGCATAACCCTGAGCCTCGCATAGACGGATCGGAGCCTGGGCAAGCCGTCCATCTGCATGCATTATTGAATCGTGTGAATCCTTCCAACCCTGATTTACAAGGCCTCTTGGCGACTGCTTGGCATATTCAATAAAACCGTCTTGATCTGCATCCCCCCACTTCTCGAGCCACTCAAGCGCACGCATCGCGCTTGGCCACCACTGTTTGAGACGTTCAGCATCCAATGTCCATCGTATATATTCATGTAGAAGAATCAGGCAAAGTGGCGTTGAATCAACGGAGCCGTAATACGGTATGAACGGAACCTCGCGCGTCTTCGCCATCTCCCCCCTTCGCATCTCATGAAAAACCTTCCCAGGTTGCTCATCAGTGAATGAATCAATATTCGACCCCAAGTGCTCAAAAGCAAAATCAAGCACCCCACGCGCAAGCTTTGGATACCAAGGAAGCAACTGGTAAGCAGTAAGCATCCCGTCCCGCCCGAACGGGGCGGAAAACCACGGGATCCCAGCGTATGGGTAAATGACTTCTGAATTTTCATAAGTAAGCAAAGTGTAGATATCCATCTCGGCGTTCTGAAGCGATCTATTCAAAATCGCATTATCAGATTCGATCGATAGCGGATGAAACGGCCTGAAACCATGCTGGCTTTGCAAGAACGCCATTTTTTCGGCCATCGACATGTCACAATAAAACTTGTTCCCGAGCTTGCAGTTGCAGGGCCTGTCGAATGAGACCACAGTTCTAAGACATACCGACTCTTTCCGCGGGATATCAACACGCGTAAAATAGCCGACAAGCGAAGGCGAAACCCTGATCTTTTCCGCTGAAAAATGACGGTAGACAAATGTTTTTCTAGTCACCCCATCCAGGCCTTCATACTGAAGAATACTCACACGGCGACCGTCTACAGACAGTTCTTCAGATGCCAGCATCTTCCCGCGCTTGGGCCTTGCATACCCCCTGACTTCAAACACATCATCAAACCGGCCGCCAACCCATTGCTCGACTTGCAGGGAATGCGCTTGATCCGCGAAGTTCTTTATTTCAACGGATTCAAAAAGAGTGTCCTCCCAAATAGTCATCACCCGCCTGATAAGCAGGGAGTCACGGCGGATACGGCCCGCAGCGCCCATAGGCGGGAAATCAGGATTGGTCATCGAAAAAACAGCGGTGTTGCCGCCAAAGAGGCGCTCACTGTCTAGTGGTATTGGGGATACCCCGTTAAACGTCATTTCCCAAATACCGATAAAGCGAGTGTCGTTGTAGTAAAAACCAAGCTCACTGCTCGGTGAGTAAAGTCTTTGCGATTCCCCACGGTAGTCGACTACCGCAAAAGCAAGATCATCCTTAAAACTAACTTTGGGTATGCCTACCAATAAAGCAGTTGATGGGATATATGAAATCCCATCAACTACTATAGGTCTCGATAAATTGGTCAATGAGGTGTCGATAGACACTGACATAATCCTCCGTCATCCGCTGCAATGAAAAATACTGTTCCACCCACAACCTGCATCGTCTGCGGTCAATCCTTGCAACATCTCCCACCCTGGCTGCAAGCCCGTGTATATCCAAATCACTAAAGCCCGTAACACCATCCACCAGCAACTCCGGCACCGAACCACATGGTCTAGCCAACACGGGAGTCCCACACGCAAGCGATTCAATCATGACAAGTCCAAATGGCTCCGGCCAATCAATCGGGAAAACCAGGGCCATGGCGTTGCCAAGAAACTCTGATTTCTCCTTCTCGGATATCTCACCAACATACTCTATGAATTTTCCATCAACATGCGGCCCAACATATGTGTCGTAGTAATCACGTCCGCATGAGCCTTCTATTTTTGCAGCTATCTTAAGCGGAACGCCGGAAAGCTTTGCGATCTCCACCGCCCATTCAGGCCTCTTGTCAGCCACGATTCTCCCTAGAAAAGCGAGGTAACTTCCCGGCTTAGGATGAAAGGCAAAATCACTGACCTCCAGTCCGTGATATATGGTCGAAAACCAATTAAGCGCAGGAAGCGGAAGCCGCTGGCTATCGCTGATTGAAACAAAGCAGGCCTTTGGAAAACTCATAAGCGGAGCTTCGATATCCGGAAGATCAAGACGACCATGCATTGTCGTCAACACCGGAACGCGGGTCATTTCAGTGAGCGGGAGCATCCAATAATCATGGTTGTTATGGATGATATCGAAACTGCCCGCACGCGAAGCAACCTCAGCAAGCATCTTGTAACTGTAAGCCACGTGGTCTTGAATCGCGTTCTTGCTCAACCTCAGCGCCTCTTTAACAACTGGTATCAGCTCGACATTTATATCCGGTACATCCGCGCTAGGCGCGCCCGGCGCGCCAGAGACAGCCGAGTCACCGGAAGCAAACAACGTCACTTCGATGCCTAATTTTCCTAAACCTCGGCAGAGATTATAAACCACACGTTCGGTTCCACCGTATAGTTTGGGAGGCACGCTTTCAAATAGTGGAGATAGTATCGCAACCCGCATCGCTAGATTAAGTATTAGCGCTTGGCTAAGTGCGTGCTCAAGGAACGCAGCGCTGGCAGGCCGCCCTATTTCTTTTGTTGGTTTTTCTGCGGGCCTTTAGCAACTGCAGCGTTATTAGCAGCTGCTGCGGCCTGAGCCGCGGGCGAAGCTACAGGTGAAACAGCCTGCTGCGGCGATGGTACCGCGGATGGCGATGCTTGAGCGGCGGAGGGTTTTGCTTGTGCGCTGCCTCCGGTTGTTTCGAATATGCTTTTTCGCGACTGACTGGCTAGTACCGTGAGCACCAACGAAGTAACCATGAAGATAACCGCCATGGCCGTCGTAAATCTTGTGAAGAAGTTGGCCCCACCTGAACTTCCAAACACCGTCTGGCTAGAACCGCTGAAAGACGCGCTGATTTCGGCTCCCTTACCGCGCTGGATCAGCACTACTAGGACAAGAAAAATACATGTAAAGATATGGACAATCGTAATAAGGGTTTGCATATCAGGCTCGCTCCTTGGCTTTCTTTTCCTGGTGTTTCTTTATCATCTCTTCCTGGATATTACGAGGAACCGGTGCATACTTCATAAACTCCATGGTGAACTCACCTTTGCCCTGGGTTGCCGACCTTAAATCCGTCGAGTAGCCGAACATTTCCGTAAGCGGCACTTCAGCTTCTACAACAGTGAAGCCTTCGTTGTTCTGGCTGCTGACAATCATTCCACGCCTCTGATTGATCTGTCCCATCACCGAGCCCTGGAACTCCTCTGGAGCGGAGGTCTCAAGCTTCATGATAGGCTCAAGCACAACTGGTCCAGCTTTCTCATACGCCTCGCGAAAGCCCATGAGTGCGGCGGTGCGGAACGCCTGTTCCGATGAATCAACATCATGCGATTCACCATCATTTATTGTGCAGCGAACACCAACAATCTGAAAACCTATCAGACGGCCTTCCCTGACAGCCTCCTGGAAACCCTTGTCGCAAGCCGGTATGAACTCCCTCGGAATCGAGCCACCCACGATATCATCGACAAACTCATAGCCGAGCTGGTTCTCTGGCGGCAGCGGCTCAATAAAACCAATGACGCGCGCGAATTGCCCGGAGCCACCTGTCTGCTTGCGATGCAGGTACGCGAAATCTCCCTTCCTCGTGATCGTTTCACGGAAAGCGACTTGGGGCTTGCCCACGACTACTTCGCAGCTATATTCGCGCTTGATGCGTTCACAATATATTTCGAGGTGCAGCTCGCCCATGCCGCTTATGATGGTCTGGCTGGATTCCTCGTCCCTGTGAACACGGAATGTCGGGTCTTCTTTTGAAAATTTATTAAGCGCCTTTGAGAAATGTGTCTGGCTGGCCTTATCCTTTGGCGCGATGGCCAGCGACATAACAGCATTGGGGACGAACATCGATGTCATTGTATATTTAATTGTGCCATCCGTGAAAGTATCACCGGATGCGCAATCCACACCAAACATGGCGACAATATCGCCTGCCCTTGCTTCTTCAACGTCATTCATCTCATCAGCATGCATCTGCACAAGACGCGGCACTTTTACCTTCTTGTCGTTTGATGAGTTGAATATGAAATCGCCTTTCTTAACCGTGCCCTGATAGATACGCATGTAGGTCAACTGACCGTAACGGCCTTCATCCAGTTTGAAAGCAAGCCCTACAAATGGGAGTTTTGGATCGGATTTTAAGATTAATTTTGCTTCTTTGTTATGCTGGTCAAGTGCTATGTTTACACACTGGTCAGGGCTTGGCAGGTAATTAAGCACCCCGTCCAACAAGAGCTGCACACCTTTGTTTCTATAAGCCGAACCAACCATCACCGGCGTAAAATTAAGAGAAAGCGTCGCTTTGCGGATGGCCTGTTTGAACTCATCAACCGTGACGTCCTTCCCCTCAATATATTTCGTACCAACCACGTCATCAAATTCCCCAACAGCTGCTATCAGATCTTCGCGGCTCTTCTGGCATTCAAAGAGCAACTCCTCTGGAATGGCCTCTTCACGCACGATCTCACCATTATCACCGTCGAAGTAAAATGCCTTCATCGTCACGAGGTCGACCGCGCCCTTGTACTTGTCTTCCGCACCTATCGGATAATTAATAAGATGGGCGTTGTGACGAAGCTTTTCACGCAGCATTTTTACCACACGGAAAGCGTTCGCACCGGACCTATCCATCTTGTTTATGAATGCGATGCGTGGGACTTTGTACCGCCTCATCTGGCGATCAACCGTTATGGACTGTGATTGCACGCCGGCAACCGCGCAAAGAACCAGCACGGCACCATCCAGCACGCGAAGTGACCGCTCGACTTCAATCGTAAAGTCGACATGCCCAGGAGTGTCGATCAGGTTGATATTGTACCCCTTCCAAATGCAATAAGTCGCTGCTGATTGGATCGTGATCCCCTTCTCGCGCTCGAGATCCATGAAGTCCATCGTCGCACCGACGCCTGACTTGCCTTTAACTTCCTCTATCTTATGGATTTTCTTTGTATAAAAAAGGACACGCTCCGAAAGAGTGGTTTTCCCGGAATCTATATGGGCAGAAATCCCTATATTACGAATCTTTTCCATCGGCAGATTTACGACAGCCATCTACTTACTCCAATTCTTCTAAAACACGTTTATGTGAAACGTTTCTAACCAAGAATGACATTTTTAATCAAGTGCATTTTCATAGTTTGACGTAATGATAACAATCCACTATTTTTCTCAAAAGCGACATATGAAAAAACCACTTTTTTGGATTGACTTGGAAATGACGGGTCTGGATGAGAAAATAGACTCAATTCTTGAAATAGCCGTGATCATAACTGACATTGAGTTCAATGTCCTGGAAGAATATCACCGTGTGGTCTTCCAGCCACAGAGCGTGGTGGATAATATGAATAGCTGGTGCAAGAAAACACATGGTGGAAGCGGCCTCACCGCCGCCGTGGCCCACGGCACGCCGCTTAGCACGGTCCAAAATGACCTACTTGCCATCATCCAGCGGAGGTATTCAGAGAAAGACCAGATCGTTATTGCCGGCAATTCGGTAAACAACGACCGACGTTTCGTGGATAAATACCTACCTGAACTTGCCAAACGCCTGCATTACAGACAGGTGGACGTCACGTCTTATAAGGAAATTTTTCGTGAAAAATACGGGGTCATTTTCCAAAAAGCCAATGCCCACAGGGCGATCGACGACATCTATGAGTCGATTCGTGAATTAAAATTTTATTTATCATACGTTAATATTCAGAGGGAAACGGCAAAACCATCCGCTTCCACACAGCCAAACAAATGAAGCAAGAACCAACACAAAAACGACCCAGCTTCGAGAATATCTACCTGTCACTTGCCACTATCCTTGCCGCCAGATCGACTTGCGCTAGATTGCAGGTTGGCACAGTCATAACAACTACTGATTTCCGCAAAGTTCTGGCTGTCGGATATAACGGCAACGCCACCGGCCTTGGTAACGCGTGTGACCGCGATGAACCTGGAAATTGTGGCTGCCTGCACTCCGAGGAAAACGCTGTAATCAATTGCGATGCGCCGAGATTCCTGGATAAATATGTCTTCGTTACCCATCTGCCATGTGTCGCTTGCGCTAAACGGCTTATCAATCTTGGTAACGTAAAGGCGGTTTATTATAAAAATGATTACAGGATCAGAGATTCCATAAAGCTGTTACAATCGGTGGGGATCAGTGTCGAACAATTGATATCGGAATAATAAATGATGTTAAAAATAAAAACTCTCGCCATTCTTCTTTTAACAGCTTTAGGGTGTTCCTCCACTCCTCCAAGCCAGTCTGGCATTTTTAAAAACGGCAACACGCCAGAGCAGCAAAGCCGTACCGCTGGCCACATTCTCACCAGGGCAGAAGCAGCAACACGTTCACGCCAGATCGCCAAGACATCTTACATCTTATGGTTCGGCTTGGATGATGTCCTACAAGATTTCGAAGGCAGGGTGGTTGTGAACTTCGAGCTGCTCCCAAAGGCCAAGGATTTTTCAAACACAGTTTTCCTCGACTTCGAGGAAGGGGACATAACCTCCATCAGGATTAATGACGGCCCGCTGGCCCAAGGTACAAAAGACGCAAAACGTTACGACGGCCACAGGATTCATTTCAACATTTCCGAGCTTCAGCCTGGGATGAACAGGATAGAAATCGCGTTCACCCATCCGTTCAGCAAAAACGGCAACGGGCTTTACCGCTACGTGGATCCTGAGGACGGCAAGGTTTATCTCTATTCTAATTTCGAACCTTTCAGCGCGCACAAGGTGTTCCCCTGCTTAGACCAGCCTGACATAAAAGCTTCATTCGAGCTCACGGTTGAAACACCTGACGAGTGGGAAGTGATCTCAAACACCAAGGAACGCGAAGTCACCACCGTTGATGGTAGAAAGAGCTGGGCCTTCCCTCCATCCCCTATCCTTAGCACATATCTGTTCGCGCTACATGCTGGGCCTTATTCGGTCTGGAAGTCAGAAGCTGGCGGGATACCGCTTCGGTTATTCACGCGCAAAGCGCTGGCCAAATACGTCGACCACAAAGAACTTTTTGATATCACGTCACGGGGGCTTGATTTCTTTAGCGTGCAATTCGGCTACCCATATCCTTTTTCAAAATATGACCAGGTTATCGTTCCTGATTTTAATATGGGTGGAATGGAAAACGCAGCCGCCACCACTTTATCCGAACGCATAATATTCCGTTCCAAGGTAACACAAGACCAGCTTAAGAACCGCGCAGACCTGATACTTCACGAGCTATCGCATATGTGGTTCGGTGATCTGGTCACAATGC
>CAYHPW010000008.1:0-73424 GCA_964358645.1 uncultured Bacteriovoracaceae bacterium | reverse complement strand
TCAGTCCCATCCGCTCAATTAGTTCTCGGTGCTCAAACCCACGTTTCGTCAGGCCCAATTGCGCAACAACGCCCATTATTAAAACTAAACCTTTGTATTTAAAGAGTTATTTATTTACTGTTTTGTTTCATATTTTGTTTCATAATGATTCATAAATGCACCCATTTCTAGAAACAAAATTGCTCGCCATCCTTCAAAACCGAGGAGTGATTTCATCGGGTGAATTAACACACGAGTTAGGAATCAGTCGCGCAACTCTTTCGCGGTTAATGAGGGGCACATCCCAAAAAATCACCCGATTTGGAAAGACGCGAGCTATTCAATATGGATTGATTCGCGAATTGCGAGATATTGGAGGTGAACTACCTGTTTTTCGGGTGGATAAATCAGGCCGACTGCAGGCGCACGGCCGGCTGCTCGTATTTCACAAGTCCTGTTATTTGCTTCAACCGGAAGATCGTGTGTTTACGGGGCTGCCCCCGGAGGTTTCGGACCAGGCTCCGCAGGGGTTTATGGGGCGCGCTTTTGTGCACAGCTATGCCTACGAACTTGGGTTGCCGCCGGATTTGAGAGATTGGTCTGATGAACATCTGCTTCGCGCGATAGCCAGACGTGGCGAGGATTTTTCAGGCAATCTGATCGTTGGACAAGAAAGCGCTGAGCGGTGGCAGAAATGGAAAGTGGAGCAGATAAGCCGCAAAGCTTATCCCGCCCTTGCTGTAAGTGCCTTGCGCGGCCAGCCGGTTGGGTCTTCTGCCGGTGGGGAACAACCCAAGTTTGGCGCTTTTGTGGAGGGCTGTCATTATTTGGTAAAATTTTCCGGCGCTTCGGATTCACTTCTTGACGAACGCTGGAGAGATCTATTGGTATGTGAACAAACAGCGCTCACTATATTGCGCAAGGCCGAAATAGACACGATGGAGGCGAAACTTCATTCGCGCGGCGGGGCCTTTTTTCTGGAGATTCCCCGCTTTGATCGCATTGGAGAAAGGGGGAGGCGCTCTGTCTTGAGTTTGGCGGCAGTTGATTTATATCATTTTGGCTATCATGACAATTGGGCCATGACAGCCGAGCGTCTGGAAAATGCCCATCTGATGTCACCGATGGAGGCAAGAAAATTAAAGTTCTTAGATGCCTTTTCACGACTCATTGGGGATACGGACCGGCATTTTCACAATATTGTTCTTTTTCCGCGGGACACGAAAAACCAATGGAAAACAGATTATCGCTTAGCTCCAGCCTTCGATAAGTTACCGATGTTATTTGCGCCCGTAGCGGGACAGATTCCGGATCGGGAGTTCACGATGCCCGCTCCGAGCGCAGCAGTTCTGGAGGTTTGGGATCAGGCGTGTGTGATCGCACTGGAGTTTTGGCATCTGGTTTCAGAAACGAAAATGATTTCTGCGTCCTTCCGCAAAGTGGCGAATCGGTGTTTGAAAGTGATCCGTGCAGGGATGGGCACGTAACCGCTGTTCTCATTGAGGCGGTTATGGATGCGCGGTGATTGCGATAATGGTGATGGTATTTTTGTTTGGACCATAGAACCAAAATACACGATATGCGGCGGATAGTTTGGTTTAAAGGCTTCTTTGATAGCCTTTGCATTGATGATATTAATATGACTAATTTCTTGGTTGCTAAATCTAAGATGCTTTCTCCAGGTGGGGTAATATGTCTATAGCAAGTACTGTTTTAATGTGTCATGCACCTATTGTGATCCCAGTCGTGGCGGGTAGACGGGCAGCGCTTGTGCAAAAATCTACGATGGCAATGCAGGAAGTCGCCAACCATATTGTGTCAGTGAAGCCTGATTTTCTTGTGGTTGTTTCTCCGCATACACCGAGGATAGAGAATTTTTTTGGTCTTCTCTCAGGGCCTAAGCTTGAAGGTGATCTCAGCGGGTTTGGTTTCCCAGAACTTAAGGTGGAGCTTCCTAGCGACAATATCCGCGGCCATTTGCTTGATTGTGTCAGCAAGTCTGCTGGCGCTAAGCTGTTGTCACTTCCGCGCATGCCTCTTGATCATGGAGCCTTGGTTCCGCTTTTTTTCATGCATATGGCTGGGTGGCGCGGGCAGACGGCCGTGGTTTCACTCCCATTTTCACCAACAGCGGAAGAATGCCTGGCTATGGGCGAAGTCATTACCGCGGCAAGTGAGCGTGCCAGTGAGCGCCAACGACGCTGGGCTGTGATAGCGTCCGGGGATATGAGCCATAGGCTTACTCAGTCGTCCCCAGCGGGTTATCACAAGAGAGCGCATGAGTTTGACGAGTTTTTCAGGGACAGGATAAGAGCGGGAAAATTTCATGAGGCGATCAATGTTGATCCTGAACTTCGCGAGCTTGCTGGTGAAGATGTTGTAGATTCGGTTGCGGTAGCTGCAGCTAGCGTTGGATTTGAGGCGGTAGGCAACAAAGTTTTGTCATATGAAGGCCCGTTTGGTGTCGGTTATCTTGTGGCTGTTTTGAATACTGATGAGAGGATGCATGAACGAACTAAATCTTCTTGATGTGGCGCGGAGATCAATAGAGGCGCACTTGTCCAAAAGTGCGCAGATGTCTCAAGAGCAGACCAGCCGATCGCCAGAGCTGGCACCTGAAATCTCAAACACATATGATGACGTGCATGGTGTTTTTGTCACGCTTTGGGCGGAGGATCTGCGCGGAGAACTTCGCCTCAGGGGATGCATAGGCAGGCATTGCCGTTTATTTAAGACCATAGCTGAAGAAGTCGCCGATTGTGTGTGCTACTCGGCGACTGAGGATCCCAGGTTTCAGCCTGTCACTATTGGTGAACTTAACCACATAAAAATAGAGATAAGCTTGCTCGGTAAACCAGAGACCGTTAGTGACACATCAGAACTTGATCCCGCCATCTACGGAGTGATAGTCAAAAACGGAAGGCGGCAGGCCACACTTTTGCCAGAAATAGACGGGATAGACACCGTTGAGAAACAGCTTTCAGCGGTGAGGCAAAAAGCAGGCATCAGAGCCGATGAACAAGTGATGATTTTTAAGTTTAGTGTAAAAAAGATATCAGAATGATCGCTAAATGGTGGAGTAAAACACAAGGGGGGAGATTCCGCTGCGAGCTATGTCCCAGGACTTGCCTGCTTAAGCCCGGGCAAAAGGGATTTTGCTATGTACGTGAAGCAAAAGAAGACGGCATATGCCTTAGCGCCTATGGCCGCTCAAGCGGGTTTTGCATTGACCCGATAGAAAAGAAACCACTCTATCATTTTCTACCTGGAAGCAAGATCCTCTCTTTCGGCACGATAGGCTGCAATCTTGGCTGCAAGTTCTGCCAGAACTGGAGGATCAGTAAAAGCAAATCAGAAGCCCTGCTTGGTGATTTTATCAGCCCCGCCCAAGTTGCAAAGGCGGCCAAGGAGGCTGGCTGCGCCAGCGTGGCTTTTACGTACAATGAGCCTGTGATCTCCGCTGAATATGTGATTGATGCCGCCATAGAATGCAGAAGGCAAGGCGTACGTACAGTTGCCGTAAGTGCTGGCTATATTTCTGATTGCGCGCGTAAGGAATTTTTTGAAGTACTGGATGCAGTCAATATTGATCTCAAAGGATTTTCCGATTCATTTTATAAAAAGTATTCTTTAGGCCACTTAAAGCCGGTACTGGATACGCTTGAGTACGTAGCAAACAAGACGGACACCTGGCTTGAAGTTACAAATCTAGTGATACCAGAGGCGAATGACAGCGAGGCGGAAATAGATAGTATGACAAAGTGGCTTGCCAGCCATTTAGGGCCTGAAGTGCCGCTTCACTTCAGCGCGTTCCATCCTGATCACAAACTTACTGATCGCCCACGTACCCCAGTCACCACGCTGATCAAGGCGCGGGGGATTGCGATCAAAAATGGGCTACGTCATGTTTACCTGGGTAATGTAGCGCCCATTGCATAGCGTTCTTGTACACTGTCCCAGTTTATAATGTTCCAGAATGCTTCAATGTATTTTGCGCGAGCGTTGCGGTAATCGATATAATAAGCATGTTCCCAGACGTCGCAGACCAAAAGTGGCGTTGATCCCTTTGTCAGCGGATTTTCAGCATTCGGGGTGGCTAAAACAGAAAGTTTACCGCTTTTATCACGCACAAGCCAAGCCCACCCAGATCCAAAAAGATTAAGGGCTGCATCGGAGAACGTTTTTTTAAAACCATCAAGCGAACCAAAGTCACGTTCTATGGCCTTAAGTAATCCAGAGCCTGACGCAGGACCAGCGCCCTGTTTTGGCGACAGGCTATACCAGTAAAACGTATGGTTCCACGCTTGTGCGGCGTTGTTAAAAACCGCTCCCTGCGCGCTTAAGATGATCTGCTCGAGCGACATATCGGCAAACTTTGTCCCCTTGGTCAGGTCATTAAGTTTGTCGATGTAAGTCTTGTGGTGCTTGCCGTAGTGGTATTCAAGTGTTTCTTTAGATAGTGTCGGCGCCAATGCGTCTATTTCATATGGAAGCTTTGGAAGTTGGAATGTCATAATCGATTGTCTCCTTAGTTCAGGATGCCTCAAGTGGATTATTTCATAAAATATATATTAGCTATCCGAATGATAGGATTTGGCTATGGATAAATGAATTGTACCTGCGATGATTTACCCCAGCCCGCCCCATCAGGGTTCGCTGATAGTTGTAAAATATATGTTTTCCCTTTCTTTAAAGGTTCTACTAATGGATACAGCGGATCATCCATATTCTTTGTGTCAATGATCAGAGTGTTGTCTCCTGCATTTATCGGTCCTTCTGTGGTGTTGTAAAGAAGCACGTCTGATTTGTGCCTGCTCCCGAATGGCCACCACCAATTTCTTTTATCTAAAGTCACCCTGAAAAACATGGCTGAAGGTGAGCTTGGCATCGTGAAGCCTATGGCGATTTTGCCACCATCGATGATTCTTACATGTGGATTCCCTGGTTGGTAAGCGTCTTTCGGTGGCTCGGTGTCGGATCCCTTGCGTGACAGGTCAAGTTGCCGCTGCATTTCAGTAGCCTGGTCCACTGATGAAATGACAGCGGTTCTGCCTACACTAAGGGGTGCGTATGCGGTGCCATAACCATCAACGTAAGCTTGCACGTGTTCGCCGTCAAGACGGTGTCGTATGAGTCGTATGAGCTCCATATTATAAAGTGATTTTGAAAATATTTTAGCGGTGGCTTTGGCGAAAGAACGTACGTCTTGTTTAGCCCCCGGTCTTGTTTCTGATTTGGTCCCGGCCTGTTGCCATTCGGACTCTATGTTTTGCGCGTGAATCAGTATGGAGCCTTGCCGCATATTTGTTCCCAACATGTAAAGCGGCACGTTGAGTAATATGAATGGTGCTTTGGTGAAGTGAAACCAGTGCCTGGACGAGGCGGTTTGCCATTCGCCTGGGGCGACTCCAAACACGCGTTCAAGAATCATCCAGCGTTCATGTCCATCCGCACTGATCAGCTTCTTTAACTGCGACTGGCTAAGTTCGAATGTGTAATGCAGGCGCGCAGTCCCCACGCTTCCCACTGGAAGCGGAATCACAACACTTGGGGCGGTGGCAGAAGACGCCATCAGTAGTTCGTTATCCGGCGGGCGCGGGAAAATCGCAAAGCTGTTAATTGTGTCCTCGATATCAAGTATGTAGCGCATGAGCTCCGAAGTCGTTGTGTTGGAGTCCTTGATGGAGCCCGACACCCTTAGCGTGACTGCGGATTCATCATCAGGGTTTTTCTCGTATTGGTTTAAATCTACTTTAACGGCGAAGTTTTGATAAAATTTCTCATAGTTAAACAACAGGCGCCATGATGTCGAGTTTTCCGCAGCGGCTTCGAATGTCCGTCTTATGCCGTCCGCGGTTGTAATGGTTGTTTCAACATGGCCAAGGGAGTGTTTATCCTCGGTTTTAAAAATGAAGCTAAGCTTCATCATTCTCCTGTCATATTTTAATTGCCCATCCGATTCTGCTAAAGAAATCTTCTCAACGCCGGTGAGCGCGAAGTTACGCGGGCGAAGCTCAGAGTCAACGGCGTATTGTTCTGAAATAGCCAGTTGCCCAAGCATGGCTTGTTCGAATGCCTCTCGTCCATGCGGGTTACTGAGGTCGTAGCGGTAGGTGGTTTCGATCCTGCCATAGTCACTAAAACCCATATTCATTTGGAAGGGGATGATCTTGAGGGCACCGGAAATTTTACGAAGGTAAAAAGCACCGGACATGAAATTTAATCTATTGCCGACCCCCGCCCCTGCCTCGATGCCTGCGGCTCGTAGTCGACTTACCTTGATCTTGCTGATGTTGTTTGATTCCTTAATCACGCTGACTTGGAATTCACCGCGTATGAATGCCGAAACGCTTATGCCCGCTCTGACAAGGCCCAGCAACAATGTTGGATCAAGACTGAAAACTGCCGCCGCGCCTAGATACACTCCGCCGCTGGCTATGAAGCTGAGTGTTTCCTGGTTGTCAAACTTGGACATGTCCGAGGCTTTTAGTGGAATCAGCGGAGGCGTATTGATCGGTAATCCTGATTTTATTCCACGGTACCAGTCACTTTGTTCTATTTGTGTTTGAGTTTCATGCAGGGATGGGATGGTGGTTAATTCCTGGCGTGTTTTCTGACGGATTCTTATTAATTCTAGCCCCTGGTTGAAACCAAAAAAGAAACCATATGAAGGGTCGGGATCGCTTAGCGGGAAAACTTCATCCAATCTTACTCTGATCTTATCTACAATCGAGTATGTGAGAGGAATGTTCTCGTTGTCGTAGATCTTTCGTTGTACGTAGAGTGCGACTGAAAAATTGTCATCTCCTAAGCGAAGAAGTTTTATTGATCCCATGGAGCTGAACAAAGTTTCGGATATGCTGCTTCCGATAGCTTGTGCTTTTTTCAGTTCTTGGATGGGGATAATTTCTGAGATGACTCCTGTCGTGTCATCATCTTCGCTTGCGAAGATATAGGCCGTTTGGTGTATGGCAATAAGAAATGATAAGAGCACAACAAACCATGTGGTGCGATAATGCATGAATATAGACCTCCGTGTTATTTACTTAACCTAGCAGGTGTTGCCGGCCGTTTCAAAAGTAATCGCTTTTAAAGAGTAAGCCGATCACGAATGCGATCGTTGCAGCCATTCCTCCGATGAGGAGTGTATTAAGGCCGGATAACCACCAGGTATGCACGGACCATCTTGCCTTAAGGGATCCTATCGCGAAAAAAACGCCACCTGTAAGTATCGCTGCCGGGATGAATGCCTTGTTTGGTTCAATTAGAAAGGGGAAAATCGGGATAAAGCCGCATATTATGAACGATGCGTATGTACTGAGCGCGGCCAACCAAGGTTTCTTTGGTTCGGCAGGAAGCCCGTATTCGTCAGTTAACATCGTGTTGATCCATGTTTCACGATTCGAGGTGACAGCGTTAACTACCTGATCAAGCGTTTCGCCGTGTATCCCTTTGTTTAAAAATATTTGCTTGATCTCCTCCCTTTCTCCATCAGGAAATATGTTTATGTGTTTTTGTTCAATAGCCTCGTAGTATTTACGCAATCCGCTTTCTGTGGTTGTGCCTAGATAATTGCTTGCAGCCATGGAAAATCCATCTGCAATAAGATTTGCCATCCCAAGGATTATAATTACCTTTGGTGGTAGGTTTGCCCCTATGACACCTGAGACCACAGCAAATGTTGTCACCGCTCCGTCGACACCGCCGTATACCAAGTCGCGTACATAGCTCTGGCTATGTAAAGTACCAAGCCGGTTTTGAATATCAGCCGCAGTGTGATGGTGCTCAAGTTTATCGCTTTGCATTGGCATGTTTTTAATCGGTATACCCGCAACTTGTTGTAATCGCCAGTGCGATCTCAGCAAGGTCGGTGCCGTATGAGTGTAGTGATGAGATTCTCGTATAAGTATTGCAGTTAATTCGTTTTTGGCGTTGGGCAGGATATGAATAAATTCAATAACCCGATCCGGATTCTAATTGTACTTGGCGTTGTTATATTTGCCGCTGATTTTTTAGTTACGGTCACATTGGTTAGCGTGATGGGCCATAAATTAAGTTTTATAGCTTCGCTGCTTGGTAGCTCAGCATTGGTTTTACTGCTCTATCTGGTATTGATGTACTCTGTTTACAATCACATGATGGCTGAGATGTCCAACCGCAAAAAAGCTGAGGAAAATTTAAGACAAGTTTTTGAATACAGCCCTTATGCTATTTTAACGATAGCTGATGAAACCGGGATCATCATCATGGTTAACCCGCAAGCAGAAAAGATATTTGGTTATAGCCATGAAGAATTAGTTGGCAAGAAGGTTGAAGTACTTCTCCCTGAACAATTGCGCGACAAACATGTTGAACTACGAAAAAAATATATGGAAGCTCCTGAACCAAGAGTTCTTGGTGTCGGCCGTGATCTGATAGGCCGTCGCAAGGATGGTAGTGAAGTGCATGTGGAGATCGCGCTCACTCCTATAAAAATATTGGAGAAAACAGCGGTTTTGGCGTCAGTTGCTGATATAACCAAACGTAAAAACTTGGAGCAACAACGCGATCAGGCGCTTAAGGCAAGGGAGGAGCTTGTTGCGGTTGTATCTCATGAAATTAAAAATCCGCTATCTGCTATTTCAATTGGACTACAAGTCATCCAAAAAACACTGCCGGCATATGACGGCAGAGGGAAGGTAGATACTCTGATACATCAACTCCAAAGCGCTATAAAGCGGATGACCAAGATTACTTCAGAGCTTCTTGATGTCACCAGGATCGAGGCGGGTCATATGACTTTGCAGCCAAGCGAGGTTGCCATAGCTGGCATTATAGGTGAAGTGGTGGAGATTTTCCGCCCGGTAGCGACTGAAAAGTCGATTAATCTTGAACAAAAAGTGTCTCCCGATCTCGGGTTAATCATTTGCGATCGTGACCGTATAATTCAGGTTCTCTCTAATTTTGTATCAAATGCTATTAAGTTCACCGGAGAAAAAGGCTCGATACAGGTGAAAGCCGAGCGCATTCAGGATAAAATAAGTTTTTATGTTAAAGACTCCGGCACCGGTATAACGGAGGATCAGATTCCACATGTATTTGAAAGATTCTGGCAGGCGAATGAAAAACAATACCTTGGTTCCGGGCTAGGCCTTTATATCGCCAAGAATATTGTTGATGCACATGGCGGTGCGATCGGAGTAAATAGCAAGCCCGGGGAAGGAAGCACGTTTTATTTTACTTTGCCTGTGTCTAAAGTTGGCGAGGGACGTGTGCCTGGTTCTGTTGCTTCACGCCCGCAAGAAGCGGCGTGAAGGGACGCGCGCAGTATAAATGCAGTCAATTCATTGACACAATTCCAAACTAAAACACCAAGCCACTTTATCCGATATTTCATAGGAGTAGTGAGGGATGATGGGAACTCCTATGAGTCTTTTTTCAAAAATGCTCAAGCGGCTCAAGCGTGTAACTGGCATTGCAAGGCGCCGGATGATTACGGCTGTGATTTTGGTTCTGCTTAGTGCGTGGCTAGTGGTTTCCTGGTTTGTCTATCAAGCTGAATATAGCGCACAAGGTGCGAATATCACTACATTCGGGAAAAGCCTGTGGTGGGGCATCGTGACATTCCTGACTGTTGGGTACGGTGACCATTATCCAATAACACTCACAGGCAGGATATGGGCCGGTCTGCTCATGTTCATCGGTGTTTTCGGCATAGCGGTCATCACTTCTAGGATTTCGACATATTTTCTTGAAGAAGTGCTGCGCGAAGGGAGAGGGGTCGTGGATACTGAAAAACTTAAGGGTCATTTCATAGTTTGTGGATGGAAAGAAGAAATGCATGAGCTTCTTACGCACATCCTTGATTTTAATCCTGGGCTCACAGCCTCTGACTTGGTTATAGTGGCAAACCTCAATAAGACAGTGATGGACGCTTTAAGGTCGCATCCGCGGCTGAAGGGTTTACATGTCATAGTCGGGAATCCCGCAGAGACGGTTACGCTTGAAAGAGCTGTACCAAAGAGAGCAAGAAAAATACTGATCTTGGCCGATAGGACGCCAAATCAAAGTGGTAATGTCCCGAGTGTTACTGAAGTCGATGCCAGGACGATTATGATAGCGATGGCTCTTTCTAACATCGCTAGGGGAACTCTCGTTGCTGCAGAGTTGCTGGATGCAAAACTTGATCAGTATCTTAAGCTCGCTTCAGTCAGTGAGATTATTTATAGCAGGGAGTACAGCAGGCTTATGCTTGGCAATGCTTCCGGTGGTACAGGAGTGTCGAACATTATTTTTGACCTGCTTGACCCTAAGACCTCAACGCGTATCACGACAAAAGCAATTCCGGAGGCCTTGGTTGGTTTGACTTATGCGGATATAAAATCCGCGCTTGAAAAGAACGACCAAAATACGATTGTGGTCGGTGTGCTTGAAAACACGGGCAGTGTGCAAAGCATAAAAGAGCTCGCTCTCAAGCAGGCTCAAAAAACCCCAGATGTTGGGCGGCTAGTTGAAAATTTAAAAGCCGTTAAGGAACTGCGCTGTAACCGCCCTGTGTTTAATCCTGGCAGCAGCTACACAATACACGAAAATTCAATGGCCATAGTATTGGAAACTAAATTTACGGTGGAGGGCATGAAAAATGTTGGCAAAGAAAAGCCATCTCCCATCCAAGCTGCATGAACCGGATCATCCTCTTTTGACCGATAAATCATCACGTGTCACGCATCTCAGGCCCGTGGTGCTGTTTTCTGATATTAAAAATGAGCAAGGGGCGCTTGAAGCTTTGGCAGAAATGATGGAACTCCGTATATACAATCCCAATGGCACCATAATCACTGAAGGTGAAACGGGGGCAGAGTTTTTTATCCTAATTGACGGTGAAGCCGGTGTTTACAAATCAACGCCTGAAAATGACATGTATAAAGTCGCAATACTTAAAGGGTCACAGCACGCTTGTTTTGGTGAAGGTGGGCTGTTGGGCACTGATTCGCGTTCCGCAACGATCAAAGCTGAAACCATATGCCATTGTCTCGTGTTGAACGGCACTGCATTCACTGCATTTGGAAAAGTGAATCCTAATTGGGCACTCCTAGTCGTGCTTCGCATAAGCAGGGCGATAGTCGATAGGATGCGCTCCGCTAACAACGATCTTCTTTTGCTTTATAACGCCCTAGTGGCGGAAATCCGCGGTCGTTAGAGCAATTATGAAGTTTTGCGGTGGCTTCGTGAGGCTGCGCCGCCTTTCCTTCCGATTTGCGCCATGTGCTCGCGGTTCCTGGAGACTGTCATCCCGCCCTTTTTGCCTATTTGTGCCATGTGCTCGCGGTTCCTGGAAACGGCCAGCCCACCTTTTCTAGCCACTTCTTTACGAGTGCTTTCATCCATAGCCGCTGTTCCACGTTTGCTGGGGCGGCCAGGCGGTTTTTCACGCTCCACTGGTCGTCTTTCTAGAGTGGCTGGAGTTATCAGCGCTGGTGTCTCTGCTGTTGGCATCGCAGCTCCAATCGGCGTTTCTTTGTTTCCAGGTTCATTTTCTGTTGTAGGCCCATGAGTTTTTTCTTCTTGCTCGGCCTGCTTTTGTTCAAACTGCCTGGTGTCCCACGACATAATCCCTCCACACAATCTCTTTGTTTTGCCTGCTGTACCGTTAACTTGTTTAAATAAATCTTGTGCAAGCGGTATTCCCTTCTGGTTTGCGTGCCGCTGGCTTGAGTTTTGATATGTATGAAACCATGCGGGCAGACAGGGCAGGCAGTCTGGTTGGTGAAGCAAATAATTCAAGTCGCTTGGAGGGCGTTTTAGCAGACTCTATTTCAGCACTTGACGGGGCGGGTGTTCGCTATCTTTTTATCGGTGGAGTAGCTTCAAGCAGTTTTGGTCGTCCGCGTTCAACGCGTGATATTGATTTATTAGTCATGCCTGAGGACGCCGAGACGGTTCTCGCGGTGTTTGCGAGGAATGGATTTGATACCGAACAGACGGATCCAAGCTGGCTGTACAAGGCATTTAAGGAAGGAGTTCTCGTTGATGTGATTTTTAGATCTAAAGGAGAGATTTATCTGGACCAGGAAATGTACGAACACATGAAGACGACGGAATTCCATGGCAGGCGCATAAAGTCAGCTTCGCCTGAGGATCTCCTGATAATCAAGGCTGTGGCTCATAGTGAAGTTACACCGAATCATTGGCATGACGCTATTGCCTTGTTGTCATATGCGCACTTTGACTGGAATTACCTCATTAGACGTGCGCGGAAAGCCCCGCGGCGCATCTTGAGTTTGTTGCTTTATGCCCAGTCAAGCGATATCGCAGTGCCAGGCAACGCGATTCATGAACTTTATCACAGCATATACGGATGAGTTGATGGTATTTTTTGTCGTCAAATCAGGTCCTGCTGTGTTAATTGCGAACACATGTTGTCGGATTATTATGTGCTTGAGCCCGGGTTTTCTGACCTAAAGCGGCTTAGTAAAGAACGTGAAAAAGCGAGAAAGCTTAAGAAATCTTCCTGGTGGCTTGCAAAAAAAAACCAGGGCATTTGTCATTATTGTCAGAGAAAATTCGCGCCTGCGAAGCTTACGATGGATCATATAGTCCCGCTCGCAAGAGGTGGGGCCAGTACGCGCGGGAACATCGTCCCTTCGTGCTTGGAATGTAACAGGGATAAGAAACTTCACACACCAGTTGATCGGATAATTGAATTAGGGAAGAATAAGGGTTAGACCGCATGAAATATGTTAAGGCATCACTGTTTTGCGCGATGATGTTAACTGCAACCATGAAAGTTCATGGCGCGGTTGAGTGGACGTCGTTTCCATCGTGCGACCCGGTTTCAGATCCCGCACCGGATGCGTGGTTAAGTTCCTTCACGCCAAGAAGTGACGCGATATTTGTTAAGCCCCAAAATTTGGTATTTTGCTCGGAGTGGAATCCTGAGTATCCTTTCAACGGCCATCGCTGTTGCGCCAAGATCAACCCAATGACAAACCGCAAAGCCAAACGTTGTTACCGTGAGCGATACAAAGTGAGCTATTGTGATGAAATGACGCCGGAGCAGAAGCTTGGGCTCGCGGTACGCCATTATGATGAGCAGGCATATTGTGGTGTGACTAACGGATTTCTTGTCAATGGAAAGAGATTAATTCAATCCCAAGGTAACCGTATCGAATTGCGCAACCCCGGGAGGTGCACGCAGTTTGGGACTGATAACATGATTGCGATGCTTAAATGGCTTGGAAGCGAGGTTGCTAAAGAATACTCAGCGCCCGAGTTTTCAGGTGTGCGACTTGTAGTCGGGGATATCTCCTCCCCGCGTGGCGGATGCCTGGCTGGGCGCGCTGGTCGCCGGGGACATGCTTCTCATACAAACGGATTGGATGTTGATCTTGCTTTTTTATCCGTAAAGCCTGGCGGGATTTCGCCGATTTCTTTCCATAACAAATTCGACGTAAAGTCCAACTGGTGGTTGGTGAAAAAGATCTTTGAAAATCCTTATGCATGCATACGCGTGGCTTTCCTTGACAGGACCGCAATCGCGAAACTTGCAAAATCCGCCAAGGGTGATGCCAAATGGCTTGAATACAAGAGATTCATACGCCACGTGCGTGGCCATAAGAATCATTTGCATGTAAGGATAGGATTAGGCCCTGGGCAGCCAGGCTGTGTGGCGAACGCGCACCCAGAGCTTGAAGCGGAGGATGAAAATAATGAGTTTGAGCCGCCAGAGCTTCCTTCAACCATCCCTGTAGACGATAAGCTTGTGGATGCAAGTGATATTATTGATTAAAAATTTAAAAGGGACTCTATCTCTTTCTCGCTTATCAACTCACGTTCACGAACCAGTTGTAGGATCGATCGCCCGCTTAAGAGCGCCTCGCCTACCAAGCTAGCTGTGACTTCATAACCCAGCTTCGGGCTGAGTGCTGTCGCGATCTGTGGTGTGCTTTCGAAATAATGTTTCAAGCGTGCTTCGTTTGGCTTCATGCCAGCTACGCAAAGCTCTCTTAGTGATTGTATCGAAGCTGCGCCTATTTTCGTTGCCTCGATCAGCGAATACGCCATAACAGGCATCATGACGTTAAGTTCCAGTTGGCCGGCTTGTGCTGCCAGTGCGGCGGTCTGGTCATAACCCTGTATCGAAAACCAAGTTTGATTTGTCATTTCAACTATTGAAGGGTTCACCTTCCCCGGCATTATGCTGCTCCCGGGTTGAACCGCTGGGAGCGTGATTTCAGCTAAGCCCGTTAGCGGGCCTGATGAAAGAAGCCTGATATCATTGCAAATCCTCGTGATTTCAATTGCTGTCAGGCGAAGCATCGATGAGTAATACATAACTGGTGCCTGGGATTGCATTGCTTCACAAAGGTCTGCCGCTGAATGCAATTTTTCGCCGGTGCGTTTGGCAAGCTCTTCTATGATTATTGGTATGTATCCATTTGGAACAGTCAGGCCGGTCCCGGCTGCGCTGCCGCCGATCCCAAGTTCGCACAGATTTTCCCTGGCTTGACCAATCCACTTGGTGCATCGTTTAATTGCTTGCGAATATGCGCCGAATTCCTGGCCAAGCCGTATCGGTACGGCGTCTTGCAGATGTGTCCTGGCTGATTTCAATATAGGCATCCACTGCTTGGATTTTTTCGAGAATTCCTGTGACAAATTTTCCAGTTCTTCTTGGAGTCTGGTGGATCTTTCAAGCAGAGCAAGCCTCATTACGGTAGGGAAAGTGTCATTGGTGGATTGTGAGCGATTGACATGATCATTGGGGTGGATCGGTGAATATGAGCCGACCTGGTTGCCAAGTGACATATTCGCTTGATTTGCGATCACTTCGTTGATGTTCATGTTCTGGCTTGTCCCTGCCCCGGCCTGGTAAGGGTCCACCGGGAAGTGCTCATGCCATGCCGCTTCTGGCATCGACAAGAGCGAATCGATTGCGTGCAGGATGAGGTCAGTATTGGACTTGTTCAGTACTCCGCATTTCATGTTTGCCACGGCTGCCGCTGCTTTTAGTCTCAGGTATGCGCGTATGATGGATGAGTCCGCAGTTCTTCCTGAAATTGGGAAATTTTGTAACGCACGTGCTGTTTGTGCCCCATATATGGCATTTTGCGGGACCTTGATATTTCCCAGTGAGTCACGTTCTTCGCGGAATTCTTCCATGGATTTTTTTATGATGGATTTTTTCATGAGAGCGCCTCCGGTATGTAAAGTACAACTGTTAAATTGCATATGCTAATGCAAAAAATCATTGATTATCCTTAAGTCGTATACTAATACGCACAATGCGTTTGGTGTTAAATATGCAATCTCTTTGGCGCATTGTCAGCAGTAGTTACCAATAGACACTGAATAAAAACGGGTGAAAAAATGAAAGTCCTTGTCGTAGAAGATGATACATCAGTGCGAAATACATTAGGCATGGTTTTAGAGTCGTTCGAGCACAAAGCAGATCTAGTGGAAGATGCGGAATGCGCATTGGAGTATCTGCAATCAACGTGGCCCGATGTATTGTTGTTGGATCTAAGTTTACCTAAAATGAGTGGCGAGGAACTGTTCGAGCAAATACGCATCAAGTATGGACGTGTCCCACCAACTGTTGTTATTACCGCCGTGCAAGACGGGTTCAAGCGCATGGAGCGCTTGCGTGGTGCGTGGTTCCTGGCCAAACCGTATACTTTGGAGCAGCTCGCAGAAAGTCTGGATGTCGCGGCTAGCGCACGTTCTGCGGCATAACTCAGATTTTACGGCGCCACAGCCGCACTATTCAACATTTTACCCAACATTTTGCAATGTCATAGAAATAACTTCCTGTGATTTCGCATGCTGATTTTTTTGTGGTAAATTCATTTAAGCAGTTCTGTGTGATAGCTTTGTCAGGAGGGTGTGCGGGAAATGGGCGGACAAAAAATAACGCGTTCTCATAATTGCGGTGAGCTTAGTGCTTCGGATCTCGGTAAGGAAGTCACTCTATGTGGCTGGGTGGCTAAGAACCGGGATCATGGAGGACTGGTTTTCGCCGACCTCCGCGATCGTTATGGAATCACTCAGGCTGTGTTTGATCCTGCCTTGGGTCAGGGTGGTGGGGCATATGAGCTTGCTAGATCACTTCGCTCTGAATTCGTTGTATGGTGCAGGGGCAAAGTTAGGCGGCGCCCAGAAAAAATGAGCAATCCAAATCTTGCCACTGGCGAGATTGAGGTGGCCTGCTCCGAGCTTGCAATACTTTCAGAAGCCAAGACACCGCCGTTTTCGATCGAAGATGACATCGATGTTGGTGAAACGGTTCGTCTGAAATATCGTTACTTGGATTTGCGGCGGCCTTCGCTTCAGAAAAATTTAATTATAAGGCATAAGATGTTGTCGATTGTAAGAAATCATTTGGATCTGCATGGTTTTGTCGAGGTCGAGACGCCGATTCTATATAAGTCCACACCGGAAGGGGCGCGTGACTTCATAGTGCCTAGCAGACTCAATCCCGGCACTTTTTATGCGCTACCACAGTCCCCGCAGACGCTAAAGCAGTTACTCATGATCAGCGGGATGGACCGCTATTACCAGATAGCAAGATGTTTCCGCGATGAAGACCTCAGGGCTGACCGCCAGCCAGAATTTTCACAGATCGACATAGAGACCTCCTTTATGGATGAGGACGCTTTCTTCCCGATCATGGAAGAAATGATTAGGAAGCTCTGGAAAGACATTCTTTCACAGGATGTGACCGCGCCGTTCCCGCGTCTTTCTTATGCTGAAGCTATGGAGCGCTTCGGGAGTGACAAGCCGGATGTGCGTTTTGGTCTTGAGCTTTGCGATCTGTCGGACCTGTTCATGGAAAGCGGGTTTCAGGTTTTCAAAAATGCTCTTGAGCAAGGATCGAGCGGCAAGCACGGCCAGCACATGAAGAGGAGGGGATCAGTGCGGGCTGTTGTCGTGCCGGGAGAGGCTGAGAAGTTTTCACGCAAGGATCTTGATGATCTGCAATCCGTCGCCGCTTCTTTTGGTGCCAAAGGGCTACTTTGGATCAAGGTGCAGGCCGGTGGCGAGCTTCAATCTCCTGCTGCGAAGTTCCTAAGAGATCAGGAGAAAAAAGGCCTTGTGGAAAAACTCAGTCTTAAGCCAGGTCATCTGGTTCTTATCGTGGCTGATGCAAAAGATAAGGTGGTTTTTGATTCGCTGGGCGCGATACGCTTGAATGTGGGGTCGCGTCTTGGGTTGATCCCAAAGCTTGGGCAAGGAAAGCCTGCTTTCCTTTGGGTTGTTAATTTTCCGCTTCTTGAGTTTGATGATAAGGAAAACCGTTACTACGCCTGCCATCATCCTTTTACTTCGCCGCGGGCGGAGTTTATGGATGATTTTGTTGCCGGTCGTAACCTAGATAATCTCCAGGCAGCGGCATACGACATGGTGCTTAATGGTGTTGAGATCGGCGGCGGGAGCCTTAGGATTTATAGGCCGGATGTTCAGGCGGCGATGTTCCGCATATTGGGTCTTTCACAAGAAGAGGCTAAACTTAAATTTGGTTTCTTCCTAGAAGCACTCCAATACGGCACACCGCCCCATGGTGGGATAGCTTTTGGCATAGACAGGCTAGCGGCGCTTCTTTGCGGAGTTGGGCCTATCAGGGATGTCATGGCTTTTCCGAAGACGCAAAAAGGTCATTGCATGATGTCAGAATCCCCTTCGGTGGTAAGCCCCGAACAGCTTGTTGAATTAGGTATTGCATTGACGCGACCACGGCTGGGTTGATTTAATTATATTAATGGCGACTGAATTTTCATTTCGCACGCGCAAAGACGCGCTCGAGAGTTTCAAAAAGGACGTGTTTGATTTTCTTATTATAGGAGGAGGTATCACTGGCGCTGCGGTGGCGCATGATGCGGCCTTGCGCGGGCTTAAGGTAGCCTTGGTGGAGAAATCTGACTTCGCTTATGGGACCTCTTCGCGCAGCTCAAAGCTGATACATGGTGGGCTTCGTTATCTTGAAAACATGGAATTCGGGCTTGTTTTTGAGGCTCTTTCTGAAAGGGATTATCTTCTTAAAACTGCCCCGACGATGGTGAAGCCGTTGCCGTTTTATCTGCCTATTTATAGCGATAATAAACGTGGCCCGCTGATACTAAGACTAGGGCTGTCGTTGTATGATCTATTGGCGTTGTTTAAAACACCAGGTCGTCATAAGAAGCTTTCGTCACGTGAGCTTCGTGAGATGATCCCGTTTTTGCGCTCTGAGGGCCTGGTATGCGGCTTTAGTTATTTTGATGCATCGATGTGGGATGACGTGCTTGTTGTTAAAACGCTGCGTGCCGCTCAGAAAGCCGGTGCCATGGTTGCCAACTATGTTGAAGCGATCGAGCCGCTCTGGGAAACATCAGGTTGTGAAGACAGTGCCAGGCAAATACGCGGTTTTTGTGTGAGGGATGCCGAAGCAGGATGTCTCATGAATATACGAGCGAAGCGGGTCATAGTTTGCGCAGGCCCGTGGACTGACAAGATAGGCGCGATGCTGTCTTCCGGCGCGAATGGAGGCTGGCGCAACTGGCTCAGCCCAAGTAAAGGCGTGCACATATTGTTTGATCTTAAAAAGCTGCCCGTGCCTGGTGCTGTGGTCATGGATCAGAAGGAGGATGGAAGGATCGCGTTTGCGATCCCGCGGCCAGACTTCGGCGCTGGTGTCACGATTGTGGGGACTACTGACGGTCCTTCGCCGTCTGATCCGGATCAGGCCGCGGTTGAAGCGCATGAGGTCGAGTATCTCATGCAGTTGGTACGGTCTTATTTTGGCAAGCTTGATCTTGGTTACCGGGACATCATCAGCTCATATGTCGGTGTGAGGCCGCTTGCGGCCGAGGTATCGAAGGGAGATGATGCAGAAAAGACAGTTCTTCAGAAGGTGAGCCGCGAACATCACATTGCCGAAGGCCCTGGGGGGAGTGTGATCGTGGCAGGAGGGAAGTACACCACGCATAGAACAATGGCCGAGGAAATCGTCGATTTCACGTTAAAGCTGGAGAATCTTTCTTTGCCGCCTAAGACTAGTACTCCACTTGAGCCAAGATATATTGCAAGCGAATTGGATGGCAGGACGGCGGCGGATGATGGTTTACCTGGATTCCCGCAGCTAGAGGCTCAGTTAAGATATTCAGTACGAAACGAGATGGTGATGCATCTTGAGGATTTCTACTTCAGAAGGGTCCCTCTATATCTTGCTCGCGCTGATCACGGAGTGCCTTGGGCTGAGCGGTTGGCATACGTGCTGGCAGATGAGCTTGGGAGCGCGAGAGATGGTGAACCGCGTGTTGATGTATTAGCTGAGGTTGAACGGCTAAAAGCAACTGTAGCTCAGTGCGAGAGGTGGCGAAAAAAAGATTTGTTATGAGTGTTATTTATATATAACACATATGTATTATATATAGATTTCTATATTGCAAACCATAACCACATAAGTTAAATCAGTGCGTCATAACGGTAAGCTTTGGAGGTGATATGAAGCTTTATTTTGTACTTTTGTCGCTGTTTGTTTTTGGAAACGTAAATTTGGTTTTTTCAGCCGATGTGGCTGAAGGGAAGCCATGCTGGAGTGAGTTTAAACAAATTTATTCCAAGGATAAGTGGCCAGTAAGCCTAAAAGATTCACTTATCCGCCAAATGATCACGAAGGCTCGTGCTCATTATGTGGAGGCTACTTCTAATAATGAGAATGTATATGTGGATAGTGCGTTCATCATGTTGAAAAAAGGCAAACGCAGCGGTTACCGAATGGTTGTCACTGATGGCGGAGATGAATCAAATATAACGTATTACTTCTCTTTAAATGGAAGTCTGATCTTAGCCCGCTGGTCAAATCAGACGTCTGTGGATTATTGGGTTTGTGAATAAGAGAGGGGTCGCTTCCGCCAATTTCAGGAAAGGGTTTTGTTTTTGGTTCTATATTTGTCTGTTTGATTGGGCTATCGATCGCCGATCTTTGCCAGCACAGGGTAGATAGCTCGCTGTTGATCGCTCACCCAAGTAGCATGTCGGGTGCCGAACAACGCAAGCAAACGATAATCGAGGACTTGCTCGGCATGATCGAGGGGAATGCTGATCTCGGGCATCGGATGAAATTGCCCAGTAAGTGTTCCCGCCCGAGTAGCAAGCGCCGACCGGCGCGAGACCATCCCGTCGGATTCGCCGCCAATGAGAGCGGCAGTTAGAGAGAATAAAGGTGAAAGGTATTCCGCATCAAACTGTCGATAGATAGCTTGAGCGCGACTTTGTTTGCCAGATACAGCGTAGATTTGAATTTGAGGCGTAATGTCTAATTTCTCAAGGAACGTATTTATTTTGGTGGTAGTAAGTTCAGCTAGGCCTCTCAAGTCAAAGATAGATCCTGTTTTCATAAAAAGACTGTCAAGTAGCGGGAGATGACCAAAGACAAAATCCGCCAGTTCGGAACCCAGCATGGGCGTGGAAAATAAAACAATCTTCCGAATCGGCAAATCTTGCGCATGAGCAGCCAGATAGAGGGAGTAAAAACCACCCGCGCAATGTCCTAAAATCGTAATCGGGACGTCATGATCAGGGAACGAAGCTTCATACCAGGTCCCCAAATCCTGAAGTGCTGTTTCACCATTCTGAGCAAAATCTCCCATTGGGCTGAGCCCATTGACGATGTGAACGACGTCGCCGTTGACCTCAATGCTTTCAACGATATCCATGCTGAAGTAATCGTTAAGTCGTCTGTCACGGTCGGGGAAATTGGATCGAATGCTTCCGGGCAAAAGAGAATTTAATGTGCCAGGAATTAGCACAACGGCTTCACGAGGGGAAGCTGCAAAAGCTTGAAAACTTAAAAGGCATCCTACTATTTGAAAAACAAGACCTATCGCAAATCGGATATTTACCACTACACTGAGGTACCCCATGTGGGTATTTAACACAAGCCATCATTGTAATCGGTCAGAAGGTATGGATGGCGCTTGTCGCTGTACTGGCGGCTATCCTTTCATCCTGTATCGCACGCCACGGCCGGCCCCGTCTGCCGCTAGGCGTCCGTCGGCGACCAGAGCGCGAAAATGGGCTTTCACTGTATTTCGGTTGGCATCCGTGGCTGCTACGACTTTCGCCACCGATGTTGGGCCATGGTTCTTGATGAGTTCGATAATTTGTTGCGAGAGGAGTGGAAGCTGATTCAAAAGGAGTTCCTTCGCGAGCTTCGCCTCAAGCGTCATCTTTTGTTTTTGCATGGAGCGCAGAAAAAATATGACCCAGCCTTCCATTCCTTTTCTGGTGGGGCCTTTCCCCTTAGGCGTTGTTTTATGCTTTTTTGATTGTTCGATTTCGGCCTGGGCTCTTCTTAGCGCGAGGTAGTAGGCGTCCTTGTTCTCTTCGATCACGCGCTCCAGAGAACTGTATGGTACATATGAATACCCCTGCCGCAGGAGCAGCAAGGTTGTGATTGCTCGCGAGAGCCGTCCATTACCGTCCTGGAAGGGATGTATTTGCAGAAACACCACAACGAAGACTGCAATGACAAAAAGGGGATGAAGTTCTCGACGGGTGAGCTGAGTCTCCGTCCATCCGATCAGCTCGGTCATGAGCTTCGGAGTATCGAATGGGGAGGCTGTCTGAAAGACGACTCCCAGGTTGTTGCCATCAGGGCCGAATGCGGCCACCTGATTTGAAAACTTCTTATACTCGCCTCGGTGGCGTTCATCCTTGGTGCTGTATTTGAGGAGAATGCCATGGAGTTGTTTGATGTGATTTTCTGAAAGTGTGATATCGCGGTGTGAGGTGAAAACCAGCTCCATCACTTCCGCATAGCCGGCGACCTCTTGCTCGTCACGGGAGCGAAAGGAGTAGGTCTTCACGCCACGGAGCAGGGCTTCGACTTCGGTATTTATGAGCTTCACGCCTTCGATGCGGGTACTGGATCCGATGGATTCAATCGTGGCCACTCGGCGAAGTGCTGCCAGGCGGTCTGGCGCCAGGGCTTGGGTAGTTGTCCAGCGGCCGCGAAATTCGTCGATCTCGGCGATGAGATTGACGATCTCGGGTGTGAATAGAACTTGTGTTGTTCGGTATGGGGACATACCCATATTTATATCCAATAATATCTATTTTGTCACCAAAAATGGCTATTTGTGGGTATTAAAAGATATTTAATTGGCGGTACTAGGCGTGCCGACGCCAGTGCTTTGCTGTGTAAACCAACAAGTGTTTCGACGGTCCATAAAGAGACCCTTATCAAGGAATAGTCGGGCGGAGCTGCATTAGTCTTTGCAAGTGAGCTATCAATGGGCAATGGTTTTGCAAGCGTAAACAGGCGGATTTACATTTGAATTCATAATCAGCCTAAGATGGATAGCCTGGCTTGGACTAAATTCAAAAAACGCTACAATTATTATGTGCGGATTATAGCATGTGGATCAAGGCGCCACCAATTGTCAGTTATAAAAATGAGACTGATAATATTACAAGACCAGCGATATTAAATTGACGGTTCATGGCTATTGTTAAGTGCCATTGTTTAGTTGATTGACAATTAGATCTCATGATTTTCTAATTAAATAATAAACAGTCAGTAACGTTTGTTTGCTATCAAGGAGGATGAAATGAACCGCGAGACCTTTATGTTGGTCATTGGAGTGTTTGCCATATCTAGTCTGTCCATACCAGTGTTGGATACAGTTAATGCTGCAGAAAAGCATGTGACTGAAACACATACAATAAAAGTACCACATCCAAACAAGTCAGATGAAATGGTCGATGTTAAGGTTTGGTATAAATATGAGCCAAGCAAGAAAAATAAAGGTAAAGGAACTTATACTGTAGGAATTAATCCTCCAGGTGTCAGCTCAGTTAAGGTTGAAATTAAAGGGGATGCTGGTGAGTTGAAGTTTGATCAAGTGACTGCAGAAGTGAACAAACGAATGGATGTAAACAAAAATTATTGGCACAGTGATAGTTCTGGCAGGGAAACTTTAACTAACAAAGGTAGGATGGGATATTTTTTAGAACGCTTAAATGGTGATGACAGTGATAATAAAATCATTCTTGATAATTTTAATGGGTCAGTAAAAGAGAAATATATAAATTTACCACGTAACGAGAAAGTTATTCAAGAAAGCCAAGCAGGAACTTCAATTAAAAATGAAAACACAAAAAGAGTGATAGCTGTTTATAATGATCAAATTGCAAAGAATAAGCGTGACATTTCAGTGTTAAATGAGGCCATCGATCATGTATGTATGAAGCTAGCCGCTGATAGAGATCTGTGCAATAAATGGAAAAATGAAAAGGCTAGTCTAGAACAAAAGAATGAAGCTTTGCAAGACAGCTTGAATAAAGTTACAGATCTAGCAAGCACAGATGCTGATGTAGATAGTGCTGCACAGAGAAATATTGCCGCTGCTAATAATGAATTATCCAAATCCAAAGCAAAAGATAGCTATATGGCAGAAAAGGTTGATACGAATAATATCACTTGCTGTCCAGACAGTGCTAAAGGGCTTGATTGTAATGATTCTGATATAGCTACAGAAATGCCATTATGGGGAAAAATACGGCTATTTCAGTTTAATTTTGCAGCATCTGAAGTGTGTAAAGGCATAGATAAATTCTGCTTCACCAATAATGCAAAATGTATTTATCTCGATAAAAAAGACGGATTCAGTATTCCATTTACTGCTACTGTTGCTTGCGGTTTAAGCAAAGGTGAGGGGAAGAAAAAAGGTGCATGTGAATCTAATGTCACTCTTTGTATTAAAAAATCCGGTGCGCTTCATGAGGGTGGGCTGCTACGTGAAGAATTTACTACGCCTTCATTGTCGGGAGTTCATAAAACAGGCGATGCGGAGCCTGCTGCAGGAGCTGCAAAGTAGATGGTAATAGTTCGTTGCATGGAGATACTTATGAAAAAATATTTCAATATTATTAGTTTATTGGTGCCGATGTTTTTGGTTTGTCAACTTGCTTTGACGGATCGTGTGGCGGCGGCGCTTTATGATGAGGTTGTGATCAGTGGCGAGGTCGGCAATATGACCGAAGAGTTGATCACGTTAAAGACCGAAACCGGCAATGTGCTGATACCAAGAAAGGCGCTAGGTAAGATTGATGTACGTAGCGGTGCAAAAATGCAAGTCAAGGTCAGCCTCGCCGAAGTGGTGGAGCTGAACAAGAAGCACAGCAGAGTAAAATAGGATACCGCTTACTTCCTCCTGCCCGGATCTAAAATTCTTTCGACCCTGGCGCCTGCTTGGCGCAGGTATTCCATTGTGTCTTCTGACAGGCCTGAATCTGAAGCCGGGATGCGGCTGTTGGAGGTCTCGTCGCTCTTGATGGTGGCTTCCGTGTTTTGGGCTTCCTCTTCCTTCTGTGCTTTTTGTGTTTGTGCGTTCTCCTGCCTCGTGGCTTGTCTTTCAGTCATTCTGTCGCCATAGCCATAAACGCCGGCCAACAGGACAGCAGCAGTTATATAGCCGCCAACATATCTGGTTTTTAAAACACCGTACTTCATAAAACAGTACCTCCATCGATGATGATAACCAAATCAGCGTGGCTTAGCCAGGTGGCTCGCTTTTTTTGAGTTGAATGCCCAGTCAATTTTTTGTCGTGGTCTTTTATGGAAAATTTTGGCCTTTATGTGTACACACTTAACCTGTGACTCCTATTGTAATAGCAGAGAGTGCCAAGTGGATCGTGGTTGCAAAGCCGCCGGGCTGGCTGAGCGTACCGGGGCGGGTGGGTGTTCGCGGGCCGGTTGGAGTTTTATCAGAATGGGTAAAGGCGAATTTTGCAGGAGCTTTGGTGGTGCATCGTCTTGATGTTGAAACAAGCGGTGTTGTTTTATTCGCGCGCACGGAGGATGCGCACAGGTTGGCTAGCGGCTGGTTTCAATCACATCTGATGAAAAAAGAATATGTTTTATTGGCAGAAGGCGAAGCCAAGCAACCGGTCTTCAAAGTAGACAAGCCTGTCGACGGGGCCAGGTCCGTTACACAAATCGAAGTTATCGAACAGTATAATAGCGCTTTCCTTGGCTGTGCCACCCCACTTACCGGCAGGAGGCACCAGATACGAATCCACCTTGCATCTAAAGGGCACCCGATACTCGGTGACATTAGATATGGCGGTCGTGACGAGTTGGTCACTGTAGCGCATGTGTCGCGCGTGGCTTTACATGCGGCAAAGCTAACGCTGCCTACCGGTGAGAGATTTGAGGCAAGGTGGCCTGATGATTTTGCTTTGTGGGTGAGTGTGCTTAGAAAAAATCATTCATGTAAGGATGTAAATGATGGTTGAAGCTGAATGTAAACGCGCCTTGATGTGGCGGAAAGAGAGGGGGCTTTTCCGTTCTAATGAAGCTTTGCGCGTTTTCCACGGCCCTGGAGAAGGCTCTGGTCTTATGCGTGATGTGGCGGTCGATTGTTTCGGTGTGCATTGTTACGTTACATATTGGATGAGCGATAAAAACAGAATAAGAAAAGAGCCTGATTTTGGCCGTATTTCACGTTTTTATATAGATAGCCTTGGAGTGAACTCCGTTGTCGTTGTTAGAAGGGCAGGGGCCGGTCAGATGCTGAAGCCTGAAGCAGTTTTTGGAACCCCACCACTTGCCAATTTTGAGGTCCATGAGGAAGGCGCGAAATTTCTTGTCAATCTAATGGAGACGCAGCACACGGGCTTGTTTCTTGATCATGTATCGCTCAGGAAGTGGCTCCGCCAGCGATCACGTGACTGGGATGTGCTTAATACTTTTTCTTATACCGGCAGCCTTTCAGTTGCAGCCGGTCTTGGTGGCGCCTCGCATGTTACAAGCGTTGATTTATCAAAAAACGCCGTTAACTGGGCCAGAGAAAATTGGAAGATCAATGGCCTTCCGGAGGCATCGTCGACGTTTGTTGTTGGTGATGTGTTTGACTGGCTCGGGCGGTACAAAAAACGGGCAAAGAAATTTGATTGCGTGATACTTGACCCACCTTCGTTTTCGCGTGGCGAGAGTGGAGCGTTTTCAACCATGCGTGACTTGGTAAGGCTTCATAAAATGGCATTAGAGGTTGTTTCTGATGGCGGAGTTTTAGTCACGTCAATCAATTCAGCAAACATATCCAGGCAAAAATATAAGTCTGATATTCTGCTTGCTGCGAAACAAGCTGGTATTAGGTTGGAGATTCTTGCGCATATCAATCTTCCTGAAACATTTCCGGTACTGCTTGGAGAAGAGTCAAGGGCGGCTTATCTTAAGGGATGGTGTTTTCATGTCGGCGGGAGGTTCAGCGCAGAAAGCCATGATATTTTTTAAAACCGGATGCCTGAATGAAAGCCTGTAAGAATGCAGTGCTGGGCGGCCGAAATCAGTGGTTTTACCTGAGCCGTATTTCGTGTCGCCAAGCAGGGGGAGGCCTTCATGCGCGCATTGTACCCTGATTTGATGTGACCTGCCCGTATCGAGATTAAATTCTAAAAGTGTAAGATCTATGCCTTGCCATGTTCCGTAAGCTATGGGATCGGCTTTGAGCGACGCTAGTTTAGCATTTGGTGAACTTTCGCTGGTGATGCTGACTAGGTTCTTTTGTTCATCTTTTACAAGGTAATGCTGCCACTGAGGCGGTTTTGTGATCCGTCCTTCAACCCATCCAAGATATGTGCGCGAGATTTCTCCGCGCTGGAGTGCCTGGCTCAATCTTGCCGCGCTCTTCGTGCGCTTCGCCACCAGCATTATCCCTGAAGTGTTGCGGTCGAGCCTGTGGATCAATCCAACATAGTGGCGGCCAAGGTAAGATCTGAGCCAATCAACTAGATTTGGTAAATTGGGTTTGTCGGGACCGCCTTGGCTAAGAAGCCCGGCTGGCTTGGATAGCACGATCAGGTGAGTATCTTCGAACAAGATTGTTGGCGTCAATTTCTTGCCATTGTTTAATTTAGACATTGACATGGATATTAATCCTTACGCCGCGTTATACTTTATATAAATGAAAGCGGCAACGGAAGGCCGCCTTAGAAAGTATTTTTTTTCATGGCGCATATGTCGTGAGGGCGGTTCTGTTTTATTTAGGCCATTAACCATTTGGGCTCTGGCCATAGTCTTATATGTTCTTGCGCTGAGTGCGTATAAGAGCAGTTTGATGAATGGCCTGGCAAGGGAAAGCCTTGCTTTTCTCAAGGTCAACCACGCCAAAGTCATAAACCTCTTCCAGGCTAATTTTTATTTTTTCTACGAAGAGCAATTCCTTCCCGGGGTAAAAAAGATTTTAAACGGTGGGGGCGGTACTACACCGGTTAAACGGCTTCTTATAACCGTGCGTTCCGGCCAGAGCGCTGGTGAAGTGTTGTTTGATTCCTCGCAAAGTTCGCAGTCAGCCAAAATTAAAGCTGATCCTGAAATATTGAAATTATTAGGCACTGAGGATTCAACAGTTTTGATAGAAAGGTTCGATGTCCGTGTTTTTGTGCCTTCCGGGATGTATGGCGTCCTGTATTTTTTTGATGGATCCGCCATAGCAATCAGGATTTTTATACTGTTTGCATTGTCAGCGGTTGTGGTGATGATATTCAGGCGCTGGTGGAAGCGAGGGGTGTTCCTGCGAAAATGGCAGGAACTGAGAGTGCTGTGGCGACGCTACTGGCGGCTTAAGGCCAAGTTTATTTTTACGATCATAGCGGTTAATATAATCACGGCCAGCATAGTATTCGTAACGCTTTCTTCGCTGCAGAGCCGTGAGCAAGCGGAAAGACTTAAGAAGGAATTGGCCGTATTTGGTCAGTTCTCAACAACGCAAGTTGTTTCGGCTTTTAGTAATCATTTTTATTTTCAATATGCCGAGCGTTTTGTCCCTGAAATAAAGCGGATTATTGCAAGCAATGAAAACCTCCTTATGTTGAGGATCATTTCAGCCAGAAATAACAGGGTGCTCTTCGACAGTGAGCAGGCTTTTTTGTCTCCATCATTGCCACCATCGTTGTCACAATCCGCGGATGTCAACGCGAAGCTCTCGGAAATGCCAGCCTCAGAGCTGCCCGCTGATCTGCTGGAGCAGGTCCGCATGCAGGGGCTTGTTTCACAGGAAACCACCCGTGAAGGTGAACGCCTGCAGAAAGTGATAATTCTGGGTAAGGGTGATGTTCAGAAGGTGGATGCTGAGGAGCCTCTTTTTTTTATTGAATATGTCTTTAGCTACCGCACGCTCAATCAAAGCATCGCGTCCATAAGGAGGCAGGTGCTGATAGATCTAATTCCTTCAACAGCGCTTGGTTTGATAGTAGCGGTGTTTTTCGCCCAGCTTCTTTTGGCGCCAATCAGGAGGCTGGTCATTGGCGTTCAGAAGGTGACGTCAGGTGACTATGATGTTTCGGTGGATATTAAAAAAAATGACGAAATCGGTGAGCTTGTCAGTGCATTCAACGCGATGACATCAGAACTGCGCAAGAAAAAGGAACTTAGGAAATATCTTTCTGATTCCACTTACCGTCAGATAATGGCGGCTCCAGATTCTCCGGATGGTGCAAAGATCGGCGGCCAGCGGGTTTCGGCCACTATCTTGTTCAGTGATATACGTGATTTCGTCGCACATTGCGAGCACATGGACGCCGAGGAAGTTACGGCCATGTTGAATGAGTATTTTTCAGAAATGGTTGATGTCGTATACAAGTATGGCGGCGAGGTTGATAAATTCATAGGCGACGCACTACTTGCGGTTTTTTATACTGAGGAAGAAGCTAGCACCATAAGGCGGCCAGCTGAACAACCAGGTTATGACGAAAACAAAGGTGGTGTGGCTACTGCGCTCAAGGCCATATATTGCGGCCTTGAAATGAGGGACAGGCTCGCGCAGTTTAATAAGCGGCGTGAATCCAGTGGCCGCCAGCCGCTTGAGATAGGCGTCGGGATCACTCATGGTGAAATAATATCCGGCCCGATTGGCTCGAAAGACAGGATGGACTTCACAGTGATCGGTGACGTCGTAAATCTTGCTAACCGCATTGAGAAGCTTTCAAAGCATGGCAAGTACACAAGGATTGTTTTTTCTGGCCATGTAGAAGAGAAGGTTAGGGGACTGCTTGACTACAGCGAACTATCCAATGAAAAAATCCGCGGAAAAGAGGAAAGTGTCCTTGTTTATGAACTCATAGGAGTCAGGGACCTGGATGTACTGATAAACAATCTGCGTGGCGGTGATGTTGAGTTAAAGCGAAGAAGTATAGAGTTGCTCGGTCAGTCCAGAAATCAAAAAGCATTGCCTCAAGTAATGAAAATGCTCAGGGACAATAATGAATGGCTGCGCTTGTGTGCCGCCGGTGCGGTCGCAAAGCTCGCGCAACGTGATAGTGAAGAAGTGCTGGAAGAGTTGTTTCATAGTCTCAAGTATGAAGGGTCTGAAAAAGTCATCTCAGCAGTTATCTCGACGATTGGCAAGATCTGTACTACGGATCGAGTCCTCGGTCTGATTCGGTTTTTAAGCTCATCCAATGAAAGGATCATCGCAAACGTCGTGGAGGCCATGGGTCAAGTGAGAAGTCCTAAATGCATTGATATGATCTTACCACTGCTCTCCAGTAGAAATAACCGCATAAAGGCCAATGCGGCCATGGCACTATTCGCAGCAGGCCACCTTGAAGTCATTGGCACGCTTAAGCCGATGTTGATGCATTCCGACGCTCTTATGAGGAGTAGTGCCGCGTTTGCTCTTGGTGAGCTGACCATGATAGCTGGACAGCACCAGCTTTACGAGCACCTCAAGTCTGATTCCAAAACGGTTAAGCTATTCATGGCTGAGTTGCAGGAGTGCGTACCAATGCTTGTACAATTATTAAAGGATGTTGATTTAATGGTGCAAAAGCAAGCGGTTGTCGCGCTGGGGAAGATAAAGGACAAATCTGCTGTACTGCCAATAATAGAGATGATTGATCCACACGGTATATCAAAGGACCTTGCTAGGGATATTATACAGTCGCTTCGTGCTATTGGTTCGCCAAGCCTGGTCCGCTCCGTAGTGTCGCAGCTCTCCTGAGTAGAGAGGTGATCCCTGACTATGTTATTGACAAAGCCCGTCTTGCTGAATTGGTGTGAAGTATGATGCGGTACCTGAGGCGGTAGGCATTCCAAAACACGTGCAGCCGTGAGTGCCGGCGCTGTTCATCAGGCCGCAAGTGTTTAAGATATTAAAGCGCATGCAATATGTTGACGTGAGTTGATTGCTGTCGGTGAAAGTATATTTTACACCACATGTATGTATCGGCATGACGCCGATGTTGTCCAAACCCCATTTTGTATTTGAGTTTAGATTTGAGCCATGAAACTTAAGTGTCATGGCGCAGAGGCTGCTTCCTTTGGGGCAGATATGGCTGAATGATATGTTGAGCCTGTAAATGGAATCGTTCATTTCATTTCCATCATCGTTATCGTCGATATCCAATCCCGACACCGTTGGTGGCGCAAGATATGACTGTGGATTGATAAAGTCATTAGTGAAGAGATTGCTGAATATAGTGCTTTCAACGCTTTTATCACCATCTGTCGATGTCAGTGTTACATTAAACTTGTGATTGCCTTGAGTGCCTGTCCACGCATCAATGGCATAAAAATCAAAACTCAGCATGTAGTTGCCGGGTGCTTTGTTGTTTAAACTTAGTTTTACATAGTTATTATTGCTGTATCGCCCTAGGAATTTTGTAAAAGATGGCGTGCCGTTCCTTCCGTTGGAAACCGCTGTGCTTGTGCCGCTCCATCCTGGTCCTGCGGCATCGCTTTCAAAATCGTTGTAGGAGTATGTTGAAAAAGAACCTGTCCCGGTTGTTTTGATGGATAATGTTGATGACGCAAGTCCGTATCCTGACGAGGTTGGCTCTATTAGTTCAAGTTTAACCGGATCAAGCATCGGACACGATCCATTTTGAATATTTGAAGTGTATGTGTTTCTGTCGGGGATCGCCCCTGATCTGTTTTGGATAAAAAAACTTATCGGTGGAGTTGTGGCTTTACATAAACTAAGTTCCGTTTTTGTGTTTTGCACACTGTTTGGCCAGTATGCCGTTACGGCTGGCGGTCCATAGGCCACTTGTCCTACATCGATCAGGTCATTGTCGTTTGTAATCGTCCCATTTTGTTCTTTTTCAGTGCATGTGCATGTGGCTGGTTGGAGTGTTTGGTCATCTTTGCATGTTTTAACACAGAGAAATCCAGCCCTCAGGCTTCGAACTAGGCATATATTGAAAAAATCAACGCAGTCGCGAGAATTCATATTACTTTGGCACTGTGATGACGAGACGTAATCGTAACAATCTTTGCAGACTTTCCTTAGTGGGCTAGTCTCGTCCAAGTCATCGCATTGTACAGTTGAATTATCTGCTGCTTGTTGACCGCCGGCTGTGGGCAAGGTGGTGGATGGTAGCTTTGTTTTTTGCTGGTTGCTCTGGTTGGATGGTATGCAGGATGGAATTGAGAGTGAGAGTGATAAAAGAGCTACCATGAGTTTAGCTGGTTTTATTTTCAGTTCCATAGGTACATCCTAATTTTAGGCTATTTTTCTATAAAATCACTATATAGGCAGTTAGCCCTGCCTTGGTCATTTTGTAGAAGCATTCTTTTTTGTTCACCAGATCCAGTGGTATTAAACGCGAAAATCGGGAACATTACGGCGCGATAATAATCCTGGTTCATTTCAGGGTTTGTGCAATTTGGTACCCCGTCTTTATTCGTACGTTCACAGCTGTGGTCAAGGCCCATCAGGTGGCCAAATTCATGAAGGAAGATCGACTGCAGATCTGGCAGCTTGCGGCCATCCACAAAGAAGTTCTGGTAATTGACTTCCATGATCGCCATGTACATTAGCGGAAGAGGTTGTGACTTCACGGAGGCCGGACAAAAACTAGTCAAAGCAATCGCATCCGGTGAGCTTGGGTATGGCCAGGGGGTTTGCTTGTAAATCACAACGTTCCCGACGAATCTCTTGCCTTGTATAAGGCCTTCCGAACAAAGCGCTTGTGGCTTGGCTATGCTTGATGTTCTCGGGTTTGATGGGTCGCCATAATCTAGTGCCGCCATTTTTAAACTATAGCTATAGAAGCGATTCCACGTGTCGGCGGCCTTGATGATGTCCTGTGTCTCTTCCACTGAAAAATCACCTTCATGAAACGCGACCGGTACAGCGGTGACGTTCCACCGTCCAGAGAGCGTGCCGACTTGGTCCTGTGGTAATACGCAGTCTTTAATGAACTTTTCTGAAGTTTGGTTTTGAATCGCGCAATTGCTGATCAGTGTTGTCAATACCATGGCCAGCGCTAAACTTGTTAAAGTTGCTGAGAGTGATTTCGGCATATAAAACAAGCTTTTATTAGTTAAAAGCCTCCCCCTTTTAATAACCTGACACTAATAGTATACTATTAGTGTCAGGCCTAAGGCAAGCTACATGAATTATTTTTGATTGGATTTCTTTTATCTAATAAAAACAAATAGATGTGTTTATATGTTTTTGGTAGGCTTAATAAACAATGTCAGCAGAAAAACAACAGTTAAAAACAGTCCTTATTACTGGCGCTGGGAGCGGTATAGGGCTTGAGACAGCCAAAGTCCTTCTGGAAACAAAATCTTACCGCCTTGCTTTGCTAGGCAGGAACAAAGCAAAGCTTGAGGAAGCCGCGCATGTTTTGTCGAATGTAGCACGTAGTTCTTCCATGTCAGATTGCGTGAGCACTTTCGTTTGTGATCTCAAGGATCCACGGCAGATAAAGCACACCGTCGAAAAAGTTGTAGGCAGTTACAGGGGAATATACGGGCTCGTCAATAATGCCGGGATTTACCCGCTTGGCGGTCTGTCTTCAACTTCGGAGGCCTCATGGGATGAGGCAATCAGCGTGAATTTAAAAGCGCCGTTTCTGCTGATCCAGGCCGTGGTCGGGACCATGGCCCGTGGTTCTAGCGGAGGCCGCATAGTGAATGTTTCGTCTACGGCTGGGATTTTGCCGAATCACTTCGCTCTTGCGTATTCGGTTTCCAAAGCAGCGATGATTCATTTGACCAAGACACTGGCAAAGGAGCTCGGCAAGGACAATATAACCGTGAACTGTGTTTGTCCCGGGATCGTAAAATCACCGCTTCACGAAGCCTACATACACACGCAATCAGAGCTAGAGGAATTTTATGCAAAGCGCGGCGCCGCTTTTCCAATGGGACGGGTGGGTGAGCCAGGTGATGTGGCCGGTGCTATACGTTTCTTTCTAGGTGAAGATGCATCCTGGGTGACCGGCGATGTGTTTGTGGTGGATGGTGGTAGGCTTCTTCTTTAATCCTCGTTATTAGTGCTAAGGATTCCGTCATGGTCGGTTCGCCTGATCATTATGCGTTTTTTGTCCAGGTTTTTTAACACGATCAGAGACGGGTGCCCATAATGGTTTGTCAGGCCTGCTGAGATCCATGCGGTGCTTGGCATTAGTAGATCCAAAAATCCCGATGCTGTTGAGTGTTTGGAGCCATGATGGCTGATCTTAAGAATTCTTGGGCCTTTTCTAATTTTTGGTAGTTGTCCCTTAAGCCAGTGTGTTAGCGCGATTTCTTGTTTTTTTGAAGCATCGCCTGCGGAGATGTAATATCCGCCATTTGCCAAGGGGATTAAAATAGCCTTCATAAGAGAATTCCCAGAAGAATTTCTGGAAGAATTTTGCCATACCGCCAGCGAATCAAATGGGACACAACTGGATTTGTTATTGGCTGAAGGCGCGTCCACGCACCCTATAGGCATGAGTGAGGAAAGGTTGGTAAGTCCGCCGGAATGATCTTCATCCGAGTGCGTGAGGAAGACCCAATCCAGTGACGTCAAGTTCCGCTGACTCATGATCCTAAGCCACCTGTCATACGAAAGCGCGGATCCAGGGCCTGCATCAACCAAGCCGGCACGCCCATCCGGCATGATAACCAGCGCAGCGTCTCCTTGGCCTACATCGAGTTGTTCCACTTGCATAGCGTAGTGCTGTTTTTCTGCATGCTGTGAGTTTGTTGCGTTTATTGTTGTTACTGCGCGTATGCCGGCCAGGAACGATGTAATTATGAAAAACAAAAATACTGCATGGAACCAACGCCTCACAAACATATGTCTTGCTAACATATATAAAGTTGCGAAAAATACTCCAGCCAGCAAGGCCCATTTCGGAACCAGCCACAGAGTTTCGAAGGATGCTGTCATAAGCCATGCCTTTGAAATAATAAAAGTCGCAGCATCAGCGATCAGTGATGATGTGAAAGTGGAAAATTCAGTGAACTTCAATAGATGTAGTAGCAGCGTAAACAATGCTGATGGATAAATCACCAGGCAAAACAGCGGTATTGTAATAATGCTTAGTAGTGGTGTGGCGAGTGCGACGGTATTATCAACCCAGGCGTCTACGATGGCCAGGAATACCCAGGAACTTACGGCCATTGCAAAGTGTGTGCGTATACCATGTGCCCGTGAGTCCACTACTAACAGCCCGCCCCCGACCGCCAAAGCATAAGCCATGCGGCCGGGTGACCATATGCTGTTGGAGTTTGGATTAATGATGTGTAAAAATCCACCTATTGATAAATCTATAAGAATGGCCGTAGATAATGGACTCCATCTGCGCCACCTAAAGCCAGCTAGCTTAGCCATGCTTCGCATGCTTACTACAAGCAGCGGCCTTAGCATTCCAGGCCTGGCGCCAGATAGAATCCAAGCTGATGACCAGGCTAAAGCTACGCATATCCTCCTCATCACAAGGCCGTGCCTGGCCGACAGGCCTAAGAAAATGAATATTGCTTGTATTGCGCGGTCAAGCCAGCTAGCAAGCGCATAGAGATGAATACCGGTTGCCGTGAGTACATGAACAAAACCAAGACGTCGTATTATTTCGGATGCGTCTGATCTGGCGCTTTCGTTTATGATCAGTTTGCGGCATACACCGAGTGCATCATGGGGGCTTAAGTTGGCAGAGATCATTTCACGGATGGATTCCACGCGGTTCATGAAATATGCAGGAAATTTCCATACAAAATCAGCGGTTTCATTTTTTTTAGGAATGAATTGCTTGGCGATAAAACGTTGTCTAACTTGCTTGTGCGTGCCGTGGTGATTGATGTCGTTGTCCAAAAAGGGCACCACACGCCATCGCCCGATCCATTTTCCACAGGGTGTTTTTTGATCCTTAAGCATGCTGATCCATAAATCACGTGACAGACAAAGTTCATTGCCAGATGCAGGGAACCTGGCCCAGCATGATGGCTTCCCTGTTCTTACGGCGAATCTAATTCCTGAGCAGAAATTAAACTCCGCTGTGCGCGCGTATATGGCAGAATTTGAGGTTGTAGCTGCCATTACAAGCGCTGGCAGAGGCAGGAATCCGGCAAATATATACGTTATGATTATTCTGATGACCATTTGAATATTGATTATGAAATTAACTAAGGCATGGATTGTGCCAGACTTGGTTTTATATTTGCGATTTTTAGGGCAAGATTAACTAATGATTCGCGAGTTTTTGGTCAGGATTATCGGAGTACCTGGCGCCGCTGTTTTGTACATTCTAATGGCAGTCGTTGGCGTGGTTATAATATCAGCGTTACTGTGGCTTTTAAGAATTGGAAAAACGCGTGAATCGATGTTTAGCTTAAGGGAAGCGGACAGACCGAGGTTCTCGCGAAAAAATGGAAGCACAAAACACAAGACACGGCTTTTTCTTGAAGGCATGCGTACCCAGGGTGCGCCTCATGAAATACTTGGCGTCTCTCCTCATGCAACTGATGAGCAAATTCAAAAAGCTTACAGGACTTTGATGAAGCGTTATCATCCTGATCGGGTTGGGAAGTCCGTATCCCCGGAGTCCCAAGAATGGAAAGAGATACAACGCATAGCCGAGATCATAAACAAGGCCAAAGACCAGCTGCTCAAGAGGCGCTAGACGTATGTCCAAGGCGTTCATGTCTGTAATATGTTGCTTCTGCGAATTCCGCGGCTGACGGATTTGTTTGGCCATTGATAGCAGCAAGGCTGAGCGCCATTCTGGCGATCTTGTGCCTCCCGCGTAATGATAGTTCGCCGATTGTGTCAGCAGAAGAGTTCAAGTGCTCTGACCAGCCTGGGTGCTCTTTTATTAATAATTCTATTTCTGCGGATGAAAGAAGACCAGGCGGTGCGCCCCATGATTTTATCGCGCGTTCCCTTGCGGAGAAAACCTTGTTTCTAAGGTCATCAATAATATTTGATGTCTGTCTGGTGTTTCGATCTATTGTATGTGCTGCCGATGTGGCAAAGCAGACTAGGTCGATCCTGTCTAGTATTGCCGATGAAAGTCTCCCAAGATACCTATGTCTTTCCTGTACGCTGCATTTGCAAACCGGTCCTGTCTCTCTGCGATTTTTTTTATTTTCAATGAAATTAGGCGGCCATCCGCCACATGGGCATAGGTTACCGCTTGCTGCCAGGACGAACTGGGCCGGGAATTCCAGTGAACCGCTAGCTCGTGTAACCGTCACCGTATACCGTTCAAGTGGCTCCCTCATGGCTTCGCGGCTGTCGCGATGCCATTCCAGCAGTTCATCCGCTACTAAAAGCCCTCCGTGCGCCAGCGAAAATTCTCCAGGATATATGGACTGCGGGCTTGCTTTGCCTATAAGTGCCGATGGTCTTACGTAAGGGCTGATTTTTCGCACGGGCAACTGCAGATTACAGTTTTCAAGCCTTAGTTCGGATAGGATGGCACGTTCTATTTGTATCTTGTGCGAAAAAGGTGGCTGTAGGGTTATTAGCCATTCTATTGCGTGACTTTTACCGGCACCTTTTGGTCCAAGCAGAAGTAGATGGTGACTGCCTACTATGGATAAACTTATGCTTCGCTCCAGGAGTGCTGGAAGGGGTAGTAAATCATGGAAATCGTTAATCGGTTTTTTAGGTTTTTCTGCCGTCTTAAGCATGCTTGGGTCTATGCCCGAGTCTATGGTGTATGATTTGTCGGTGCAGTTCAGGAATTTCCATGCTTCAGCTAATGAGGAAACTGGTATAATGGCCGGCGCCGGATTCTTAAGAATATTGCCAGCGCAGAGCAGTGCTAGGGCTTCTTTGGTTTTTGCAAATTCATCACTAGCTACCATGAGATAATCCAGGCTGGCATCCCACGCTGCATAGACTGCCCGGACAATCTGTGAAACAGGCTTGACGGCGCCGTCTAGCCCAAGCTCTCCCCATGCGGCTAGAGATTTTTGCGGTGGGCGCGCCGGATTCCGAGCATTGGCCCGAATAGTTTCACCATTATTGTCCATGGAACTGCTTAGTATCGCTACTGCCATCGCAAGATCGATCCCTGTCCCCCGTTTAATTACACTTGCAGGTGAAAGGTTCACTATGATTCTGCGTTTTGGGATCTCTAGCCCGCTTGCATGGATGGCCGCGCGTATGCGCTCTTTTGCTTCGCTGACTTCCTGGGCTGGCAAGCCGATGATCTGTATTGTAGGGAGCTGTACGAAACTGGCGACTTCGATCCACTGAAGCCTTGGTTTAACATCATTGTTTAATGGAGCTGCTATTCGCATGTGTGTGCATGACGTTGCACTTAATATACCGTGGGAGCTAGCCTTCTATCAGCTGTTTTGATTTTAAAAGTTTTGCGGCGGAAATATTTGCGTAAATGCTTGGGACAAAATTAATGAAGCCTGAAAGATGCTTCATGATTGTGTTCTCGCGTTCCACTAACAGTGATGGGACGGCAAGCCTGGAGACAACACGTATCGGATCACGCTCTTTATATAAGTTATCCGATGTTCGCCGCTTCACGATGCCGGAAATATCCCTGGTAAAAACCACGTCCTCTTTTGGAATATCAGCAAGGATCCATTCGTCACCTGTGCCTTCTTTTTTAAGGACACGGTCGAATTCAATAACAAGATTTTTGATCCTGCCAACCAGGCGTTCTTTTTCATTGCTATCTGATTTCAGGATTTTGTGCATAAAAAGCGGATGCCTCAGTGTCTTAGGTGGGCGGCGATAAAGAAGCATGTCGGTTAGTTCCGCTATGCGTGGATCTTTGATTAATTTCTTGAGATGCACTTCTTGGCACCTTGTCATGAAGTAAATATCGTTGAACCAGAAGAAGCGTTCGTCTTTTCCCATGATCATGGAGAGCAGGTCATGGAACTGATATAGCAAGTCATGCTCTAGGAAGGCCTTGGCTATATGCGAAGCCATTATGTCGAATTTGGCGGAGACCTGATTTTTAATGATCTGGCTGTACCAGCTGAACCTGGCGATCAGGAAGTCCTCAACGGCATGAATGGCGTTGTCCCTGATTCCGAAAGCTAGTTGGTCATCGCCGGTGTCATAACAAGTGAGGTTTGCCAGGATGTATTCCCTGTCGAATTGGCCATATTTTAAGCCTGTGTAATGTGAATCACGGATGAGGTAGTCCATCCTGTCGGCATCAAGATCTGAGTGCATGAGTTGATTTGCTATCAGATGAGGCGAGTCGCCCTTGATGATTTTTGAAATCAGCTTCACGTCAAAGGAGTACTGTTCGAGTATCTGTGTCAGGCCGCCGTCATAGTTCGTGTTCTTAATCAAGAATGAACCAAGGTGTTCATGTGAGTTTGGCAGGTTCTTGGATCCGCGATTGGTCCTGCGTGAGTCGTTGCCATGGCGGACATACGCATTTTCTATGGCATGGCTGAATGGGAAGGTCCCTATATCATGCAGCAGCGCCGATACGCGGAGGCTTTTATGAAACATCGCTGCCTTATTTGTAGCGTTAGGATCGAATAGCTCATTATCCGGCACCGCCAGGCCGAGCGATCTAAGCATCTGATCCATTGAATGCATAACCCCAATGACGTGCGCGAAGCGGTTATGTTCAGCGCCTGGGAAAATATAGTTCGCAAATCCAAGCTGCTTGACCCATCTCAGCCGCTGGAAAAATGGAGAATTTATTATCTTCTCCTCCCATTCGGTTATCGGGATGAAACCATATAGGACATCATAGATGGTTCTGGCCTTTGCTGGATTAAGCGCCCATTTATATGTCATTTAAGCGCTCGTGCCGCGAGTAGCAAGGATCTTGGCGGCTTTCGGAGTTTCGTTCAGTTCGGAAAAAAGAGAAAGCAACTCTTGTTCGCCAACGGTTTTAGATTCTCGCTCGCCATATTTTCTTAGTGCAAATTGTCGTGTGCTGATTTCCTTGTCCCCGGCGACTAGAGAGAAAGGTATCTTGGCGGTTTGTGCGTCACGGGTTTTAAGGCCCATTGATTCATTCCTGTCGTCAATGTCGCATCTGTATCCCAGTTTTGTGAGCTCTTTAGCGAACTCTCGGCAATATTCGTTATGCGAACTCTTGATTGGTATTAGCCTGGCTTGGACAGGGGTCAGCCAGAAAGGGAAAGCGCCGGCCGTATGTTCGATCAGTATCCCCATGAAGCGTTCTATTGAACCAAGAACCGCCCTGTGAACCATAACAGGTCTTTGCATGGAATTATCCGCTGCCACATAGGAGAGGTCAAAGCGCTCCGGCATGTTAAAATCAAGCTGGATAGTGCCAAGCTGATGGTATCTCTTGATCGCGTCCCTGACATTAAAATCAATCTTGGGCCCGTAAAACGCCCCATCACCAGGATTGACTTGGTACTCCCTGCCGAGTGAATCTAGAACGGCCTTAAGGGCTTGTTCCGCTTTGTCCCATACCGAATCAGAGCCAACGCGCTTAGGCGGACGTGTGGATAAGAATATTCTGACCTCCTGAAATCCAAACAGATCGTATGTTCTTAAGATCATGTCAGCAACGCGCTTGATCTCGTTTTCTATCTGATCAAGCGTGCAGAAGATGTGCGCGTCGTCCTGGCAGAAGCTTCGCACCCTTGTGAGACCCGCAGTAACGCCGGATTTTTCATACCTGTGCAGGCGGCCGAAATCAGCGAAGCGCAGCGGGAGCTCTCGATACGATCGCTTCTGTGATGAATAGACAAACGTGGCGGCCGGGCAGTTCATGGGTTTTACCGCGTAATTGCGGTTATCGACCTCTGTAAAATACATGCTTTCGCGGTAATTTTCGTAGTGGCCGCTTTTTTTCCAAAGTGACACGTCCAAGATTTGCGGCGTAATTATTTCCTCGTATTCATACGGGCCATAAAGTTCTCGGATGTATTGGATGAGTCTGTTGTAAACAATGGCGCCTTTTGGGTGAAAGAACGGGCACGAAGGGGCTTCAGCATGGAAGCTGAAGAGATCAAGCTCCTTGCCAAGTTTGCGATGGTCACGTTTCTTGGCTTCCTCCAGTAAATGCAGATATTCATCCAGCTCTTTTTTTGAAAAGAAGGCTGTCCCATAAATGCGCTGTAACTGCTTGTTTTTCTCATCGCCTCGCCAGTAAGCGCCAGCAACTGATAGCAGTTTGAATGCAGGGATCGCCCCAGCGTCATGGATGTGCGGTCCGCGACAGAGGTCAATGAAGTCGCCTTCCTTATATGTGGTGACAGTCTCGGCTTTAATTGTAGTCTGGAGTGTATCGATGATTTCAATCTTGAACGGCTGGTCCAGTTTTCGGAAGAGATCAACAGCTTCTTTCACGTTAAGTTCTTTTCGCTCGAACGGTTTCTTTTCAGATATGATCCTGGACATTTCGGTTTCAATTTTTGGCAGATCGTCTGGTGACAACTTAACATCCAGGTCAACGTCATAATAAAAGCCGTCTTCAATTGTCGGCCCTATTCCGAATTTAGCCATGGGCCATAGGCGCTGGATGGCGTGAGCCATTATGTGCGCACACGAGTGCCTCATTGTTTCAATGTCAGTTTTGATTTCTGGCTCCTGAATGTTTTCTAGATCACTGGCTTTGTCACTGTTCATGTGTGGAATGGTTCCTTTGCCCTAAAGAATTTCATGCTATGTTTCCCCCGGGTTTGCAACCCGCATAACTAAGGTTTTTTTCTTTTGTGGCAGTGGCCTGGTGGTTGCTTTGGGCAGCTGTAAAAGAGGAGACATTTTATGACTATTGATTTTTTTTCAATGAAGGCTTGTGCGCGCGCTAGAGCGCTGTTTTATATTCTCTCGTGCTTTGTTATTGCTGAAAGCGGTTGTGGGAAGCCGATGCGTTATGAAGAACGTCCTAGTGGGCAGGCCAAATCGAGCGAACCAAGTAAAGATTCCGTTAAAAGCCAGGAAGACAGTAAAAAGAACGCCAGCGCCGAAGCGGATGAGCGAGTGGCGCCTACACCTGTGCCTGTACCTGTGCCGGTTAGTGAAGCGCCGAAAAGTGAGCATATAACAGTGGTAGAGAAACCATTTCAGCCAGTGATCATGCAGGCTGGCAGTGATTCATCGTTTCCAGATGGGTCTGTTTCTGTGGATGGGCAGGCAGCGGAACTGATTTCAAACGGATCCGAGATGGAATTCAAAAACGTGATCCCACTTTCAAATGAAAACAAAAGCCCGAGGGTCCTTTTTCTTGTTTGGAATGAAGACGTTTTTTTAGCGCCCATAAGAGAGGCGCATTTTTTACATAGGGTTATGGATCCGCTAAACAGGCTTACTGGGGTAATGGATCGTGAACCCGCTTCATTTGATGCAGCTTCTGGGCGGTGGTTTATCCCATTTGTCAGGCTGTTCGGTGGCCAGGAAATGAATGCCAATCCTTCTGATGAACATAGTGTAACTCTCGATTTTTTACTGGCGGATGGTTCAAAGAAAATATTTTATATCCGCTTCAGAGCCGTAGGATTCATCCCCGATGCGGCATTGAGTGCCGGTGTAAGGTCAAGTGAGTTTACACATGCTGTCCCCGGGTATTCTAATACGATGTTTTTGGGGCGTGAAGAAATTCATAATCCGTCCAGCCGGCATCTTAGGCTGCTTTTACGTTTTACTGGTGATGCCTCTCTAAATATGAGGACTGTTATTGGCGCATCTAAGTTTGCTGAAAGGCCTTCAGAGCCTCCTGCTGGGCCATTTATAGAAAAGTATTATTCCAGTACCGGGCTTGTAGTGTCATATGTAAAAATTTTGCGCGCGACAGGTGAGAGACTAGCGCCGATTTCCGGGAGGCAGTGGATATCACTCATATTAACGCCTAAAGAGACTGTCGGGCTTGAATGGATAGCCAAACCTGCATCGGTTTGTGCGCTACCACCACCCGCGACAAGATCTCTTCAGTGGATAACGACAACACCGGTAAGATGCCATGGTTTTAAAGACAATAGAGAATGCACCGGAGGTGATTTTGTCATACATCGGCGGGATGTAACTGAAACATGGTCGATTCTTGGGATGTCCGCCGGCGGCCGGTGGGGGAGGGAAGTCAGATTGGCCGAGCGTTTTTTACCCCTTAACGAAGTTAGTGCTGACATTGTGCCAAAGTCGTTTGCTCCATGGGTGACGAACAGGGCTGAGAGTCTAGATGTGGCAGCAAAAAGAGGTGAAGATGCAGTGGATAGTAACGCTGCTTGGAGTTGTCAAGGCGCGTTTTAACCGGTTTAAATCCATAGACGTTCTTAATGTGCTGTGATTAAACCAGCACATGTTTGTTTCTGGAGAAGGCCAATTCAGCTGCCGCGCGGCTACGGAAGAGGATATTCCAAAAATCACCGAAATAGAGCGACGAGTTCAGCACGATAAATGGAAGCCTTGGTCTAAGGAAAACTTCATAACCGAGTTTAACAAGCCATATTGCAATCTGCTCGTGATGACTGATGACGAAACTGATAACAAAATAGCAGGGTTTATTGTTTTTTGGATCATGTTTCGTGAATGTGAAATCCTAAACCTTGCTGTTGACTTCCCATACCGCGGCCTTGGGGTCGCCAAGGAACTTATCAGGCAAGCTGTATCCATTGCCATGAAAAAAGATATTACCAAGATCCTGCTTGAAGTAAGAAAGTCAAACACACCCGCCATTCAGCTTTATCAGACGCTTAAATTTGTCATAACTAATATTCGGAAAGGCTTTTATTCTGATGGTGAAGATGCCTATCAGATGGCGCTATATATTGATATTGCTTTGCCATAAGAAATGCGCTTTACGATATTATGTAGAGGTTTATGGAAATGTTTGAAGTTCAAGTAAAGATTGGTTTTTCTTCATCACATCACCTTGTAGGTTACGAAGGAGATTGCGCCCGCCAACATGGGCACAACTTTGTGCTTGAAGTCCATGTTTTGTCAGATGCACTTGATTCTGTCGGGATGGCTGTGGATTTTCGCGTGTTGAAAGAAGCGCTTCAAGAGCTTATACAGCGCTGGGATCACCGTGATTTGAATGAGCTTGAAGACTTCGTGGGCTTGAATCCTACGGCCGAAAATATTGCCAGAATAGTTTATAAGCATTTATCCAAACTTGGGAAAAATGTTTGTGTTGACAAGGTGACTGTATGGGAAAATGACAGATGCGCTGCTAGTTATTTCGAAAGGCTATCAAATGCCAGTATTAAATGACTTAAATGACAATAAGTCGATTGTACTTCTTTCGGGAGGTCTTGATTCAGCGGCTAATTTGGCGATAGGTAGTGAATGCAGCACTATCGAATTTGCATTGACCGTTGATTACGGGCAAAAAGCAGCGGCTAGAGAAATAAGCGCGTCACGGAAGCTTTGCGAATACTATGGGGTCCGTCATAGGATAATGAAATTTTGTTGGCTCGGAGAACTTGCCGGAGAATTTGGTGGAAGCGCGCTGACCAGTATAGAGCGGGACGTGCCGAAGCTTACAACATCAGATCTTGATGAGGCGGAGCTTACTCGTGCTACTGCAAAGGCTGTCTGGGTGCCTAATCGAAATGGCGTGTTAATTAATGCTGCTGCTGCGTTTGCCGAGAGTCTGTGTGTTCCCAGTGTTGTTGTTGGTTTCAACAAGGAGGAGGCGGCTACGTTTCCGGATAATTCACAAGATTATCTAGTGGCAGTAAACAGATCATTGTTTTTTTCCACATCAAACGGCGTTCGGGTGCTATCTTATACGGCTTCCCTTGATAAACGCGAGATCGTCCGAAGTCTAAGGGCTCTCAAAAAAAGATTCCCATTTGAAATGCTTTGGAGCTGTTACCTTGGAGGAGAACTGCCGTGTGGCCAGTGTGAGTCATGCGTGCGGTTGTCGCGTGCTGTGACCGAAGGGCCTGGCAAATGAGCATCTTATCCATTCGTTTTTTGGAAGAGACAAGAGCATATACCGGCATTGAGTTGCGTCCACATTTTTTGCTGACGGAGATCGGTTTGCGCGGGTCTGCAATGGCGGCATTCATCGGGCCTTGTGACGTCAGTACCGAGAATCTAGTTGATTGGGAAGACAGGCTCGCCAATGACTATATTTCTGCAGCTAAAATGTTGCACTTTATAGGGGAGTTTTTCGGGATGAGCCTGCGTGAAGGCGTTTTTTTACAAAGACTTTTAATGTCAATGCTAACGGAGATGATCTGCGGTGAAGTTAATAAAAAGCCCAAACTTTTTTGCGAAGTATTCAGAGTCGGAGACGATATCTTTTTACGAGATGGCTCTGCTAGCAGCACTAAAGAGCGTAAACTCTCGGTTTCTATAGTTACCGCTTCGCCGGTGTCCCAGTTACTGCATGTTGGATTAAATATTGATCCAACCGGGGCTCCTGTGGCGGCAGTGGGGCTTGATGAATTAGGGATTCCGCCGGATAAACTTGCTTTGTCAGCACTAGAGCGATTTTCGTCGGAGCTTACATCATGTGACTGGGCTTGCGCCAAGGTCCGTCCCGTGATGTAGTTCGATATTGGAAAGGCAATGGGACATGGTAATGGGTATACCGAAACGAGGCCCCGTGATTGCCATTGACGGGCCTGCCGGGACAGGCAAGAGCTCGGTTGCGCGCAGACTTGCCGATGCCCTTGGCTTTATTCATGTGGATACGGGCGCATTGTACCGGGCCGTGGCCTTGATGACACTGGATCGTAAACCACTGTCACCGGGCGAAGAGGCTGAGTTTGCTTCAAAAACAGCGAAGGAGGTTCACCTTGAGTTCAGGCGTTCCCCAGGCATGAATCCTTCCAACAGAATATTAGCCAACGGAAAAGATGTGACTGATCTTATCCGCACACCGACTATTAGCATGGCGGCATCTAGAATATCAGCCATACCGGCAGTCAGATCCGCTTTGCTTGGTTTACAAAGGCGCTTGGGTTGTGACGGCAGGGCGATACTCGAAGGCAGGGATATCGGGACGGTGATCTTTCCAGATGCTGATGTTAAATTTTTTCTTACAGCAAGCGTTGATGAGCGTGCCAAACGCCGGTTGATCGAGCTGGAAGCGGCTGGCTCTGATGCGCCATCGTTCAGCGAACTTAAAATGCAGATCATGGAACGCGACAAGGGCGACTCCACTAGAACCGTGGCACCGTTAAAAAAGGCGGTGGATGCCATTGAAGTGGATACAAGTGATATGACTTTGGATGAAGTGGTTAGACATATGGAAGGCATAGCGAGAAGCCGCTTGATCAGTGTGTTGAAGCCTTCTGGTTCATCGGGATAGTTTAAATGGTTCCTGAAGTAACACGTATTTTAGTTGTGCGGCCTGATCGCATCGGTGATGTGATCCTCTCGACCCCGGTATTTAATGCAATCAGGAAACACTACAAAGATGCGTATCTGGCTGTTTTGGTCCAGGAGACAGTGCTTCCGATCATTAGCGGGTTGCCTGCCGTGGATGAAGTGATTGTGCTTCGCCCTGGAGTTGGATATTTGCGACGGCTTTTAGGCATGCTTAAAGAGCGTCGTTTTGACGCCGTGATTGTGCTTCAAGGAGGCTTTATCCTGGCGACGCTTTTGTGGCTGGCCAGGATCCCGTTGCGTATCGGGCCGCTTAGCAAGCCTTTTTCATATTTTTTATACAATGCTGGATTAAGGCAGAACCGCTCATCAGTGGAGATGCATGAGGCTGACTACAACCTGCAGCTTCTTGAGAAGATTGGCATTCGTGTTAAGCCAGGATCTTTAAAGACATCCGTGTTTGTTCATGAGGAAACTATTAAGCAGGCACGCGTATGGCTTATTGCGCATGGATGGTCAGGAAAGGGTCCTCTTATAGCTATGCATCCAGGTATGGGTGGGTCGGCCCTCAATTGGCCTGAGTCAAAGTATATTCAATTGGCTAAGGAACTGCTTGGACGTGGATTTGAGCTGCTGATTACCGGAGGGGCAGGTGAGCATTTGCTTTTAGAGAGGATCAGAAGTGAAGTGTCAGGCCCGGGTTTGCCAAAGCTAGTCTTATATTTCGGCAAGGGTGCCTATGGCAGCAGCGATGCCTATAACGGCGGTGGTGCTGGCGGGATCGATTTTCTTGCCGGGCTTTTCAGCTTGGCTGATTTAGTAATAGCGCCAAGTACCGGTCCCCTTCATCTAGCTGTGGCACTTGATAAACCGGTACTGGCTTTTTACCCGCCGGTGCGTGTACAGAGCGCCAAGCGTTGGGGCCCTTACCCGGCGGGAAGCGATCATAGGGCGGTACTGGAGTCATCCATTGATTGTAGAGAAGTATTCAGTTGTAAAAAAGCTAGTTGTGAGTCATTTCCTTGTATGAATTTGATCAGTGTGAATGATGCGCTACAGAGAATAGAAATGTTAATTGTATTAAGTAAAATATGAAATTTCACTCAATTCAACATGGGTCTTGGAATTTGGCGAGACTTAGGGAAATCCTGTTTGCTGGGTCAGGAAAGAAGGTCCTTGTCATTGGCGATGTGGGCGTGGACAGGTACACCGTTGGTTCTGTGAATAGGATTTCGCCGGAGGCCCCTGTCCCTGTTGTATTTGTGGAACAGGAAAAGCTAAAACTTGGTCTTGCCGCGAATGTGGCTGATAACATCAAGGCTTTAAACGGCATCCCACTTCTTGTCGGTATAGTTGGTCAAGACAGGAATGCTGATGACTTCAGAAAACTTTTAAGCGCTTGTTCCATAAGCTCAGGCCATCTGGTGGTGGATCACGAGCGGCGAACGGTATTAAAAGAAAGGATCGTGAGCGAGCGGCAACAGCTTTTAAGGGTTGATTATGAAAGCCCATCCAAGATCAATAAAAAAACAGAGAGCCGCATACTGGCTAGGGTGAGAAAGCTAATACGTAATGTAGACGCGGTTATCCTGGAAGACTACGCAAAGGGGACGCTGACCGATAAGGTATTTAGTTTTATTTTTAATGAGTGCAGAAAGAGCAAGAAAATTGTTGTTGTCGATCCAAATGCCAGGACACCTGTTAAGTCTTATACGGGGGCAGGCGTACTTACACCCAACACAAGGGAGGCTGAGCGTCTATCTGGTATTGAGATTCGTGATGAGTCGTCGCTTAAAAATGCCGGGATGAGCATCCTTTCTTCAACAGCGGCAAGGCATGTAGTTATAACCCGCGGAAAAGACGGTATGGCTGTTTTCAGTGCAAAGAACCCGTTAGTAAGGATCATCCCCACATTTGCGCGTGAAGTATATGATGTGTCCGGAGCGGGCGACACAGTGATTTCAGTTTTAACGATGGCTCTTGTTTCAGGCGCAACGATTGAGGAAGCCGCGATTCTTGGGAATATTGCAGCCGGTATCGAGGTTGGTAAACGTGGAACCGCCACGGTGTCCCCAGCAGAAATATTATCAGCCGTGGTTCAGTAGCTCTACATCCTCGACTGTTACGCGTGCAAAAGCTGTCTGGTCGATTGTGTCGCAGATTTTTTTCAACAGGCTTCTGGCGCTGGATGTTTTCCAGCTTTCCGGGATAACTGCCGCGAAACCGAGCACGCATTTTTCTGGATCATCAAAGTCAGCGACTTCCAGGGCCGAGACATTGAACTTGCGGCGTAACTCGTCACATAGCGAAGAAAGCTCTCTTCGCTTCAACGCAAGGCTATCGTTGTTGTAAAAATCCAGTACTATACGTCCAGAGCCAATAAGCATTTAAGCGATCGGCGTGAGCCATCCCTTTCCGTATTCCGGAAGGTTGCCGCGCACGATATCGGAGTAATCCCGCCGGATGGTTGCTGTGATCGGTCCTGGTTTGCCAGCGCCGATCAGCCGGCCGTCGATTTCGCGTACTGGAGTGATTTCTGCCGCTGTCCCGGTGAGAAAGACTTCGTCAGCGCACCATAGCTCATCACGAGTGAACCTGGTTTCGGTTACTGAAATCCCCTTGGTTTTTAAATATTGAATGACTGTTTGGCGCGTTATCCCGTTTAAAATGGAAGTAAGCGGGGTTGTTTTGACGGCGCCATCACGGATGATGAAAAGATTTTCACCGGTTCCTTCAGTCAAAAACCCATCTGCATCAAGCATGAGTGCTTCGTCATATCCAGCCGCAATTGCCTCGCGTTTAGCCATCACACCATTTACATACTGGCCGGTGATCTTTCCTTTTGTCATGGCAGAATTTACATGTGGCCGCACGAAGCTCGAGATTTTAAGGCGGGCTCCTTCGTTTACACCCTTGTCTCCAAGATAACTGCCCCATTCCCAATTAAGGACAGCCACATCAACCGGAGGATTTGCTCCCGGGTGCACACCGAGTGGGCCGTCTGCCGTGAACACTATCGGACGGATGTAACATTCCTCGAAGCCATTTTTTTTGCAGGTTGCGATTGATGCGCTACAGAGATCATCGATGGAATACGGGATCTTCAAATCAAGGATCTTGCAGCTTTCCAGTAACCTGGCGATATGTTCCTTTAGGCGAAACACGGCTCCGCCTCCTTTTTTTTGCTTATAAGCCCTTATTCCTTCAAACGCGCCGACTCCGTAATGTAGTCCGTGCGTAAAAAGACTTACCTTTGCCTCTTCAACCGCAAAAATTTTTCCATTGTACCAACAGTAATTACCACGCGCCATGATTCCCCCTATGATCAGTCTGTCCGAGACACCGGTATATTTTCCAAAGTATGCAACGGAGTCAAGCGTCTAGAGGACATCAATCTGATTATTTCAGCAGCGGTTTCCTCAAGGGCTTTACCAGTCACATTTAAAACAGGCCAGCGGCGGTGTTTACGATACAATTCGTTAGCGTAATGTATTTCCTCGTTTACGCTTTCTGGGTCGGCATAATCGCCACCATTATCCTGCCCAAGGCGCTCCAGGCGTGCCCTGCGTATAGTGGCGAGGTCCTCCGGGTCTATTGTCAGCGCGACCACGCGTCGTTGGTCAATCACATACACTTCTCTTGGAATGTCAAAATTCTTGATTATCGGGATGTTAGCAACTTTCCAACCCTGATGCGACAGATACATTGATAATGGTGTTTTTGATGTTCGTGAAATCCCGATGATTACAAGATCTGCTTTTTCTAAACCTGTCAGGTCGCGTCCGTCGTCATGGGCAATGGTGTATTCCATTGCTGCTATGCGGTCGAAGTATTCCTCGTTGATGCCGTGTAGAAGGCCGGCTATGGATTTTGGCTCGTAACCAAAATAATTTGCAAGACCAAGGAGTAATGGCCCCAGTAAATCTACATATGGGATGCCTTTCCCGCGGGCTTTATTGACCAGAAAGGCGCGTAGTTGCGGTGAAACGATTGTATATACTAACAATCCCTCATTGGTTGCGGCCTCCTCGCATATCGCTTCTATCTGAGATTCGCTCCTTATATTCGTGAAGCGGGTGAAAAAGATGTCATGCTCGCTGAATTGGACCATGGCTGCTTTAACCATTTGCGCGGCAGTTTCGCCTGTTCCGTCCGATACTACAATTATTCTATGTTTTGTGTTACCCGCCATAATATCTAACCATAAGTATGTCAAAAGGTTATATGGTTGAGGGACTTTACTTCGTTCTTTATATGTTTACCACCTAAAATCCATATAGCTGCATAAACCTGTCTGTGAATATTTTGTAGTCCCGGTCGAGAATGAATGTAATCGGTAACAAGTTTTTTAAAAATGTTCGTTGTTTTTTAACTAGCTGTCGGGTGGCCAGCACTATTTCATCATTAAGTCCGTCGAGCCCGGTACGTGGTTTTCGGCCAGCGGGCGGCCTTTTTTGAAGATATGCAATGGCTTGGGCGTATCCAACGGCAGAGAGTGGCTGTGAGTCTGGGAATTCAGCTGTGATTCGTCGGGCTTCCTCCAGAAGGCCTGAGTTAATCATGACACTAGTGCGTGACTTTATCCGCTCAATGAGTTCGTCGGTTTGCCTATCAATTGACCAGATAACAAAGGATGGATCAGGTTTATCCGGCATGGACTTCTGAAGTTCCTCTAGTGTTTTGCCGGTTTCGCTTGTGAGCTCCAGTGCCCGGATAAGTCGGTAACGATCGTTTCTTCCGATGCGATTTGCCGAGGTTGCGTCACGCGAACAAAGGAGCGTGAATAGCTCGGTATCGGCAAGCTTATCAAATGATGCCCGTAGCGCGGGATTTGCTTGCCCGCACTTCCATAGGCCAAAAAGTAAGGCCTTAAGGTAAAATCCTGTCCCGCCTATAATGAGTGCGCGTTTGTTGCGCGCATGTATGTCATCAAGTGCTTTTCGTGCTTCTCGCACGAAATCTCCGGCGCTGAACCTCATATCCGGAGTCACTAGGTCGATAAGATGGTGTGGTATCTCCTGTCTGTCTCGGACGGGAGGTTTTGCTGTGCCGATGTCCAGTCCCTTATAAACAAGCATGCTATCGGCATTGATGATTTCAATGCCACCATGGCGTTTGGCGAGCTCTAGTGACAGGGCGCTTTTACCGGTGGCGGTTGGACCAGTTATTATCAGTGTTTTCATATTGGCTGACATGGAGCTATATCCTACGGTTGAACCATTCCTCTAGCTTGGAACGCGAGATTTTTACAATGGTGGGTCTGCCGTGGGGGCAATTCCATGGATGATTGCAAGTCATAAGCTGATTCACCAGTGCGGTAGCTTCAGGCTCTGTAAGGCGCATGCCGGCCCTTACCGATGAATGGCAAGCCTCACTGGCAAGGATTTCAAAAACCACATTGTCCTCTGTGAGTCGTGTGCTGTTGGAAAGAAGCCTGTCGATAAGACTTTTTAAGCGTGGCTTAATGGCGTCAGTTCCCCATTCGGTTGGGATGGCTCTGAAAAGCAGTGTGTTTTCGCCAAAAAGTTCGCAGCAAAAACCATGTCCACTTAGTGTCGGCAAGGACTGCTCAAGAGCTGGTCTTTGTTCTGGTTCGAAAGTTATGGTCTCTGGTATGAGTAGCTCTTGCGAATGAGGCGTGGTGCGTGTCGTGATGAGTGCTTTAAAGCGTTCGTAGCGCACCCTCTCGTGTGCCGCATGTTGGTCCACAAGGATCAGTTCACTTTCAGATTCGTAAACTATGTAAGTGGCGAAGAGAATTCCGACAAACAGCGCGCCCTGCAATTCGTTTGTTTTTTGCTGCTCAAAAAGCGGTTCTTGTTTGTATTGGGTTTTATCGATGCCGCTATTGGCGTTGTTATATAGCGGAGTGCTGGATTGTAGGAAATTTTTTGGTTCGGAAAAATTCCATATAGTTTGTGCAGCGGGGAAAATGGCGGCAGTCTCGGTGGTTTCTTTATCCAGAATGGAGCGTACCAGTGATTCGACAGCGGAAAAAATCTTGTGTGAGTCGATGAAGCGTACTTCTATCTTTGATGGGTGCACGTTCACGTCCAGACAGGCTGGGTCTATCTCGACAAACAGGGCTGCCACAGGAAATTCACCAGGCATCATGAATTGCCTTAATGGAGACATGATGGCTTGCTGGAGAAGTTTGTCACGGACCGCCCTTCTGTTGACGATTGTGGCCATCCGTCGCATGTGCTGTAAATTAATGTTCCTAAGCCAGTAAAAACGTAGTTTGAACTGAACGCTTCCGCTGCCGTTATCAGACGAAGCACTTAGTGTTTTTATCTGTGTATCGTTATCAGAAAGTACTTCCTGAACCCGTGAGGCTTCGGATGAAGGACGTAAATTCAATAAAGTTTTGTCATTGCTCACGAGCTTGAATCCGGCTTCAGGGTATGCGATCGCTAGTCGTTCGATCCACTCACGCACGTGCGCAGTTTCAGCGCTTTTTGATTTCAAGAATTTCAGTCTAGCAGGGACCTGCGAGAACAATCCTTTAACGCTCACCATGGTGCCATGGTTTGAGTTTAGGAAATGTCCGAATGTGATTTGTGATATTTTTGGTTCACCGTCAAGATGCAGCTGGTACGTATTTCCACGCCCGGACACGATGCTTAAATCCGATACGGCGGCTATGCTTGGCAGGGCCTCTCCGCGGAACCCAAGCGACGTGATTTTTTCAAGGTCGCCAAGCGAGGATAGCTTGCTGGTGGCATGTCGCTTGGTGCACATTGAAAGATCGGCTTCGGACATTCCACAACCGTTATCCGTGACTTCGATCAGTGATTTGCCGCCGTCCTCCAGTACGACGCATACTTCCGTCGAACCGGCATCAAGGGCATTTTCAACAAGTTCCTTAACGACGCTGGCTGGTCTTTCGATAGCTTCGCCTGCAGCAATTCGTTCTGCAACGTTTGGATCAAGAATGCGTATAGGTTTTGGTACCGGCATCAAAGGCGTAATTGAACATGATCGTGGACTAAAGGCAAGAGACGTTGTTTCGGCCGGCTGCCTTGGCGCTGTACAAGGCTTTGTCGGCAAGCTTGAGCAGAGTTTGCGATGACTCCATGTCGGAACGAAGTTCGGCCACTCCTATACTCGCTGTAACCGGCAGTCTCTTGCCTTCATAAATGAAGGCATGTGCCTCTATAGCCGCGCGGATCTGTTCGGCAAGATCTGTTGCCGCCTTGGCGGATGTTTTAGATTGTAAAATTACGAATTCCTCACCGCCATAACGGGCAAAGACATCTTTTGGGCGCAGGTAAGAGGCCCTGACTAGGTTGGCGATTTCTTTTAGCACATAATCCCCGGCATCGTGTCCATGGGTGTCGTTTATCTTTTTAAAATGATCCAGGTCGAAGAAAAGAATTGAGAAGTCATGATGAAGCGCTTTTGCCCGCTTGAACTCGGCCTCTAGAGCCTCAAGCAAGTAACCCTTGTTGTAAATCTTTGTCAGTGGGTCCTGATGGGCGGCGGAGCCAAGGTTGCCGTAAAAAAGAATTTCGAGTTCACCCGCAGGGAGGAACTTGAGTATTGAACTGCCAAGCTTGATCATGTCTTCTTTTGAAAGGATTACCGGGACATCCGGTAGTATCTTCTTGTCGTTCACGTATGTACCGTTCGAGGAGTTTAGGTCATGGATTTTAAAGGTCCTGCCAATCTTTTCGATCTTCGCGTGTTTGCGTGAGATACTTTGGTCAGCAAGTACGATTTCGGCATTTGGGTCACGGCCGATAGCCATTTCGTTTTGCGTGAGAAAGAAACGATGCCCCTGTGGCGTGCCTCTTATGATAATCAGGCAGGCCTCCTGTTCCTTGGCTTTTTGGAGCTCTTTACGTAGAGTTTCCTGATCGCCTTGGAGGACGGTGGTCTTATCGGATTCCTGGTCGGTTTTTTTTCCACCCATCTTAATAGTAGAGGTTAAAGTGTCAGCTAAGCAGCGTCAAATGGTTATTGCTGCCGTTGAGCGTAAGGAGTCGCGAATATAGATCTTGCCCTCTTCCACGCCCGGCTGATCAAAGGGATTAACTGACATTAGTGTTCCTGTAATTGCCGTCAGGACGGAGAAAGCGAAGAAAAGCGCTCCCATGGTTTTTTCATCAAGCTGGTCTAGTCCTATGGTCAGGTTAGGTCTTCCACGTTTTGTCAGGACCATTGAAGTGGCCATGTACTCTATGTTCATGAGCTCATGCAGGCTGTGGTTTTCCAGCAACTTGAATGACGGGTATTGAGCATCGCGGGAAAAAGTCGCTAGACGCGGGATGGTTACTTCGTTCTCAACTTTGTCAACTTTGAGGAAGAAGGTTACCTTGTCGTCCGGGCCGTCACGCAACAATTGGAGCAGGCTATGCTGATCGGTTGCGCCAACGGCTGCCAGAGGCGTGAAGCCTTTGCCATCTTTTCCGAGGCTTTCGCCCCAAAGCTGTACAAACCAATCGCTGACAACCCGCAGTCTTGTTGAATATGGCATGCAGACATGCACTGGATGTGTTTTGTTTTTTACGATCAATTCATTTGCAATCAGGAAAAGAACATTGCGCTCCGGTGGGGTTTTTTCCACATAATCGCGGATGGTTTTAGCGCCGTTCAAAAAATCTACCGTTGAAAGTCCCGCCAGCGCTGCAGCGAACAAGCCTACTGGAGTGAATACAGAAAATCTTCCCCCTACCGAAGTGGCGATGCTAAGTGTTTTTATCCCTTCTTTCGTTGCGAAAGCTTTTAAGTCCCCCTTGGCGGGATCCGTGATGGCGACAAGGTTTTTATAACATTCCTTGCCCAGCCAATTTAAGGCCAGCAGCAGTTGAGCTATGGTTTCAAACGTGGTGCCTGATTTTGTAACAACGCAAACAAGCGTGGCGTTTGGCTTTAGGGTGGCAAGCGTGGAGTGCCACACGAGGGGATCCGGATTGTCCACAAAATGAAAAGTGATCTTTTGGCCGCAACGCTCTTGCAGGGCAGAAAGCAAGCTCTTTGGTCCTAGCGAGCTTCCACCTATGCCCAAGAAAAGACAGTCTGTAAAACGCTGTTCGGCTATTAACTCACGCGCCAGGTGTTCTGATGCTTCTCTTTGTGAGATGTCATCTTTGATGGGTGTATCGAAGAATCCGATCTCACCGGTTTCAAATCTTGATTTTAGTTTTGACCAGGCTTCAGAGATGGCTTGCTGTTTAGTTGAATCGGCGTGTGGTATGGGGCGGATGAGATTTGACCAGTCAACCGTCAGTGGAGAAGCGCCCAGGCGCGATGCTGTTACTGTCATGGCTATTTTCCTTTCATGTTGATTTCCAGTTCACGGCTTATGACGACTCTCTGGATCTGATTAGTGCCTTCTACGATTTGCAATACTTTTGCTTCCCTCATGTACCGCTCCAGTGGGAAATCCTGGGTGTATCCGGCGCCACCAAGTATTTGTACCGCATCGGTTGTCACTTTCATCGCGGCATCTGAGGCGAAAAGTTTGGCCATCGCTGCTTGCACTGAGAAGTCTTCGTCGTTATCGCGCATCCATGCCGCTCTTTGGGTCAATAATCTTGCAGCATCGATCGCAACTGCCATGTCCGCCAGCATGAAAGAGACGCCTTGGAACTGTATGATGGGTTTTCTAAACTGTTCGCGCTGGGTTGCGTGTGAAACAGCTATGTCAAGCGCGGAACGCGCAATGCCGATCGCGGTAGCTCCTATCGTTATGCGACCGCTGTCTAAGGCGGTCATCGCTATCTGAAAGCCGGCGCCCTCCTTACCTAAGAGATTGCCCACCGGGATTTTAAGGTCATTTAGAACCAGCTCCATGGTGTGCGAGGCATGGCAGCCCATTTTTTTTTCACGTTTGCCGTAATTCAGGCCTGGCGTGCCTTTTTCCACTATGAAAGCCGAGATCCCCTTCGGGCCGGGGCCTCCGGTCCGGGCCATAAGGATTATCGTGTTAGCGAAATCACCCTGAGTCGTCCAGAGTTTTGTACCGTTCAGTGTATAGTGATCGCCATCTCGTTTTGCTGTCGCGCGCAGGCTCGCGGCATCGGACCCTGAAAACGCTTCCGAAAGGCTGAAGGCCCCGACTGCCTCGCCTTTTGCCAGTGGCGGGATGTACTTTGTCTTCTGCGCTTCGCTACCGAATATGTTCAGTATCAATTGTGGCAGGCCGGATACCGCTACGCTTATCGCATAGCTTGCCGCGACTGCGGCTAATTCTTCTATTACAATTATGTAATCTTTATATCCTAGGCCGGCGCCACCATATGCTTCTGGTACTGTTATCCCAGTCAGTCCAAGCGCACCGAGCTTCTTTATTATTTCTGGTCTGAAGCGCTCATCCCGTTCATCGTCGGCTATGAGCGGTTGGAGTTTTTCGGTCGCAAATTTTCTAGTCAGTTCCTTGAGTTCTTTTTGGATAGTGGTTTCTGTCAGGTCCATGTTTGTTCTTTCGTGTTTAAGCGTCCGCTACTTCACCTAGCATTTGTCTAGCTATTATAAGCCTTAGTATTTCGTTGGTGCCAGCGCCGATTTCCATAAGTTTTGCATCCCTCATGTACCTCTCAACCGGGAATTCGCGCGTGTAACCGTAACCACCGAGGATTTGAATCGCATCAAGCGCCACCTGCGTGGCCATTTGAGCGCTTTGGAGCTTCGCCTTTGCCGCCATCATGGAAGCCTCTTTGCCGGTCATAAGCCCAGAATCCCACATTTTAGCGGCTGTGTATGTCAGGCACCGGCATGCCTCATACCATGCGGCTGCTTCCGTCAGGCGTTCCTGTATCTGTTGAAAAGAGCCTATGGGTTTGCCGAACTGTTTGCGTTCTTTTGCGTATGTGGTTGCAGTCTCGATGCTGGCCCTGGCTATTCCTATGGATATGCCGGCAATGGTTATCCGTTCGATGTCGAGATTGCGCATCATCATTTTGATGCTGCCGCTTTCAGTCCCGACGCGGTTTGAAAGCGGTACTTCACATTCGGTGAAGACAAGTTCGCCGGTGGGTGATGCCCTCATGCCCATTTTAGAAAACTTCTTACCTGTTGAAAATCCTCTCATGCCTCTTTCAATTATGAATGTAGAAATATCAGTTTTCTTACCGCCAGTTTTTGCGTAGACATAAAAAATATCGCCCACTGGCCCGTTTGTTATCCATGTTTTCGATCCGTTAAGGATATATGAATTGCCTCGCAACAGCGCCTTGGTTTTCATTCCGAGCGCGTCTGAGCCAGCATCCGGTTCTGACATTCCCATGCCGCCTATCCACTCGCCGCTAATGAGCTTTGGGAGGAATTTTTGTTTTTGCTCCTTTGAGCAATTATTGGCTATTTGATTCACGCAAAGGATCGTGTGCGCGAGATATGACAAGGTTGTGGAAGCGTCCACCGCTCCCATTTCTTCCATGGCTATGGTCGTAGCCACGGCGTCAAGGCCTGCGCCGCCGTCTTCTTCAGGGATGATGATTCCAAGCAAGCCTAGTTCACCCATTTTGAAAAAGGCATCGCGGTTGAAGCCTTCTTCATCATCAAGTGTATTAATGTGTGGTGCAAGGTGTCCCATTGCGAATTGTCGGACTGTTTGTTGTAACAGCAGATGTTCTTGAGAAAAAAACCACATATAGGTGACTCCCTTAATTATACGTGTCATACTCCAGAATATGCGGGAATGTGAGACAAAACTTTACCCTATTCAGTTGTTGGTGAATTATTGGGAATTCCGCCAACCCGCAGCAGCTATTTCAGGTGGTTCAAGAAGGAGTTCACCTATTGGTGAGAAATTGGATCAACTGTTTAGATCCGGGATAAAGCATGTCACAAGTTTTGTACCTTGGCATGCCGTTGAGACAGATATTTCTCACAGCCTTGTACGTTTTTTACAGGCAGCTACTGAAAGGAACATGACAGTATCTCTTGTGCTGACACCTGAATTAGGTTTGCATTATCCGAATTCAGGTCTTCCAAAAGATCTGATCAGCGATGACTGTACGGCCAGAAGCAACAATGGTGGCAAAGTGGTGGTCAATCTTCCACCTAATATTTTCGCGTTGCCATCATTTTTTTCACAACACTTCAATAAGAGGTTGCATGGCTATCTTGTAAAAATGGACAGCTTGCTTTGTGATCTTGATAAAACCGATCCTAAAATATCACGGAATCTGAGCGTAGTTTTTTCAGGCGGATTTTGGAAGTATTACAACTCTGCCGTGCCAGGGCCGTCAGGAGATTTTTCGCCAACTGCATCCACAGCTTTCCGCCAGGAAGTGGAACGGTTTTTTGATGATCGTGAGTTTGGCAATGAATCGCCGGGTACACCAAAATGGAAGGATCTTGGACTTGATAGTGTAAACCGAAGATGGTTCAACCAGCAGGCTGAGGAAGTATTCAGGGGCAAAGTTTTGCATGTGTTCGGACGTCGCGCTCAGACAAACCAGGCAGGCCTGGCAAGGCGTACTCGTGAGGTTGAAATTTTTACGCCGGAAGCTGACCCAGCTTTTACTTATTCTAAGCTTTTGTCTGAACTAGCTTCCGGTAATCCGGATGCCGTGCGGCTGTCTGGGCTCATCAGTGCCGCCGCAACAAGATGCTCTTCGGTGGCAGGGAGCGCATATCCGCCGTTTTTTCACTGGAGTTCGGTTGGTAACTGGTCCTCTTTGCCAGATAGTGAGAAGCAGTTTGTTCTTATGAAATCCTTCCTGCTTGCAGCTGGCAGGGGCGGTGGTGTTTTTATGGATGAAGCTGATTGGTTTTCACTTCCCCAGGCATTTAGGGCCAGGATGGAGAACCTAGCGGAACTGTTCACGCGCGGTGATATCAAGATAGAACACAAGGCATTTTATTTGTCACCACATGCATGGTCAGCCTGCGGGCCGCTTTGGGCCGAATTAAGCCGTCAGAATGGTTTTTGGTCGCAAGTGACTGCGGATGTTGAAGTCGCCGCCCACCAAACGAATGCTAGGCTTGTTGTGGTGGATCCTGAGTATGTTTTTACGCGTGAAACAGTGGAGAAGTTGTCGGTTCTTGCGAGGAGGGGTTTAACGGTTGCTATTCCAAAAAGTCATTTGTTTTCCGCTCAGGCTCGCAAGGAGCTAGAATATGTCACAAGCCAGGCACCTAGAATTGATATCACTTTAGGGCTACACTACAAGCTTTACGTCGTTGGAGAAGGTAAAATCGTCATATATGAGACACAGCGTGATTTGTTGAAAGCCGACTCGGCTGGAGTTGTTAAATTTATAAAAGACATGCTGGCTGTTTCTGAAATCTGTGAGCAGGTTTGTGTCAGTGACAGGTCGCTGACCGTGGTGCCGGCCAAGTTGTCGAGTGGCGATACGGCGATTTTTGTTTTAAATGAAAGCAGGCGTGCCGTGTCCGGTAATATTGTTTTCCCGAGGGTGGTTGAGGTTTCAGATTTTGCGGATATTTTTTCTAGTGCTGTGCCGGTGGTGCCCGCCACAATAGACAGCAAGACAAAAGGTGCCACGGCGTTCTCCAGCCGTTTTTCAGTGGAGGTCGGAGCTTTTGGTATTCTTTCGCTGTTGCTTAAGGAAATTAAAAAAACTGTGCGTGCGGCGCCGCAGAAGTCGCATGAGTTACACCTGTGAGATGGTGATTTGATATGGATCTTGTTTACGACTGGAAGGCGTTTACATCGGTATTCGGTATACGTGGATCAGTTCCGCGCAGGCAGGATAGTGGTCATGTTCTAGTTGTTGCTGATAACGGAAAGGTTGTGGCAGCATATGCTGAAAGTGAGGATTTGACTTCGTGGACCGGAAGCCGCTGTGAGAAAATGGCGGCTGAAATGCCCCACAGGAAGCTCGTTGTGCTGGAAAAAAAATCTGTAGACGGATTGCTGGAAGGCGCATTGTCGCATCCTCACTATCATGGTCAGTTCGAGATCCTAGCCAAGAACGCCGCTGCATTGACAGGTGCCGGGGCTTCAATCAGGGAATTTTGCACATTTTCACAGAAACATTTTTTGCTCACAGCAATGAGCGGTTGGTGGACGCGCATATTGCCATCGTATTACGGGATTTTTGTCAGCCTTGGCGCTTCAAGGCAAGTGCTTCTTACTGTGCGTAAGGGCCAGGTCGAGTCGTTCCTGAATCCAGAAGGTGAGAGGCCGCCGCTTGAAGCTGTGAAGTATCTTTCAGAAAAACACCTATTGCCGGTCCAGGGCATATTCACCTCGGCTGAAAAGTGGAATAAATTATCCGAGGCGCCTAACCCGTGGCCTGGTATTTTTGAAGCTATACGAGGTGATGAGATAAGGCTTGTGCCTTATAATAGAAAGCTGCTCTGTCTTCTCGCCATGAAAGCGTATGTCGGGGTTTGATTGCCGGGCATCTGTATAGTTACATCGCGCTTCGCAGCTGGCCGCATGCGGCTAGGATTTCGCTGCCGCGTGAATTTCGCACGGTAGCGGTGAAGCCTTTGTCGAGCAGGTACTTCTGGAAAAGCCTGACCGACTCATCTGAAGGACGCTTGAGCTTTGAACCGCTGAACTCATTAAATGGTATCAGGTTTATTTTGGATGGGATCGGCTTTAAAAGTTTTGCGAGTCTTTTTGCATCGTCAATCGAGTCATTAAAACCTTCAATAAGCACATATTCGAATGTTATTCTGCGATGGTTGCCGAGGGGATATGATTTGCACGCTTGAATAAGTGAGGCGATATTCCATTTCTTATTGACCGGCATTATGCTTGAACGCTGTTCATCAGTCGTGGCATTAAGTGAAACAGCGAGTGATACATCCGTGTTTCGTCCCAATTCCTCCAGTGCTGTTACTAAGCCGCTTGTGCTTATTGTGACCCTGCGTTTCGAAAAAGCCATGCCGTCACCGTCAAGAAGTATCATGCAGCTTTTAATGACATTTGCGAGATTATGAAGTGGCTCACCCATCCCCATAAAAACGATGTTAGTTACGGGGGCGAGCCTTCTTAGTTCAAAAGCCTGAGAGACGATTTCATGCGCCTCAAGATGCCTCTTAAAACCCTGTGTCCCGGTTAGGCAGAATTTACAAGCCATGGCACAGCCGACCTGGCTCGAAATGCAAGCTGTCAGCCTGTTAGAACTGCCTCGGCTTACGGGTATCAGGACGCTTTCAACTGTTTCGCCGTCATGCAGCTTCCATAGGATTTTTTTTGTCCCATCCGCTGCTTCAGTTACGGCGTTTGCCTGGAGCCTGTGAATTTCAACATTTGTTTTCAACCAGGAACGAAGCACTTTTGACAAATCGGTCATCTCATCCCAGTCGTTCACAAACCGCTGGTAGACCCACTTGAAGATCTGTTTTGCCTGGTACTTGCGCCCAATTGGCTGAAGCAGCTCGGCTAAGTCATCTTTTGTCAGTGATTGAAATGGGATTAAAACTGGATCACCGGCCCTTTTTCTTGGCTGCTCCACGTGGTGAATTTTTTGAGCTTCCTTTAGCTTTCTGGATACTCGGTTTGATATGTGTTCCCTTAACGGTTGATTCAAGCTGCCGCAAGCTTGCTTCCTGAAGCTGCAGTGAGCTGCCTAGTTGCGAGAGGATTTCCTTCGTCTTGGCGTTTTCCATAGCAGCGGCTTTTAACTGTGATTCAAGGGATCCGACTTTCTTAATGAGATCGGCCTGATTTTTTTCTAATGTTTCAATCTGTGTTTGTACGGCTTTTTGCCCTGGGCAGCTAGGCATAGCTATGCCTAAGGCCATTAATGAACATAACGCCACAAACAACCACTTTATTTTTTTCATACGTGATGCCCTCATTTCACATGATATTGCATTAGTCTAACATCAATCCATACCCCACTAAAACATGAATTTTTTATTGGCGATGTTTGTTAGTATCGCCACCCCTATGGCTGAAGTCACGAGTGCTGACCCACCATAACTTAAGAACGGCAATGGTACTCCAACTATGGGCAGCAGGCCCATGGTCATGCCGAGATTAATAATGACATGCCAGAAGAATATCGAGATTATCCCGAATGACAACAGCACCCCGAATTTATCATTTGACTGATAAGCTATTGAAAGCCCGCTAAGGAAAAAAGCCAGGTAAAGCGCCAGCAGGATCACGCAGCCAAGGAATCCATGCTCCTCGCTGAACACTGAAAATATAAAATCCGTGTGGTGCTCAGGCAGGAAGTTAAGTTGGCTCTGTGTTCCTTTCTTATAGCCCTTGCCGACAAGTTGTCCGCTGCCTACGGCTATCATTGACTGTATGGAGTTATAACCCGATCCTTTGGGGTCTGCCATCGGGTCAAGAAATGAAATCAGCCGTTGTCTTTGGTAAGGTTTCAGTCCCATCTTGTACACCGTCGGAAGGGCTATCGTCGCACAAACGGCGACCATTATCAGAGTTTTTGGTTTTACTTTCATGAAAAGCATCATGCTCGCGAATGTAGCAAGTATTATGAGGGCGGTGCCAAGGTCTGGCTGGAGAATAATCAAGCCAACCGGAAAAATCACCAGCAGTGCCGGCAGCAGGAGATCTTTAAAACCATAGCCTCCCACGGTTCTGTCTGTTTCGAAATACTTGGCCAGGCATATGACCAGCGAAAGCTTCATAAACTCGGATGGCTGGATCCTTAAGGCGCCTAGCCCTATCCAGCGCTTCGCGCCCAGTGAGGACTTGCCAAGAACAAGCACGGCGACAAGCAGTAGCAAGTTCGCGAAATATAGCACATAGGCGAAGCGTGAAAAAACCGAGTAGTGGAACAGCAATATGAGTGCTGTGATGGCCATCCCGATCCCGAACCACAGGAGTTGGTTCTTATAAAGACCAAGAGACTTGTCTTGTACTCCTGTCGCGCTGATAAGGTTGAAAATCCCAATTCCGAAAATAATTAATTCAATGATCAGCAAGCCCCAGTTGAATTTTTTAAGCTCTTCATCGTATGTCCCTCTTCGCAAGGTCTCATAATCCAAGTTTGTCGAACTCTCCGTCGAGCTCTCCATGGATGAGTGCGTGTGATAACCTGATTCACTCATTTGATACCTCGTCTAATTTGTTTACATCCTGCGTGGACTTGTCATCAACCTGTTGCTCAGCTTGCTCAGCGCCGTCTTCGTTGATCGCCAAGTCATTTTCATCTTCGCTATCGCTTCTATCGCTTGGCGGAGCAGGTGGGGGCGCTTGCGGTATGCTTCTGTAGTTTTTAAGCTTGGCTGCAAGTGCTTTTTCGCCATAAAGCTCAGGGGATGTTTTTTGCAGATATGTTTTTATGACCTCGCGTACGACGGGTGCCGCTGCGGTTGAACCGTGGCATGCATGTTCAGCGATCACCGCAACAGCGATAACAGGATCCTTGATTGGCGCGAATCCCACGAACAAGGCGTGATGCCTGTCTCGGAACTTCATATTTTCACATTTCTGATAAATCTTGTCAGCGGCGATCCTCTTGACTTGGGCGGTGCCTGTCTTTCCGGTAAAGTCCATTCCCGGTAAACGCTGTGGATATGCTGTCCCGTAAGGGCTGTTGACGGCGCCCCACAGCCCCTGCTTAACGAGTTCCACTGTTTTTGGTTTGAGGTTATGCTTGCCTATTACTTCTGGTGTAAAACGCTGGATGACCTGTCCGTCAAAAGATTCTGTTTCTTTTACTAGGTATGGCCGATAAAGGGTTCCGCCATTTGCAAGTGCCCCGTACATATTTGCGAGTTGAAGCGTTGTGGCCAGAAGGAAACCTTGACCTATAGCTGTGTTTGCTGTTTCACCCAAGCTCCATTGCTGTCCTAATCGTTTCTTTTTCCATGCCTCGGTGGGGATCAGTCCCGGTGCTTCCCTCGCGAGCGGAACCCCGGTTTTTTTCCCAAGCCCCAGGTGGAACGCCCATTTCGCTATGTCATCCACGCTTTTTAGTTTCAAGGCGGTTTTGTAAAAGAAAATATCACAAGACCTTGTTATAGCGCTGACTATATTCATTTCACCATGTCCACGCTTTAGGTGGCAGTGATAGACCCTGTTGCCTATTTTCATTGAACCTGAACAGTGAAACTTCGTGTTTTCATCTATTGCGCCTTCCTCTAGCCCCGCGATGGCGGTGACGATCTTAAATGTGGAACCAGGCGAATAATGGTCCTGAATGGTTTTGTCACGAAGCGGCCTGTTTTCATTGTTAAGCAGTTTGTTCCAGATGGATGTTTGGATCCCTCTTGAGAATTCGGTAGGATCAAAAGACGGGCGTGAAATCATGGCAAGTATTTCACCATTCCTTGGGTCGATTGCAACCAGCGAACCTATTTTTTCACCAAACATCTTTGTGGCTGCAACCTGAAGATCCTGGTCCACGGTTAAAATAAGATTTTTTCCTGGGCGTACCGGCTTGCCAATGCTGGTTTCCAGCATGCGGCCCTTGCTCTTGCCAAGCTTGATGCGGCCAAGGGCGTCTACTTCCTTTAACTCATCGCCATCAAAGCCGCGGAGAATGTCTTCCATTTGTTGTTCGAGTCCGAATTTGCCGATGCTGTCGCCGAACTTGTATTTTTGCGCGTGCTTATTAAGTGTCGGCAGTTCCGATGAGTTAACTTCGCCTATGTAACCAAGCAGGTGCGCCGCTATGTCACCATATATGTTGGTGCGCTTTATCTCTTCTTTCACCTCGACGCCTGGCATTGCAAGCTTCCATGTTTCTATCTTTGCCACCTCGTCGCGACTTAAGTCCGTCTTTACTTTCAGTGGCATGAATGACGGCTGTGATTTTGCTTTTTCCAGGATTTCCTGGAGGGCGGATTTTGGTATTTTTATCAAGAATGAAAGACGCTCTATGACTTGCTTTGTTTGGCGTGATTCCTTGAGGTACTGCGGAATTATTTCCAGATCAAACGACGGGCGGTTGTCTGTCAACAGCTTTCTGTTGCGGTCGAAAACCATTCCACGTGGGGCTGCGATTTTGACTTTACGGATGCGGTTTTCTTCGGAGTATAGCCTCATCTTATCACCGTTCAATACCTGCAGATATATCAACCTGGCGAGAAGAAGCCCGAAGCCGACAAGCATCACCGCATAAAGATATTTAAATCGGTCTTGGAACTCACGTATTTGTTCTTCTTGGCCCAGAAATGCCATTGCTAAAACGCGTCTCCATCAAGCAATAATTCATCATCGTCTGCGCGACCAGCCTCAGCCGATCTGTAGGTGAAGTGGTCCAGTTTTTCGAGCCATCGATAAATCCAAAACCCTAGGCCACCTTGGACAATCGACCTTAACATAGCCAGAGGCAATGCGAACTTGGTTGGGTTTGCCGGCATGCCGAGCATATTTCCGACAAGCATGTTGAAGAGCTTCAAGCCAAATATAGCCAGAATGCTTACAATGACGTAGGATTTTAAAGTTCTAAGTACGAATAAGCGGTCCGCAGCGCGTACAGATACATACACGAGCATGTATCCCATCAGGTGGACGCCTTGTGTTGCGCTGCTATGAATTTCTGCCATTTCCCCGGATATCAATGTGAGTATCCCGCCTTCAGTGAAGTTTCTCCTGAACGCGCACCAAATACATAAAATAGCAACAGCGTCTGGCTGTAAATAACGTAGCGGCCAGGGAGAGAAAAGCGCGCTTTGCACAGCTAATGCCGCTGCTGTTAGCAAAATGAGGCCAGGAAAGTTTAATGTCTTTAAAACAAGCCTAGTCACGAGATCCCCCGTATGTGTCCGGAGCGGCTATCATTGGTTTAACTATCAGTACCTCCTCAAGCCTGGCAAAATTCACGCTTGGATGGACTTCCACCTCCTGCGTGATACCAAAGCGCTTTTTATTTACCTTAGAGACGGTTCCTACTGGCACGCCCTTCGGGAAAATCCCGCCCTGGCCCGCTGAAATCAGTATGTCGCCTGGTTGTATGTCATCTGTTCGCAATGTGAATTTAAATTGGCTGGATTCTTCGGTGTAACCTTCTACCACGCCGTGCGCCCGGGATCTTTCGTCTATGGCATCGACGGCGGACAGCGGGTCAACTATTGTAAGGACATCGCTGGTGTTATGACTGGTTCTGAGGATACGTCCTACGATGCCTTCATTGGTGAGGACTGGCATATCTTTGCGAATGCCGGAATTCTCGCCGCGGTCGATCCTGATAGCTCTAAACTCGGTGGATACGTCCTTTGCGATGACTCGCGCGGAAACCACGGTTTCTAGCTGGAATGCATCCTGGAAGTTTAAAAGTTTTCTAAGACGTATGTTTTCTTGCTGGGCTTCTTTAAGGTTGGATATGGCTTTTAAGAGTCTTCTGTTTTCTTCAAGCAATAAAGAGTTGTCCTTGCGTGTATGCCAGAGATAAAGATAATTATTAAAAGATGAAAAAATCTGATCAAGCGACCAGGTGATGGCGGTTTGGAGCGGGGATGTCAGTGCCACTATTATCCGGTCATAGAAGCGGTAAGTCCTAGGCGAACGGGTGGATGTATCCAGCGCTATCACCGGGATGAGTAGAAATAAAAAAAGGATGATATAAAATCTGTATTCTTTAATGTATTTGATCATTATATCGGTATTATCCTAGCGGCCCAGCGGCAGTAATGCAATGGCCGCCGTAAAGACAGTGGTAGAAGAAAGAGAGAATCATTAATGTTTAATTGGATAAGAGAAAAGTTCGGAGCGGTAGTCATAACTCTAATTGTTGGTTTTATAGCATTTGTTTTTATTTTTTACGGTGTTTTCAGTCCTAGGTCAACGCGTGGATTACATGAGGGTTCAGTGGCGGGTGTTGTTAACGGAGACTCTATCTCCCTTAGTGAATTCAACCGGGCGGTCAACCAGAGGATGGAATTTTTCAAGAGTCTAAGTGGGGGGGGCACTAAGTTCAGCGATGAGCAGCTTAAGGCTTTTCGCATAAAGTCCATGGTTTTTGAGAGTCTGGTGCAACGCAAGTTGATGGCTCAGGAGGCTCATAAGAGCGGCATGCAGGCATCAGATGAGGAAGTTAAGACCAAAGTGAGGGAGATGCCTGTTTTTCAGAAGGATGGGAAGTTTGATTTCATGACTTACCGCCAGGTGTTGGAAGCGAACAACTATTCACCAGGCGGGTTTGAACGCTCGCTCCGCGAGGATCTCTCCGTGCAACGTCTGCAGGATTATTTAAGTAAGCGTATCAAGGTTTCGGACACCGAGATACGGAGTGAATTCCTTCTTGGCGAGGACAAGAGAAACGTTAAATATGTTCTTCTGACGTCTGAGATTGGTAAAAAAGGCGTTAAGGTTGACGCAGGTGAAATAAAGAAATTTTTCGGTGATAAGACAAAGCTGAATTTGGCGCGATCCAATTTTGAAGTAAAGAAGAACAAGGATTTTAAAGGCAAGGACTTCGAATCAGTTAAGGAATCAATCGCCAAGGATATAATAGCTAGCGAAAAATTTGATGAGATACGCAAGGTGAATGACAAGATAGCGGATGAAGTGCTTAGTCTGCTTTCAATCAAGGATAGCGCAGACAAGCGTGTCAATGACGTGCTGAAGCCTTATGGATCTGAAGTCAAGAAAACTGGTTTTGTTAGTCGCTTAAATACGTCGCTGCCTGGCATTGGTGAGGTCAAGGAGCTTTTGAAGGATGCATTCGCGAAAAACTCTCCCATTGATGCTACTAACGGCGGCAAGGCTAAGAAATACAATACCGGTGGCTGGGTGGTGGTGGCACTGGTTTGTGAATCACAAAAACCAGACCCCTCAAAACTTGAAACAAAAAAACGGCAACTGCTGCAGCAAATTATTTCCAGGAAGGGTAGGGAAGTGTTTGAAGCCTGGATGAAAAAAATCCACAGCCTAGCTGATATCGACATGAATCCATCAGTCGTGAATGATGATGTGTAGATGACCTTCGGGCTTGGCCGCAGGCTAGCACTGCCATGAAATGAAGTTACGCCCTAGAAATGAAGTCAGTCAAAATTTGTATGAATTGTGTTCGTTTTTCAAACGGAAGCCCGTGACCGGCTCCCTCTACTTCCTTGAATTCAATGGCATGATGTCTGGCAAGAGCACTACGGTCTTTTTCAAAAGACTCGTGATCCCATACCTTGCTATCTGCACCTCTTAGTATCAGGGTCGGTAAGGGGCCTTTGTCCTGGATTTCGTCGAGCCATTCGAGCAAAGAGATGTTCTTTGTGGCAAGCACTGTTTCAATCAATGCTGATCTGTCGAAATTAAATGATAGTGCATCATTTTTTAACTCTCTGTTGTTGAGAAATAGCGTTGCTATCAAATATCGCGCGATGGATGGATCAGAACAATGCGATAGCAGGAATGATCTCGCGGCTTTCTTGCTTTCAAACTTGGTTGGAAGATTGCGTAGCAGCTCTAAAACCTCATTGATAGCCGCATCGTCAGGTGGTGACAGGTCTAGGTCAATCAGAATAAGACCCGAGATTAGATTTCCACCGAGCTTTGCCGCCGCACATGCCGATCTGACCCCCATGGAGTGACCCACAAGCCATGCCGGGTGGAACGCGGTGGCGTCCATCGTATCTATTATATCCCCACCATATTCCAGCGGGCTATATCCGGTGGATGTTGAAGTATGTGGAATCCTGGACCTGCCATGCCCGCGCTGGTCCGGTGCGAGAATTTCAAATCTGTTCTCGAGTTCGACCGCTATGGGACGCCATAGGTAGCCTAGCCCGCCCAGCCCATGGAGCAGGATTATTTTAGCTTCTGGAGAGTTTTTGCTGTGGTCTTCCGGCAATCTATTGACGGGCCATCTATTGAAGTGAAGAATCATTGGCTGCCTACAAATTCTATAAAAAAGAATTAAATGTTGACTATGCACACTCCTGCGCTAGCATACGATGTTGCATTTAATTTATGGTAATTAATTAATGGGATCCTTGCAAAACACAAAAAACTTTTCTGTAAGACAGTGGTTACAGCTAGGGCAGCTATGCGCTGAAAAATGCGAATTTGAAGAAGCCAGGCAGTCTTATCTGGCGGTGTTACAGAAGGCTAAGCGCTCAGGGGATCTGCGTTCCGCAATGGAAGCGATGGCAGGTTTGCTGCGCCTTGCGAGCGAAGCACTTGATTCTGAGGCGATTTCCAGGTGGGACCGGGAGCTTGATGCCGTCATGAAACGCAGACCAAAACAGATACCGCCTATGGTGTGGTACTGCAAAGGTGTTGTTGCGCGGTCAAATGGCAAGCCGGAAATGATTAAGAAGTATATCAGTAGTTATTTGCGAGCGGTTAGGGCGCAATACGCGCCGGGTGTCGCGCGTGATGAAGCATTGGCAAAAGGTTGGGCTATGATGGCGGTGGCGATGTGGTCATGTGCGAAGTGGCCCCGCGCGAGATCAATAGCTGATGCCATCCTTAAGCGCTATGAGGCTAAAAATTTTCGTGGGATCAATGGTATTACATATTTGATTCTGGGGAGTTTGTCTGAATATTGCGGAGATCTTGATAAAGCACTTTCCTGTTTTCAAAAATCGCACACAAACTTCATGGCGGAGCATAACTGGTACTATCATCTTTATGTTCTTTGGGGTTATGCCAGGATTTGCAGGCTGCAAAGAAATTATGTCCAGGCATATTGGTATCTTGATTTGCTGGAGAAGACAACTTCAGGCCCTGGATTTGGGTTGTTGAGACGCGATATACTGGCCGATAGGGTGAAGTTGGAACAGGATGCTGTTGATTTATTGATCGATAGCCGTCAAGGCATAATCAAGACACGGGAGACTAAGAAGATTTCGGTGCGCAAGCAATACGTGTTGTTGCATATCCTTGAGGTGTTATCCGAAGCGCATAGCCGTCAAGGCGACGACATGGAGCGCGGGTTATCAAAAGCGCAGATAATTGAATATGTGTGGAAAGAGAAGTATCAGCCTGAGGCTCATGACAACAAGTTGTATTACAACATAAACAGGCTGAGAAAATTGATAGAACCTGATGTACGCAAACCTCAGTATCTATTGAATTGGAAAGAGGGCTATCGTCTTGCACCAGGCTTAAAAATTCAGTTAGTCGATGGAAAACATCCATGGCCTGTCGTAAGCAGGGCGAATGGCTAGTGATTGTCATGAAAAGGGGGGAGATGTAATGAATAAAAAAAGTAGGATCGTGAAGTTCAGTACAGCTATGATCTTTGGCTTGCTGATTTGTTTGACGAATTTGTCAGTTTCTCATTCTGGGTCTTATACTGATTCGCGTTATAGGCCGGACACAGGTGGTGGCGGCGGCGGCGGTGAGATCCCTTCACCATTTAGCTACAATCAGAAAGTCGAACTCGCTGACGGTGAATATTATGTATTGGTCGGCCAGGTAAAGATTTTGCCATCAAAGTATCCATTACAATATCGAGCGGTTTTCATGGTGGATTTTGACCAACATCCATGGCTGGCTAATTATAAACGCGTCAAGGAGCCTTTCTATCCATTGGATGGATCAGTGGATTTCTGGCGTACATATGAAGGCATGGATTTAAAGTTTTCGTGTAAAGCGAAAGCCAAGCTGATTAACACAAGTGGCGGAAAAGGTACCCCAAGATATGTCATCACGCTTGAGGCTTTAGCTGCGCCTGTGGTTTTCAGGTAAAGGCGCCAATCTGTAGTTGGCTTTTTTAAGTATTGCACCAGTGACTGAGTCCGGCATGTCAGGCAGGAGAGCCGGTGGGCAGCTTGCGGTTATATGCCCGCCCTGATCACCGCCACCAGGGCCAAGGTCTATCACCCAGTCGGCTTGCGCGATCACGTCCAGGTGGTGTTCTATCATGAGCACGGAGTTGTGTGCGTCCACAAGTTCGTGGATAACTAAAAGGAATTTTTTTATATCCTCCAAGTGTAGTCCGGTCGTTGGTTCGTCAAACAGGTATAATAGATTGCCCTCGTCACGTTCATCAAGCATGGCGGCGATTTTAAGTCTCTGTGATTCACCGCCGGAGAGCGTGCTGACCGACTGTCCAAGTTGCAAGTAACCAAGACCGACCCTGCGAAGCACGCCTAGTTTTCTTGTCAATATCGAGTTTTCCCTGAATAGGTCAAAGGCTTCATCAATAGTGGTGTGCAGGAGCTGGTGTACGTTTTTTCCCTTATGCGAGATATCCAGTATGCTGCGCTTAAAACGTTTGCCGTCACATTCTTCACAAGGAAGTTTGACTTCCGCCATGAAGAACATGTCCATTGTGGTCTGACCTTCTCCCTTGCAAACCGGGCAGCGGCCGCCATCGACATTGAATGAAAAATGCTGTGGCGTATATCCCCTGCGAAGCGACAGCGCCTGATTTGCATATATCCGTCTTATTTCATCCCATGCCTTGATATATGTTGCAGGATTTGACCTGGAACTTTTCCCTATTGGTGTTTGATCGAGAAGTGCCACGCCTGAAAGATTTTCGGCACCATAGAAACTGTCATACCCTCCAGGGGTTTCTTTGGTGTGATAGAAAAAACGCGAGAGGGCCTTGTATATGATCTGATGTGCCAGCGTGCTTTTGCCTGATCCTGAAACCCCGCTTACTACTACGAATTTTTCAAGTGGTATCTCCACGCTGATATTTTTCAGATTGTTTTCACGGCAACCGGTTATCCTGAGATGTTTTTTAGCTAATGGCCTCACCGAGACGGGACGTTCAATATTGAACGCGCATGAAAGATATTTCCCGGTGACGGAAGCTGGTATAGCGCCTAAATCAGCGGCTGTTCCTTGAGCGATTACCTCACCTCCCTTGTGTCCGGCGCCAGGGCCAAGTTCCACAAGCCAATCAGCGGATCTCATGACGTCAAGATCATGTTCCACGACTACGACGGTGTTGCCGTTATCACGCAGTTTTTTTAATGAATTTATAACCCGTCCTGTATCCGCAGCGTGCAGACCTATTGATGGCTCATCCAATACGTAAAGTGTGCCGCAAAGCCCGCCGCTTAAATGGGTGGCTAGGTTTATCCGCTGAAATTCACCGCCAGATAACGTTTTGGTGAACCTTGAAAGCTGAAGATAATTGATGCCGATCTCATTTAGCAGCTCAAGGCGTCTTTTGAGCTGTGACATGATGTCTCTGGTTATGGTGCGTTCTTGATCATCAAATGATCTTTCTGCGGCTGATATCCACTCGATCGCCGACCCGATTGTCAATGATTGCGTGTCCGCTATTGAATGGCCTGCTATTTTTGTAGTAAGTGATTCATTCCTCAGTCTGCTGCCATGGCAATCAGGGCAAAGCATCTGTGTCTGGTAACGGCGGATAAACACCCTGATATGCAGTTTATATTTCCATTTTTTTAGTCCCTCAAAAAAATTAAGTATGCCTGGGAACGTGGGATCATCTTTTGATCCTTGCCAAAGAAGTTTACGTTGAGTGGCGGTCAGGTCTTGATAGCGTTTGCCGACGGATACGCCTTGTCTTTCCGCGAATCTGAACAGGTCATGCTGCCATTTGGACAGTGATGGCTTTGATAGAGGATCAATCGCGCCATTTTTAAGTGTTTTGGACGGATCCGGTACCACGCGGGCTTCGTCAATCTCCAGTGTGAACCCAAAACCGCTGCATGTGGGGCAAGCGCCCAGTGCGCTGTTGAATGAAAAAAGCGCTGGCTCGGGAGGCGTGTGTTCTCGCCCGCATTTGATGCACGCAAAGCCGCTGCCTATGTCCTTCCATTCGGAACCGCTTGAAGTGGCAAACGTTATTTTGCCGTTATTCAGTGCCATCGCCTGGTCGATTGAATCCAGCAGTCTAGCGCGATCATCGTTACCCATTGGTCCTTTGATGGCGAATCTGTCGACTATGATGAAGAGTTCTCCTTTTGCTTCAAATAGTGCCGCCAGCTCCTGGCTCGTGACATCGTCGATTTCCGCCACATTTGTTTTTTCACCCAAGCGCATCAGTACCCGATTGAAGCCGTGTTGGCGGATGACCTTTATGCCAGTATGAGGTTTTACAGCGGCCAATAGATGAGCTTTACGCCCTATAAGCCAGCTTGAAGCCCACTGAAGGATGTGGTTGGTATCAATGTGTTTGACTGGTTCACCACAAACGATGCAGTAAGTCCTTCCTGCTTTTGCGAAGAGAATACGCAGATAATCCAGGATTTCTGTCTGTGTCCCAACCGTGCTTCTTGAGCTCAGGACTGAGTTTCTTTGTTCGAGCGCGATCGCCGGCGGGATGTTGGATATCAGGTCGGCGTCGGGTTTCTGCATTTTTTCTAAGAATTGCCTTGTATAGGTGGATAGGCTTTCTATGTAACGCCGCTGGCCTTCGGCGTACAGCGTTTCAAAAGCAAGGGAGCTTTTGCCGCTTCCAGACAGCCCGGTTATCACCGTAATCTTGCGCGATGGGATATCTAGTGAGATGTTTTTTAAATTGTTTTGTCGGACACCTCTTAAAATAATCAAGGCGCTTCTCCATCTTTATGCAATCAGACTTTGTGCAACCATTAGGACTGCTGTGAAAACATTAGACAGCCCAAACTAAACAGTATTAGCTGTGCCACCATATAATTCAAGTGGTTATGATGTATTGGTTCATGGCACTGTGCTTGCTGTTAGGCCGGCGCGGCTGGCTGCAAAATGCGCCAGACATTCAAGGAGAAGAGCATGAAACTGCTTTTAGGTATGATGGCACTAACGGTAGGATTAACGGGTTTGTCGGTTGCCATGGGCTCAGTTCCAGCGGCTGGTAATTTCAGTGAAATAAATGCACGCAAGCAATCGATGATCGACTTTGACAAGGATATTGCAACATTGGCTAATCTTGAAAAGCGCTACTATGAACAGTTGCCGGCAGCTAGGCATCCAAGATTACAGCCTGTGATAAAGCGGATTACCGGAAAACAATATAAGCACTCCAGTCGTTGATAGTCGATTGGGCGATGTCTGTTTTTGGACGGGGTGAGCTTAATTTATTTACAGTTGATTCGGACAGACACAGCCACTGGTAAGGCTTTGTCCTCACGCCCCAGGCTGGGCTCGACCCCAGCAACCATGCCAGCGGCTCTCTCTCTCTCTCGGCTTACGCCGTCGGTGGTCCTACGCCAGCAGCCAAGCCAGCGGCCCTAAACGACGCGAGCATCGAACTTAGTTCTGAGTCATGAGTGGTATTATGAATGGTATTATAAGTTGCATCAGAC
>CAYHPW010000007.1:0-77584 GCA_964358645.1 uncultured Bacteriovoracaceae bacterium | reverse complement strand
ATACACCTGGTTATGAAGAGGCTTAAGTATTTCTCGGAGTACGGGGGATTTCCTGCGAATTGCGTTGTACTCGGCGGTCAAGAGAGCCCCGATACCTATGCCAGCAACGGTGGCGAAAGGCATGTGGTTCACTTCGATGAGGTCCATCATTTTGGTTTGTCCGCCGTCGATAAGCTGTTGGATATCATTCCAGTCGTCTGAGATACCGAGTTCTTGTGCAAGGTCATTGGCGGTTCCAGCCGGAAACGGGCACAGCGGGACTTTGCTTTCGATGAGGCCTCTAATTGCGTCATTCATCGTCCCATCACCGCCGATCACGACGGCAGCCTCATATGTGGTTTTGTTAAGCTTTTGGCAGATTTTCCTGAGTTCATTGGAAGAGCTTGGAAAATGAAATTCAATATCCCAACCCCATAAGGCTCGCTTTGCTGTTTGGACAGCTTCGATCGCTTTCCCCTTTCCCGATGCAGGGTTGGCTAATATTGCCAGTTTTTTCATAAGTCCATCTTATAGGAAGTGCGATTAATACTCCGTAACAAAAAAAGCCTGGGTGATTTTGTTGTATAAGTGTGTATAGTTTTGGTGAAATTCTATACTTTTGTTACGTATTAACAACGCGAGCAATCCAGATAGGCGAAAGAAAACTGAAAGAATAGTGAAAGAATAATATGATTTATTGAACGTGTCGGCGGCGGCAGGTCCACTATTTATCGGACGAGAAAGGGGTAGCACGTGAGGAAAGTTGTCTTATCTATGATGTTTTTGATTGGTTCGTACTCTAATGCTCTTAGTGGAGAATGGGATGGGCGCGTGATTGAGGCACTAAGCGGTGTGCCCATCACGATAGAGCAGTTGGCTACGCAGCTTACTGCTTCACAAAATATAGTCCTTGGCGAAAAGCACAACACAAAAGCCGTACAAGAGGCTCAAGCCAAGATCATTGAGGCTGTTGTGAGGCACGGACAGCTTGAAGGGCATTTTGTAACGGCGTGGGAATTTCTTAATTATTCGTCACAGTCAAAGACAGCCAGTGAATTCTGGAGATTTGTCTCTGGTGAGATCGATCCAATTCAATTGCTGATAAACCTGCATGGATCAAACTATAACTCAAGTTACACAAAAATTCTTGAAGCCACGCGTGATTTTGGCGGGATGCTGCTTGGTGTGAATTTATCGCGTGAGGAAAAGGCGCCAGTGGTTCGTGAAGGCCTTAAGGCAGCCGATCCAACGCTCATTCCACAAGGTTTTGAAATGGGTGGCTCTGGATATTTTGAACGATTTGCCGAGGCGATGCAGGGCCATACCCCTCCTGAAAAAATCCAGAATTATTTTGAAGCACAATGCCTGACGGATGATGTGATGGCTTTTCATATTGCTGAAAGTGGTATTGAACACAGGTTTTTAGTTGCGGGGAGTTTTCACTCAGATTACTCCGATGGTGTCGTTGCACGGCTAAAAACCCGCGACCCTTATAACAAGACAGCCGTCGTTAAGTTTTTGGATGCATCAGATTTTTCCGAGGATGATTTGCGCTACATCGCCAAACACCCTAAATACGGGCTCCTTGCTGATTATATTTATTTCGTAAACGAGCCAGATTAAATGATGATTTGTGAATTGAGTACTGAGCATTTTGATTCAGCACTGGAGTTGTGCCAAACACTTAAAAATCACGATCAACATCCTTGCTCTTTTTGGGGATATTCAAAAGAAACATTAGCCAAAGCAATCAGTAATAGAGAACAGATCACGTTAGTGGCTTTAGAGAAAAAAACCATAGTGGGGCTCGGATCACTGAATAAGGGTGGCCATTTTCAGAACCACTGGGCTTCAATCAGTTTGGCAGTTCATCCGAGCTATAGAAAAAATGGAATCGCTCTTGAACTAGCGCATGCTTTAGAAAAATACATACAAAATCTCGAAATAGAGTTTATCAAAGCTCTCATTTTGGAAAACAATGTCTGTTCTAGAAGATTTTTTGAAAAACTTGGATATGAACACAAAGCAACCCTTTTTCAAGATTTTAAAATCGATAGCCATGGTAAATTGAATGATTGCGTTTACTATAAATTTTTTAGTCTCGTGGTGCAGCCCAACCCCTCCCAGGGCTGTTTTTAGCTACACCTGAGCAGGGTGGCAAGGGATCCTGGCTTTGCCTTTAAAAGTTGTCCCCACCTTTTGGTAGGGTTTGGGAGTTCCCTGCTCATTGTTTTGTGCTAGAAATAAAGCTGAAATGGATAACCTCCTTCAACTTCAAAATGGCTTCAAAGCCTTTGGTTCGCGCAGGCTCTTTGAGCGAGCCAGCTTCGCCGTTAACGAAGGAGAACATGTTGGAGTTATTGGCCCCAATGGCGCTGGTAAGACAACTCTTTTTAAAATTCTAACCGGTGAGGAGGATTTAGACTCAGGCCAAGTAATCTGCGCTCGCAATCTAAAGTTGGGCTATCTCTCACAGCAGGAAGACTGGAACACCGGCGAGATCGTGGAATCCTATGTTTCACCAGCCTCCGCCATTCTGCCTATTTGGGAAACCAAGCGACTGGCTAAGAACCTAGGACTGGAGCAGTGGCATTTTTCTCAAAAGCTAACCGCCCTGAGCGGCGGGCTCAGAATGCGCGTTAAACTCCTAAGACTCATGGCCCAGCAACCCAACCTCATGCTCTTGGACGAGCCGACCAACTACCTCGATCTCGAGAGCGTGATCGCCGTGGAGAAGTTCTTACAAGGTTTCGAAGGGGCATTTCTGCTGATCTCACATGATCGCGAATTCTTACATCGGACCACCGATCACACGCTTGAGATAGAATCCGGTGAGATGACCAAGTATAACGGAAATATCGAGGACTACTTCGAGCAGAAACAACTGCTTCAAATTCAACTTCAAGCTAGAGCGTTCTCTTTAGCCGAAAAACAGAAACAGATTTTAGACTTTGTTTCTCGTTTCGGAGCCAAGGCCACCAAGGCCCGACAGGCACAGTCACGGCTTAAGCTGCTTGATAAGATGGAGAGCATTGAGATCAAAGCCCTGCCAGTCAGGGCAAAAATAAAAATTCCTGCACCGGCACGTGAAGGAAGGCTCGTACTGACCACTCACAACTTGAGCCTGGGATACGGAGAAAAGGAAATTTTAAAAAATATCCAGTTACAGTTAGCCAGGGGTGACCATTTAGCAGTGGTTGGATATAATGGCGCTGGCAAGACCACGCTCCTTAAGGCTCTGGCCGGGAGGCTTGAACCCTTGTCGGGACTGATTAGTCACGGATATGAAGCGAGCTTCGCTTATTTCGCCCAGGACGTGACTGAGGAGCTCGATGCACTCAATACGACCTATACCGTTCAGAAAGCTCTCGAAAAAAAAGCCCATCGAACGGTCCTTCCTCAGGAGATTTTTGATCTCGCAGGAGCGCTATTATTTTCTGGAGATGATCTCAAGAAACCCATCAGCGTCCTCTCTGGAGGTGAGCGTTCGAGAGTGGCGCTGGGACAGGTCCTACTGCAAAAAGCCTCGTGCCTACTGCTCGACGAACCGACCAATCACTTAGATTTTGATACAGTCGAAGCCCTTACCCAAGCCCTCGGCGCCTATCCAGGCTCAGTCGTCGTGGTAAGCCATGATCGGGGCTTTATTCGAAGAGTGGGAACGAAAATCCTGGAAATCAATAACGGCCAGATCGGTGTCTATCCTGGCACATATGACGAGTATGTCTGGAGCATCCAAAAAGGAGCATACGCCACGCTGAATACAGAAAATGATCGAAAAAAACTCAAAGCAGACTTACGAGTACAGGCGCGCGTCGGTGACTCCTTCAAGCAGATCGGAAAATTTAATTATAAAGATCAAAAAAAGAATTTGGATCGCAAGATCAGACAGCTCGATTCGACGATTGCCAGATTGGACAGAAAGCTTTCAGCCCATCATGATGAGATTGCAAGGTTAAATCGAGAACTTTCAAATCCAGCGGCGCATCTAGCCCCTCAAGCGAGTTCGGCTATGATTTCGGAAATGGGAAGACTTCAAAATGAGGTTTTAAGCCTTGAATCAGAATGGCTCCGATGCGTTGAAGAAAAGGATCTCGCGCTTAAGGAGCTAGAGGGCATGGTATCGAACTAAGGGGACATTATCGCTGGGAAAAAACAACCTGTAAGAAAAAACAAAGAAAAAACTAAAGTTTTCCACTAAACAGCCGAAAAGAAGAGTAGCCAGGTATATACAGGGCGCATACTGGTTAAAGAAAAGAGTGGAATCAAGTGCTTCAGCGAATTGCTGATGTGATAAGTGAATTTATAGCGCCTGTCTCGGCCACCAACAAAGGGTTGGCGACTAATCGTGAAGGAAAAGTCCTACCCTTCCGTCAAAAAGAGAAAAACAATCCTGATACAAACGCCAAAGCCGTAGCTATTGCCCCCAAACCACCGCAAAGCGAACCTAAACCTGCTGGAACACCTAGTGTTTCATTTTTGTTCATTCAACTTCTCGCTTCACTTATAAAAACAAGGGAATCCAGTTGGTTCAAAAAAGCAGGCTCAAAAAACTATGAACAAATGTCCAAGAAAAAAAGGCTGACACGTTTATTTAAAAAAGGCTCTATCTTGGATGAAAAAGCCGAGTAGTTTTTTAACCTTTGATCCGCTCAATATCCGCGCCTAAAGCGGCGAGTTTTTGTTCAATCTGTTCATAACCGCGGTCAAGATGATAAATGCGATTAATAACCGTCTCCCCATCGGCGCATAAGCCGCCAATGATCAAGCCGGCACTGGCTCTCAAGTCCGTTGCCATTAACGGTGCACCGATTAGCTTGCTCTTCCCCCTGATAAGGGCGCTGTTGCCGCGAATCGTGATATCAGCGCCAAGCCGCACAAGTTCAGGCACATGCATGAAGCGGTTTTCAAAAATCGTTTCAGTTATAACCGACGCGCCGTCAGCCACGGCCATTGCCGCCATAAACTGCGCCTGCATATCAGTTGGGAAACCAGGATAAGGCGCCGTGGTCACGTCAGTCGCCCTTGGCCGCCCGCTACTTGACATCCGCAATGAACTAGTCCTTCTATCCAAACAAGCTCCTGCTTTTTCAAGCTTCGCTAGCACCGCTTCCATCAAGCCTGGAGAGATGCCATTGATTTCTATATCCCCGCCGGTCGCGAAAGCAGCGGCAAGATATGTCCCAGCTTCAATCCTGTCGCCTATAATCTCATGATTGCATCCATGAAGTGATTTTTTACCTTGTACATGGATAGTCTCGGTGCCTTCGCCTTCTATAACCGCTCCCATCGCGCGGAGGGCTTGCGCCAGATCGGTCACTTCCGGTTCTTTGGCGCAGTTTTCAAGGATGGTTTCTCCTTCCGCGAGAACGGCAGCCATCAGCAAATTTTCAGTGGCACCAACGCTTGGGAATTCAAGTGGAACACGCGCCCCTTTCAGCCTTCTAGCCGTCGCGTTTATATAGCCGTTTTCAAGTTCTATCTTTGCACCCAAGGCTTCGAGCCCAGCCAGATGGTAATTAACCGGCCTTGCCCCTATCGCACAGCCACCAGGAAGACTGACTTTTGCTTTACCAAAGCGTGCAACTAGGGGCCCAAGTACTACAACGGAAGCACGCATCTTCCTCACAAGATCGTAAGGAGCCTCGGTTGACTTGAGTGACTTACATTGTAAAGTCACTTTATTGCTGCCAAGATCCTCCGAGATTTCAACCCCCATTTCAGAAAGCAAATTCAAAACAGTCTTTATATCCTGCAGATTGGGGACTCTTGAAAAACTGCACGGGCCGTCCGCAAGAATTGAAGATATTATGATTGGAAGAGCTGCGTTCTTTGATCCGCTGATGCTGATTGAACCGCTCAAAGGTTTACCGCCACGAATTTTAATCTTATCCATAACTAATTTCCAAAACCCTTTCGTATCCTGCCAGATCACGCTCCACGCGCACGTCAAAACCGTCTGCGCGAAAAATGTCCGCAATGGCGCCAGCACGTTCGTGCGGCATCTCTAAAAACGCAAAACCACCCCTTTTAATAAAATGGCGTAAATCACGGGTGATTGACTTGTAAAAGAAGAATGGATCACAGGCCGGAGGAAACAACGCCTCCTGTGGCTCATGATTTAAAACCGCCTGCTCTATGGTGTCGTCTTTAGATAAATATGGCGGATTGCTAATGAAAAAATCCGCCTTACATCCCGATAATATATGTTCGAAGGGCTCAAAAATATTTCTTTCGTCAAAAGCACGAGATATTTTAAGCCGCTCTTTGCTATCATCAACACCAAGAATTCTTACAGCGTTGTTTCGTGCTGTTTTCTCGGCATCCTCGGTTAATTCAGATGAAATCATTTTAAGGCATGGAAATGCCGACAAAAGCTCAATAGAGATCACTCCGCTCCCTATTCCCAATTCAATCCCGGTACCGGCACCAATACCTTCTTGTCTAAGTTTACCTATCGCCGTCAAAACAAGCCCTTCGGTTTCAGGCCTTGGGATCAGGACACCGGGATTAACTTCGTATTCATGATCAAGAAATTTTTGCACCCCTGTTATATATTGAAGCGGCCTACCTTCACGTCTTTGTTGCAACATAAGATCAAGAATTACAGATGCCGATGGTGAAATTTTATGTGAAAAATCAGCAAAAAGTTCCATCCGGTTTATTTTTCCGCCGCTGCTTTTTCTATGTGCAGCCATCACAAGTTCTTCACACTCAATATCGTTAGAATTTATTGTGGCCAGTTCATACCGAGTGCGGCGAAGTGCTTCACCTAATGTCTCGTACTTCTGGGGCATCAAAGCGCTCCGCCCTGCGTTCTCAGAGCTTCTGTTTGATAATGCGTCTGCAGAGCATTTATGATTTCATCAATCTTGCCTTCCATTAACTCAGGCAGCTGATAAATCGTGAGACCAATCCTGTGATCCGTTAATCTTCCTTGAGGAAAATTATAAGTCCGGATTCGTTCGCTGCGATCACCGGTTCCTACCATGCTTCGTCTGGCATCGGCGTGTGTTTTGGCTGCTTTCTCCGTTTCAATCTCAAGCAGTCTTGCGCGCAAAATTTTCATGGCCTTATCCCTGTTCTTATGTTGCGAGCGCTCATCCTGACAAACGACAACAAGACCAGACGGGATATGTGTGATCCTGACCGCGGAATCCGTCGTATTCACGCCTTGTCCACCGGCCCCGCCGGAACGGAAAACATCTATTCTGAGGTCCACCGGGTTAATGTTGACATCGACTTCCTCCGCCTCGGGAAGAATCGCCACCGTAACTGTTGAAGTATGTATCCTGCCTTGCGCCTCCGTTTCCGGTACACGCTGGACTCTATGAACCCCGCCTTCCCACTTGAGCCGGCTGTAAACATTTTGACCGACTATCTCGGCGATAATTTCTTTGAAACCACCCAACCCGGTCGAATTGGCCGAAAGCAATTCAAAACGCCAGCCTTGAGTTTCACAATATTTTTGATACATGCGGAATAACTCGGCCACGAACAAAGCCGCCTCATCACCGCCAGCGCCTGCCCTGATCTCCAAAAGCACATTTTTCGCATCGTTAGGGTCTTTTGGTAATAAAAGAATCTGAAGCGCCTGTTTCGATTGTTCAAGCTCAGTCTCTAGTTGTTTTATTTCCTCCCTCGCAAGCGCAGCCAACTCATGATCGCCGTCAGCCAATAATGTGCGGTTTGATTCAAGCTCGCCGAGCACCCTTTTGTATCTCCTGTATTCGTTTACCAGGTCTTCAAGAGAAGCTCGTTCCTGCGAAAGTTTTCTGAACTCAGCAATACGACCCGCCATTTCAGGTTCAGAAAGTTTTCTTTCAATCTCAACAAAGCGCTGTTCAATAGCGTCAAGCTTCGCAAACATTTTTAATCCTCTGGAAACTCCGCCGCATCAGCATATACGAGCTCCAGCTCCGGCAAACCAGTGATCTCGCGTAGCTCAATCGCATTAAGTTCCTTGGCAGCTTTTTCAAGACTAAGAACCTGCTTAAGTGAAGCCAAAGCGACTTCTAGCTGGTCATCAGATGGTTCGCGAGTTGTTAGCTGCTGAAGAGCCATCCCAGGCCAGGCCAACATCCGGAAAAATAGACTCTGCCGGCGATATGAGCACACCTTGATGAACTCATAGGAAAGACCCGCAACCGGAAACATCAGTAATATTTTTATAAACACCATCAGAAAATGGTTTGTAAGGCCGAACATCGGAAAAACAGCGCTGAAAATCACTATGCTGATCAAAACCAAAAAGAATAAAAAACTGGTACCGCATCGTGGATGAAGTGGCGGATACTTCCTGGCATTTTCAATTATTAATTCGTCGCCTGCTTCGAATGCATGAATCGATTTATGTTCAGCGCCGTGATATTGAAAAACACGGTTAATGTCCTTCATAAAGGATATCGCATAAACATAACCAATCAGAACAATGATCTTGATTGCCCCATCAATCAGGTGAAAAATCGGGTTTCTGACGGTAAATTTATCGGCAGCCATAAAAGCCGTGACTACATGAGGCAAAACAACAAATAAACCAATACCAAAAACGAAGGCCACCGACATGGACCCAGCTATCAATAAGCGGGAGGAAAAACTATCAGTGCCTCCTTGCGCGCTCATAGTTTTTTCAGAATTCTGCGAAGCTTCCGCAGAAAAACTCAAAGCCTGGATTCCTTGCACCATTGATTCAATAAGAATGATGATTCCTCGCATGCACGGTTTGCCAAGCAACTTAAAGCGCCGGACAAGGCTGTTATGGGATCGGTTGCGCAACAGTATCCGGCCATCAGCTTTGCGCACAGCCACAGTAACAAACCCGGGCGAGCGCATCATCACGCCCTCGATAACAGCTTGCCCGCCTATTTTGCTAAATCGTGCAGGCTCATTGGATAATGGTATAAAGGCCACTCAAATCCTGAAATCCAGCCTATTTCTTCTTATACTTATTAAGAAAGCGCTCGACACGGCCCTCGGTATCCACAAGCTTATGCTTCCCTGTAAAAAAAGGGTGACAGCTTGAACAGATTTCAATTTTTACGTTTTCCTTGGTCGCACGCGTTTCCATTATATTTCCACAGGCGCAAGTGACTGTAGTTTCAGTATACCTTGGATGAATCCCTTGTTTCATATGTCGCTCCGTATCACACCGATAATATCAAGGTCAAGATGGCCCACTCATGTTTTTAACGAATTCCTCGTTCGTCTTAGTATGAGAAACCTTATCCAGTAGGAACTCCATGGCATCCACGGTGTTCATTGGATGCAATACTTTCCTTAAAATCCACAGCCGGTTCAAGATATCCTTTGGCAGCAGCATCTCTTCCTTGCGTGTTGCCGATCTGTTGATATCCAGACAGGGGAAAACACGTTTTTCCATCAATTTACGATCAAGATGGATCTCGGAATTGCCAGTGCCTTTAAATTCTTCAAAGATCACCTCGTCCATCCTTGATCCTGTTTCGATCAGGGCCGTAGCAACGATGGTCAGGGAACCTCCTTCTTCAATATTCCTCGCCGCGCCGAAAAATCTTTTCGGTTTATGAAGGGCGTTTGAATCCACGCCACCAGAGAGGATCTTGCCGGAAGGGGGAACCACTGAGTTATACGCCCGCGCCAAACGTGTGATGGAATCCAAAAGTATGACAACATCATACTTGTTTTCCACGAGACGTTTTGCTTTTTCGATGACCATCTCAGCCACCTGCACGTGACGTGAAGCTTGCTCGTCGAAAGTCGAACTTACCACCTCGCCCTTAACCGATCTTTGCATATCGGTAACTTCCTCAGGGCGCTCATCTATCAATAAAACTATGAGCTTTATCTCGGGATGGTTGGTGGTGATGGCGTTTGCAATATCTTGCAACAGCACCGTTTTTCCAGCTCTTGGCGGTGCTACTATAAGGCAACGCTGCCCCTTCCCTAAGGGGACCATCATATCGATGATTCTGGTATTGTAGTTAGTTGGATTGTATTCAAGATTAATGCGTTTGTTTGGATAAAGTGGCGTCAAGTTGTCGAACAAAACTTTTTCAGCATTCATTTCAGGCGTCTGAAAATTAACTTGCTCCACTTTAAGAAGAGCAAAATAACGCTCGCCTTCTTTTGGAGCCCTTACAGAGCCATTGACCGTATCACCAGTTCGTAAGCCAAAACGGCGGATCTGCGATGGCGAAACATAGACATCATCAGGACCGGGCAGGTAATTGTAATCCGGCGCACGCAAAAACCCAAAGCCGTCTGGCAGACATTCCAAAACTCCGTCCGCGTAAATATGCTCGTCTTTTTCTGCCTTTTTCTGGAGCACGGCGAATATAAGATCTTGCTTGCGCAGACCAGCCGCGTTTTCTATGCCGAGATCTTTGCCCATCTCGACTAACTCACCTATTTTTTTCTCTTTTAATTCTCGAAGATGCATCTTCTCCCTCTACTTTGTTTTAAACTCTTAACCTCTTAACCAGGATTGATTCCTAATAGACGCCTTTTAACTCCACGGCTGAACTTTTTATGGTTGGCTATCTGTGGCGATGATTTTCGCCACTAGTATTTGGTAACAGAGGTTTTCACATCAGTAAAGGGAAAAGACATTCCCCCGCTGTAGGTAAGTACTACCTATTTTGATGGCAATGCTTTTGACTTATAATCTTACAAAATGCGTGTAGAACAAAAATATCGTTGGTTTTTCGGCGTGTGCCTGCTTGGAATAGCATTAGCAAGTGGCATATATGCCGTAAAGTTCATGATTTTTTCTCTTTCACCGCTGGATCCGGCTAATCAGGAAAAAAAAATATTAGAGATACGCAAGAATCAACTACCGCCAGAAATAACTAAGACCTTGGCGGCGATCGGCATATTGCATGACGATGAATCCAAGCAGTTTTTGTGGCTTGGTAAAGTTAACCGACAGTGGTCCAAGGTAAAAGCTGGCGAATATTATGTTTCACGTACAATGAGTCCTATCCGGATTTTTAATGTCATCACTTCCGGGGTCAGCATAATTCATCCAATAACCGTGCGAGAAGGAGAAAACCTATTTGAAATAGCTGCGGATCTTGAAGCAAATAATTTGATTTCAAGGGAACGCTTTTTACAGATTTGCCAAAGCTTGGATTTCATTAACTCACTAGGGCTTAAGAACCGAGAGGTAAAGGACATAACCTCATTGGAAGGCTATCTTTTCCCCGATACGTATTTTTTTAACAGAACCATGACACCTGAAGATATCGCGCGACAAATGGTCAGGAGATTTTTTCAGGAATGGGGTGCGGTACAGGATAAAAAAGCCGGACAATTGGGGTTTTCTCGGCATCAGATTATAATACTAGCTTCAATAATTGAGAAAGAAACCGGATCGGCAAACGAGCGTCCCATGATAAGCTCAGTTTTTCATAACCGTCTAAAAAAAAGAATGCGATTGCAAAGTGATCCAACCGCCATTTATGGGATGTGGGAACAATTTGATGGGAATTTACGCCGATCAGATTTGCAAGCGCGCAATGCTTATAACACTTATCAGATCGCCGGCCTACCGATGGGACCCATCTCAAATCCAGGGAAAGAAGCAATCCAGGCGGCACTGTTTCCGGCGGCTTCGGATTTTCTTTTTTTCGTCTCACACAATGACGGGACTCATGAATTCACCACATCCCTTGATGCGCATATAAAAGCCGTGCGTAAATTCCAGCTTAACGCAACCGAACGCAAAAACAAAAGCTGGCGTGACCTCCGCAAGCGGTCCATAAATTTGGGCCGTTGACATAGCCGACTGGTTTTTATACGAGTTTATATAACATAAGGGGGTCATATGAAAAAAATTTTAGTCTTGTCAGTTGTGGTGCTTTCGATAGTAGCTTTCGGCTGCGGAGCCCGCTGCAAAGAGGCGCAGGAAAAAATTCTTCTGCCCATGCAAAACACGGTGACGTATTTGGACACGAATCCTGATGGCTCTGCGCTAGCCGGATCAGGCTGTGCGTTTATCACTGATCAACTCAAGGGATTCCCGAACGGGGCCGCTACCATACGCAAAATAGCTGATAGTAAATTCAGCGACACCTTCAGCCGTTGTCTTCAATGGGAAACTTCCATGCGGTATGTCTGCCACGGCAGCCAATATGGATCGCCCATAGGTTGTTATTTAGAACGTTATACTTATTGCGCGAAGTGGGAATATAACACCGTCCATAATCCTGGTTATCAGGAAACAATGGACTTCGCCCACCACTTGGACCTCGCGTATGATCGCGCACATAAAATGTGTGTACAAGCAAGTATGGGTAACCATGATCAAGCCTATCAAGAGTCGCGTGATTTGCTCTTATTCCTAAAGGGAGATCTTGTGCCTGAAGGAAACCGCGTTTACGCGATGGCGTGCAACGCGCTGGAAATTAAGTAATAAAAAAAGGGAGAGCTTATGCAGTCTCTCCCTTTTTTTTACCTATAAGGGCAATAAAGATAAGAATGAAATGCATCCATAGCGACCATGATGCGGCCTCTAATTTTGGAGCCCAGCCGTGGCCCACAAAATCAAATCCGGTAAGGTTGATGGCTATAAACAATGCAACTATAAGATACCACCTCGGATAAAGGTTCTTTATCGCAACGGCGGCAAGAGGGATCCCCATAACGAAATACGGTTTCCACACTAAATGCGATGGAATGATTAACAACCCCACACATACAGCGATCCAGCGTGATAATGGCTTTTTTGAAGCAAAAAACAGCCAATAACAAATCAACACCAGAAATATGGCGCTCCAAATGATCGATAAAACTGTTATATTTTCCAGCGATAAAAGTGCATAACCCAGATCCAGTCGTGCCCCCCCCTCTGAGAGGACCTGAGTGGGTTTACCGCTAAAAAAATGATACAAAAATGCGATAAAACTTTGATTATGTGATTCAAGTGGCAAGCCCTTGGCTATGATCGCGTCACGCCATCCAGCCATCAAATCAACCATTCCCAAAAAACCTTCAGTAAAGACAGGCGAGCAAAGACCAGAAAAGAGCCCCAAAAAAACCGCAGTTTTTTCAGTCTTAAGTTTTTTTGAATTCACCCCTGCACGTGCTATCCATGGAACCAACAACAATGGTGTTACAAAAAGTTTTGTGACCGCCGCCAGTGCCAGCAAAAACCACAACAAAAAATCAATAAGCAGCGATTTTATTTTACCTTTAAAATGTCTGGTCATGGCCAGAATACAGATCACAAGGATAAAAATATTCACTTGCCCGTATTGAAAATCGATGAGTACCGGACGCATGAGCAGCGGCAACGCAAACCACCCTAAAGCATAATCAGCATAAGAGTGCCTGTCCGGCAATTTAAGAAAACTGCGGATTCCCACACCAAGTGCGGCGGCCTTTGCAAAACACCAAACAGCTAAAGCTGCTTTAAAGGGTAAAAGGGCGAGCGGACAAAGAAGCCAGGCGAACCCAGGAGCATAAAGGAATCTATCAGGGGAATGAATGTAGATTTCAGATCCTTTCCCATCAAGTACAAGCCGCCAGGCTGAATAAAAAACCAGGAAGTCCTGGCCGCCACGTTGGAACGCCCATGCGGTTCCAACCATGACCACGATGCCAGACAAGATGAGCCCTATTATGAAGAGTGACTTTGGTTTCATCCATTCAACTTCGTGCGGCTATACCAAAAACCGGCATGTTAAAAAGTGGCCTACTGAAAATAGGCAAGAGAGGCTGCCTGTATATGCCTTCAAGAGCAAGCAACCCTTGCTTAAGCTTCAGTTCGGGATCATCCGGGTTTGTATGACCCATAAAACCGCCGAGTGAGTTTGCCGATACAATGCGATGGCATGGGATAATAATCGGAAGAGGGTTGCTTCTAAGCGCTTGGCCGACAGCCCTATTAGCCGACGGATTTTTTATCCTGCTTGCTACCCATCCATATGTTCTTGTCTCGCCATAAGGAATAGAAGAGATCGCCCTATAGACGCCTGACTGAAATGGAGTCCATGCTGCCTGATCAATCAGGTACCACGGTACGCCGCGAATCGGGGTACCATCATGAAAGTATTCCTTGAGCTGCTTTACTGTCTCGCGAAGAAATGCAGGTTCTTCAGTAACTACTTTTATATTTACGTGATTATCATTCAAGCTAATACCAGTAATAATACCGGAATCGTTCCAAACGATCCCCACTTCACAAAAACTTGTCTCAAATTTAAAACAAAATTTTCTTATTTCCATTGGTCGTTCGGACTGGAGTTTGACACTTGATCAAATTAATTTCAACGCATTGTTGCTAAATACTTCGAGCGACCTTTTCTAACAAAAGTTTTCGTGCGCCGCGCCGACAAACTGCGGCAAAAACCGAATGTTTTCGCTTGTTTATCAATAAAAGGCACAGTAAGGTGTGCCATCTTTTATATCTGTATAGTGGGGTAGGGAAGAGTGGTTTCTTCGTACGTTGTTCTAGCCAGAAAATGGCGTCCAGCGCAGTTTTCGAATATCGTCGGCCAGGGTCATATCGTGCGCACGCTAGTGAACGCGATCAAGCTCAAACGCATCCACCATGCTTATTTATTCACTGGTTCACGTGGCGTTGGTAAAACCTCGGTGGCCCGTATACTCGCCAAGGTCATACGCTGTGAAAAATTACATAATGATAATGAATGGCTCTTTTCGTGTGATGAGTGTTCGAGCTGCAGAGAAATCACGGCTGGAACCAGTGTTGACGTGATTGAAATAGACGGTGCCTCTAATAACGGTGTTGATGCCGTAAGAGAAATCCGCGAAAACGCCAAATTCATGCCTTCTTATGGCAGCAATAAGATTTACATCATAGACGAAGTTCATATGCTGACTACGGCGGCGTTCAACGCCCTTCTTAAAACGCTGGAAGAACCGCCCCCCCATGTAATATTCATTCTGGCGACAACGGAACCGCACAAGATACCAGCAACGATCCTGTCACGATGCCAGCGGTTTGATTTCAGGCGTGTCTCTGTGCCACAGATCATTGAGAGACTTGAAAACATAATAAAAGCGGAAAACATAGATACAGAACCTGCGGCACTGGCGGTTTTAGCAAGATCCTCAGAAGGCAGCATGCGTGATGCATTGTCGTTATTAGACCAAGCCTCGGCCTTTTCCGGTGGAAAGATAACCGCTCAATCACTGTGTGACAGCCTGGGTCTTATAAAGAATCAAACCATTCTCACAATATTGAAGGCTGTTTTCGCAAAAAAGCCTCTGGACGCGCTCACTAGTGTTGAACAAGCATATCAAAGCGGCCATGATCTTAAAGTGCTTGTTCGGCACCTGATTGAGCTAATACACAATGCGATCCTGCTGAAAATAGGAACCGCAACCTTAGCTGATTTATCCGAAGAGGAAATAACAGAACTCAGATCAATCACCGAACTGCGTTCGCTAGAGGAAATGGAATTAATCTTTCAGGTTCTCAACCATGGAGTTGAATGGATAGCGCGTTCCACACATCCCAAGATAATCCTGGACGTGCTTCTTGTAAAATGCGCGACTGCAGAGGCGCTTTTCCATGCGGAATCAGCAACGGCACAGCCCACAGCGCCCACGCAACAATTAAATACCAAACACGAAGTTGCCGTTAAACCAGCCATAGCAGCGGACACCGGTGGTGAGGAAAGCTTGAATGGAAAAAACTGGGAGGGGCTAATAGAATACATACGTAAAACAAGGCCACTGTTGGCTTCCATAATGGAACATGGAAGCGGCGCCATTACCGACCAAAACACCGTAAAGATTTTCTTTCACCCAAAGGACGTATACTTTCGCGAACAGCTTCAGGCGAGAGCTTATGTGGAGCAGCTTTCGCTTCTGACGAAAGAGTATTTTTGCCATGCTGTCCGCATACAGATCGACATGAAGCCTATAGGTGAAAGCATTGCGGAAAAAAGAGATCGCGAGCGTGGGGTTCAGAAAATGGCCGCGACCGAAGCCGCCCATAATCATCCCTTGATGCTAGAAGCAAAAGCCCTCTTTGGCGGAGAAATCGGGCCGACAAAAATCATATCTAAAAATCCTGCTGAGTCAGGTGGGGCTAATGGGTCTAATGGGTCTAATGATGCAAACGATTAATTCTTCCGGTAGCCGGCCTGATCCTGTAGCAAGGCTTGTGTTTGAGCTCTCAAAGCTGCCTGGGATAGGCGAGAAAACGGCGACAAGGCTTGCGTATTTCATCCTGAAACAAGATGAAGGATATATATCCGCGCTTTCGGAAGCCCTTTTGAATGCAAAAAAAACAATTAAACTCTGTGAAAGATGTTTTACGTTCACTGACATAGCGGCTTGCCGTATCTGTTCCGATCATTCCCGCAATAAAAATATCATCTGCGTTGTGGAAAAACCTTCTGATGCTTTCTCAATAGAACAAACTGGTTTTTTCAGAGGCGTCTACCATGTCCTGCACGGCGTGATATCTCCGCTGGATGGCGTAGGACCTGACGAAATCAAGATACGTGAATTGCTAGATCGTTTGCAATCCTCTGGAGATGGAGAAAAACAAGAAGTGATCATCGCCACTAACCCGAGCGTGGAAGGCGATACCACAGCAATGTATATTACGAAATTATTAAGACCCTTAGGTATTAAAACAACTAAACTAGCCCATGGATTGCCGGCGGGCGGACTGCTTGAATACAGTGACAGGTTAACGATAGGCAAAGCCCTCGAAAACAGGACGGAGGTTAGTGGGTGAGCTTCATCAACTACACCACTAAAGAAGTAAACTGTAAGATTATTTACTTCGGTGCCGGGCTTAGCGGAAAGACAACAAATGTCCAATACATCTACGAACACACCCAGGACAAACAGCGCGGTAAGATGGTAACGTTGAGCACTGAAAACGAAAGAACATTGTTTTTTGATTTTCTGCCGCTATCTATCGGTGAGGTGCGTGGTTACAAAACCCGTTTCCACCTCTACACGATTCCCGGGCAAACTTTTTACGAAATATCGAGACAGTTCATATTGAAAGGCGTTGACGGGATTGTCTTCGTGGTCGACAGCCAGCCAGACAGAATGGAAGCCAACATAGAAAGCCTGGAATCCCTTGAAAGGAGCCTGGACAAACAGGGGTATGAGTTCAATAAAATCCCCTTGGTTTTTCAGTATAACAAGAGGGATATGACGGGCGCCATCAACGTGGCGGAACTGGAAGCGACTTTTAATCCTTCACATTTTCCATATTTTGAAGCAGTAGCAAACCGTGGCATAGGCGTCATGGAGACGCTCAAAGCCATAAGTAAACAGGTAATTCGTGAACTCAAAGGGGGGGAAGATTCATGAAAAAGGAACAAATAAAGAAGTTCCGAAAGATGTTCGAGTCTCAATGTCGCAAAATACTCTTTAATGACCGCATAATACGCGAGGATTTTAACGTCTGTGCCGATGACCGCTACGACGAGCTTGACCAGGCTACCACCGACATGGAGCAATCCATGCGCATGCGCCTGCGCAACCGGGAAAACCTTTATTTGAAAAAAATAAATGAGGCCTTAAAGAGAATCGAAGATGGAATCTTCGGCCAATGTGAAGAATGCGGAGAAGAAATAGAGCTGCGCAGGCTTGAAGCGCGCCCAACCGCGACTCTTTGCGTATCATGCAAAGAGGAGCAGGAACGAAGAGAAGTCCTCACCACATCTGGTCGTGAGCACAAAAGCCTGGGGGAAACTTTTTCCAGAAAACTAGCTTGATTTGTAAAGAATATCTACAATCAGTGGATTCTTTATGACTCCGATAATGCGGGCACAGTAGGTATCGCCTTAGAAATATCAGGGGTTTTTTTCTGGCACGCGATTGGCAACCATGCTTATCAGAGCGGCGCCGCCGCCCTGATAAGGAGCTTGTCATGAAAAACGCATATTTACATATGATAATTTCTGGCAAAAAAGTCTGGCTATACACTTTCTTACTCTTCTGGTTTATCTGGCGTTCTTATTAGTTATTAAAAACCAAACACTAAACAACTCAACAAGTACCTCAAAGAGATTATGTAGGAGTCTAACCATGGATAATGGCCTGGATAATATGATTATAAGAAAGTTTAAGGATATATTCGAAACACAACTCATGACATTGCGCCGTTCACGTGGCTCAGTTGCTGAAGAGTTTAGGATAGAAAAAGATGACATGTTGGATGAGGTGGATCTCACGTCAGTTGAGCTCGAATCTTTCATGAGAATGAGGCTCTGTAAGCGCGAAAAACTTTTTTTAAGGAAAATAGAGGACGCATTAGACAGGATTAAAAATGGGAATTTCGGTCTTTGCGTAAGCTGTGGTGATGAAATCTGTTTGAAAAGACTCGAAGCACGCCCGACCACGACCGTCTGCATATATTGCAAAGAAATGCAGGAACATGCCGAATTAATTTATGCTGGAGTCAGGGTTCCGTGCGCATAAGGACATGCCACGTTCACATGGAAGTGTTGTGCGGTGGCCACGGCTGTTGCTCCTGACCAAGGATGGAAACAGAGGGCTCAGCCGGGGCCATGTAACTAATGAGGGCTTCTCGGGAAGCCCTCACGCGTAGCCATTTCCTTGGCCTCTATCGAATTGAATTCGCAAATTTTCAATTTGAGAATCCAATCGACTTCATTCCATCGAGCGCAAAGCTTTAAGCACGTTAAGCCGTCCACCAGTTACGATTTTTCCACTTAAGCTTGGCAATTGGTCAACGCTTTCCATAAGCACCTTCTTAACATGTTTATAATCCCAATCAGGATGCTTAGACCAAACCATGGCGGCTGCACCCGCAACGTGCGGACAAGCCATGGATGTGCCGCTAAAGCTTGCATACTTGCCACCAGGGATGGTGCTGTAAACATTTGCTCCAGGAGCTGCCAGGTGCGTGGTCTTCTTACCGTAGTTCGAGAAAAATGCGAGCTGGTCGCTACGGTCGGTTGCAGCAACCGAAATCAGGTTATCATTGTCAAATGCGGCTGGATAGGAAGCATCTTTCCCGTCATTATCAGCGCCGTCATTGCCAGCAGCGGCAATAAAAAGCACATTTTTATCACGAGCACGCTCAATTGCATCATAGAGCGCTTTATTGTCATCATCGCCTTTTCCGCCCCAGCTATTGCTTAGGACTTTGGCTCCATGAGCTACAGCATAATCAATCGCCCTTATCGCATCTGCTGTTGTTCCGCTTCCATCCCCAGCAAGGAATTTCAGCGTCATCAATGATACCCGTTGTGATACTCCGGAGATACCTTTCCCATCTCCTCCGGTTGCGCCGATTGTCCCAGCCGTATGGGTGCCATGCTCATTATCATCGTATGGCAAACCATCATTATGGACAAAGTTAAAGCCAACAACATCATTTTTGTCTGAAGGGTTAGGATTTCTCCAAAGATTAAAAGAAAGATCTTCGTGATTGTAATCGATACCGGTATCGATATCTGCAACAATGAAATCCTTGCTGCCCATATGCTCACGCCAGGCCTTTGTGGCTTCTATCTTTTCCAAACCCCAGGCCTTGCTGATATCCGGGTCCTCAACTGATGGATTTACTTCCGGCGGTGCGGGATTGAGAGCTGGCCTGCCGGATGGTGGATCATCCCCACCCGGGTTACCGCCGCCTGAATCTTCACATCCTGGAGGAAATGGGATCCCGGGGACTAGACAAGGTATTTTTTCATTAGGATCACAGCCTGGAACATCCATTCCCGGGATGCATGGCATGGCAATCCTAGGATTGTTATAGGGTACCGGATTCACCGGGAAAGTCCTTAAAATATAGTTTGGCTGCGCATACTCAACCGCATCATTCTTTAATAATTCAGCGACGGCATCTTGAACTTTTACATTTTCATCCAACTCATATTGCTCGAAACCACGCATTATGCCTGAATAACGGCGTATTTTCTTTACACCTACATCGTCATACAATTTGGTCATTATTGTACGCGTTCTTGAAACATCATCTTTGTACTTAACGATAACTTCACCAGGTTTGTAGTCAGACGCAAGCACCGCTCCTGGTAGACTGACCACAAGAAGATAAGACATTACCTTCCATGAAAATGACATATATAATTCCCCCCTAATTTATGCAGTTTATAGGGCATTTTTATTTTTGCAAATTTAACGCGCGGTTTTCTTTTTTCTTGGAGGACTTGCTTTTTTTTAAACAATCAATAAGATATTTGTGTTTTTGCAAATAAAGCATATCCCAAAGATTATCCAAAGATCATCTATGATCAGCTTCCTGTTCCTGTTGCCTTCGCATATAAGCAGGTACGTCGTACTCATCGTCTGTAAGGTTTGTAATGCCAAGTCTTTGCGCTATCGCCTTAGCCCTTGCAATTTCGCTGTCTGATGAAAATGCATTGGAGCCTGCGGGGTCGGGGTTTTTCTGATTAGGAGAAGACAACGGTGACGCAAAAACGGATTGTAATTCATCGTCGTAACTCCAAACGCCATGTTCAGTTGGACTTGTTTCTGTTGTGGCTGAAGCCAGCATTGCCGCATTAGGTTGCGGTGGGGTTACCAAGGCTGAGACATCCACTGCGGTGGCCGTGACGGGCTGTTGAATAGTTTGCGTGACTTCCGCTACGGCATTAGAGCTACCAAGACCGGTGGCAATGACGGTGACTTTAACAGTCTCTTTCATTGATTCATCTATCACTGTACCAAAAATGATCTCAGCATCCTCATGCGCGGCTTCCATTATGAGCGTAGTGGCCTCGTTGACTTCGTGTATCTTCAAATTCGAGCCGCCAGTGATATTGATTATAATGCCTGTAGCGCCATCTATAGAGACATCCTCCAGCAGCGGGCTGGATATGGCGTTTGTAGCTGCTTCCACAGCGCGATGTTCGCCTTCGCCATGGCCTATGCCCATCAAAGCCAGGCCCTTGTTTTGCATAATTGTTCTCACATCAGCAAAATCGCTGTTAATAAGCCCGGTATGGTTGATCAGGTCCGAAATACCTTGAACGGCGTTAAGCAAAACCTCATCAGCTTTTTTGAAAGCGTCCACCATTGATAACGTAGCACCGGCAATGGCAAGTAGCCTCTGATTCGGGATCATGATAAGCGAATCGACATTCTCACGAAGCGAGGCGATTCCAAGTTCAGCGTGCCGCATCCGCTTCTTTCCTTCGAAAATAAAAGGCTTCGTTACCACTCCTACAGTAAGCGCGCCTATCTCTTTCGCGATTTTGGCGAACACTGGTGCGGCGCCTGTTCCTGTACCGCCACCCATGCCTGCAGTAATGAAAACCATGTCAGCTCCCGATAAAAGTTCGGAAATCTTGGCATAGTCCTCGAGAGCGGCCTTGCGCCCTATTTCGGGATTGGCACCGGCACCGAGACCTTTTGTTAACTCTTGCCCAATAGGGAGTTTAACTTGCGCTAAAGACGCATCCAAGGCCTGTTTATCAGTATTGGCCGTGATGAATTCAACGCCTTCCAAACCCATTCTGATCATTGTGCTTACGGCATTGCACCCGCTGCCTCCCACACCGATGACTTTTATTTTTGCCCCTGGATTCACTGCTACTTGATCAAGTTCAAACATCTTAAGAAGATCCTCTTCTACCTGTGTTTGTGTTTAAGTTATGTCCCATCTCTCAACAAGACCCCATCAAAACAAATCCCTTATCCACGAACGCATGGAGCCACGTACTTTGTCATAAATATTTTTTTCCCTTATCAGGAATTTGCTCTTCTGCGTGCTTCTTGCTCCATACTTCACCAAACCAACCCCAGTTGCAAACTTTGGTGAATTTACAACATCGCGAAGCCCACCGATATTTTGTGGTGTCCCTCGCTTCACTGGCATTTCAAAAACCATCTCCGCTAGCTCCGGCATCCCTTCCAATAATGATGCGCCACCGGTAATAACTATTCCTCCGGAAAGGACGTCCTGATGACCTGACTTCAAAACTTCACGTTGAATCAGTGAAAAAACCTCTTCAACTCTTGGCTCGATGATTTCCGCCAAAAGACGGCGTGAAAGCACTCTGGGCTTCCTTCCGCCCACGCCTGGTACCTCGATCGTATCGTCGGGCTTCACCATTGCAGACATCGCGCAGCCATGACTTATTTTTATCTTTTCCGCCTCATTTTGTGGAGTTCTCAAGCCCACCGATATGTCATTTGTAATGTGATTCCCACCAATGGCTAAAACTCCGGTGTGAACAATCGCTCCGTCTTTAAACACCGCTATGTCACTGGTGCCTCCGCCGATATCGACTAAAACAACGCCCAGTTCCTTTTCGTCCTGTGAAAGAACGGCTTCACTCGATGCAATGGGCTCAAGACAAATTTCAGCGACATTCAACCCAGACTTGTTCGCGCACTTAATGATATTCTGAGCGGAGCTTACAGCACCAGTGACTATGTGAACCTTGCACTCGAGCCTGATGCCGCTCATACCTATCGGGTCACGAATCCCGTCCTGGCCGTTAATCATATATTCCTGCGGGATTATATGAATGACCTCGCGATCCAAGGGTATGGCCACAGCCTTGGCTGCATCAATCACCCGTTGAACATCCTGTTCAGTGATCTCTCGATCCTTGACCGCCACTATGCCTGTCGAATTGAATGATTTAATGTGACCACCGGCTATCCCAGTATATACGGTTGAAATTTCAATACCGGCCATCAGCTCTGCTTCTTCGACGGCTTTAGTTATGCTTTCCACCGTCGCGTCTATATTGATAACTACTCCCTTGCGCAAACCCGTTGACGGAGCACTACCGATACCGACTATGTCTATTACTGGCTGGGGACCTGATTCCACAACTTCGCCAACGATGCAGCAGATCTTGGTGGTCCCTATATCTAAACCTACAACAAAGTCCTTTTTGGACATGCGTCGAATCCCTCCCATGGGACTCTGTGAGCACCTAGCTCAGCAGGTAAAAAATACCTATAAGGGATTCTAAGAACTTCGAGCTGTTTTGACAACTATTTTTTTTTCAGCGTCAGCCCAGATCCTTTGCGCGGAAATCCTATGGGTGCTCAGATATGAGATAACGGCTGTAATTTTTTTGAATTGCGCGTCTTTAAATACAAAGTTTTCCGGGCCAAGTTCGACGAATGCACGCCCGAATAGTACCTGATCAGAGCTTTTTCCTTTTGCTCCATAAAAAGGGTAAATGACAAGTGCCCTGAAACCAAGCTGTCCATCCCATACCACATTTGAAATGCGGGACATCTTATCAAGATTTTTTTCCAATCCATGCAGGATTTCAAGTGCGGTTTTTATTTTTTCTTTATCATCCACCACTATTCCGCTTATGAAGGGTAGGTCGGTGTAAGAATTGAGACGAAGCCTTCCGAATATTTTGCCATCGATGTCCACATATGACACATCACCACTGCCTGTCTGGAAAAAGGCGACAGGCTGTCTGAACTCGACAGACATGGAAAGTGTTTGAGGGAATTTTTTTTCCAGCCGGACCTGCTGAATCCATGAATTTTCAAGCATGCGTTGTTCAATCATTTTGAGGTCAACCTTGAAAAGGCTGACGGCACCAAGTGGCAAAGCAGCTAGATCCGTTATAGCGCGCGAGTCCATCGGTGCATCCGGTGGGAGTTCCGCAACTTCGAGCACCTGGAGTGAAAAAAGAGGGGAATTGAAAACGGAATACACAGCCCATGCCCCAGTGGATATCGCCACAAAACAAAAAATTATAATAATAACCTTTTTGGTGATAGCCATTCCATGAAAATTCTAGCATCAAATTCAGTCTACGTCTTGCCCTTATAATGGTTTATGTGATTAGGTGTGGACATGAAATTGTTCAATAAATGTCTTATTGTCATATCAGCCATATTAACAATATTCGTATGTACGGATTGCGCGACAAAAGGAATAAAGGGCGAACAAGAACTCCCCTTGGTCACTGAAAAATCAGTGACCCCACTGGTAGGCTCCTATGAGGTGAACCGTTACTTATTCAAGAACGGGCTTCGCCTTCTGGTCATTGAGGATCATTCGTCGCCGACTTTTGCTTATCAGACATGGTTTCGTGTCGGATCACGCGATGAAAAAAAAGGCTATACCGGTCTAGCCCATCTTTTTGAACACATGATGTTTAAGGAAACAAAAAACCTTAAAGACGGTGAATTTGATAAAATCCTAGAAAGCGAAGGGGTTGAAGGTGAAAACGCCTTCACCAGCAGGGATTATACAGCATATATCCAGGAACTGCCGAGCGAAAAACTCGATCTCATCGCACGACTTGAGGCTGAGAGAATGGTCAATCTTGTTATCAATGAGCAAGCCTTTAAAACAGAACGGGAGGTCGTGCAAAACGAGCGGCGCTACCGCAATGAAAACAACCCGGACGGATTAATGTACCAGGAAATTTTTGGTTTGGCCTTCACCACGCACTCATACCATTGGCCGGTCATAGGATATCAGGAAGACCTCGACAGGATGACCGCAAAAGATGCACTGGATTTTTATAAAGCACATTACAACCCGAACAATGCGGTCATAATAGTAACCGGTGATGTCGTCCCGGCGAACGTCGCAAGAACAGTCGCTAAGTATTACGGAGCGTTGGAGCCACAGCCGGCCACGCCAACAAAGGTCGAGCCAGAACCACTTCAGAAAAATGTACGAAGGCAACAGCTTAAACTTAAAATACAGGTCGAAAAACTACTCATGGGATATCATGTCCCCGAAGTCAGTCACGACGACATACCGGCAATTAATGTCCTTCAAATGGTTTTAACCGGGGGCAAGAGCAGCAGGTTGTACCGTGCGCTAGTCAGCACCGGGATAGCCTCATCCGTCGAATCATATGGCATGGAAGACAGGGATCCTTCTCTTTTCGTCATCAGTGCGAATATGCAAAAAAACAAAAAAGCAACGGAAGCCGAGAGCGTCATACTCAGAACATTTGAAAGGCTTTCTAAAGAAACAGTTCCACAACAGGAGCTAGAACGCGCAAAAAACCGGGTTAATTTCAATTTTTTTGAAAATCTGGATGGGAACAATGAAAGGGCTTACTTCATAGGCCATTATGAATCGATTGCAAACGGTTTTGAACTCGGTCTTGAGCAACAAAAAAGAATCCAGTCCGTTAGCGCAGCCGATCTGCAATTTATTATAAAAAGATACTTCGACCAAACGCAAAGGGTTGTAATAACCGGCGTTAAGGGCGAGGAGGAAAAAAACAAATGAAAAAACACCTCAGTTTAACCTCACTGTTTATCGCCATTCTTATCAGTCCAGCATACACATCAGCTATAGAAGTGGCCTTTGAGACCGACCAAAGTCTGCCGATCGTATATTTAAATATCGCCGTGAAAGCAGGCGCTGTAACCGACCTGGAAGGCAAATCTGGCCTTACTAATTTTCTTGGTGAAATGCTGCTAAGGGGCACCACTAAACGAAACAAAGAACAAATTGATATCGCGCTTGACCAAATCGGCGCCACGCTTGAAGTCGAAACACGCGCAGAAGCCCTTATCCTGCGCGGAGCCGTGCTGGCGTCTCAATTAAACCGTTTTCTTGAAATAACCGGTGAGATCATAACCAGTCCGAGTTTCCCTGAAAATGAGATACGCAAGCTGAAGTCAGAGATAATATCCTCGATCATGGAGGAACGTGGACGAGACTCGGCGCTCGCCATGCGTAGATTTACACAGTTCATGTTTGGCACACACCCATACGGAAAACCCGTTCTTGGCAAAATTAAAGATGTGCAATCCATCACACGCCAGCAATTACTGGCACATTACAACAGGATAATACACGACCAGCTGCTGCTCGTGATTGGTAGCGGCGATACCGCCGCCAATCAAATAGATCTATGGGCTGCAAAAATCGCAAATGAACGACCGTCACCTCCTGATAAATCAATCGCCTCAATACTTGTCAGTAAACCTATAGATTCAAACTCAAAGCGCCTGCAACTCATTGACAAACCAGAGAGAACACAGACACAGATCAACTTGGGCCAAGTCGGCGTTCGCATGACCGACCCGATGTTCTTCCCGTTATATCTGGGGAACCACGCATTCGGTGGCGGATCATTTTCCGCAAGGCTGATGGTTGAAATCAGAGTTAAACGCGGGTGGAGCTATGGCGCCAACAGTTTTTTCAGGCATGGACGCCAGCCACGTTCATGGCAGGTGCACCTGTTCCCGGCCGCAAAGGATACACCAAATGCTCTCGCACATACTTTAAAAATGATCGAAGAGCTGCGTGAAAAAGGCATTTCACAAGAAGAGTTTGCTTTTGCGAAAAAAAGCCTGATCAACAGCGCGGGATTTTTATTTAATACGCCCAAAAAGCGCGTTGAAAACAAACTCCTGGAGCGAACGCTTGATCTTCCTGATGGTTTTATGAAGTCGTATGGGCCAGAACTTCAAAAAGTGCAATTAAGCGACGTTAACTCAACGATTAAACATTTCTTTAAACCAGAAAGTCTCGCCATATCAGTGCTGTGTACTGCAAAAGATATTAAAGACGCGTTATTAAAAGCCGCTGGTGTAGCAGCTGAAAAAATAGAGATCTGGCCTTATACGGCTGAGTAGCTGTTAAAGAAGTATGACTTCTGTTTCAAGCGTGATGCCGAGATCTTGTTTTGCCTTTTCCTTAGCCAAGTCTATCAATGCTCGCACGTCTGCTGCCTTGGCTCCTCCAAGATTAATGATGAAGTTGCAATGCTTTTGCGCAAAAGCCGCATCACCGATCCTATGGCCACGCAACCCAATGCGGTCAATCACTTGCCAGGCCAGGACACCGCTGCCTTGCGGATTTTTAAAAATACTTCCACAAGACGGGGAATCCAAAGGCTGGATTACTTTGCGCCTGGATAATATATCATCGATATTTTTCTTGATAGCAGCAGGATCTTGGCGATAAACGCTCCAATCCGCACTCCAGATAATGGAGGCGTATGGGAGAAACATGTTTTTCCTGTATTCAAAACACAAATCCTTTTTCTCAAAACAAAGGCGGTCTTTATATTCTGGGCTTAATACAATCACTTCAACCCTAAGCAGGCGATCCTTCACTTCGCCACGCTTCGTCCCCGCGTTCATCGCAATAGCACCACCGATCGAACCAGGAATACCAGCCAGAAATTCAAGCCCACCGTATCCGTCCTGGATCATCTTTCTTATCAGCGTTGAAACCGCCACGCTGCCGCCAACTCTTAATTCCGATTCCTTATGTCCAGAGATTTCAAGATTAAGACGGTTTGTTCTCACTACCAGTCCCTGGAATCCTTCGTCCGGAGCTAAAATATTCGACCCGGCACCAAGTATAAAAACAGGGATGCCTGTCTCTTTAACCCCGTTTGATAGCCAGCGAAGATCCTCCTCCTTCGTGGGTGCGGCAAAGACCGATGCTGGGCCGCCGATGCGATAAAATGTGTGTTTTGAAAGCGGCTCGCTGAAGAAAAGCTGCCCTGAAAAATCAGAAGAATTCGAACGGAACCATTTAACTGCATTTGCATTATCAATGTTCATTTTTATGACTCCGTAACGGCGTTACAAGCTGGTCAGCTAGTTTTGTGATCGAACCGGCTCCAAGGCAAAGCACCATATCCCCAGGCTGGAATTCCTTAAGCACGGCTTCCTTGGCCATTGCTATATCATCCACATGGATGATTTTTTGCTGCGCTCTTGAAAGTTGGCGGATCATGGATACTAGCGATTTTGCATTGACGCCTTCTATCGGATCCTCACCAGCCGCATAAATATCGGTCACAATCACTACATCACTGTTATGAAATGCGGTGAGGAAACCATCACGACAATGCAGGGTGCGGGAATAGCGGTGTGGCTGGAAAACCGTTATGATCCTTCCTGGCCAAAAAATCTTTGCAGCAGCAAGTGTGGCCATAATTTCTGTTGGATGATGGCCATAATCATCCACTATTACTGAACGCTTATCAGGGCTCATCTCCGGACTCATCCAGCGGATTTCAAAACGTCTTCTAACGCCTTTAAACTGCGCAAGCGCTGCAGCTATGGCCGGAAAAGAAACATCCAGCTTGGTCCCGATTGTTGCAGCAGCAAGTGCATTCAGAACGTTATGGTTTCCTGGCACATTAAGTTCTATCCTGCCAAGCTTAACTGGACTGCTATGTCCGACGCCTTTACGCAGGAGATCAAAGCTTGAGCCAAGTTTTCCAAGAACCACGTTTGAAGCTGAAAAATCACATTCACCAGAAAAACCATAGGTGATAAACGGCTTGGTGATACGGCCAAGGCAGTGACGTACACCGATATCTTCCGCACAGACAGCGGCAAATCCATAAAAAGGCAACTTCCCAAGGAAATCAACGAATGCATCTTCTAGCGCTGACAAACTTCCGAAATGATCCAGGTGATCATTATCTATGTTGGTGACAACCGCGCATGTCGCTGGCAAGTGCAAGAAAGAGCCGTCGCTTTCGTCCGCTTCTGCAACGACATATCTGCCCTGCCCAAGTTTTGCATTGCCACCTAGAGAATCAACCTTCCCGCCGATGACAAGCGTTGGATCAAGACCGGCGTGTGTGAGCACTGAGCCCAGCATTGAAGTGGTGGTAGTCTTCCCATGAGTGCCGGCAATGGCGATCCCGATTTTACCGCGCATTAGTTCGCCGAGCATTTCGGCTCTCGGGATCACTGGTATCCTTAGCCGTTTTGCTTCCTGAACTTCAAGGTTGCCAGGTTTGACGGCAGACGAAACAACAACTACGTCTGCGTTATTAATATTTTCCGGCCTATGCCCTATGAAAATGTCGCCACCGAGTTCCTCAAGCCGTTTGGTGATATCACTTTCTTGCAAATCCGAGCCGCTGACTTTATAGCCTTGGTTAAGAAACACCTCGGCTATGCCGCTCATCCCAATGCCTCCTATGCCTACAAAATGCAATCTGGTGTCTTCTTTTTTCCGCATAAGCCTTCTTATTCCGCCGCTATCATGGTGTTAACGATACCAACCGCCGCTTCAGGCCTGTAAAATCTTATCACGGCATGTTCCATCTTCTCTATCTGCGATACGTCTTGTTTAAGCTCTCTTACCAGCGCTGCCAAGGCATTGCCTCCTGATGCTGGGGTGGCTGTTTCAATGGATTGCGGTAATAACTTGGCTGCCCCGGCCTCAGCGAATACTTCGGCATTTTTTCGCTGATGCTCATCGGACGCCTCCGGAAACGGAATAAGAATCGTCGCACGACCTACAGCCGCGATTTCAGCCAAAGTCGAGGAACCGGCACGGCAAATCACCAGCGAAGCGCCCTGGTAAGCTGCTGGCATATCATAAATAAATTTTTCCACGCGGGCATTTGTCCCCGCATCCAGGTGTGCTGCCAAAACCCGGTCATAATCCTTTTCACCTGTCTGATGTATGAATTTTATGTTTCCGAGTATGTCTTTCAGAAACGGAAACGAATTGATAACCATCGTATTAATCGGAACAGAGCCCTGGCTGCCCCCAAAAACAAGAATGGTAAATGGATCCCTGGATGCTGGTGGCATTCTTGTTATGGAAGATCTGACAGGATTGCCGGTAATTGTTGCGCGGCCGCCAGAAAAACCATCCGCGCTCCCTGGAAAAGCACAGAAAATATGTTGCACAACTTTGCCTAAAAGACGGTTTGTAAAGCCTGGAACACTGTTTTGCTCCAATATGGCTGTTTTGCATTTTAAGATGAATGAAAACTTGAAAAAACAAGCTGCAAGCACAAGAGGGCCTGATGCATATCCTCCAACGCCAACAACCGCCGCTGGCCTGAAACGCAGAATAATCCATATAGAACGCACGAAGGCCAATGGTAGCCACACAATGGTTTTGATCTGGCGACGTATTCCTACACCTTTCAAGGCACCCAGCTTCAAAAGTGAAAGCTTGTAACCGGCGCGCGGCACGAGTGTTTTCTCGATTCCACCTTGTGCTCCAACAAACATGATCCTGGCGGAACGCCCGAACTTTGTTTTCCAGGCATCGGCTATCGCCACTCCTGCCAGCACATGTCCACCGGTGCCTCCACCTGCTATCATCAGTGAACACTTACTATTGGCTTGCGACCACATTGTTTGACTCCTTGAATGGTTTTATTTTTTCAGTTTCATGCTGCTTTTCAGCACAATCAGGCCCTCTCGCAATACTTAAAAGAACCCCAACCGCCGCTAGATCCACTACAAGCGCAGATCCGCCATAGCTTATAAACGGAAGGGTCAGCCCTTTTGTCGGAACCAATCCAAGCACGACCGCCATATTAATAAGCCCCTGGGCACCGATAGATAATGTAATCCCGGAGCCAAGCAGCATACCGAATGAATCTCCGAATAACCCTATCGATCTCCATGAAATCCTGAGTCCGCAGTAAACAAAATATAGATAAGCCGCGACAACAGCCAATACGCCCAAGAACCCCAACTCTTCGCCGATTACGGCGAAGATAAAGTCGTTGTGTGCTTCGGGGAGATAAAAAAGTTTTTCCTTCCCGTTCCCTAGACCGACGCCTAAAAATCCTCCCTCATGCAAGCCCACAAGCGATTGAAGGAGCTGAAATCCCTTCCCACCAGGATCACCCCATGGGTCAAGGAATGCTGTCATCCGTCCCTTCCTGTAAGCGCTGCCCATAACAAGCCAGAGCCCCACCATAATTGCCACAAACAGCGATGCAAAAAGATATCTCTTCGGCACGCCGGCCAGATAAAGCAGTGAGAAAACCACAGCGCAAATAATAACTATGCTGCCGAAGTCCGGTTGTATGAGAAGCAGTATCAATGCAGGCAGCGGAACGATGAAATGCGATAAAACACCGGCAGTGATGGTGTGAAGACGCCCTTGCTTACGGAACAACTGGAAAGCGGTGAAAAAAATAACGGCGAACTTTGCGAGTTCCGCCGGCTGGAAGCTGAGAAACCCGGCCTTAATCCAGCGCCTGGCGCCTCCAACACGTGTTCCGAGTCCCGGTATCGCAACGATGATCAGTAAGACGGTTGAAAGTACCAGGAGTGGGAATGCCCATTCACCCCAACGCCTGTAATCAACACGGCTAAACACCGCTAGCGCGATGCCTCCGGCAATTGCATAAAACACTTGCCTTTCAATGAATGCAAACCCATCCCCCATGCGTTCCTGCGCATAAATAAACGATGAGCTGAATACCATAAGCAAACCAAAAGCGACCATCGCAGCCACAACCCCGACTAGTATCAAGGTGTCCATCCGCTGCGCTACCGACCCGCGAATACCTAATTCTTTGAAAGACGAGCGCTGAATCCTCACAACTGGTTTACAATCTTCTTGAAATAGTCACCTCGTTCTTCATAATTCCGAAACATGTCATAGCTTGCACATCCGGGTGACAGCAATATGATATCGCCACTACGTGATTTTTGATAGGCCAGAAGAATACCTTCCTCAAACGTCCCGACTAGGTAAGTTTCTGCGTAATCCCCGATGGCACGATTGATCTTTTCCTTCGCCTCTCCCACCAGGATCACCATCTTGCATTTCTGTCTTACAAGATCCACCAAAGGCGTGAATTCACATCCCTTGTCCTTGCCGCCGGCGATCAGTATTATCGGGTTGCTGCGGAAGGCCTCAAGACTTCGCTTCACGCTCATCACGTTAGTACCCTTTGAATCATTAAAAAAGTAAACACCGTCTTTTTTCCTGACGAACTCAAGCCTGTGCGGGACTCCGCCGAACGTGTCTATGACAGCCTGGATGGCTTTTGGTCCCACACCCATCACACGTGCGGCGCAGGCGGCTGCCATCAAATTTTCTTTGTTATGTTCGCCGAACAACTTGAATCCGGTTAGGTTGTATGCCTCTTCCTGTGCGGTGATGTGCAGAACCATTTTGCGTGCATCCTGGCGGTAATATCCTCCGATAAAGCCTTGTTCCGGGTCACGCTTTGTGAACCACATAACTTTGCCTGGAGTTTCAACGGAAAAACCAGCAACCGTCGGGTCATCCTGGTTTAAAACCACGAAGCTGTTCTTGTCGCAAAGGCCGAGCAGTTTTTTCTTGGAAGCAATATAGTTTACCATGTCCTGGTATCTATCCAGATGGTCGGGTTCGATATTCGTGAACACGGCAACGGCAGGTATAAGTTTTTCGGTTGTATCGAGTTGGAAACTAGATAATTCCGCAATGACCACGCTAGCGCTCTTGCCCTCCACGACGTAGTCAATCAGTGGTTTTCCGATATTTCCACCAACGAAAGCGGTTTTCCCATCCGCCTTGAACATTTCGCCGATAAGCGCGGTGGTTGTGGTTTTACCGTTAGTGCCGGTCACGACAATCAGCGGTTCCTTTATGCAACTCACGGCCAGTTCAATTTCACCGGTAATTGGGATATTTTTTTCACGTGCTTCTTCCAACGGCTTGATATTAAGCGGCACCCCGGGGCTGACTACTATCAGATCGGCGTTGTGGAATGTCTTGTTGTTATGTTTGCCGAGTTCATATTCTATTTTAATATCCGCGCAGGCGCGTACTGATTCAGACAACTCATTTTTTTGTTTCATGTCAGTCATGGTCACCCGCGCCCCTTGCTTTGACATGTATTTGGCCACAGCAACGCCGGAACGACCAAATCCAACTATAAGAACCTTTTTCCCCTTGTACTTGCTCATAAAAATTTAAACCTACCTGAGTTTTAAAGTTGATAACGTAAATAATGCCAATAGAATCGAAATAATCCAAAACCTGACAATCACTTTTGGTTCCGCCCACCCCTTCAATTCAAAATGATGGTGGATCGGGGCCATTTTGAAAACACGTTTTCCGGTTATTTTGAAAGAAATCACTTGTGCCATGACCGACAACGCTTCAATCACAAAAATCCCGCCGCAAAGCGCGAGCAAGAGCTCGTTCTTCGTTATAACTGAAATCACGGCTAAAGCCGCTCCCAAAGCCAAAGAACCGACATCACCCATGAATACCTGAGCAGGATACGTATTGAACCACAAAAACCCTAAACAAGCCGAAGCCAAGGCGCCACAGATCACTGCGAGTTCCCCAGCACCGGTTACATAAGGGATCTGTAAATACTCCGCAATTTTGACATGCCCGGCACAGTAAGCGAGGACAAGAAATGTTACCGACGTGCTGATTGTTGGCCCTACCGCCAAGCCATCAAGACCATCGGTAAGATTCACCGCATTTGAGGTACCTACGATGACAAACGCCACAAACGGAACGAATAAGCCTCCCAAGTCAAGTGACCAACTCTTGAAAAACGGGAACTTTAGTACTGGAGGGGTGTCTCTCATGAAATAGATGAGGCATGCCACAACCAGTGCCAATATAGTTTGAAATATCAGCTTCTGACGCGCTGACAGGCCTTTAGAATCTTTTTTTATCACTTTCCGGTAATCATCCAGAAAACCAATCACCCCGAAAAGCAACATTGTTCCCAAAACGATCCAGATGTTCTTGTTTGTCAAATCAGCCCATAAAAGGGTTGAAATCGTTATCGCCATCAAGATGAGCCCGCCACCCATTGTGGGAGTTCCCTTCTTGATATAGTGACTTTTTGGGCCGTCATCCCTGATGGCCTGCCCAAGTTGCTTGCGCTGAAGAAGACGTATGTAAGCCGGGCCAAGTAACATACATAAAAAAACGCCGGTTATGGCGGCGGCAAACGTTCTAAACGTTATATATTTAAACACATTGAAAAAGACATGCGAGGTATGCAACGGGTAAAGCAAATGAAAGAGCATGACGGGATGCTACAAATTTTTAAAAGGCAATGTCAAGTAACTGTATTTTTTTCTGCAAGAAATTCTGAAACAACCTTACGATCATCAAAGTCGATTTTTACAGTTTTCTTCAGTCCGGCTTCAGCTGCGACATGGTCAGATACAATCTGATAAGTTTCATGGCCTTTACCGGCGATTAACAATATGTCCCCCCTTGTAGCGGCATTAAGCGCCATCCAGATAGCTTTTCTGCGGTCGGATTCAACTAAGCATCTTCTAACTGTGGAGCTTTCGTAAGGCTGTATTCCAGCTAATATTTCATTTATTATTAGGCCCGGATCCTCAGTACGAGGGTTGTCGGAAGTAACTACCACCAGATCAGAAAGATCAACTGCGATTTGTCCCATGACCGGTCGCTTGGTCTTGTCCCTGTCGCCACCGCAGCCAAAAACCGTGATAATACGTCCGGAGCCCTTGACTTCACCCAATGTTCTTAAAACCTTCTCTAAAGCATCTGGTTTATGTGCGTAGTCGACAAAGACATGTATGCCCTTCTGGTTCTTAACTTGTTCCAAACGTCCTGGAACGGCGCTGAGTGCGGCTATGCCCTGCTCAATACAAGCTTTGTTTAGATTTAACGCCTTGGCCATGCCGATAGCGGCAAGGATGTTATATGCATTGAACCTGCCCATTAAAGCCGATTTAACGGATACATCACCAACACGGCCACTTATACCTGCCAATGTTGCCTTAAGATACGAATCGCTTACCACATCGGTTAAATGTTTCGTAGTACCGCCGAATTTTAAGATATGTTGCTTAGGGATTTTTCCTGAAAGGTCCTTTATAAGACGCCTGCCAAAATCATCTTCGGAATTAATAACTGCGGAAGGTTCTTTGCCGGCTGTCCTGGAAAAACAAAAGGATTCTTTAAACAGCAGCGCCTTTGAAGCGAAGTAATCTTCCATGTCAGGATGAAAATCCATATGTTCACGGGAAAGATTGGTGAAAATCCCCACATCAAATGCGACATAAGCCGTACGCTGTTGTTTTAGCGCATGTGATGAAACTTCCATTACAACCGCAGTACATCCGCGCGACTTCATTTCATAAAGCAGTCTTTGGAGGTCAAGAGCGCCGGGAGTTGTATGATCCGCAGGTAAAGTTACGCCAGCAAAACGGTAGTTTACTGTACCTATGACACCTACTTTATGGCCAGCTGAGGAAAGAATTGATTCAGCGATGTAAGTGGTTGTGGTTTTTCCGCTGGTGCCGGTCACGCCTATAACAAGCAATGAAGACGACGGGCGGCCATAGTAATTCGCCGCTATCAGTGCAAGAGCAGCGCGCGAATCAAGCACCTGGACATACCTAACTTGATGGGTCCCGCGGGTAAGCAGCTTGAACACGCGTTCAGGTGCTTCCTCTCCGATAATAAGCGACGCGCCTGATTTTACCGCGCTGGCAATAAAAGAATGACCGTCGTGTTTTTCGCCCCTGACCGCTACATAAGCGCAACCAGGCTCGATAAAACGTGAATCAACCTGCACGGAAGATATTTCAAGTTCCTGCGAATTAGTTTCAGTTAAAAGCCCTGCTAAAAGATCAGATGCCTTGATCATATTTTTAATTTACGGTTCGGCTAAAACTATTTTTATCTTATCTCCCTCGGCCAGCAGTTTTCCCTCTGCTGGAAATTGCTCATGGACCACGCCATCACCTTTAAACTCTAAACCAAACTCATGCCCTTTTAGAAGATCAATGACTTCCCTTGGGGTTAAGCCAGAAAGGGAAGGCATTGTCCAAGTAAACCGCCCGGTAGAAGTTGCTCCACGCCACTTGAGAGAAGATGGGCGAATAACCTGTTTTTCTGTTTTTTCCGCGCTTTTTACTGCGAGTTTTTCAGCGCCGATGGACACCCCTTTTGAGGGCATGCTAAATCTTGTTGCAACCACATTGAGAATTTCGCGAAAAAGCGGTGCTGCGGTATCCGAGGCGTAATAAACGCCCTTTGGCTCATCAAGCGAAACAAAGATTGCTATTTTTGGTTCTACACCAAGTGCAAATCCTATAAACGATGAAATGAACCTTGACCGCGAATATGTACCTGTTTGCGAATCCACCATCTGGGCAGTGCCTGTTTTTCCCGCTACGCGGTAGCCTTCCAGCATGGCCTTTGTCCCGGTTCCGTTCTTTCCGGTCACGGCCTCAAGCGCGTCAAGAAGCTGGGCGGAAACTTTTTGGCTGATGATCCTTTTTCTTACATCTACATCTTCCTCACCATTTATTATTCTCGGTCTGACAAGCCATCCTCCGTTTAATATAGCTGCATAAGCACGAAGCATCTGGAGGCGCGTGACCATTATTCCCTGTCCGAATCCGATATTGGCCAGAGTAAGCGGTGGCCATGATTTTCTATGTGGAATTCTGCCCGATATTTCGCCAGGCAGTCTTATGTTCGTTTTTGACCCGAATCCGAATGCTCTCAGCATATCATGATAATGATCAGCCCCGACCTTTAATGCCAGTTTCGCGGCACCGACGTTGCTTGAAACCTGTAGGACTTCTTTGATATCGAGCCATCCAAATTTTTCCCTAGACTCCGCTTCGGAAATCACTTTGCCTTGGATTCTAATCTTTCCTGATTCAGCCCAGATCTTGTCATTTAATTTCCAGCCATTCGATAACGCTGCTGCAAGAAGAACAGCTTTTAAAGTTGAGCCGGGCTCATACCCATCAGTTATGGCTCTGTTTCTCCGGTAATCCGCGGGCGCTCCCTTTTCGTTTGGGTTGAATGATGGCTCATTGGCAAGAGCAAGTATCTCACCAGTAGCTGAATCCATTATGATCACTGTACCGCTTTTAGAACCGGTCTTACGGATCGCACCACGAAGCTCTACCTCCACAGCAAACTGCAACGATGCATCTATGGTAAGGGAAATTTTTTCGCCTTCCTTAACATGTTTTGCCGCAGCGGCATCTATGAAAGTAGGACGCCCGAGAGCATCTTTTATTGCTGTTACGGCTGCAACTTTGCCGCGTAGCCGCTCGTCTTCACGTAATTCCACGCCTTCGATACCTTCAGAGTCGACATTGACATCACCGATAACATGCGCCGCTAGTTCAGCGTGTGGATAGGCTCTTTGGCTTTCTTTCACCAACCATAAACCGCTTATAAGGCTTCCGTCCTTATCCATTATGTGCCAGCGGCGAAGTTTCGCCATGTCGGCTTCGCTCAAATGACGTTTTATCCATACGAATTCTTTTTTTTCACTAAACCGGGGTATCAGTTTTGAAGCTGGAATTTCGACAGCCTTTGAAAGTAACCATGCGGCGGTCTTTTTATTTTGTACCTTCAAGGGATTAGCGGCCAGACTGTTGATCTCCACGTTGACAGCCAGTGGTTCACCATTAGTATCTAAAACAGACCCGCGACGGGGTTTTATAAGGACTTTTGAATTAAATTGCTTGCGAGCCAGCTGGTCCAATCTCTCGTCTGGGATCAGTTGTACAAATACCGATCTGCCGAGAAGCGCTGCTGAAGCCGCCATGAACATCAACATCAATAAAGTCAGCCTGAACTTCACCTTCTCGCTATCTGTATCCATCAATGCGCCTTTTGAAGGTAAATCATCTGATCGGATCTTGGCTGTGATAGCCCGAACTTTGTGCGTGCAAGGATCTCGAGCCTTCGCGGCGAGCGCAGGGCCGTGTATCTAAGTTCCTGCTGCTCTTTCTCCTGCTGGAGTTGTTTAACTGTTATGGTCGTCTGATTAATTGAATAAGTGGTTCGTATTACTGAAAGACGCAGCCAGATCGTAACTATGGCCATCAAGATGGCGATAGGAATGACCCAGATCGGCACGCTGCGGATCAAAACTGTTTTAGAAAATCCCATCTCTTTCTTTCAAATCCGTTCAGCTATCCTAAGTTTAGCGCTTCTCGCTCTCGGATTCCTACGTAACTCATCAGTACCGGCTGTTAAAGGTTTCTTGTTCAACAATCTGAACAACGACTTGTCACGAAATACGTGTTTAACCTCCCGATCCTCCAATGAGTGAAAACTTAAAACAGCCGCCCTACCAGGAGGCCTCACTAACAATATAACATGCTTAAGCAGACAATGGAGTTCCTCTACTTCATTATTAACTAGAATCCTCAAAGCCTGGAACGTTCTAGTCGCCGCATGTATACGGCCGTGTCTGGCGGCGGGAGGCAGGGCGCTGATTATCATGCTGGAAAGCTCCGTCGTAGTGCGAGGGATATTGCCTTGATTCCTGTTTGATATAATTCTTAACGCAATGCGATCGCTGAATCTTTCCTGACCGTAGGTTTTTAAAACATTCCTGAGTTCGGCTTCTGAAATCGTTTTCAGTATTTCCAGGCAAGTATGTCCCTGGCTGCAATCATAGCGCATGTCAAGCGGGCCTTCGCGCTGAAAACTTAACCCTCGTGCAGGAGCCTCGATTTGATCGCTGGAAAATCCAAGATCAGCCACGAGACCTAGAATATTTTTAAATCTCGGCAATTCATTCTCGAGCTTGCTGAAAGATGAATGTAACAGTTCCAGGCGTCCGAGTTTAATATCGTCGGCAAACCTTGTTTTTGCAGATTCAATCGCGGCGAGATCCCTGTCCACGGCGATCACTTTGTGATGTTTTAATCTGTTGTCCGAGTCAAATGCCTCGAGAATAGAAGCGGTATGCCCGCCACCACCAAGCGTACAATCCACTATGTAATGTGTCGGTGCATTTAGCGGGAGATCAAGAAGCGGTTTTAGCAACGCATCTCTGATTGGTTCCACCAGTATCGGAACATGCATAGTCATGTAAGAGTAAACCAGGAAGTGCGCGCAGGATCCGGAGGCAAGGCCAACCCGGCATCAGATCTTTTCTTTAACAATACCGCCACATGCCTTGGCTCAAGCAGTTTTGGTCCGCCAAGAGTCTGTGAAAAAAAACATATCTTTGCGACATGTTCCACAAGCTCTAAACGCAGGAAAGCTTGCTCCACATTCTTTCCCCATGTAAACACGCCGTTTCCAGCAACCATTATCGCATCATAATGTGGAATCAGTGGATCCAGTTCTCTCCAAAATTCCTCAGAATTAGGCAAGGCGAGGCCTGCGAGCGGAACTCCTGGACCAAGAGAAACAATGGCTTCCGGCACAGCCCAGGTCACCATTTCCTGATTTGCACACCCCACAGCAGTGGTATAGGGTGGGTGCGCATGCACAACAGCATTAGCATCAGGCCGTGTGCGAAAAATCCTTAAATGAATAGCAATTTCAGAAAAAGGTGCCGCGTTACCGGCGATTTTTTTCCCGTTCTGGTCAAGCTCGATAAGATCTTCTTCCTTGAGATCAAACTTGGCTCTCGCCGTCGGAGTCGCAGCGATACTTCCACCCGACAGGCGAACGGAAATATTGCCATCATGATTGGCAACCCAACCCTTGTCATCCATCCTGTGACAATAGCGAATAATCTGATTTTTAAGTTCCGCTGGAATCATTAAGTAAACGCCACCTTGCCATGTAAACATGCGGTATGCAAGTTCGCCGAACGCCTGGGCGCATGTCTAACAAAATCATTTAATGGTTTTTTCGAAAGAAAGAGTCGAACCAAGTTCCGCCACCATTTCGTCCTCAGTAAGATAATGTGCCTGCACCATTTTTTTGAGCACGGACTCCGTTGTTTCACGTGCATATGCCGTCAGCTGCCCGTTTCTGAATGACTGGCTGTACCTGCGCGGGCTAGGCAAAAGCATCGCAAGAAAAGCCCCCTCCTTGGCAGTGAGATCACGCGGCTCTTTGTTGAAATAGCGCCTTGAAGCATCACCTATGCCGAATAAACCATCCCCCCATTCGGCTATATTGAAATAAATCTCAAGGATTCGCGATTTACTTAACTTCTTCTCGAGCTGCATCGCAAGCCAGATCTCCCTAAGTTTTCGCCAAATGTTCTTGTCTTTATCCAGAAAAATATTCCGCACCACTTGCTGAGTGATGGTACTGGCACCCCTGACGAAACGCCCCTTTGCTAGATCCTCTTTAGCCGCTTCTTTGATCTGATTCATATCAAACCCGTTATGCTGGTAAAAAGCCCAGTCCTCGCTGACAACAACAGCACCAATTGCAAATTTCGAAATATCCGAAAGCCTGGTCCAACCGGATGGTATTTGTTTCTGGAGCTTAACTTTAAATGGTAAATCACGGCCCCTATGTTGAATAACCGGGTAATGCCCGTTAAGCATCCCCACGTCGGGCAGATCGCGCATCAAGCAGCCGCTTGTCAGCAATAAGACTAAAATCGCTGACACAAAACCCATCAAATATGTTTGTCGTCCATATAAGTTCATATGCAAATCTCGCGAGCACCCCTATTTAACACACTGAATAAAATTTGTACCGCTTTTCATAGTAATACTTTGTGTACTACTTTTTATCGGAGGACTTGTGTCAACAGCGGTAAGAAAGTAAGCTCAGTTTGTGCCATATAGAAAAGACGACCTTTACAAATCAAACCCTTATATTATTCCGAACAATAATAGGATTTACAGCAACGTACATAAATTAAAATTAGCCAAAGACATGCTGGAACGATATACAGGCAGCCCAGTCGAACAGTTCCGCAAGCAGATAATATTAACCAATTTTGATTACTATTTGGAACGGTTCAATGCCCTTTGTGGAGATTTAAAAACCCAGGGAACCGCGATGGGAGTGGTACATAGCCAGAAAGCGAATGTTTCAATAGTTGATTTTTCTATAGGTTCGCCTACGGCCGCACTTATAATCGAGCTTCTCGCGGCAGTTGAGCCGACCGCCGTTTTATTTCTTGGTATGTGCGGTGGTCTTCATAGATCGCTGAAGGTCGGTGATTTTGTATTACCGACAGCCGCGATACGCGACGAAGGATCTTCAATACACTTCATGCCTCAACAAGTGCCGGCGTTGCCAACATTTAAAATTCAAAAATTCATCTCGCAAATAATCATTGAGAAAGGTTATGATTACAGGACTGGAGTGATTCATACCACTGATTACCGTTTTTGGGAGTTTGACGAGAAGTTTAAGGCTCAGTTGTATGAGGAACGGGCACTTGCCATCGAAATGGAAACAGCAACCCTGTTTATAGCAGGTTTCGCCAGCAAGGTGCCGATCGGTGCGCTGCTGCTGGTTTCAGACCTGCCGCTTAAGCGGGGAGGTATTAAAACAAAAAAATCGGCACGGGAGGTATTCCGAAAGTACACCGATTTACACTTAGAAATAGGGATGAAGGCAATGAGCGAAATAGCAGAGCGCGGAGAACATATCCGCCATTATAAGTGGTAGGGATAGATGATTAAGAGAATCCTGGATTTTTTTTCAAATGATTTGGCGATAGACCTCGGTACCGCCAATACGCTTGTTTATGCGCGTGACCGCGGGATCATAATAAACGAACCTTCAGTAGTGGCTATACACCGCAACGCCAGGGGGCAGACCAGAGTTCTAGCCGTTGGCAAGGAAGCCAAGGATATGCTTGGCCGCACGCCAGGCTCCATCCAGGCAATACGCCCGCTCAAGGACGGCGTGATAGCGGATTTTGAAGTTACACAATCAATGTTAAAATATTTTATACAAAAATCCAGCGAAGGCCGGTCGTTCATTAGGCCACGCATAATTATTTGCATACCATTCGGGATCACACAGGTCGAAAAACGAGCTGTCAAGGAATCGGCCCAGTCCGCTGGAGCGCGTGAAGTTTATCTTATCGAGGAACCAATGGCAGCAGCCCTCGGTGCCGGCCTTCCTATCAGGGAACCGAGCGGCAACATGATTGTCGATATAGGCGGAGGGACGACGGAAGTCGCCGTAATTTCACTTGGCGGTATAGTTTATTCTAAGTCCGTTAGGGTCGCCGGCGACAAATTTGATGATGCGATCGTCAGCTATATTAAGCGCAAATACTCGTTGTTGATAGGTGAGCGTACTGCCGAACAAATTAAATTATCAATCGGATGTGCATACCCGTTTGAGGAAGAAAAAACTTATGAAGTCAAAGGCCGTGACCTGATCAGCGGTGCACCCAAAACCATCGAGGTGAATTCCGAGGAAATCCGAGACGCCTTGAGTGAACCGGTTTCTGCGGTGGTGGATACCATAAAAACAGCTCTCGAGCGGACACCGCCAGAACTAGCTGCTGATATTGTTGATAACGGGATCATTCTTGCCGGGGGAGGATCCATGCTTGCTAACCTCGATATCTTAATAAAGGAAAAAACAGGGCTTCCCGTCGCCCTGGCGGAGGACCCGCTCACATGTGTAGTAAGAGGCTCCGGCAAAGCCTTGCAAGATATAGATCTACTGAGGAAAGTCACGATTGTCTGAGCCAGATTTTAAGGAAACTCATCCGAAAGAATTCCAACTGGTTGAAAACGAGGCCGATGCCGAGGCCCTTCTCCGAGATGGAGCAAAGACATTTGCTTCCGCGATGGTCTGGACAAAAGAACAAGAAAACGCCTTACTCACGCACATCACTTTGTTCGATAAGGACGAGGGTGTTCTTTACACGTGGCTCCCCAAGGATTTCGATTTAAAGAAATTCTCACTCACTCTTGAAAATAATAATTCCAGGGATTGTTTTTTTAGCGTCTCACTCCAATGGGCCAATATTTTCTTTAAGACCAGATTTATCGGTGAAGAAGTGGCTGGATTGAAATTTAACCAGCCCGGCAAAATATACAAGGTCCAGCGCAGGAAGGATATCAGGTTCCGTATCCCAGATACGCAACCGCTAAACGCTGTATTCATACTGCAGCCAGGATCCGGGAACAAAATCCAGAAAAAACTGATCGATATAAGTGCAAGCGGTTTATCCTTTAATATCCAGGCGCGGGAAGCAGCGATTTTTGCGCCAGGCTCACTCCTTAAACAAATACAGATCAATATCAACTCAAAACTGATCATCATGGACGGCGAAATAAAGTATGTCAGGGAAGCCAAACAATCCAAGACCGCCACAGATCACATGAATTTACGGGTTGGTGTTTTGTTTAAAAACATAAGACCTGGCGATTCACAGGTCATAGCTTCTTATGTTTTCGAGGAGAGCCGGAAGTACTTCCTGCGTTTTGTCTGAATGGCTTATAACCCCAGGGATTATTATTTTCTCCAGGCAAAGGCGAAAAATTACGCGGCAAGATCAGTTTTTAAGCTTGAGGAAATCGACAAGCGCTTCCATATATTGAAGCCTTCGTTCAAGGTACTGGACTTGGGAGCCGCACCTGGTTCGTGGTCACAATACGCCTGTAAAAAAATAGGCCTAAGCGGCCGCCTCTTGGGGATTGATTTACAGAAAATCAACCTTACTTTTTCGAATGCCGTATTTATCACCGGTGACTTGCGTGAAATTGACGTCCCCGCCATAGCCTCAGCGCATGGAATCGAAGGGCCGTTTGATGTTGTGTTATCCGATATGGCGCCCAAAACCACAGGGATTCGCGCGACCGATCAGGCCCGTTCACTAGAGCTTTGTGAAACCGCGCTGACTCTTGCTGAAAAGCAGCTTAAGCCTGGCGGGCATTTCGTCTGCAAGATGTTTCACAGTGATGATTTCGCAGGGTTCAAGAAAAAGCTGACTGACAAGTTCGACAAGGTCGAGATACTGCGGCCTAAAAGCACACGGAAGGGCAGCACTGAAATATTTTTCGTGGCGCTGCGACGATTAACAGCAGCCGATCACCTGTAACTTGGATTTGCCGGGCAGCCAGGACATGCGGCGGTGACCTCCCTTGTTATGGGGACCCACGCGCTGAACAGCCATTTTTTAAATCCCAGATGGAGAGTCGTGAAAACAGCAATAACCAGCAATATCGTCAATATGTATTCAACGACCGCCTGACCATCGTCATTGCTAAAAAACTTTTTCATCCTACTTAACATTCTAATGTATTATGAAAGCCGATGACAGACCCATCAGTAAATTCGCGAAATAACGCAAGTAAAGTGCTTGTCCCTATTCTTACAATAGGGCTGGTAGCGGTCATGGTGGTAGCAGGTCTTTCGATTTTAAGGCGGCATCTGATTTCAAAATCAGGCACATCCAACTCATCAACAGTCGAGGCAGGAGGACTCGTCCCTGAGTTTACGCTGCATAAATTCATGGGCGAGGATGTACGTTCGACGGAACTCAAAGCGAAGGTAATCCTGATAAATTTTTGGGCGAGCTGGTGCGAATCCTGTGTGGTGGAAATGCCGGCTCTTGTTAGACTTGCCAAAACATACCAGAACCGTGGTTTTCTACTTATTCCAGTTAGTGTGGATGAAAAACCGGAAGAAGTCCTGCCCAGACTGATCCGCAGTTTTCAGATAGACTTTCCTATATATACTGATGTTGACGGCACAGTATCCTCTGTTTTTGATGTATATGCGATACCATTTACCGTCGTATACAGCGGCAAGACCGGGAAGGTTTTGATGGTGGAAAGCGGCGAGCGGGATTGGGGCTCCCAACAGATTCACGCAAAGATAGAACAATGGTTAAATGAATGAGCAATACTGAATCAGCTTATGAGACAAAAACATGGGTCCTTCCGATTTTTCTCACAAACCGGAACAAGTACATAATTGGAATAATTACCTTCGCTTTAGCGGCGGTGTTCTACCTGCCCTCAAACCATATACACCTATTCGAACCACGCCTTCTGCCGATGTGGTGGATTGACAAAGCCATACCGTTCATGCCGAACACGGTTTGGATTTACATAAGCGAATATGTGCTTTTCGGCGCGGCATACCTTCTTTGTAAGGATATGATCAACGCGAATAAATACATATACTCATTCCTGGCGCTCCAGATCATCAGCAATATAATCTTCTGGCTATGGCCTACCACATACCCGAGGGAGCAATTCCCTCTGCCTGAAGATCTTAATGCCATTACTTACTACGTTTTTAACTCCCTACGGGAAACAGACACTCCAGCGAACTGCTGCCCGAGCCTTCATGTCAGCAGCGTCTATCTTTCTTCGTTCATTTATCTTGACGACCAGACGCGGAAATTTCCGTTGTTTTTTCTATGGGCGACCCTGATAGCGGTCTCCACCTTAACTACAAAACAGCATTATCTTATCGATGTGATTATAGGTTTTATCATAGCCGTAATATGCTATCAGGTATTTCATAAATATATCCAATATAAAAAGCGCTTTATTTAATAATTAAATTATTATTCTATTGTAATTTATATTGCGCTGCACTATATATCGTGGCCATTAATGTTTTTAAGGGGGTGCTTATGAAAAAAATTATTTTAACGCTTTGTTTAATTATCTTCTTATCGCAAAACACTTACGCGGGCAAGCCGAGGGGTTCATATATAACCACAACAAGGGTGACCAGAGATGCTCACTTTGTTTACTACCGCACACCATGGAAGGAGATGCTGAATTCAGAAAGACGAGAGGCCATAGAAGCAAGCATTGAAGCATTAAAAAATACTCTTCTAACCTTCTCGCACAAACATGAGAAAAAAATTAACACGCTGGTGAATGCGTTAAAAAAATCACATGAACTCAATGGGATTGCCTCTGATGCTGAAGAATTGGCCCGCGTAGCTGAAAACTATGGCTTCAAATTGTATGAAGCCATCCCCTCAGGATTCATGGTGTTTGTAGGAGGTAAGTTTACGGCCGAACTAAAAATCGGCGGTGGAGGCTCCGGCACAATAGCCATGGTGGTTGTCCCTGTTAAAGTCCAACCAGTACGCATAGAAACAGGACAAAAAGTCAGGCCACACCTTGAACTTGACTGGTCACTTGTTTTTATACCCTCCGTTGATGTAGGTGGCGGCATCGGTGCTGGTGCTTCATTCCGTATTGGAGCGGGACTTGTCTGGGGACGTTTTAAGAGAGCGAAAGATTTCGCCGGCCCGATGCTATCTATTTCGAAAAGCATTGAGTGCGCCGTTGGCCTTAACGTCAAGGTGGGTATGGTCCGCAATTTAAAACTGAAACAAAATTTTACATTTGTCATGACTGGGATCAGTTTTGGTCCTTCGGCGGAAATAGCCATTCACGGGAATGGAGCTTTCGTCATTCCGGTTGATAATATCTTTACTATGATCGGTGGCGAGCCGGATACATTCAGTGGTACGGACAGGGTGTTGCTAAAAGAAGATAAGGCGCAGGAGTTAAAATAGATTGCTACGATTTTAAGCCAAATATTTCCATGGATCTTCAAAACAGCGCTTGAACTCCCGGCTCATTTGAGAAGCATGGACACCATCAATAAAACGATGATCAAATGTGACACCGATTCGCATAACCGGCGCAGCTGATATGCTGCCATCTTTTACCACAGGCATGTCGCGAATAGACCCAATAGCGAGAAGTAGCGGGACTCTGGAATATGGAACTAATGGCGCCAACGCCACGTCTATACCCATGCTCCCAACACTTGTAATCATGACTGATCCAAACGGATCGCGCGGGATACCAAGCCACTGCAAATTCAAATTAAGTCCATAGGTCAAAAATGACGATAGCCACAATACCGATCCAACCATCCACCACGGCATCCACTCAAATATCTTTAGTGTCTCAGTAAGAATTGGATCTTTGTTTCTTCGCACCATGTCTGCGCGGTTTTGTAGCATCAGTGCAAGTTCTTTCAGGCTCAACTGATCTGCCTTGTGTACTGTGCAACCTGAAAGGTTGGCTTTTCCTGCTCCATCCGGACCAACACCCCCTGGAATATTCACTTGAAAAAACACGTCTACATCCTTGCGTTGGTATATTCTGTGGCCGCGAATCATGCCGTTTGATTCTGGACGTATTTTCATACAACGGGCAATAGCTTTACCTACGAGATGCGTGGGTGTAATTTTAACCTCATGTTTTTCGGAGTACTCTTTCATGAATGTCATGGCATGAGTCATGTCAATTTCAAGAAGCCCGTAAACCGACGGATCACCGCCTTTGTTCCATGTACCCATCGCTATTTTTCTAAATACCGGTGCGTTATCTACGCGCGTGAGATTTAATCGTCCCACCGTTACCTCCTTGAGAATGACAGTTAGCTTGCTTAAAAAATTATCAAACTCTTACGTTATCTGCGCAAGAGGTAAATTTCAAAAACATATATAATCGCAGCAAGTTTTACCCTCGTGAATTTAAATTCTGGAGCCGGGATTGTTACAGCACCATGTCTGCGTTAGTAAATAGCGCATATATAAGGGCTGGGGTTTAAAAATGGTGGATTCTTTAACGGCGTTCTGGATTTTACCCCTGATGATACTGCTAACTTTACAGCCCATTATCCTGGCGTGGGGAAAGTCGAATATGTCATACATCGACAGCTTGAGAGTCGGCCAACCATTTGATAACAGGCAAATTTCCCTATAAATCTACTTACAAGAACGGCTTGCATTTTGCTCTCTTGCCGAATGACATAAAAATCAATAAAGTGCAGGAGTATTTTTTATGAAAAAGCCAAAAACAAAACAAAATCGCCTTTATCCTATTCCACGACTTACACCACAATCTAAAAGTCTACCAGCAACACAAGGAATGCTTCATCTTTTTAGATCAGAGCTCAAGGCAGACATCAGCGAACTTAGATCTGAGTTAAAGTCTGACATCAAGCAACTAGATGCAAAAATCAGCCAAGTGGACGCGAAAGTCAGCCAAGTAGAAGCGAAGGTCAGCCAAGTAGAAGCGAAGGTCAGCCAAGTAGAAGCGAAGGTTGAAGATGTTATGAAAGCAGTTCATCATGTAGCTGCAGAAGTTGCCCGTGTCGGAATTCTTGTAGAGGAGCAAAATTCAAAAAACAGTCTTGTAATCGAAGGCTATACTGGATTAGCTCAACGCCAGGACCGCTTGGAAATGCGAATCGATGGGGTTGAAAAATTAGTTCAATCTGTTGCTCATTCTAGAAATTAACTTTAGCTGCTATTTCGTACCCGGTCAGTATTTTTAGTGGCAATGGGTCTGGGACCTTACTTTAAAGGCAACCACGAGCACGCACGGGCTTAGGCGGCACATCACAAGATCCTGCTAATATCACACTACGAGGTAAAGCCCATAACGCTCTTGCAGCCGTGCAAGTTTACGGAGCTGCGCACATGAATCAGTTTAAGCGGCCATACACATAACAGCGGCGGAACAGGGGTTGTTTGTGCGTCTATACACTAGTTGGTATGCGTGGTAAACTTCGGCTGTTTATATAAAGTATATGTATTAAACCACATATGTTTCTAACTACATATTTTTGCCTATTTTACACGCGCCACTAAATACTGGCCTGGTACAATATAAAGCAGTTGGCAATTTTTTTACCGGCCACCATGAGTTACACTGATAATTAGATTTTGAAAAAATCCAAACAAAATGAATGCAGTTCTTCTTCTTTTGAATCACGGATGATGGATTTGGTTCCTTCAATTGCTTTCACCAAAAGCGATTTGATTTGACTAACATCATTTTTAGAAATGCTCACTACAGAGGAATAATGAAGTGATTCGCTGGCGTCTTCTCGCTCAAGAGATCGGATCGTTTGTAGCCTCCAATTGATGTGATGTTTTACTATCATTGGCGAATCATGGCCAAGGTGAAGCCGTGAAGTACTAGCTACAAACCGACCTTGCTCATGGGTTGCTAATCCCAACCTTTCTAGGAACTCAAGGATCTCGGCTATCTTCTTTGGAGAAACAGCAAAATATTTAGCTATGGCCTCTTTGGTCTGATATTGTTCAATCGTTAATAGAATGTGCACAGCTGCGTATAGCCAGGAGCTATAAAAAGTAGCCTGCTCCTCTTTTGAAATGGATGCCTTCACATCGAGCCGATCCTTCAATATAAAACGCTTTTCTCGAATTTTTTGAATTTGTAATTCAATTCTATTTCTTAATTTAGGAGTTCCTGCTCTGGCCAGTTGGACAAGAAAAAGAAAATATTCCGCTTGCTCTCTCGTGTGTCCTAAAAAATCATTTACTTCTTCTGCTTGTTCGAAGGTAAAGTCCGTCTTACCCTTAAGCACTTGTGAGATATGTGAAATAGGACAACGAATCCCGTTTGCAACCGAAGCCCTGATACCTCGTCCACGTTTGGGCAGGCTGCCCATCCAGTCCAATAAATACTGGCGATAATCGGTGTAATCAAAAAGATCTTTTTCCATATATTCAATAGTTTATCGGGTTTGATTAATAAATAATGAAATTATATACATCTTTTTCATGAAATTTATCTTTTTCGAACTAAATCACTCTGTTATTTATTGACTCGCCGCGATAGTGCGGTAATATCCGGAGGCTACATAAGATGAGCCTCCACAAAAAAGAGGTAATTTATGAAAACAATTTTGTTTAAATTAAAAAAAATAAGACTGGCTCTAATTACAGTGTCTATTCTTTCCAGCTCGTCTTTAATGGCAAATTCAGGCGGTGACCATAGTGGTGGGGGTAATAGTTATAGCCAGGAGGTTATCACTGCGGGCTATCAAATTCTGGATTTCATAAAAGCAAACCATACCCGCTTTCCAGACCTTCCGATTAATAAAATTGAGCGCCGTCTTGAAACATTAAATGTAGAATTCCGTGAAACTCTTTTACTCAATGAGATGCCACAACATTCACTTGACGCTATAAATGAACCCGCAAATAACCGGATATTAATTAAACAATCATCATGGGAGCGTCTGAGAAAAGAATCTTCACAGAAGTCTCGATTAGGTTTGGTCATGCATGAATTGTTTGGAATTTCTGGAATTGAAGGTTCAAACCTCTACACAGTTTCTGCCAAGATTCTCACGCAAATGCTGCCGAACGAAATTACAAAAAATAATAACGGTACTTTTTGTCAGGTTTCTCTTTACGACTACTACGGAATAAAAAGTATTCCTAAAGAATTAGCCCCAATTCTTAATTATCCACTCATCCCTGATAAAGCACTAGGAAGTGCATCATTTGTTGCATTAAAAAATATTACCAGAGGCGTGAGTTCAGTTCTAATGCAAATCAGTTCATCACGAGCAATTGCTATACGTGGCGTACTAGATGGTACCGGTTACTTTAGAATGCAATTAATTGAAACAGACATTGGAACAAATAAGTTTGTTTTTTTATCAAACATTGTTGAAATCACACCGGAGATAGTTGTTTACAATCTCTATCGGGAATCACAGGAAAGTAATAACAATATTTTATCTAAATTTTTCAGATTTAAGGACTATATCATGAATGTTACCTGCCAAGAAAATCCGATATTATAGTAAAAACGAAGCCCATGTTGCGCTTTGAATCTGAACCTACTATTACTTCAGGGACAAGACGTGCGCGTCTTGTCCCTCTGTTTTCAACAAGAAGCCTACCCCAACTGATAATAACATTCCTCAAAACGCTTAAACGGCAGGATGGTGAAATCTGCGTCCATTCCTGGTTCAAGCGTCCCTTTATTTTTTTCTAAACCAAGAGCCTTGGCGCCGTTGTAAGTGATCGCCGCAAAAATCTCAGCAGCACCCATGCACATATTAACAGCAGCAAGGGCCATAATCACAGGGAGAGAAAGGCACATGCATGTGCCAGGATTAAAATCAGTTGCAAGCGCAACGGCGGCGCCGGCATCAATGAGCTTCCTAGCTGGGGCGTACTTGGCTTTAAGAAACAAAGCAGTACCAGGCAAAAGCACCGCCACAGTGTTTGAGTTAGCCAATCGTCTTATGCCGTCATCAGAGATTTTAAGCAGATGATCTGCCGATAAAGCACCTATTTCTGCGGCTAATCCCGTAGCGCCCGTATCGAAGAGTTCGTCAGCATGAATTTTTACGCTCAATCCGAGGGTACGGGCTTTTTCTAGCAGCACGCGAGCTTCATGGATTGAAAAATATCCTTCATCAATAAAAATATCACAGCTGTCGGCAAGTTTTCTTCGAGCGACCTCTGGCAGCATCACATCGGTAAGTACACGCATGTACTCTTCGTGACTTAAATCCTGTGGAAAAGCATGCGCGCCGAGAAATGTCGGGACGATGGTTAACTCCAAAAACCGCGCCTTTAAGCGCTTTATGACTTCTAGAATTTTGTATTCATCACCTACAGACAAACCATAGCCGCTCTTGATTTCTATGGTCCTTACACCATAACCAACAGCCTTTTTCAGCCGTGGTACGGCCAAACGCTCAAGCTCAGCTATGGAAGCAGCTCTTGTTGCTCTCACGGTGGCAGCTATTCCACCACCACGCGCGGCTATCTCCTGATATGTAGCACCGGCACATCTTGCTGCAAATTCATCTGACCTGTCACCGGCAAAAACAAGATGTGTGTGACAATCCACCATTCCAGGAATTACAGCGCGCTTGTTCTTTAAGTCGATTTTTTGGGCGGTTAAATATTTTTTTGGAAGCGACGCTGTCTGACCGACCCACTTAATACGATCTGGGATCAACCTTCCTGCGCTACGTTTTAATGTATAGACCAAAGCGCCGTCACTAATCCGGCCGATATCATCTTGTACAATACGCCGTCCGTCTTTCCTGCGCACGCCAGTGCCTGTAAGAAGCTCACTCGCATGAACAATTGCCAGAGTATGTGTTTTAGTTTTCGTTCTCTTAGCCATTTTTGGAAATCATTGGGACGCTTCCGCCGCGGTTCTTAAACTCGCTGCGCGCTATCTCCTTCGCGCGATCATAGCCAGCATCAGCATGCCTGATTATCCCCATACCAGGATCGGAATTTAAAACACGCGAAAGCCTTACGTCAGCCCCACTCGTACCATCCGCGACTATAACCATCCCAGCGTGTATGGAATACCCGATACCCACACCACCGCCATGATGCAAACTCACCCACGACGCTCCGTTAACGGCATTTATCAAGGCATTTAGGACAGGCCAATCAGCAACGGCATCTGAACCATCATTCATCCCCTCTGTCTCGCGATTAGGCGAAGCGACGGAACCGCAATCAAGATGATCACGCCCGATAACAATCGGTGCCTTTACTTTCCCTTTCCTGACTAGATAATTGAATGCAAGCCCAGCCTTCTCGCGTTGGCCGTAACCAAGCCAGCATATTCTTGCAGGGAGACCTTGGAATTTAATTTTCTCATCCGCCATAGCAAGCCATCGCTTAAGGCTCGTGTCCTGTGGAAATAATTCCATTATGAGCTTGTCAGTAGCTTTGATATCGGCAGGATCACCGGAAAGAGCCGCCCATCTAAACGGCCCACGCCCTTCACAAAAGAGTGGCCTTATATAAGCCGGGACAAAACCAGGGAATGAAAATGCATTTTTTACTCCTGCCCGCTCGGCCTGTGCGCGGATGTTGTTGCCGTAATCAAAAACATGTGCGCCATTTTTCTGGAACTCAAGCATGGCTTCTACATGTCTGGCCATACTTTTTAGTGATCTCTCGATATATGATTTTGGATCCGTGCTACGAAGGTTGGCAGCTTCTTCAACATTAAACCCTGCCGGAATATAACCGTTCAATTCATCATGCGCACTGGTCTGATCCGTCACAAGATCAGGTGCAAAACCTTTGCGTAAAAGCTCCCAGTAAATCTCTGAAGCATTGCCCACTAAGCCTATACTTAGTGCCTTTTTGTTTTTTTTCGCTGATTCAACCAGCTTAAGTGCTTCATCAAGCGAATCTGCGACCAGGTCAAGATAGCCTGTTTCGAGCCTTCGCCGCACACGCGCAGGATCAACCTCTATGGCGAGTAAAACCGCACCAGCCATTGTGCCTGCAAGAGGCTGGGCCCCTCCCATTCCACCAAGTCCAGCAGTTAGGATGACTTTTCCACTTAAGTCTCCACCAAAATGTTGTCTGCCTGCTTCGGCAAATGTTTCATAAGTGCCCTGAAGAATCCCTTGAGTTCCTATATAAATCCACGAACCAGCGGTCATCTGGCCATACATCATCAAGCCGCGATCCTCGAGTTCGCGGAAATGCTCCCACGTAGCCCATTTGGGCACAAGCATGCTATTTGAAATCAAAACTCTTGGTGCCATCTCATGGCTCGGCATAACAGCCACTGGCTTGCCGCTCTGGATGAGCAGTGTCTGATCATCACCAAGATCCTTAAGCGAAGCCACGATGGCGTCATAGCACTGCCAGTTTCTTGCTGCCTTTCCGCTGCCACCATAGACAACAAGGTCCTGCGGCCTCTCTGCAACATCAGGATCAAGATTATTCATTAGCATGCGAAGCGCAGCCTCTTGCTGCCACCCTCGGCACTCAAGAGTTAAACCGCGCTTGGCACGCACTAGTCTAGCTCCGGTACTCATAGTAAACCTTCCAGTTTGAATTCACGGTTCTCAATCATCGTCTCAAGAGCAGCGATGTCATCGTATAAAGATCTATCGGTATCAAGCTTAGGTATTTTCTTCCTGACTATATGGTGTATTTTTTCAAGAAAGGCGGAAGTCCTGAGCGGTCTTAAAAATTCAATTGCCTGACAAGATGCAAGTAGTTCCATAGCAATGACGCGTCTTACATTTTTAATAACCTGGAGCGCTTTCCTGGCACCCCAAGCACCCATGCTTACGTGGTCTTCCTTGTCAGCAGATGTCGGGATTGAATCAACACTGGCTGGGTGGCAAAGTGTTTTGTTTTCAGAAACTATGCTTGCCGCCGCAACCTGGACAATCATGAATCCACTGTTCAATCCGCCATGTGCCGCTAGAAACGGCGGAAGTCCTGAAATAACAGGATTAACTAGCTTCTCGATTCTTTGTTCTGAAATGCTCGCAAGTTCCGAAGCGGCTATCGACAGCAAATCCATGGCAATTGCGACAATCTGGCCGTGAAAATTTCCGCCACTAAGTATTTTGCCGGCCTTTTTGCAATCTCCAGGGAAAACTAATGGATTATCAGTGACAGAATTCACTTCACGCTCCAGCACGTCCCTGACAAATCTCATCGCATCACGGGATGCGCCGTGTACCTGGGGAATGCACCTAATGCTATATGGATCTTGTACTTTACCGCAATTTTCGTGGCTCTTTGCGATTTCACTTTTAAACCCACCGGTAAGAAGTAACGAGCGGATCCTATCGGCAACCATGATTTGTCCTGGGTGTGGCCTTAATTCTTGGATTTCTGGCTCAAATGCTTTCTCGGTCCCGCGCATGGCTTCTAAAGTCATCGCGCCACATATGTCAGCGATATATGCAAGCTGTTCCGCCTCAAGCAAGCCTAGCACACCAAGAGACGTCATGAATTGCGTTCCATTGATAAGCGACAAACCTTCTTTAGGACCGAGCCGGATTGGCTTAAGCCCAGCCGCGCGTAGAGCCGCAGCACCGCTCATCTCTTCACCCTTGACCCTGGCGCGTCCTTCACCGATCAAAACAAGCGCAAGATGCGCGAGCGGCGCCAGATCGCCACTCGCTCCGACTGATCCCTGGGATGGGATCAGCGGGCAAACACCGCGATTTAGCAATGTAAGGACGTGCTCCACCAATTTAACGCTTACACCCGAATATCCGGCGACAAGCGCATTTGCTCTCAAAAGCAGCATCGCCCGCGAATATATATCATCAAGCAACTCACCAGCCCCGCACGCATGTGATCTTATCAGGTTGTACTGAAGTGTTTCGAGATCTTCAGCAGGGATGCTCACATCGGAAAGCAACCCAAAACCTGTATTGACCCCGTACATTGGTTTGCCGCTTTCAATCTCTGAACGTAAGAATTTATGTGACCGCCCGATTTTCTCACGCCCGTCTGGCGAGAGTTCGACCTTTTCATACTTCACTGCGACATCGTAAATATCTTGAAGCCTTAATGGCTTTTCTCCCAGCGTAAGCATTGCCAAACTCCTTTAAACTTCCTTAAGCGCCTGCCTTAATTTCTGTATGCTCTTTTTGCGGTCTTTCTCGGAAAAAATCGCAGAACCGGCGACAAATATATCAGCACCGGCTTTCTTAAGTTTTAAAATATTTTTGCTATTCACTCCGCCATCCACTTCAATAAGAAAATTTCTGGCGTCTTGGCATTTGGCCTGGCTTTTATAAAGACGCTCGATTTTAGACAACGTACCATCGATAAATTTTTGGCCACCAAAACCAGGATTCACGCTCATTATAAGCACAAGATCCACGTTACCTAAAACTTCCTCTACTGCCGTAAGAGGAGTAGACGGATTCACTGATACGCCAGCCTTGCAACCAAGCTCATGGATGCGGCTTAGCAGCCCGTTAAGATGATCCGTGGCCTCCGCATGAACCGTGATGACATCGGCTCCTGCTTTTGCAAATGGCTCTATCCAGACATCCGGGTTAGAAACCATCAGATGACAATCCAGCAGCAGTTTCGTCCATGGCCTTATCGCTTTAACTACAAGCGGACCAACTGTGAGATTCGGAACGAAATGTCCATCCATGACATCTATATGAAGCCAATCAGCCCCGCCGTCTTCAACGGACTTTACCTCATCACGTAAGCAAGAAAAGTCAGCCGAAAGGAGTGATGGCGCGATTAAAAACTGTTTCTTGCTCTTTACGGTATTCATTTATCCCCTAAATAAGCATGATATCGGTCCTTAGGCAACGAGGCAGTACCGCATTCGCTTACCGCCTGAAGTTCAAACTCTGACGGCGTTAAGTCATTTACGCTAAGTTTGTCATCTAAATCCGGCAAATTTGGCCGAGCCTTACCGTGGCGTGAAAGCAAGAACTGATTGCCGAATAAAAATATATTACTGAATGTTTCACGGGCTTCTTTATCTAGACAAGTCAGAAAATTCTGGCCTGAAACTATTATCCAGCCTATGTCCAGCCGCTTTGCCAGCATGGCAGCATCCGCACAGTTGGACGAAATTACATTTCGAGCCGTATAGAAATTTATAAGTGCCGTGTAATCAGCAATTCCGCCATACGGTTGGTAACCATCAACGTATAAAACCTTCTCTTCGCACTTGCTGGCATTGATTTCTGGTTTTCCACCTTCATTCAAACCTTCATGGATAATTAACGCCATGAATTTCTTCAATGCAGGGAAAGATTCTGGCGCTGTAGAGACGGGTGTGCATAAAAGCATCGTTATAAACAACATTACAAAAACCGTAAAACCACGATATACGCCAGCCTCAACAGCGCTTAGCCAAGCCGCTAAAGATCTTGCGGCTAATATGGCAAGAAAAGGATAAGCTGGCGTAAAGTAATGACCGTACTTAAAGCTTATTGACGAAATAACCACCACAACAATTCCAGCGGCAAAAGCAGGAATAAGGAAGGTCTCTTCACGCCACCTGGCTTTCCAAACAGACCATGCCAGAGAAAACAACAATAGAATATTCCATGGAAAATAATGACTCTTAAATATTCCAAAAAAAATAAATGAATCGCCCGCCTGCACTGTCCCTCTGCCTCCAACGGCCGTTCCCCAAAGCTGTCTTAGCCAATAATCAGCAACTAGGTTCCAGCCACCGATTAACCCGGTTGCCACCCACACCAAGGAACCGGTTGCTATGGCGATTAAAAAAGAAACCGCTATAACTTTAAATTTACTCCTCAATTCCCGCTTAAAAAGGTGAAAAAGCAGCATCACAGGGAATAGCAACAACGCAACCGGCGTCTTAAACCACATGCCAAGGCCGGCACAAACTCCAGCTAGATGTGGCTTCCTCTTGGCCCACAAGATAAATGACCCTAAGATAAAAACACTCATCACGTTATCTAGATGGCCATTCAAACCGTTGATGATGAACTCCCTGGTCAAGACGAGGACAAGGCCTGAAAAAATCCCAAGCAACGCCGAACCAAGGATCCTCCCTAGCCATACCGTAAGCATCACACACACAACGGACATCAGACATGGGACGAGCTTTGCTGACCATGCGCTCGGCCCAAACACGCGCATAACCCAGCCGCTCAAATAGAAAAAAACAAACGGGTGGTCATTATAGCCATTTTTCCCCCAATGGCCGCCTAAACTTTCTTGCTCGAGAGGTAGCTTAGGGATTAAGCCATTTGATGTGGCACTCATTGAAAGCGCCGCATGTGTCGCGGCATCAGTGGCGGGAAGAGTCGTCCTGTCAGCCTTCGCCATAAAAACAGCCATGGAAAAACAAAAAAGAGCCAATGCCGCAAAAAAAATATCACTGCATGCAGCTTTAAATGGCTGTGACATGACTGACCTTCAATGGCAAAGTCCATCCGCGGCCTTTAAGGCCGTTTAAAAAACCAGCGGCATCAACCTCGGCCCTGCCGTCCCACTGCAACAGGACTATCTCCAGACAACCTTTGACGGTTCCAAGTAACAGCATCCCGTTTGACACTAAAATCTCCCCTGGTGTGATATCCATTTCATCGTGTAATTTAATCTGCTTGATCTTTAAGCGGTGGAGGATCGCCTGGTCACCAGGGATCTTAACCATCACGCTCGTGCCTGGCCACGGATTAAGCGCGCGAACTTGCCGATCCAAAATCACGGCATTTTTACGCGTATCCAGCCACTCCATATCTTTGGATAATTTTGCCGCGTAAGTTGCAAGAGAATCGTTTTGAGGTCTATCTGTTAAAGTGCCTTTTTCAAGTCCCGAGAGGGTTTCGACAATTAATTTAGCGCCAATCTCGGCCAGACGGTCATGTAATGATGCCGCGGTATCATCTGAGTTTACCACAGTCGAAGCCTGCAGAAGAATACCGCCTGCATCCAGCTTGTCTGAAATCCGCATTGTTGTAATACCGGTTTCCTTGTCCCCTTCAAGTATAGCCCGCTGGATAGGCGCGGCTCCCCTCCATCGCGGCAGCAGTGAAGAATGTATATTCACGCAGCCAAGACGTGGCAGACTAAGGACTCCCTTGCTAAGAATCTGGCCGAAAGCAACTACCACTATGACATCTGGGTTTAACGACTTAAGCCTCTCCAACTCTTCCGGGAGTGAAAGCTTTTCGGGCTGAAAAATCTTAAGCCCGAGTTCCAATGCAGCTCGTTTTGCCGCCGAAGACTGATGTTCCAACCCGCGCCCGACCGGCCTGTCCGGCTGGGTATAAACAGCCACTATATCATGATCCCGCGCAACCACTCTAAGCGCCGGTACAGCGAATTTAGGCGTTCCCATAAACACTACACGCAACATGAAATTACAATCCTCGCTTTTTTTTCTCACCGGCAAGCGCTGCCTCTCCTGGCATCAAATCCTGATTTCCGGTCTCACGCGCCTGTCTTAGTTTCTTGTGTATCATTTCTTTTTTTAGGGGATTCAATCTGTCTATGAAAAGTTTTCCGTCAAGGTGATCCATCTCATGCTGAAACGCAATAGCAAGAAGCCCGTCAACTGAAATGTTCCTCAGTGCTCCATCCACATCCTGGTACTCGACTTTTATCTTTTCATACCTCTTAACTTCAGCCGAAAAATCCGGCACCGAAAGACAGCCCTCCTTGAATACCACGCTGCCTTCGTGATGTATTATTCTCGGATTGATAACAATCAGGGGTTTCTTGTTTTTTATTAAGGATGTTTTACCTGGTTCTTCTTCGACCTCATAGTCGATATCCAGCACAAGCAGGCGTTTTAGAATTCCAACCTGGTTCGCGGCAAGACCGATTCCAGGCGCGTCGTACATCGTCTCCAGCATATCATCCGCTAGCTTGTGATGATCCGTTTCAACCCGCACAATGGGATCAGACTTATTTGAAAGAACAGTATCCGGAAATTTGTATATTTTAAGTTTAGCCAAAATTCAGCCCCGGCGTATGATCAGCGTCGCCGCCAACGCAACAAATATCACGCTCGGCAGCCACGCGGCTATGAGCGGCGGCAAAACGCCATTGGAGCCCAGAGATAAACCCACCGAATAAAAAAGCCAATAAAAAAACGTCGCGGCAAGACAAAGACCGAGGTCACGGGCAATTCCGCCCTGCCTGCGACTGGTCACCGAAAACGGCACGCCGAGCACGCACATGACCACAGGAATAAAACTCAAGCTTATCTTCGAGTGAAATTTAACCTCATATATTTTAGTATCGGCACCTGCTTCTTTTACGCGCTGGATATAGCGGTAGAGTTCCTTAAGGCGCAGTCCATCCACTTCCTTCTCTATTTCCTGAAAATCCCTTGGCGTCTCCGTTATCAGCAGATCTTTTTCGCTGAATTTCTTAGTCATCGGAAACGGGTCATCCCGCGAAAACACCGTCACCGTGCCGTTTTGCAGCTTCCACCCGTTTGGTGTGTAATTGGCGCGCTCGGCGTCGACAGCCTGGACAAGGTTGAATTCGTCATCAAAAGTATAAACACTCATGCCTAGGATCGCCTTTGATTCGTTGTCAAAATACTTTAAATTGTAAATCATGTTTTTAGACCGGTACCAGACCTTGTCTTGCTTGATATCCAGGTAAAAATCCGGGCGTTTTTGCATTTCATGCCAATAGTAGATAGTTCGTTTCTTGAATGTGAGAGGCAGTATTCTATCTTCCATGACAAGAACGACGCACGACACCATAAACACACCCGTCAGGAAAACCGCAAGCAGCCGCTTAAGGCCAATGCCGGCTGAAAAACATGCAATAAGCTCATTAGTGCGCGCGAGAGACGATAACGTGAAAACCGTGGCAAGCAGTACGGCAGGAGCAGTCATCTGAACACAAATCAAAGGGGCGTTTAGCAAATGATAAACTAGAACCTGTTGGCCGGTATAGGAGTGATCGAACAAATCCCCTATGATGGCCTGGAACAAAAAAAGCGCCATCAGCGAGATAATCGCTATTGCCAGATTTTTTGTGAAAGCTATAGCAAGATAGCGGTTTAAGATCTTCACTTTAATGACATACTACATTTCATATTATTTTTGATCTATGACTTATTATCGATAGGATGTATCTTCTGGAAACCCATTATGACTGACAAAGAACAACCTGAAAAAAACAAACCCCAACATAAATCCAAAAAAAAATGGCTTTTAGAAAACATCATCTCCTTTGGTTCGGCCTTGCTGATTGTTTTCATGATAAGGTCGAGCGTTATAGAAGCTTTTAAGATACCTTCGGGTTCCATGATCCCGACCTTGTTGATCGGTGATCATATTTTCGTCAATAAGTTCGCCTATGGTTTGAAGGTCCCATTTTCTGATTTCTTCGCAAGCAGGCCCACTTTGATTTTAAGGCGCGATCCACCCAAGAGGGGGGATATAATCGTCTTTAAATTTCCGAAGGACGAGGACATATATTACATTAAACGCGTGGTAGGCGTCCCCGGAGACACCGTTGAGATAAGAAACAAAGTCCTTTACATCAACCAGACAGAAATCAAGCGAGACCCGGTCAATGCTGATCAATCGGAAAAGGTTTTTAAGGACCTTGATGAACCCAGGTTCAGTTCAGATAATTTGGAGCTATTCACGGAACATCTTAATACTGCCGATCATCCCATAATGCTCGATCGTAACAGCATCCTCAGCGAGAACCATGGTCCTATACAAGTGCCGCCTGACAACCTGTTCGTGATGGGTGATAACCGCGATTACTCGAATGACAGCAGGTTCTGGGGATATGTACCCATGAAAAACGTGAGGGGCAAAGCGCTGGTAATATGGCTGTCCGTGTGGCTGAATTTTTCGGAAAAGCAGTTCAGCTTCAAGCCAAGCCGTATTGGGACAGTGCTGAAGTAGCTAGCCGCCAAGAACCCGCGATGCCATAAGCGCCTTTGCGATCAATTTGTTGAAACGATCTGCGCGAAACGATCGAGGAATTTACCTAAACACCGCCTTGCCTGGCGCGGTAGGAGCTCGACTCCGGCCGCGGCGTGGGGGCCGCAAACATAATATGATTTTACGAAACAACGGCCAAAAGAGCTTTTTAGCAAGACGTCATCCCTGAAATCCCTGAGCCGTGGCAAAGTCTCAAATGAGGTCACATCCATTAATGCAGTGGCAACAAAGCATTGAGAATTGTTGAGAAGTTTGTAGGCATTCCTGAACTCAGTAACATGAATAGGCCTTTGCCCCATGATATACCTGCGAAGGATTTCAGCAGCCAGGGATTCAAATGGCGCACCCTTTGTGAATAGTATGAATTTCTGCAGATAATTTTCGAAGTCCTTCTGTCTCGCTTCTGACTTTGATTTGTCGTAAATCCTGGCAAGGTCCCAGCAAACAGCGCTGATCAAAAGCCTTTCGTGCATGTCCCTCTTACCTTCGAAAAGGGCAGGGGTGAGGCCATTCCGCCCGACGCCTTTCCAATCCTCCAAGATCCTAAGGTAACCATGAAAAGATCGCAGCGCATCCTTGATGCGGCCGTTTTCAGCGGCATTCAGGCCTGTTTTGGCAAGATCAATCCTTTTGCGAAGCAAGGTAACATGGCGTTCCCTCTCTTTCTGCTCTATCGCCTTTTGAATCTTCCTGCGCATTCGCTGGATAACGTCATCCACCATCGCATTCTCCTAACGCCACCCGCTATCCTGTGCCATACGGATCAACATCAATGAACATCCTCCACTTGTTTTGCAGACTCGCGCGCCTTGCAATCTCGAGCGCGGGTTGCAAACCGGTTATATCCCGCGCCTTCAGCAGCAAATCCCAACGATAAACCCCCTTGGCGCGCTCAATAAATGCTTCACTGGGCCCAAGCAATTCCAGCTTCGGCTTTTCCACAAACTTGCACAAATGCTTCGATATAGTATCGATTATGGTGCGCGCCTTTTCCATGGAATTGTTCTCAACCCGTATCCTGGCCAGGCGGCCGAAAGGCGGGTAACCAAGAGCGGATCTCAAGCTTCGTTCTTGTTCCAAAAAAATACCTTCCCCAAGGTTCCCGGCTATCGCCTCAAGAACTGGATGATCAGTGTCGAAAGCCTGTATCAGCACGCGCCCAGGCTTTTCACCTCTACCGGCCCTGCCGGATACCTGCTTTAAGATCTGGTAGGCCCTTTCAGAAGCTCTGAAATCAGGCCAGCGAAAAAGCGCATCAGCCAAGACAACAACAACAAGGGTCACGCCGGGAAAATCATGACCTTTCGTAAGCATCTGTGTCCCAAGCAATGTGTTGGCGGAACCAGAGCGGAATTTATCAAGCAATGATTCTATCTTTTTTGCGCTGCTGGCTTTGTCACGGTCGAGCCGTAGTGGGATCATGCCTGGTATAAGTTTGGGCAATTCCTCTTCAAGGCTTTCCGTTCCTGCGCCGACATTTTTCATATGTAGACCGTTGCAGCGCCGGCAGACGTCGCTGGAGTATTCCCAGTGCCCACAAATATGACACCGGAGGATTTTTCCGCGTGTATGCACCGTCAGAGACACAGAACAGTTCGGACAACCTTTAACATCCCCGCAATCATGGCAGATGAGAAACGACGCAAACCCCCGCCTGTTCAGGAACAACATCACCTGTTCACCCGAATCTATCGTCTCGCAAATCGCCTGGATGGTGCGCTTGGCGAAAGTCGCGCGAAACCTTTCGTCCTTTTCCTCCATGCAAAGATCTATCAGCTCAACCGAAGGTAACCCGCTTGTTGAAATCCTGTTTTGCAAGCGTGCAGTGGAATATCGGCCCTCACGGACACGCTCTAATGTTTCCATGCTCGGCGTGGCTGAACCAAGAATGGCAAGCGCCCCTGTTAATTTTGCCCTGACAATCGCGAGATCACGGGCATTGTACCGTACCCTGTCCTCCTGTTTGTAAGAAGAATCATGTTCCTCATCCACAACAATAAGCCCAAGATCTTTGACTGGAGCAAAAACAGCGGAACGTGCTCCTATTACAAGCTTAAACTCGCCAGTCCTAAGGGCCACGCCAAGGTCACGCCTAAGCCCATCCGGCAAAGCCGAGTGCCATGGAGCAGCCTGGACGCGCAGGCCGGTTTCGAATCTGGTCCTGAGTTGTGGAGTGAGGGCTATCTCCGGGACAAGTATTATTACTGACTTGCCGGCCTTAAGTGTACTGCGTGCCAGTTCGAGATAAACTTCGGTTTTACCACTGCCCGTAATACCATGCAGGACGGCCACCTTGGGATTCACTGAACCGTCGCACCTAATCTTTTCAAGCGCATCGCATGCCGCTGCCTGCTCTTCAGTCAATTTAATATTTTTTTGTTCCGCGAAATCCTTTGTAGGTATAGGTCTGGCAACATGCTTAAAGTTTTTCAAGCCAAGTGACGCCGGTGGAATCGCGCAACCAAGCATTTCGCCAAGCGAGATACAATAATACGTGCTAGCCCAACGACACAGTGACATCACATCTTCAGGTATGAAGCTTTCGTCGTCACCAGCTTCCATGACGTCTTTGAGCACTAATGAAGATTCAACATCCAAAGTTTTGGGCGGCTCAACAACAAAGGCGTGTGTCGTTGCCCGGCCAAACGGCACGCGTACCCACCCGCCAATTCTTACTCGTGGAGCTAGATGATCAGGCAATCTGTAAGTAAACAGATGATCCACCGGCCTTGGTATCGCGACGGAAAGCGTGTATGGCCTTTTATCTGTGAACTCTGTAGTACAGCTCAACAATCCTCCGCAATTCAGCATCCAATTGTTGCCACATGGAATCCGACAAGGCTGCCGTGTCCAATGTAGCTGATTTCAGATTAATGGTCACGGCTGTGATTTCTTCGCGTAAAACCAGTGTCCCTTCCTTGTCTGCAAATTCGATCACCGAAGGGAAAGGGAACTCATTGTAAAATTTGAATGAATCAAAATACATGTCAAATCCCTTATCGCCGGTAAGCACGACACGAAGCGGGAGGAATTGGTCTTTTTCAATCCAAAGCTGTGGTTCTCCCTTGCCACGCTTGCCGATCACCCATGAGATTGCATCTTTTTCAGGCTTCGGCCATTGAGCTAAGAACTCCGTCTCGGCGGCGTATCTTTGAGCTTCATCAGGAAGCTTAAGAAGCTCCTGCTCGGTAAGCACTGGGATAGCATTTTCCTTAAGTCTTTTTGTAACATCGCCGGTGTCAGCATCTAAAATCAAACTTACAGCCAGTGGGAAACTATCTTTGTTTCGCTCCACGCAGCGGAGTTTTCGGCCTTTTTCATCATATGCACAACTTTTTAGAACCCGCGCCTTTCCGTCCCATATAGTCACTGAGTTGAAAAAAATACCGCTAGACTGCGGTAAAAGTTTAACAACACTTTTCACTTGAATGGTCTTGCCGCCTGCTTTTTTATTCGCCATTACTTTCACGATGAATTGAGAGGGAGGAATATACGCCTCCGCCAGCAATGGAAGCGCCAAAATCATTAAAGATAAAACAACCGTGCCGAAGAACTTCATCAGTTTGCTTCCATATGTTTCTTCATTATTTTCCTGACCCCTTCGGCAAGATCCTTGCGCTTAAGCGCGAATGCTATGGTCGCATCAATGAAGCCTAATCTATCACCGGTATCATAGCGTGTGCCATCATACTGATAAGCCAAGAGCCTTTCTTTTTTGGCGAGCACTTGCAGTGCATCTGTTAACTGTATCTCCCCGCCCTTGCCTGGCTTTGTTTTTCGGAGGCAGTCGAATATTGCCGGTGTCAGCACATAGCGCCCGGGGATCGCCAATCTGGAAGGGGCATCTTGTGACGCCGGTTTTTCAACCAAACAATCAACATGCATCAGTCTTGGAGAAAGCATCCTCCCACCGACCATTCCGTATTTCGGCGTATCTTCAAGTGGAACTTCCATGACCCCTACGACCGAAGCTTTTTCCTTCTCAAAAATATCAACGAGCTGCTTGATACATGGCACTTGCGAATCGATAAGGTCATCCCCAAGAAGAACAGCGAACGGTTCATCACCGATTACCGGGGCCGCGCACAACACGGCATGGCCAAGACCCATCGGGATCTTCTGCCTGACTGAAATCACATTGCAGAGCTTACCAAGCGAGCGGGAGACCTCCGCAAGCTCCTTCTTGCCTTTTTCATCCAAAAAATTTTCTAGTTCATTGTTGAAATCGAAGTGGTTTTCTATGGCCTCCTTGTGCCTTCCAGTAATAAGCACGATGTCGTGTATTCCGGCGCGCACTGCTTCTTCCACATTGTGTTGGATCATTGGTATGTCAATGATCGGGATCATTTCCTTGGGTATAGCCTTGGTTGCCGGCAGATAACGTGTACCAAGACCTGCGGCTGGTATCACGGCCTTACGAATTTTTTCTAGAGCCACATAAACCTCCAAAAATTACGCGTATAAGCGTATTGGTACTGCAATGCTGTTACTTTTTAATTAGTGGCGGTTTGAAAACCGCTGTTCTTGTGACTCTAGCTCGGCTTTGCAATCGATGCAAAGAGTTGTGAATGGGAATGCTTTTATCCTTGCTTCTGAAATAGCTTCGCCACACTGCTCGCATTCACCGAAAGTGCCCAAATCTATGCGTCGCAGTGCTTCGTTAAGCTGCATGAGAATAACACGCTCCCTGTTGTCCATGTGAGCGTTCATTGATCTATCTGTTTCAGCAGCCGCCAAATCAACAGCATCGGGGAATGCTGATTCGTCTTCTATCATTTCAGCGGTTCTTTGCCGGATTACATTACAAAGCGCTGCTTGTCGTGAAAGTAATTCTTTTCGTAAACTGCTTATTTTTTCTTTGCGCAGAACCATAAGGAAGGCAACTCTTAGCTATTTTTGAATGCGGTGTAAAGAATAAATTGACACTACGCGATCTTAATAAAGAAGAGGTAACATATTGTTATGCAGTGTATAAAAATAATTACCCCGTTAATATTTTTTTTAGCTTTATCTAATCATGCAAGAGCCTCTGACTTCCATTCGCCGCGCACAGCGGCATTGGGTGGTTCCGCCCATGCTGGCCCGCTTTTGAATGATTCAATTTATTTAAATCCTTCATTTTCTTCATTTCTTACTACTTATAGCATCAGCGTTAATTACTTATGGTTTAAAGGTCTATTACATGGCCATGGCCTGAATGCTTCAATTCAGGATGGCCGGTCAGAAATGTTCCAAGCTGGAGTGGCGTTTACACAGGCAGAAACAGGTAGGTCGTTACATGTTGCATCATCAAAGAAATTGAGCGGCAGGTTAGCCATTGGGTTGGGAGGGAAATTCTTTTTCCCTGATGACAACTCATACACACAGATACGTGACGGGCTTTTGTCGGCTTCATTGATACTTTCTGATTGGCTACACATCGTCGGGATTGTCGATAACGTAATAGAGTCATCTGAAGGGAAGGCGCGCGGTTTATATCGTGAGTTAATTTTAGGTACAAAGTTTAACATCAAAGGAATCGTGCTTGTGTATTTCGATCCTCATCTCGTACCAAACATCAAAGATACATCTTCGTTTGGGCATGAATCCGGACTTGAATTCCCAATGATGTCGGATTTCTTTTTCCGGCTCGGGGCTTTCAGAAATTCCACAATCCCGTTTGAGAGTGCACGCGGTAATGGTTACGGCATCGGTGCCGGCTGGCTCGCACCAAGAATCTCCATAGACTACGGAGTTTCAAGGGTTTTAAGTCCGGTGGTAACCACATCACAATCAATCGGTATGACGATCTTTTTCTGACTTACCAAAAAAAACCTTTGGTGCTCCGGTTGATGGATTCACACCGATAGTCAATCCAGCTCCTGGATAAAGGAGTGAGATGTTCCGTTCGCTTAGGACTTCCTTAACCTTCCCTTTGGCTACAACACATAGACCCTTGTTGAGAAGCAACCCCGTATCGGCCCATTCAGATGCGAGATTAACATCATGAGAGACAAGCATTACCGCCCAACCTTGAGAAGCGAGCACACGAAGCAGCTTGCCGATCACGGCTTGGTGATTCAGGTCCATTCTTGAAAGAGCCTCGTCAAGGAAAAGGACCTTCACCCCTTGGGCTATAGCACGGGCAAGGTTGACGAGCTGTCTTTCGCCACCGCTTAGTGTGTGTAAATCACGATCTTTTAACCCTAGGCAAAGGCACTTATCCATGGCTTCATGCACAGCTTCACGATCCTCATTTGTAACCGCACGGAAAAAACTTCCGCCATGCCCGAATCCGTAACAAGTCCTACCTAGCATGACGGCTTCCTCGGCTGTAAGCGGGAACTCGGCGCGGAAATCCGGCGCCACGTATGTGAGTTTCCTTGCCCTGATCCAAAACGGCATGGAGAGGAAGTCATTTCCCAGATACTTCACCTGACCTGTGCAGCCATCGGCACCCAATTGGAGAATACCGGCGATTACTTTCATAAGAGTTGACTTGCCGGAACCATTCGGTCCAAGAAGGGCCATTATCTCGCCACGTTCCAACTCAAAAGTAACGTCCGAAAGCACCGGCCTGTCGCCATAGGTATACGAAATACCATATACGCCGAGGGCTGGCTTGATTATGCAACTTTCTGTCGGCTCAATATTATCCATAAAAAAACCGGTGCACCTAGTAGCGCTGTTACCACACCAACCGGAAGTTCGTACGGTTGAGTGAACATGCGCGAAACAAAATCAGCGGCGGTAACGGCAACAGCTCCCCAAAGCCCCGCTAGTGGCAGCAGCCGTAAATGAAGCGAACCTACAAAACGCCGTACGGCATGAGGAACCACAAGACCCACGAACCCGATCATACCGGCTGCACTCACGCAAAGACCAACAAGGAGTGAAACCAACAAAATCAGCCGCCGCCGCACCGTTGGTACGGGCACACCCATGGTTATAGCAGCCTCCTCGCCTATAAGTAATGCATCAAGCTCCCGCCATCTAGATAGCAGTATGAAAGAAAGTATGAACACGCCGGAAAAAAGAAACCAAGCCCCGCTAAGTCTCGCCCTGGAAAGATCCCCCAGCAGCCATTGCATCGCTCCCTGGATTCCATTGCTGTCGGAAAGGGCCATCCAGAGCGCCACAAGGCTTGAGCCGAAAAAAGAAAGCATAACCCCGGCCAGTAGAAATGTCACGGCGGTGATACCAGGACGGATTGAAACGAGGTATAGCAGCAGCGTAAAAACCAGGGCTCCACAAAACGCCGTTCCAGCAAGACCTGCGACAACCCATTCCAAACCAAGCGTAGTCCCGAACACGGCTCCCACTGCCGCTCCTGATGAAATCCCTAGCGTGTATGGTTCACTGAGAGGATTAGAAAAAAGTGCCTGCAAAACTGCGCCTGCAACCGATAGCCCGGCCCCTACAGCGGTCGCGAGTAATATCCGCGGCAATCTTAGTTCAATAATGACTTCGGTATCAGCGTCCGCTATCACCCCATATTTAAGGGACAACACCGCCAGTATTATCCAAGTGAGAATCCCAAAAAAATAAACTTTAAATATTCTGGCTCTGAGCATTGATGTTTTTTTCAACGATCTTTTCCAGCATGGAAAGACCCTCAAGAAGCCTAAGTGTCGGCCTGAACAGCGGATCAGCTACAACGATAAAAACCTGCTTACGTTTAACTGCAGGGATATTTTTAAACCGTCCCCAATCACGTGCCATAGCCTGAAACGGGCCCTTTTTCCTTCCCAAAGCTAAAACAACTATCAGGTCGGGACCGCGTTTGATCACGTCTTCCATTGACGGCCGCGGATATCTCGCCTCTACATCCCCATAGGCATTGACAGCGCCGATGGTTTCAAGTGCTTCATTTAGAAATGATTTCCTCCCAGCAACTACTAACGGATCCGCGCCTATCTGAAGCAATACCTTGAGCTTCTTCCCACTATTTTTTTTCGCACGCTCAGAGGCTCTTTCCCTGATACGAGAAAGCCCAGTCCTAAACTGCGTTATCATTTGTGCCGCGCGGGAAGACGCCCCCATTGCATCAGACACAATGCGCATGGAATCCTCGACTTGGGCGAAATTCTCGGTGGACACAATAACTACTGGCAACTTCAGCTCGCGCAGATGCATGACCTGGTCTTTTGAGTTCCCGTCCATTGTCCCAAGCACCAAATCCGGCTTCAATGAAACCACCTTTTCAAGGTTGAAGTGGAAATAAGGCCCGATGGACTCGACTTTTTCTAATGCCGGCGGATAATCGCTGTATTCGCTCACGCCTACTATGCGGCCGATATTTTCCTCTGCTATGTCAGCAGCCAACTCTGCAAGGGACGGGACTAGCGTGACAATTTTCTTTGGTGAATCACTGACTGAAACACTGGCTCCGGTCGCGTCGATTATATCCCCAGCAAAAACCGTTGCTGGCAATAACCACGTCAGCAAAACCGTTTTAGTGAAAAGATTTTTCGCGGTTTTCCAGGAGTGCATCAATATTAGCCTCGTGGCGCAAGATGATCACAAAAAGCATAGCTGCGCCAATTAAAAGATACCCGCTTACAGGGTTAAGCACGAGATGCATCACTGACGCAATCGCAAGACCGGTAAGGCTTGAAAGTGAACTTATTCTAGTTCTAAGAAAAACAGTTCCAAATCCGATCCCTCCAGCTAAGGCTGAAAAAGGCGAGATCACAGCCATCACTCCAAAGCAGGTGGAAACTCCTTTACCACCCTGAAATTTAAGCCACGGGGAATAACAATGTCCCAGAACCGCAAACAAACCAGCCGCAAGTTGAATGGCGGGATTATCAACAGGACTATCCCCGATATATCGCATTGCCGCCCATACATCAGTTGAACGCGCGCCGTAGACAGCCAGGACGCCTTTTCCGGCATCGAGGAGAAATACAAATACTGCCGGCAAAAAACCTATAACCCTGGCTACATTTGTAGCGCCTATATTTCCGCTGCCGTGGCTGCGCAGATCACGTACTTTAAATAGATTGGCAACGAGCAAGCCGGACGGGATAGACCCGAGTAGGTAACAAAGTGAAAAAAAAATCACTTGTGTAAGTGGAGAATCCATTAAGTATTATCCCGTTTTTTGGGCTTGCTTCGTCTGTTGTTGCTGGAGTTTTCCTCGCTTAATTGCCTTGATCGGACAACAAGGATCACCAAAGCCGCCACAAACACTAAAGCGGAAATGAATTGACTTGTGGAAACCACATTATCGATCACGAACCCTCTTATGAGATCCCCGCGGAAAACTTCAATCACGCTTCGTATAACCGGGTAGATCAGGAAATAAGTAAGCGCAACTTGGCCATCGAACTTCTTTCGCTTAAACACTGACATCATGCCGACAAAAAGCACGAGCAGGGCACCGGCCTCATAAAGCTGTGTCGGATGAAGAGTAATTCCATGGTACGCGCTCTCCACTAGATCCGAGTAAAGACGTATCCCGAACGAAGAACCAGTCGGTTTTCCATAGCAACAACCTGCCGCTAGACATCCTAACCTGCCGAAAAAATGTCCTATGACCAAACCAGGCAATGCAACGTCCGCGGTCTTCCAAAACGGCAGCTTGTACTTTTTGAAATACCACCAGGCGAAGGGGACCACCGCGAGCAGCCCGCCGAAAAAAACCAGGCCGCCTTCCCATACTTTGAATATCGAAACAGGGTCCAGTAAAAAAGATTCAATCCTGGTAATAACGAACAAGGCACGTGCGCCAATAAGCCCAATCAGCAGCGCCCAGAAAGAAAAATCAAGAAACCTGTCCACATTCAATCCAGAGCGCGCGGCCAACTTCCTCGCGGTGAATATCCCAGCAAGAAAACCAATCGCGATCAAAACGCCGTAAGTATGGATAGGTATGGGGCCGATCTTAATTAACAGAGGATGCATTTACCTGTGAGTCCTTTGTGGTTTCCTTGTTTTCACAAAACAGCAAATCAAGCATCAACAGCCCGACTCCCACGCATATAGCTGAATCCGCGACATTAAATGCCGGGAAGTGGTAATTGCGCCAATAGAAATCCAGGAAATCCACGACATAATTAAACCTCATGCGATCTATAAGGTTTCCCACCGCCCCACCTATCACCAAAGACAGCGCCGCGGACAGCTTGATATCTTTTGGCGGGATTTTCTTAAAAATAAAACTTATCACCACCAACGCCACCGCTGGCACAATGATGAAAAAAGGGATGCGAAATCCAGGATGAGCCTGGGCAAAAAGCCCGAAAGCCGCTCCTGGATTGCGGATATAAGTAAGGCTGAAAAAACCATCTATCACAGGCACGCTCTCACCAAGCCTGAACCGCTCCAAAACAAGATACTTAGTCCATTGGTCCAGGATGATAATAAAAGGAGTTAATATGAAAAGGGACGCAAACTTAGTCTTGGCAAATATCACTAAACCGCCTCCTGGCACCTGTCACACAAATCTGGATTTTGAGCGGACGTACCCACACTGGGTGAATACACCCAGCACCGCGCGCATTTTTTACCAGCCGCCACGCCGATAGACACATTCATGCTAGTGCCGGCTTTCAATTCAAGCTGACTTACCAAACACAGCCTACCCATATCCTCCCCGATGCCGCGTATATTATCCATCGTTTCGGCATCCACGGTCAACGTGACTTTCGCCTCGCGTGGATGGCCGATTGTTTTGGCCTGCCTGGTTTCTTCCAAAGCCTTCAGCACGGCATCGCGGACGGCCCATATTTTAATAAATTTTTCTGCAATGGCTTCATTTTCCCATTCCTTAAGCTCTTCGCTAGAGGAAGGAAAATCCGTGAGGAATACCGAATCCGACTTTCCATTATGGGCTGGCATAAAACCCCAGATCTCTTCAGCCGTGAATGACAGTATTGGAGCGATCGACCTGGTCAGCGCGCTACATATCATCCACATCACTGTTTGTGAGGAACGTCTTTCGATTGAATTTGTGCCCGCCGTGTAAAGCCGGTCTTTCAGGATGTCAAAATACAAAGATGAAAGATCAGTTATGCAGAAATTAACAAGCTGCTGATAGACGCTATGGAATTCAAACGCATTGAATGCTGAATTTATTTTTTTAAAAACTTCGTATGCTTTAGCGAGCGCCCACCTATCAAGATTCCCAAGTTGGTTTATGGGGAGCGCATCCTTATCTGGATTAAAATCATAAAAGTTCCCAAGCATAAACCGGACGGTGTTGCGAATTTTACGGTAGCTCTCGGAGACGCGCTCTATATTCTCTGTTGAAAAATTAACATCGTCTCTATAGTCCTCAAGCACAACCCAAAGTCGCAGAATCTCCGCGCCATGCACATCCATAACATCTAGAGGCGAGGTGACGTTGCCCTTGGACTTCGACATCTTCTTGCCTGCTTCGTCGTTGACGAAACCGTGAGTCAGGACGGTTTTATAAGGAGCCTTGCCTCTGGTTGCAACAGCCGTGAGAAGCGAAGTCTGAAACCACCCCCTATGCTGGTCGCTGCCTTCAAGGTACAAATCAGCCGGCCATCCCAGAGCTAGACTTTCACAAACAGCCGCGTGGCTGACACCAGAGTCAAACCATACGTCCAGAATGTCACTTTCTTTTCTAAAAATACTGCCGTTACATTTGCGGCATTTACTCCCGGGCGGTAAAAGTTTTTCAATAGGCCAGCCAAACCAGATATCCACTCCTTCAGTCTCTACCAATTGCGCGACATGGTTCAATGTAGCGGCGTCAGCTTTGGCTTCACCGCATGATTCACAATAAAAAACAGTTATCGGCACCCCCCAAACACGCTGGCGAGAAATACACCAGTCAGGTCTTGATTCGACCATGCTCATGATCCGGTTGATACCCCAGTTAGGGATCCATTCAACTTTACCGATGATTTTCTTCGCCTCGCTGCGGAGTGATCTGGTTATATCTGCCCTGGGATCCATGCTGATGAACCATTGTGGTGTCGCACGGAAGATAACCGGCTTATGGCAGCGCCAGCAGTGTGGGTAGCTGTGCTTGATTTCTTCTTGCGCTATGACGCTGTCGGTGGATTTTAAAACATCAACTATCGCTTCATTCGTCTTGAATACGAATTGGCCCTGCATCGGCTGGAATTCCGCTGTAAACTTGCCGTGTTCATCCACGGGGGCGTACGCCGGGAGGCCGTACTGCAACCCGATCCTAAAATCCTCCACGCCATGTCCCGGTGCTGTATGAACCGCCCCAGTGCCTGTTTCAAGCGTCACATGTTCAGCAAGCATAAGCAGTGATTTTTTGTCTATGAATGGATGTCGTGCTTCTTTGCGGTGAAGCTTTTCTGCCTTAAACGTTAAAACAGTTTCAAGGCCGGGTTCAAATCGTGCCACTTTTTCAAAGCTCTCTTTCAAACCGCTTGCGACGATCCAAAGCTCCGTACCTTTTTGTCCCCTGCCCTTGATCACTGAGTAATCAAATTCGGGATGTAAACAGATGCCGAGGTTGGCTGGCAAAGTCCATGGCGTAGTGGTCCAAATTATGATTGATACGCGCGATGCATTTTCCCTAGAGGCTGCCGCGGCAAGCTCAGGAAAAGAAGCTACCGCTTCTGGCGTCAGGTCAAACTTCACATAAACCGAAAGGCTCTTTTTTTCCGCGTATTCTATCTCTGCTTCCGCCAGGGCTGTCGTACACGATGCGCACCAATGAACGGGTTTGTTCCCTTTGTAAAGCACCTTGGCTTCCGCGCATTTCCCGAGTTCGCGGATGATTGAAGCCACGTAACCGTTATTCATCGTGAGATACGGATGTTCCCAGTCTGCAAAAACTTCAAGCCTCTGGAACTGTGACATCTGGAGCGCGATATATTTCTTGGCATACGCACGGCACATCTCCCTGCGTTCGCCGATGGAAACGGAGGCCTTTTCGCGCTTTTGTTCGACAAGTTGCTTTTCAACGCCGAGCTCGATCGGGAGACCATGACAATCCCATCCTGGCACGAATGTGGCCTCATAGCCGGACATGTTCTTGTATTTTACGACTACGTCTTTAAGAACTTTATTAAGAGTGTGGCCCAAATGGATGTTTCCGTTCGCATAAGGGGGACCATCGTGCAGTAAATATTTGCCTTTGTTTTTTTTCCTGTTCCGCTCAAGCATCCTGAAATAGATTTGCTTGTCGAACCAAAGTCGTACCTGTCCGGGTTCACGCTGTGGCAAGGAGCCTCGCATCGGAAAGTCCGTCTTCGGGAGGTTTAATGTGTCTTTATAGTTTTTTACCAGTTCGGACCCCATAGAACTATGCCTTCAGAAAGTTTTTGTGCCAGCGCTGGATCATGGCTGTCCAGTTCCTCATAAACCTCAGGCGTCCACACTACAAGCTCAATGAGTTTTCTCAGTGGATGCCTTGCCGCGATTTTCTTAACTTCCTCCGGTGTTTCTGACACCACGAAAAGATCATAACTGCTGTCCGAACATGACTTGCCCGCTGCGCGGCTGCCGAAAAGAATCCCGCGCGTGGCGGCGGGTTCCAGCATTTTTTTAATACTTTCCAAATCACATACTGAAACAAACCGTTTCAATAAATGCACGGTTGGGTTGTCGTCTTGGAGACGGACAGCCCGGTGATTATCGACGAAATCAACCATACCCAAGCCCTGTAAATCCGTGAGAATTCTTACAATACCTTCGCTGCCACCAAGGCCCCTAACGCCCTTAAGCTTTGATGATATAACCCGCGGCGTGAATGACGTTGTCGGCTCCGACAAAAGCAAGCGTATAACTTTTTGCTCTGGTGTAGAGAAAAACACCGCATCCAGCGTAGGAACCGGTTTTCTTATTCTGGCCATAAATCCCTCAACTCTCGGGCGACCTTATTCACCTCATTTAAACTCTGATCCTTGGTTTTACGGATGAACGGATCAGAGTTTATACAAATCTTTCCCAACGGCGAGCCATTTTTATCGTTGATAGGTACAACAACACTGTTTCTTTTAATCCCGCGTTGTGATGAACCGATATCCGCAGCCAGCCTAAATTTAAGCCCACTCCGTCTGATGGTATAGATACCAACCCACTCAAACCATGGCGATAGCCCCATTACATATCGTGTGGCAGAACCTATTGGCGAAAGTGGATTATACCAAACAGGCCAATCAGGTGAGATTTTTGAACGCATGCCTATTCCATACCTCAATTCTATTCGAATTGCACAGGATTATAGCAGCGCATCAAACTCTACACATTGTCAGTCTGTGATTCCAACTATCAGTGCGTATGGTTGCCTGTCTTTTTTACCATTAGGAATGTTAATCCCTTTAACCACTACGAGGTACTTACCTCCCGCACTGCCGTGAATCTCAACCATTTCTGAATTATTGATATGATCATCTTTTGTAAAAGTCCTTCCGGCTGGCTCTTCAACTATAAGGTCAACATCGTTTACAAGAGCTTTAGCGGCGGAGGCGCTAGCGGGAGCGTCGGTGTATACCAAGGTTGCACGTAGCCCCTTGCCTCGTGGAACGTTTATTTCCACTTGCTTTTCCTCATTGTCAGCAACGCCACGTTTATCATCAATAAGCATGGTATCAGGCCCGAGATCTGTGGCCTTATCCGCATCTAATCTGCCATAACCTTCGTGGAAATTTGGTCGAACCGATGAGAGCTCCTGCGAAGGACCAGTTCCATATTGTCCAGGGTAAAGATCCTTGGCTGTATGTAACAACAATGCCTTTAGCAGCGCTGAGGACGGATCCTTGATGTTTCTGTCCCTGATTAAATATTGTCGCGCAAGTGCGGCTCCCCCCGCCGATAAGGGTGTCGACATGGATGTGCCGCCTGCATAAAGATAATTTTCATCAAACTTACCCCAAAGCTCAGTTGCTTTAGGATGCCGTGAGCGAGCGCTGACTATGTTTGTCCCGGGAGCCACTATCTCTGGTTTTAACCTTCCGTCTTGAGTCGGCCCTCTGGAGCTGAAAGCCGCGATCCCTTCCGCGTTGTCCGAAAGCTTGTCACTCCTAAGAGGTTCCACACCCCATTTCTTATCGCCATCTCGCAGCTCTACGAGCGGCTTTTGAACCCCACCTTGCAAAAGATAATTTTCAGAAGCACCAACAGTCAGCACATTCTTCGCTGTTCCGGGTGAGCCGATGGATCCTTCGTCTATTCTTCCATCTCTGTCTGCATCTTCTCCTGAGTTGCCGGCCGCAAAAAGTACGAGCATATCAGGATTATTCCACAAAAAGGCATCCACTTTAGCAGCGAACGAATCATACACCCCAAGATCCCTTGGGCTACCCCATGAATTAGTGTGAATTCTAACAAAATCATTTTTGTAAGGAGTACCTAGCAGGGTATTAAAATCCGGGTTAAAGGAAATATTATCAACGATTGGACTCCAGAGGCCTTGGGCCACGAACTTAGCTTCAAATGCTCCGCCACGGATATTACCCTCGGACATGGCGCCTGACCCTATCACTGAACCGCACACATGGGTCCCGTGCCCGTTTGGGTCTTCCCATGTATTAGAACCAATACCTAACGTATAGCCTCTTATGATCCCGCGTAAATCACCGTGAAGATTGTTTATGTTCCCAGTATCAACACCTGTATCAGACATGCCAAGTATCTGATTTGCGCCATTAAGCCCTCTTCCCCATGCGGCATCGGTATTCATCAGCTTGGTGCCGGATTCATAGCCGGTGTAACCCGCACCTGTGGATGTTGTAAGCTCAGGTTCTACGGAAAAATCAAACGTGACAAATATAGGCATGCGCTGAATCCACTCAACACCTTCGAGCAATGAAACATCCCGTATATTAGACCAGTGCATTTCCGCTACTATGTCACGGCCTCCTACATATTTTAAAGTTACGCCATGGATTCTTTTCATCTGCAATCCTACTGGCAACAAATCCGTCTCATCGATTACAGAGATGAAAATGAGCTCGCTTTTTTCGCTTGTCGCATGTTTGGTCATGAGATCAGTGCTGATCTTCCATTCAGGCTGGTACGGGACTACCGCCCTGACATCTCCTGAAAGCATGTCCGTCAATAACGCATCAGACTGTGTTCCTTTCACTATAATGGCGTCATCCGGTAGGTAGAATTTAGGTTCTAGGCCGCGACGCGAAAGCATAGCTTTCTTTTCTTCAGTGACTTTTTCTTTGAATTGCACCACGAAGTATCTTGTTGTTTTGATGTCCATTATTTTTGGACTAATTAAACTTTCACTGAAGTTCTCCGCGCGGAATGTTCCTGCCTTAAGCTTAAGTACGTTTCCGGCATTCGCGTCGAATGAGACACTGAATAAAATAATAAATATAAGTGAGCTTACTAGTGTTAAAATTCGTTCCATGTCCCCCCCTGATTTGTGATATTGAACGACGATTTAAAGAAATAATAAAGTTTTTTTTGATCATCTGATCGCCTTTGTGGCATGGGCATTGATAATATAAGGATTTATATGGCCAGTTACTGGTCCGCCAGGGTAACGCTAGAAAGCCATGCACTAGACCTGGAGGCTGGCGTATTTACATGGGATGATCCAAAAAAAATAGCGCTATCGCTTAAACGCTCCGCTGAAAACAGCTCACGCAAAAAAAGCGGTTCATATCATTCCGCAATGTCGATGCTTTCATTTTACATAAACAGAGCCGGTAAAAACATATCTAAAGAAAGAATCCGCACCCTGAACCAAGCAAAGATGGAACTTAAAAAACTCTTCAACCGGTCTTGAATTGTTTGGCTGGAGACCCTTCCATACGTAACAATATACTTTCAAGCTGAAACAGTTGTGACCTCAGGTATTCCCTGTACTGCCTGTCGTCAGTGCGCACTAGCTCGCTCTGTATCTCGCTCATGTGTACGCTTAACGCTTCTTTTAAAATCAGAACATCACTTTCTGAAAGGTCAATTTGCATACAGTTACCGCTCTGTCCCGCCACCATGAATTAGGTAAAACACGTAAACCGCCATAACCAGCGGTGCATTAAATACAACTAGCGCAGCTGTCACAAAACCAATCGTACCAATTAACCATTCTATCCCAGCCCCACCAGCGATTTCCCTGCGCATCATAAACCGTCCCCATGTGAGCGTTGTGCAAGAAGGGATCCAATCTGTTTTTAAGTTCGAGATTTCGTAACTAGAATTTTAGGGTATGCAAGATAATCGGCGCTAGCACCGACCGCAGCCTGACATCCCGGTTAAATGTGCGTTTTATTTGTATCAGTGGCAAAACCGACCCAAGAGCCTGGGACATATGCCATGGCGGCAACTATTCAGCACATATAGCCTCCATCCTGGCGAGTTCAAGCTAAGTACAATAATACCATTGCCCCAACACTTTTTTTGGAATTTATCAAAAAATGTTATTGACCTCACAACTCACCGCTGATA
>CAYHPW010000006.1:0-82691 GCA_964358645.1 uncultured Bacteriovoracaceae bacterium | reverse complement strand
TGCAAAAGACTTTCATGGAATAAATAAATATCAACCGTGAAGTGCGCGGCTAGCCGAATTCAAAACACGCCCTAGTTTTTTACAAAATTCAAAGAAATGCCCATTCGGCAACAGCCCCAACAGCATGCTCAAATGTGTTGTACAACCCGCCTCCACCAGCACAACGGGTCACGCATACTTCTTGTAGAGACGCTGCCCATCATGTAGCCGCATTATTGCACAGTCCAACTTAGCGAAGGCTGTACTAAAATGGACTGAAATATGGCAAGAGACTCATAGGCCCTACTTGTTTCATAATAAACCGTACAATAACGGTGCTGGGTTTCTTTGCGTACGAATGAATATCACCTAATGTAGCAAATATTTTCATTTACTACGTAACCTTTCCGCCGTTCGTTCGTTTTATGGGTGTGAATGTGATTCAGACGAGGCAGTGATGTGATGACTGATCAAGAGATTGTGGACGGACTCAAATCGGGTGCGCCAGAGGCATTCCGAGTGTTATATGAAGCGCAGGGTAGTTCCGTATTCTCTTACCTGGCGCGCGTTACTGGGAGACGAGAAATGGCTGAGGAATTAACACAAGAAACCTTTCTAACGGTAATTCGCAAGATCGGCTTTTTTAAATCGCGGATCGACGGTGGTCTTCGGGCATGGGTGTTCCGTATTGCCACTCATCTAGCCATCGACGTTTTAAGAAGGGAGAAGCGGATAAAGTTGCCAGGGGATCTCAATCATATAGGAGATCCGGCCAGTAATGGTCCAAATCCGCATGAGGAGTTGGAAAGAATCCAGTCAAACCAGATTATGCAAGATGCTCTTGATCGGATTGCACCAGCACAAAGGATGATGTTTTTGCTGCATGAGCAGGAAGATTTGAGTTGTATGGAAATCTCTCTCGTTTGTGGGTGCAGTGAAAACGCTGTCAAACAGGGACTGTTTCGAGCGAGATCGGCATTGCGGAGGTTGGTATGCGATTAAACGCAGGTGCAATCCAAGAAGTTTTGAAGCAAAAACAGGAACCCTCAGCTGAGTTCGAGGCGAGACTATTCGCCTCGGCTAATGAACTTTTAGCTTGTCGCCGTGAGCGCCTTGCTGTTTGTGGGGCTGCAGCCAAAAAAGCTAAACTTGCGCGTTCTCGTGCATTTGGCGTGGTTCAAGAACTAGTTGTTCACTTATCTCCAATCCAAGTTTTAATTAGGACGGCTAATTTCTTTGCCCTTCATCCGGCGGCACAAGCGGCGACGCTTGTTGTTTTAACTTCCATTGCTCTGATTATTCATGCTCGTCCAAGTGGACCGCTTATTACTTTTTCTGATCTTCCAGATTTTCCGAAATATAACGATTCCCCTGCTCGTTACGACAGCCAGTGGCTTGCGGATCGACAGGCTTATGAAAGAGAGGTTGAATATGCACATCGTAAAACAAGTGGCGGAATATAAAATTCCGCTATTCGCGGCTATTGCAGCGATTTTAACTGTAACAGCAGCACGGGCGGCAGTTCCAGTTTTTCAAAAGGGAGAACAAGGAATGGTTCGACCGTTCAAGCTTAAGGGCGTGTCGCTTCCTGATTTTGTTCGTGGGTATGCCAAATTCACCGGTACTCGCATTGAAGTGGGTGGCAGTTGGGAAAGTGAACTAAAGGGATCGGTGAATTTACTGATTAATCGACCAATCAAAGAAGATGTTTTGACAGAACTATTTCATCAAGCATTGCAGGACAATGGTTACGCCGTTATTGATGGTCCTGATAAATCGGGATGGATCATTCAACAGGCACTTGACGCAAGGGATGGCGCAATACCTGTTTATGATTCAACTGATGTTCCCGCGTCACACAGGATGATTACTGTCATTCATACTTTGAAGTATGCGAGCGCCGACAATGTTGCTCGTTTTATGCGATCATTTATGCCAGTGAATAGCCGGATTATTCCACAATTTCGTTCGCAGCTCAGTATTACGAACGATGGCATTAATATTCAAAAGTCACTAAAACTTGTGCAACTACTGGACACTGAGGAGGCCGCCAAGAGAGCGCGAGACATGGATAGCCAGCGAGACTCCAAACGAGTCTGCAATGAACGTGAGCATAAAATTGAAAACATAACTGTTGAGAAACTCGAAATTAAGGATGTGGCCCAAATGGGATCAGGTTCCACGAGTTCGACTTCGACAAGTTTAACAAAGTGGAGCAGTTTCTCAGGTAGCTCAACTCCTCAGCGCAAGGGATCCGTCAGAGGTGGAAAATGAAAAAGCGAACAATAGTTGCTCTGATGTCTGGATTGCTTTGCTGTTTAAGCTTTTCGATTACCAGTATGGCGAAAGACTCATCCGGTAATGTGCGGGTGAAAACTGGCGAGATGAGTCTCATGGCTTACCTTGAAGGTGTTTCAGAAGTGCTAGGCCTGCAAATCAGCGCGTCTGATCTTAAGGGTCAGGATGGGCCAACTGTAAGCGTTTCGTTTGGTGGTCCTATGACTCGCGAGCAGGCTATGGCGCAGATGTATTCAGTGTTGGCTTTGCGGGGGTATACGTTGATTCATGAGGCAAACATTGATGTTTATCATCTTCTTCGCATGAGGGATGCACGAGATAGCAATCTACCGCTGATTATAGATCAAGCGGTCTTGCCAGAAGATGATTCGATGGTCACTCATGCAATTCAAATGAAATACATTCCTGCGGAGGCAGTAGCCAGAAACTTACGTTCTCTTGCGCCAGTTAACTCACGTCTTATTCCAGACGAGGGCACAAATACCCTGTTTATTACGGATTCCGCACGCGCAATGAAGAAGTACCACGCAATTGTTTCGCGCATGGATACACCCAAAGCCGCAGATGAGGCAAAAGACTACCTAAAAAAGCGATCGAAGGCAGATGCCTGTGCGGCTCCAGAGCAGGGCAGTAATTACACCATATTCATAGTTTTGTTCTCTTTGATCGGCCTTATTCTCGGATTCTTGATTCGTGGATACGTCATTCGTCGCATTGAAGGTGGCCTTTAGTAGTTTGGAGGCAGTTATGAAGTACGGTTTTGTTCATCTCGGTTTGGCGGTGTTGTTGGCTGGTTGTTCTCAGATGGTAATGGCCGGAGAATCAGTTTCAATCTCCATCGGTGACCAGTCAGGAATGTTCGGAATTATCGACGTAGGGAGCAAGGAGTTTCTGAATCAGATGCTCCGGCACGAGGCCAAGTATGGCCGCATTTCCAGAATCGAAAGCCTTATCCAGCAAGGAGCTGATGTAAACGGACGAGCGGAGTACGGTGAGACTGCTTTGTATTATTCGATTCTATTCGGAAGAGTGAAAGCCTCATTGCGCTTGATTGAGCTGGGTGCCGATCCAAATACCACTGACGATATGGACAGAACCCCACTTCTCAAAGCTGCTGATGATTGCAACTATCGCATCGTCGAGGCGCTCCTCAAGGTGGGTGCTAATGCGAATCACGCCGATTATTATGGCCGTACGCCTTTGATAAACGCAGTCGAGTCCAATTGTGTTCGTGCTGTCGCCGTTATCCTAAGCAATGCAAAGGGTAATGTAGACTTAGATGCTCATGATAATTCTTACCGAACGGCGACGGATTATGCTCGGCATCCTTGGATTGAAAAGATGCTAGAAATCGCTCATGGACGCATTGGTGACTATGCCAAGCTCTTAGAAATAACTCAATAAACTGCTAATTTTTTCATGCGTAACGGCTGTCTCAATCATCCCTTGCCGGGGTCGATCCAGATCAAGGATGGCACATGTTGTTGCTGTCGTCATGAAAGCGTACATGCTTAAAATGACCCAGTCGTGCTTTTTGGTTTTTCTACTATATCCCACGATAAAACTGCCAAGTACAATGAGGCTGACTAGCAAGTAAACAATCAAGCTGGGAACACTAGCAAGCCTGCTCGCGTCTCGACTGGTTACAATATCAATCATGGCATTCAATGCCGGAATCATCTGGTTGTCGCGAATTATGTTTGGAGAGTTCTTGGAAAGTGTCACAGCCATTTTCCAAAGACGAGTTGAAATCTCTTCGGCTTCGACGCGTGCACGATTGATTTTCTCTTCATCAATGGAGTGGTAGTAAACGATTCTTTTTTCAACATACTTTTTGAGATCTTCCTTGAAACGTGCCCCTATTGCATCAGGATATAAGTCGGATCGTAAAATAACTGTACCGATGTCGTTGGATTCTTGAATTATGAGCGCTCTTCTGTCATCAAACCGTGAGGCAGACTGGCCAAAAGTAAATGAGAGCAGCAACGCCAATAAACCCAGCAGCGCGCCTTCCAGTGGGCCCACACCGTCAGCTTTCGATTCGGGATCACGTAGCTTCTTGAATTTAGCTATTTTTACACCCATGAAATAGAAAGCGAGGATGCCAAAGAGCAACATTGTTGCGATAAGTGAAAGAGGAATATTAAGCAAAAACATAGATGACCCCCGGCGACCAATTGAAATCTCCCCAGTCTTGGCCGGGGCAAAATCCCCCTGGCGACAGGGCGTTAGTTTAGTTGGAGTACCCTGATTTCCTTTCTTCCGCAAGAAGTAGTGAATCGCCCTTTTCACGTTCAACATAGACTTCTCTTGTTCCTTCTCCATCCAAAACTTCTTCTTGACCAATCTGGAAACCAAATTGATGGAGATGTTGTGCGGCCTTACGAACAGAAGGAACAAGAATAGCAACATGGCTTGGCACAGTGTTTAGATTCATTTCAAAGCCCCATCAGGCGAATAGAGCTTGAGCATATTTACTAAAACAGCTCGGCTTTAGTCATCGGCTCTAGGCCGTCAGCAGGCAGTTTTTAAGTCCCTGTCTTCCTGTTTTCGACCTCATGAACCGAATAAGAAATCTTGCCTTTATTCACTTCAATGGTCACTCTGTAGTGATCAAACAACAATGTTTGACTATCTTTTTTTCAGAAACGTCATCGAAAATCACGCCGAAACCAGCACGCATTCCAGCTTGAATCTCGCTACGGACGAGATGGAGCAATGCATGTGTTGCGGGCAGGCGGCGGAATTTTGATCGAATATGAACTTATCTGCTTTTTGATTCATAATAGTTCTTCCTTTCTATGTTATTTGCGTGCGCCGCCCGCATATCCCATGCATTCAGTTGTCCGCTGTCAGCGGTCGGCTGATCGTTAACTGTAAACTGAGTTAAAAAAATCTGTACATTTTATAAACAAGATAAGATTATTTATACTCATGTTAAATAGAACCACCTATAACGTGTGTCGTGATTACATGTACATGCGGTTGGTGTCGCGTAGCGTATTCGTTGCGAACCTGCGAACCAGAGATATCTGGAGGAGTTGTCATGATTATTAATTCAAGAAATTTGTTTTCAGTATGTGTTTTATTTATAGCTGCATTATGTAATATTGAAACCACCGCGGCCGCGAAACCATTCGGGGTTAGATATGTCTTACAAGGTACGGATATCGTAAAAATGAAAAAAGATGTCGTGGTTGCAAATGGTACGCTGGGTGAGGATTTGCGCTATCATAAGGCTTTTATTGCCCACCTTCCGACCGGAGCCGCAAACAAGCTCAAGGCCAAACACCCTGGTGCGATTATAGAGATAGATGGCATGGTCCAGACACTTGGTGTGCGTGTAAACGGTAAGGGCGGTGGATCTTCAACAACGCAGCCACCTCAGAGCATTCCTTGGGGGGTTTCAGCAGTATCAGCTCCTGAAGCTTTTTTAATCACCCGTGGCGGCGGTGCGACCGTGTGTGTGGTTGATACCGGTGTGCAACCTGATCACCCCGATCTTTGGTCAAATATCATTGGTGGTGAAAATTTTGTTTCAATTAAAGGCAGGATCAATCCTTCAGCGTGGGCTGACGACAACGGTCATGGCACCCATGTCGCCGGCACCATCGCGGCTATTGATAACGGGATAGGCGCTGTGGGCGTGGCGCCGCAGTCAGCGATCTTTGCAACAAAAGTTCTTAACAGACAGGGATCTGGTTATAACTCAGCCATCGCTGAGGGAATCCGCTCCTGCGTGAACCACGGGGCGAGAGTTGTGAACTTAAGTTTGGGTGGACCATCTGATTCAACCATTTTACATAACGCTATTATCGATGCTTCTAATGCCGGGCTTAAGGTGGTCGCGGCGGCCGGCAATGAAAGCACGCAGGTCTCGTATCCGGCAAGATACCAGGAAGTAATCGCCGTGAGTGCTGTTGATTCGGCAATGAAGTTTGCCTGGTTCAGCAATTTCGGGCCTGAAGTTGATTTTACAGCACCGGGTGTGAGTGTTTATTCCACGGTAAAGGGTAGCAGCTACGCCACCTACAGCGGGACCAGCATGGCTGCCCCGCATGTCTCAGGAGTGGCCGCGCTGATGATTTCTACCAGTGGCATTGGATTGGTAGGAAGAGATATAGGCCTACCTTCCGCGCAGCAAGGCGCTGGGTTCATAGACGCATTTGCAACAGTTAGTAACCGCTAATGCCGCTGTATATGGCCATAATTAACAATACCTAATTCCACTGTGTATATGCGTATTCCTGCCAAGTCGCCACCTTAGCGGGTATCCAGATACTTTAACAGCCGTTCGCGATAGACTGGATCATCCATGACCTGGATATGCTGCCCTGATTTAACCTGCCAAAACTCATGCGGCTCGCGCGAGCGCTCAAAAATACCCTTTCCGAGTTCAAACGGCACTACTGAGTCGTGGTCGCCATGAATAACAAGCAGAGGAAGTGGTGATACACGCGCGATTGACTTCTCGGGACTATACGCGTCCGAAACTAGCAGATAAGTCAGCGGCTGGAAGAAGTAGGTCAGCCAAGAGCGCGCCAGCGCGGCGCAAGCCATTGCACGATAGGAAAAAAAAGCAGAGTCCACAATAACCGCCCGAATCCGCGATTTATTGGGCACTTCTTCCAATGCGCGGAGAACCACAGCTCCCCCAAGACTTTGCCCGTACAGCACTATATCTCGCGTTTTTGATTCGTGAGCCGGCTCCCGGTCAAGCACATAACGAATAGCAGCCACTGCATCGGCGTTGACGCCCTCCTGATTCGGATCCCCTGCATTTCTGCCGTATCCACGGTAATCAAATGTAAGAAAATTATAACCACTGCGAATTACCCAAACGAGCGATGCATAGTGTGAACTCATGTTCTCTGCATTGCCATGGAACTGTATGATGGTTCCCTTGACCAAGTCTCCGGGCTTAACCACGGCCGGGAAGTACCAGCCGTAAAGGTGTTGACCATCCTTGGCCTGAAATGAAACTTCATGGAAAGAAAAACCCGCCTTTCTTGGATCAGAATAAAGTTGATGCGAGTTCTGGTAAAAAAGATGCGAACAGCCCGTCAGCGTGGCCAAGAAGCTTAGCACAAGCATCGTCCTTCCCAAAAAATAGAAAAGGGACGAGCCCAGTTCCTTAAGAACAAGTACGTCCCTTCCCTTCATAACAAATCCGTCTAAACGTCTTTAAATCAACCAGTCAACCCACAGCCATTGGCCATGGCAGGGCTCTTTTGGATCTCTCTCTTGACATTCTGCAATGTCTCGTAAGCATCCGCGCCCTGAGTAATCGTCTTGAAGTTTCTCTGTGTCAGGCCACCCAGATTGCTGGCTGCGGCGTCATCGCACCCCATAACCCTGGCAAGCCCTACCAAATATTCACCCTGCCCCTGTGCCATTTCCGCACGCAGAGGGTAGTAGTTTGAAGCGACATATTTAACAGCCTCTTCATCCTTCTTGGCAAAATCGTGTTTCTTACATCCGCTGGTCCCGGTAGTCATGCTCCAGCTGGGACTCAGATACGCGTTGGTTGTACCACGCGTGCAAGTACCCATGAGAGTCTTCTTATCCGATACTTGCCAGCCAAGGCCACAACTATCGCTTCCCTGGTTTGGAGAGACATCTTCAACAACACTGTCCACTTTTCTATTTTTCTCAGCCGCCCAGGAAATACCACAAACGCCTAAACATAAACCCGTCACTAACAATAACCTAACTACTGATTTGATCATCTTTTGAGCTCCTTTTTAGTTGAAGAAATAATTATATGAGTCAAAGCCGCCCGATACAACTTTAAAAATAATATTGAACGGAAAATTTTGCTTCACTATAGGGCTGCGGGGCTCCCACCATGGCAAGAACAAGCTGAGCCTCCAGCCGTGTTTCCCAATGTGAATTCCAGGAAAAGGATTGATCCACACCCCATTTTGAAAACAACAGTGATCGATAAGGCTGAAAGGGATCGACATAGAGCTTGCCCTCGATCCTGATTTTGTAAGGCTGCCACGGGTTAGACAAGAATCCAGCCTCAGCAGTGGGCCCCAGACGAAAAGACCGCGCCAGGCCGCTGCCGAAATCAAAAAATGCCCCCGCGAGACCGTAGCCAACCGTCCGTCCCCGCCAAATATCGAGAGAGGCCCCCCAGGCCATTCCGGCGTGAAAAACGTGGCAACCTTCGCAAGCTAAATCCTTGGGAGCCTCGATTCCAGCATCCATCTTCCAAGACCAGCGCTTCTCAAGAAATCCCAGCGGGAAAATCGAAACCATTCTGGCAAACTGAAACCGCTCGAGCGAAAGGCTGCCCTCTCGCGGCTGATACCTAAATGTAAGATTTGGGAAATTAATTTCTGAAAATGGCAGATAACCCAAATCACTATTCAGGAGGTCATGGTACGCAAATTTAATATGTAGCTCCTCAAACCCCAGAGCGCTCTGCCCATCGCGAACACCAACTCCATGGCCCAAACCGACTCGTAATGGCCCATGCCCCATCTGGGGCTGATCGACTGGCGGCTCCTGATAGGCAACCACCTCAAGCGCAACAGGATCAGGCACTGCGCCGAGTTCAGCCCGACGCTCGAGAACCTTGTTCCAAAGGGAGAGGAGATCGGTACGTACTTCATTAACGCTTTCGGCGCGGTGGTACTGGACATACTGAATGGCGACCGAAAGAACGGCCGGAGAGTTGATCTCCTTAGGATCCTTAATATCCTTGGTATCCTCTCGAGGATCCTCGCGGCGCCCACTGATGAGGCTTGCGAATTCCTCCTTTTCATCTTTTGAAAGCAGACCCATGCCTTGAATCATTTTTCTTCGCAAAGAAGGCCGATAACGAACCTGAGTAGCAGCGCCCGGAACTTCAAGTACCCTTTTTAACGTCTCAGCGGGGACCACATAAAACCATCCCGAAGACAGATCCCACTCAGGCTTGGCAACCTCAAGAGCAGTAAGCAGCTGATAAGAGCAGTTTTTGCCAATAAAATAATAGTCAAACCACGAATTGGACTCCAACTCCCAGAGATGATTGACCAGACGCAGACTCTCCTCGGCCGAAAGATTGAGCGTATACTCCCAGAGGTCCCTGCTTTCGGAATTGACATACTCCTGCACCTTTTGATGGTACGGCAAAAACGAAAACTGCCCGGCATAACCACCCATCAAGCCAAACACCACGTACAACAATCCCCCATCCTTGGGTGGAACGGTCGCGGCAAAGCTGATGCCGTAATCCAAGAGATCGGACTTCCTCCCACTCTTCACTTTTAAAAAGGTATGTCCGAACATTGAACCAGGGCTGTCAGCAAAAGCTGATGAAAAAACCAGCGCTATCCCCTGGGGCTGAATTTTTTCTATGAACGCATCATACTCGGGACAGTCCCCTTTTCCAGGAAGGCGTACCGCAACTCCCAATTCCTTTTTCAAATACCGCAATCTCTCGGGGAACGCGCAAGCCGCAGCCTGCTTAAGCTTGCCAACTTTCTGGCCACTTTCCAATGCGACAATCGTTGCCTTAAGTTCGGCCAGAGCATCGGTGCGGCCATCTGGCGAAAGATAAAAGCCCTCACCATCGACTTCGCCACGCGGGGCGCTCCATAAAAAGGAATGAGAGTAATGCAACAGCTTTCGCCAGTAGGGGTTCTGCGCGGTTGCAAATAGTTTTTCAGAAGCAATCAAGTCGGACCGAGCTGGAGCGGCTTGCACAATGGCGATTCCACCGCCAAGGAAAAATAAAAAAGCAAACCTACTCATTTTGCCCAAAAAAGATAACATAGCGGCGATTATAGTGGTCTCCGCCAGATAGGCAATTACTCATATGTAAGACTGCTGCGATAATTTTGGCGACTAGATTGATGATTCTGCAGTACCACTCTGACACCTTCCCCTAGGAACAGTCCCCACTTGTCCCCACTGCTTACCTGAATGAGGTAATCAATCTCCACATATTAAATTTCATGAAGTCATAGTCTTAGGATTTTTTTATGGATCGTTACAAACTGGCACTGACATTGCTGAGTCGCACTTGTTACTAATTTAACGTTCTTACTCGAAGGGGATAAAAATGAAATTATCTGTAATCATTTGTTTGTCAGTCATGTTTTCCATGGGGTCTCTTGCTAACACATACGCAGATCATGGCGATTTAAATCCAGCCTCACGCCTGCGCAGTGAAGCTCAAGAGCTGAATGAGATCGTTCAGATGAGCTGGCTCAGGTATCAAGTGAAATATTCAGTACAAAGATTCGCCATGCAGGCAGAGAAGGCCGGGCTTTGCGCAGGCGGTTCAGGAGGGCTCCCGGGTGAGCCGGGCGATAATCTTCAAGGCAATGAGCCAGGTGAGATTATTAAGCCTCTTGATCACAGTGATGGTAATTGTGCATATGAAATCCAGGCGCTTCGCGGCGTTTGGGTCGATGTTGAAAGGTATCTCTACGATACTAATTACGACTTACCGAGTGTTTACAGACAATACGTGCAAACCAGGCAGGCACTCCGTGATTTATTGGCCGTGAACAGGGGCCAGCTCTAACTAATATGGAGAATGAAAACAACATGACAAACGAATCCATCTGTAGGGCGGCGCTGCTAGTAGTAGTTTTCTCCTTCATTTCCTGCAACTCAGAGTTCCAAGGTATCAAGGACATCAAGGAGCCAGCTCTGGCGGCAGACGAAACACGACCCACATATGCATCAATACGTGAAAAGATCCTCGTTCCGAAATGCCTGAGCTGTCACAGCGGCCCGAACTCTCCACATGGCCTTGATTTGAGCACTTTTGAGGGCGTGATGGGTCAGAAACATTTTCCACCACTCATTGTGCCAGGACACCCTGATCGGAGCAGTCTCTATACCGTCGTTAAGAGCGGTGCGATGCCAAAAATGATGGGGCGTCTTTCCGAAAAAGATATATTGGCAATCTCAACCTGGATCAAGAACGGCGCTAATGAACATGAGGGCGTCCCAAACCCGATACCCTCAGCAACGCCTACTGGAGAGCCAGGTGGAGACGACGAACCAGGATCGCCAATCGCGCCGATTACAAATGAACCTTGTGATAAAAGTTTTAGAAACAACGAACCGGGCGTCATGCTCTGTTCTACAAGTGAGCCAAACGGATAAATAACCTCGTGATGAGGTTTAACTGATAAAGTAAGGAGAAATGTAAATGAAGACTAAAATATTAATTGCGATGATGCTTACAGCAATTCCAGTGGTTGCTTTCGCCCATGGCAATAAAGTAGGTGGTACCGGTAAAGCCATTGAAGCAGCTCTCGAAAAATTCGGACAGGAAGAAAACCACACCGTGGTCGACGGATTTCTCGGCGTTAAGGGCTGGCCAGATCAGGATAAGGTTCAGGTTAAGATCTACCTGCCGAACAACGCCTTCATCCAGTACTCCTGCGTGGAGCATGAGATGAATGGCAGCGAAATGATCATGTGCGCGAAGTGATTGCGTAAAAGCATTACTGTGTCCAGCTAGCAAAGCCAAAGCAGACAGTGTGGCTACAAAGGCTTGTCTTACCAACAATTCCGAACTCACCACCAAGTCGCCACCCACTGATTCACGCTACATTCCACAGACGGTTAGGGGCATAGTGTGGCAGCGCGATCAAGGGCGATGTAGCTACACGAGTCGCGGTGGTAAAAGATGCGGTGAAACCAGGCTACTTGAATATCACCATGAGTACGCTTGGACTTTGGGAGGATCATCGACTGATTCCGCTAATATCACTTTAAGATGTAAAAGCCATAACGGGCTTGCTGCCATGCAGGTCTACGGGGCCTCGCATATGACTAACAACTTTATTGCGCGATATTAAATTCAAATCAGTTCTGAAAGAAGCCGCGTAGCCGGGCAAACACGGATTCCTTCTGGTGTTTGATATTCCTTCTTGCCCCTCAGATGGATTTGAAACGCCTTTGCGGATGGGAATCTCGATACCAGGGTACGCAATCTTGGGTTGACTGAATCGTCATTCAACTTGCATTCAACGAACATGAATGGCTTACCATTCTCAAGCATCACGAAATCAACTTCTTCGCCGCCCTTAAGCCGGAAGTATCGTAAATCTATGCGACGTCCTTCAGTATCCTGAAGCCAGTAAGCGTATTTCAGCAGATGGACTGCCACCAGGTTCTCAAACCGCGGGCCATCTGATTCAACCGATGTCCAATTATATAAATAGAGCTTTGGTTCTTTCTTGATAGCCTTGACATGGGCCGCACCAAAGGGGCTGATCCTAAAAATGAGATACAGCCTTTCAAGGATACTGACCCATTTCGCAAGAGTTGCATGGGCAATCTGGAGATCCTCCCTGAGAGAATTAATCGAAAATGGTGCACCTACGATTTCAGGCAATCGGTAAACCATGAGTTCAAGAGTGCCGATATCGGTTATCCGCTCAAGAGATGTCAAATCTTCTCGGAATAAACGGTGAGCATACTCGTTCGTCCACCTCCGGGTCTCCTTTTCGCTCTGAGCAAAAAAAGGCTCTGGGAATCCTCCGTAGCGGAAGAGCGATTCGAGATCAGCTACGTTTTTTGCACCTATTTCCCGGAAGCTGAGAGGCATTAGTCGATGATAGTGGTAGCGCCCCTGAAGGGAATCACCACCAAAACGGTAGTAATCAAGCCTTGCGCTCCCAGTAACCAAGATCTTCTTAGGCGCCCACCGTTCCACCTTGATCGCGTCGTAGACCCCTTTGAGGTAGTTGCGCCACTTTCTGTATTTATGGATCTCGTCAAAGATCCATACACTGCGGTCTGGCAGTTGCCGCTTAAGAAGCTTAGTGCGATCCTCGTCGATGTCCCAGTTCAGGTAGCCAGTTTCTGCTTTAGAAAAAAGATTGCGGGCCAAAGTGGTTTTGCCGACCTGTCTGGGGCCTCCGATAAAAACCATTTTTTTCTCGAGATCTTTCCGAACTTGTTTGGCAAGATAGCGTTCCATCGTTGATAACTATATTAGTACTAATTTCTATAGGTATCAAAAAAAGTTCGTACCTTTTTAAATATGTATCAAAAAAAGTCCGCATTATCGTCACTTACTGTCCAATCACGGCACAGCACAAGCTGACAGCCAGGCACCTCAAACAGTCGCGGACTCGTGTTCCACAGAATGCCGGAGTCCGTACCGAGCTCAAGACAGGTGCACATAACCGCATTCATATCTTACTCAAAATTAGGGGTCTACCGGGATTTGAGTGGGTAGAGGTCAAGTCGTTTGCAATGAAAAAGTATTGTGATTCGTAGCCAGCTTTTTTTATGGGCGTGTGGCAAAACTTAGGCTTGAGGACAAGGGCATAATCAAAGCTGTTAGTCGTATGTGCAAATCTCTTACTCCAATACCGTGGCCAATATCATGTTTGCCCATGTCATGAGAAAGGTCGCCCGAACTGATTCATGTGCGAGGCCCCGTAGACTTGTACGGCAGCAAGCCAGTTATGTCTTTTGCATCTTATTGTGATATTGGCGGGATCTATCGATGATCCTCCCATCGCCCACGCATGCTCATGGTGATATTCAAGGAATCTGGTTTCATCGCAGCGTTTACCACCGGGACTCACGTAGCTGCACCGCCCTTGATCGCGTTGCCACACAACGTCTCTAACCGCCTGCGGAATGTAGCGTGAATTAGTGGTGGGTGTCTTTGTGGTGAGTGGAGCGTTATTGGTAAGGTAAGCCTTGTCGGTACATTCAGTCTTGTTTGAAGCTCCATCATTTGTGGCCGCACTGACAGCTTTGGTGTTGTTGTCAGATATTTCACATTTTCGGGCGTGTTTACATTCCTCGGCATGCCCGCGTTCCGAGGCGTGCTTAGACTTTTGCTCAGGACGGTTTTTAATGCAGTCGCGCTTAGAGTGCCGCTCGATACGGCTCTTGATTCGCCGCTCGGGCGAATACTTTTCAAGAAATGCATCGAGCGCCGCTTCAAAGATGTCTTTAAGTTGTGCATTAGGGAGTCGATGGCTAAGTATGTCACGCACCTCTTTAATCTCATCCATCATCTCAGCACTTGCCGTGAATTTGATCCTAATATGTGCTTTAGCAGCATCACTAGCGGGAGCCCCACTTGCTTGATCTTGAGCACCGCCACCGGTGGCGGCAAATTTACTATCTTGATCAACTTTAGTGTCATGAGTGTTAGGCACCACGTCTTTTGTCGTGTCTGCCATTTTCATGGACATCACACCTGGCGCGGCAAAGAACTCTATCTTATCCCTAAATCTTGGCGGCATAGCCATGGTGGCCGCTACTACGCTAGATCCGCCAGTACCCGCGCTCACTATGCGTGCTCCGTTCCCGTCAGCCCCGCTTTCACCGCCACCACTCCCACAAGAGTAAAACTCACGCATTCTTTTTGCCTGCTCCATGGCGACAAACTTCTCAACTCCACGCTTTGTTAATTTCTCACATTCGGTAAGAACAGTGGAGCAGTTATCAGTAGTCAGAATCGGGCTTATAGCTGAGAGGTTTGCAAGTGTAAGCTTGCCATGCTCAAGCCTTTCTAAAATAAGCGGGTATTTAAGCGACAGTCTTGCAGCCTGGATTCTCCTATATGCCGAGCCTTCAGAAAGGTTTAAACATTGGGTTAGGTATGAAAAAAGTGACGAATAGCCATCCTCTAGATAAAGTTTGCGTATATCAAATTCCCTTAAGCATACAAGGAACTCTACAAGAAGCTTTCGTTCATCGCGCGCAAGAATAACAAGCTTATCAAGTAGCTCGGCGTTTTTAAGTTTTTGGATTTGAATTGTGAGAGAGAGTGGTTTTTGGTTTTGCATATCCATATCCGTATCACGGGTTTTCGTACCCTCTTAAAACGCGCGTAAACAGCCTATGAACGATTTTTAAAAACCTATGGATACGGCCCATAAAGTAGAGAGAGTCGTGCAGGCTTGTGCGTGCATGAGCCGTATTAAGGCCATTTAAAGACAGGCGCAATCTACAGCGCTGATTTTTCTTAAAAGCTGTCAAGATAAATCTATTTCGCTGTTACTTGACAGTTGAAGGGTTTTTGTTAGTGATTATGGGTAGATTGGATATGGTTCATGCCGCCTTATCCAATTTCCAATCCTTGCCCTTTAGTGAGAATTCCAGCCATTTTATCTTCATGGCTTTGCCGTCCAAGAGCAGGTCTCGGAGATTGTAGTCTCGGTCTGGGAGGTGTTTGGCCACCAGCATTCGGACAAGGTGATCGAATATTTTCTGAACGTCATGCTTGCCGTTTTCTACGCGCGATAGGTGCTCAAGCTCGTAACCAACCAGTTTGGCGAAGGCTGCGCTTGAGAAGCCAAGACACTTGCGGAGGAACCGGATTTCCTGCCCGGTCAGTACTTCGGTCTTCCGAATAAGATGGTGGGCTATCAGGTGGTGGAGTTTGTCGATGTCGCCAAAGCTGTAATAAACCTCACCGCAGGCTTCGCATCGGCTCTCTTTGACACCATGAAGAATTACGTTGTCCAGTCTGCTTTCCTTGTAACGATAGGCACGGACAGAAGTTGTCTTAAGTGGTTTTTTGCTCTTACACATTGCACACATCATTTTCTAGCTCCTTTCCGTCTCTTGTCCCAGGCTGTGACTACAAACAGTCCGTTACCGTCATCCTGAAATGCCAATATCAACATGATAAAGTTCGTCTCTAGTCGGTAACGATAGGAACCCTTTTTAAGTTCCCCTCATCAACAATTCTCGCATCGCCGCTTTTCAGGACATTCCAGGCATCAACAGTAGTAAGGTCATCGTTGGCCAACTCGTCCAGTGCATGCTTCGAGAAGCGAACGTTTTCGGGATGCCTTTGAACCATTTCGGCCAGCTGCTTCCTGGCCTGAGTCCTGTTCGTCTTTGTGGTGCGATAGTTGTTAGTCATTGATATTTTATCAAACAGCCAAAAAATATCAATTAGGCAATGGCATAGATCATGGTAAACGCATTAAAAATTTTGCCTGCCTGTTTGGGCTGAACTACGCCCAAACTCAGGCAGGCAAACAAAAGCCCAAGTGAACAAGCGTAAAAGTGCTCAAGTGCTACCGGGTCCTCACAAGGCGGAAGCCCACATCGCCGCCGCGAATGCCAGGCCTCCAGTTGAGACGGTTACCGGAGCGCAGGTAGGAAGCATTGCTGCCCCAGCCGCCGCCACGGAGAACATGGCCGGGGCCACTGGATGGGCCTTTGGGATCGGTTTTGTTTTTTGTGCTGTAATCCCCATACCAATCACTCACCCACTCGTAGACATTGCCATGCATATCGTATAATCCTAAGGCATTGGGCTTTAGTCCTGCTACTTCATGGGTCCAACTTACTGAGTTCATACCAAACCAACCGTATTCAGATAATTGAGATGGGCTATCTCCAAAAGAATATGCAGTCTTGCTCCCTGCTCTTGCCGCATACTCCCACTCAGCTTCTGTGGGGAGTCGATACTTGTAGCCGTCTTTGTTACTGGCATTTAGCTTATCAATGAATACTTGCACATCATTCCAGCTCACACTTTCCACCGGCCGGTTTGCTCCCTTAAAGTTTGATGGGTTACTCCCCATCACCGCTTCCCACTGCGCCTGAGTCACTTCCGTTGCCATAAGCTCAAAATCTTTTGTGAGCGTTACCGTGTGCTGGGTTTCGTCACTATCACGATTTGACTCCGAGCTTGGGCTTCCCATCTCAAAACTCCCGGCCCGGATCGGGATGAACCTCGCCTCTTGAATCGTAGTGGCGTGAAGGGGGTTGTTTGTAGATTGGCCAGGCATTCCCGGTACCACTCTGCCTGCCTTGCCAGGCACTTGCACCTCGGCAAGCTTTCTCATCACCCCGCGAAGGTATCTCACCTTCTGGTCGGTTTTATACTTTGGATCTTGCACCGTCTTAAGCCCGTCATCACAAAGAATGATCGCTTCTCCAAATCTTGCCCTCTCCATATGCTCAGCTAACGCCGTGGTTGACATCCACTGCTCAAGCGCTGCCACTTGGAATTCAAACATCTCCTTCCACTCGTACACTCCAGATAACCAGCCCCTGGCTTGCCTGACTCTTGTCTGAGCTAGTTCAAAGTACGGTAACTCAATCAGAGTTCCTTTCTCGATCGCTTCTCTGTCGTCTTGGTAAAATGAAATCGCAATCTTGATCGAGTCTTCTAAGATAGCGGTGAGAAGATCCGTATTGGCGCTCCCTTCAAGCACTCCTGGCTTCGTGATCACTCCGTCAGCGTTTGGAGTCCCAAACGTAAGCTCAAGTGCTTGATTAAGCGTCATCCTCATTAAAAGCTCACTTCGCCTTTTTTCCTGAAAACTCTCTTTGACCACAGACGTGATGACTCTTAAGTAAATCTCATTCGCCTCGGCGAGCGCCTTCCCCTTAGCTTCATCCAGCGCCTTCTCAAGCCTCGACTTTGATGTCGTAGTGTACTGAAGCAGGCTTTCTCTCTCCTCAGGCGTCAGGCTTACTCGCCGCGTACCTTCTTCGTAGGGGTTGTTTTGGGGATTATCCGCTGTTTGCTCTGCAATGGCTACGGACCCTGTCAGAACAAGCAGTGTGCTTAGTGCTATTATTTTCGTTTTCATGGCTAAATCTCCATTCTTCCTTCTTTTTTAATCTGTCAGCGAAACTGTGTTTTGTGCGCAGCTTTCCTTGGCTTCTGGTGTGTTGACCACAACCAGTTCGTTCCCTGCTGAACTAAGTAAACATCCTTTTTTATGGATCATCACAGAAAGACCAAGCACATCGCGGCTCACGGACCAACCATTGATGGACTCAGAGTCAATCACCCGCGCACGAAGGGTTGCTAGGCCGGGGGCAATCTGGTTCAGGCTGAAGCTTCCTTCGTGAGAAGCAGTGTCAAACACCAAGCTCCCCTGATATTGGTGGCTTGTGAGCAAACCCTTGCTCCCACGCTCGCCGCTTAGTTTTATTTCCTTATCTGGAAGAAGACCTAGACTTTGCTGACCAGACTCCTTACCCTCGATCTCAACAATATCCTTGCAAACCGAATTCTGGGTCGGCACCAGCCGAATACTCGCCCTGCCAGAAACCGTGCTCACACTACCTTTTAAGGCAGGCGCCTGATCTTCATTGACACCTAAGAAATGACCACTCTTTTGAAAGATCGGGAGCCAGGCTTGAGTTCCATCTGGAAGCTCCTCCACTCGAAACAAAGCACCGGTCCCATTCGCATGAAGAATTAACCCATATGCTGAGTTCCTTTCGCCGGAAGTTTTTATAAAAACCCTGGCCTCGGTTTTCTTGCCTTTTAAATCCTTTTCTTTAACTGAAAAGTAGCCATCTTTTATTTCTGCACTTGCGGTACTTGATAAAATCAGCCCAAGCGCCCCAAGTACCGTGACTGCCATACAATTTTCTTTTTTATGTTTTGTCGTTTTCATTTTCGTTCTCCTTTATATATGGGCCGCCCACGCGAGCGCGGCCCGATTCTCCTTTAATTCGAAATCACCGCACGTACCGAGCGGATTTGAACCCTTCCGCCACGGACGTGTCTAAACTCGATGGAACCCGCCGTATCCGCAATGGTCACCACATAAGACGGATCCCGCGCCGGGAGGTACAAGGTCCCTTTGACTTCGCCGTTAACGATGACCTCAATAGTCGCATCCGAGCGGTAGGCTTCAGCCTGGACAAACAGTTTTTGGATAGCTGTAGTGCCACCGAGGCGTACCGATTTCATCTCGGCTTCATCAAGATGCAAACTGCCGGAAAGCAGCTCCACCGTCTGAACTCCTTCGTTACCGCCAATCGGGTTAGGCCTAATGGAACCAAGCTCCATAAGAATCCTATCTAACTCGACCGCGCTTTGCGTGAGCGCCCAGGGGACATTCGGGAATACAGTGCGGTCACCAAAGACGTTGAAGTCCCTTAGTGTTTCAGACAGCGCCACCAGATCCCTGATCGAACAAGCATTGCGGTATGAATCAAACGTATTGGCTATTTCATCGGCAATAAATCCAGAGCCAAGCTCAGCAAGCTTAAGAAATGCGATGGGATTACCCACAGGTGTGACCATGAGTCTGCCTCCCACGTTATCCATATTAGTAAACTGTGTCAGGATAAAACGAAGCTCAGCCTTGGCGATCTCAAAATACTTCCGCATGAACGCAGGAAGGTTGAACTCCGGAGGACATGACCCACAGCGGTTGTACCGATGCACGTATGGCAGATAAAACGGGCGATCAAGCTCGTTTTCTGTTTTAATGATGAGCTGGATGTATCCTGTGAGAAAATGTAATTCCGTAAGCGAATCCAACCGTGATGACCCATTTTTAGACAGCTCCTGCCCAAGCGCGTCCGCATAGATCACTCCGCGGTCGATCATTCTTTTAATCGTCGGGCTCCCTGTCTGAGGGTCCATATCTAGCGACTGAGATGCCGCAACCAGCGCGTCCATTAGGATTTCTTTGGCTGATTCCATGCGCTCATACTGGATCTGAAGCTCAGCGCGGCTTAGTTCCCTTCCAAGCACCCTTGTTACACGCGAGCACCAGTCATAAAGATCATCCAGTGGCCCGCTTGCATTCCTTTGCGCACCAAACATTTCTGACTTAAGTTTTTCGATGTACTGCGCGCGGTTAGTGCTGCCACCGTTTCCCACTCCGATTCCCTGGGCTTCACGCGCAGACACAGAGGTTGAAAACACTCCCGCAAACAACGCGGCTCCTATTGTTAAAGCAATTACTCCTCTTTTCATTTTCCTATCTCCTTCTCTTTTTTCTCTCTATTTTGGTTATTGAGGCGTGACTGATTCTCCGTCAAAAGCAGAACCTGCGTATTGACGGATACAACATGCTTTTTCTCCGGTGTGACTGCCTCATTTGCAGCACCGGTACTAAAAGCAAGATTAATGGCCTTTCTAAATTCTTTTACTTTCTGTCTGAGCTCGCCCAGCTCTTTCTCTGATAGCGCGATCGTAAGCGACGAAAGCTCGCGCTCTTCTAATGACTCGTGATCTATCGCATCTTTGGCGCGGTCCAAGAATTCCTTGTGAAAATTACGGATCGCAAAGCTCACTGTACCGGGATCAAAGTCCATCGCTTTGTTTGTGACTTCAAAGCGTCCGGTCACAGGGTTAAGCTTCACCATACCAAGCTGTAAAAGAAGCGCCCAGGCATCCGTAGCCTCTTTTGCCGTGATTTTTCGCTTAAGCTTTCTTACAATCCAATCAGGGTCAGCCTTGAAATCATCAAGATTAACAAGCTCGTGAACCGCGGCCGTGTACCAATGGGATAAGTATTTTGCATAATCCTGGATCTGAGTTAGCAGCCCACGGCCCTCGCCCTGGGCAAGAGTTACAAGCTGCTCAAAATAATCAGCGCGGTCCTCGGACGATTTGGCCTGGTTGAAAAGAACAAGTTTTTCAAAATATATTTTCTCGCGCGCTTTTAGATTTAGCGCCTTGATGAATGAACGGATGGTTTCGTAGCCAAGATTTCTCTCCCCGCGGATCACCATCCCAAGAAGGGTATGGGAGCTAAGCCCCGCCTGACGCGCAAACAAAGCTCCAGAGTACCCAGGCTGAACGCGCTTCTTATATTCAAACCACTCCTTTAAAAATTTACGATAATCCTGAAAGCAAAAGAGCTCCGGCATAACGGCAGGCGCAAGTGGCGGCGGGGTCTTAGACCCATCCTCACGCGTCTGCATCTCGCCTTGTATCTCATTAGGTATCTCATCAGGCCGCTGGGGGGAGATCGGCCCGATGAGATACTCTTTGCTGGGGGTTATTAATGTCTCCTTTTCTATCGAATTCATAACGCGGCCAGTAATAATCCATAAACGTAGCGCTACGCAACAATTATTTGACGAACTATGAAAAATATGCGAAACGATCGTTTCGTCAGAGCTTGGTGGATGAAGAAATGGCAGTTATGATTAAAATTAAAGGATTTCATATAGTTATCTTATTTATCTGGTTTTTTATAGCTATTAATGCTCACTCAAGTGACGTCTTAGAAGACAATAAGCGCTATTACCGTGATGTCATTCCTGGGGTTTCTGTCTTGTTTAGAGGTACTTCTTTAAATATTACATCATTAAAACCAGACCTGGCCCTACTCAAAGAACACCCTCTTTTTAAAGAAAGACTCCCTAAAAAATGGGGAGTTATTATTGAAGGCAAGCTAGGCGATACCCGCACTACCAATACTTCTAGTGACGCCTCTGGCGCATCACCCGTAAACCCACCCACCGAAGGCTACTTCTCACCGGATCTAAAGCTCCAGGAAAATGGCGACCCTGCCATCCCCGCCATAATGGTACGCGAAAGCGCACTGACAATTGCCGACGAAAGATTAAGGATTCTTACACACGAACTCACGCATCTTGTTCACTATTTCAATCAGCCCCGGGAAGAAAGCTGGGTCCGCGAAGGCGCAGCCCTACTTGCTGAATACATCGTGACCAAGTACCAAAACCGTGCATTGCTTAGTGGTTTTTCCATACCAGAAACTTCTCTCACGGCCGACCTTAAGGTACACGAAAACTCCACAGAAAGTGCGGAAGAAAAATCATTAAGACTTGCCCGCTACGGACATGTGCTACAGTACTTCTATTATCTTTACCACATATGTGATCAGGATATTCTTAATAAGCTTATTAGCCGTGGGGCTTCAATCGCCACACAATCCGGTATCGCGCGTATTGATACTATTTTAAAAGTAGCGGCATCAGCCTCCGCGCTACCTCCGGCCTGCCAAGATTTTAAAACAAGCTTTGTTGAATTTCAAAAAGCGCGTTTCTTTCCTAAACCATACCCGGCCCAAGCTTATGTATTACTCGGTAACTTCAAGGCCACGCGCCGAAGCTCGCGCCTTGAAAATCCACCGCCGTTTTCCGCACAAGCTTATCCATTAGATAGCCTGGTAGATAGCCTGGTAGATAGCCAGGTAAACGGCCAGGTAAAAAACCTTATTAAAAGCCGGGGCGCCTCAGGCGGCTCCTGCCCCACGAACGCGATCAAGATGGAAACAAATTGGTGCCTGGAGATTACACACTAAGAGCTAATTTACTCTTAGCTAGAAGATAAACCCGTAACCCGGTACCCAGTCAGTATTTAGTGGCAGAGCACATCACATGGTGTTTCTTTCCTCGCCATCTAAGAACTTAAGGATCGAATATGAATTTTTTGCGCGTGTTTTATAAAACAGATCTCCTGTGGAAGTGACCCACTCCGGCCGACCCAATGGTCAGGGCCACCAGCCATGGCGGTGTGGCTGGATTTTAAGAGGCCGCGCGCTAGATCCGAAATCTGGATTTTCTCAGGAAAATAATACACAAGCAAAATAGATTTATCTTGACGTAGTTTTGAGAAATTTTCGCGTCGTATGGTGGCTCACCCTTAAAGGCACTAGTGGCTGCGCGTGCGCGCTCGTACTAGCGCGATTTTATGTGGTTCATGCACGCCGGGGGCGTTGTTTTTAAAAAATAATTACAGACGATTTGTACGCGTTTTAAAGGGTGCAAAAATCGGTGGTATGAAGTCTTTATGAAAAAACAAAATTCACTTTGCCTGGCTTTACAAATACAAAAACTTCAAAATGAAGCGCTACTAAGCAAGCTCTCACTTCTCGCACGAGAAGAACGAAAGCTCATTGTAGAGTTCGTCATGTATCTCAGGGAACTAGACTTACGTAAGCTATATCTTGAATATGGCTACTCATCGCTTTTTTCATATCTAACCCAGTGCTTGGGGTTTTCTGAAGGTTCAGCTTATAGGCGAATACAGGCAGCAAGACTTTCATTTAAATACCCACTTATTTTAGAGAGGCTTGAACATGGTAAACTAACACTTACTACTCTTTCGGCTGTGAGTCAGATTCTTACGCAAGATAACTGTGCAGTGGTGCTTGGTGAATGTGAGAAGCTTACGAAGCGTGGAGTGGAGAAGTATGTTGCGACAGAACAGGTTAGGAGAATGCAAGAGAGTGGTGGCGGCAAGAGCGGAGCAGCGGCGGGTGAAACAACCGCAAGCGTCTCTATGGCGGTACCGCCAAGATTCCGGGACAAGATTGAGTTTTTTGCAGCACCGAGTGTAACGCCGCCATATATTAAAGAAAATAAAAAACCAGATAAAGAGCTCACGGATAATCACCCCAACGAACAGCCAAACAATGAGTCAAATACACATGAAGATGCCAAGGCTAATCAGCGCGAATGCGAACCCGCTTTCACCGGTGGCGGCGCAGAGCAAGTTGCTGATATTCCTAGGATCAGTGTTGCTAAAGCGCAAATTAGAATTCAATTCACTGCAAGTGCCGAGATGATGGAGGAGATTGAAGAAGCGCGCGCAATCCTCAGTCATCGATTTCCGAATGCAAGGTTAGAAGACATATTTGGAGCTGCGCTTAATGTATTTTTAGAAAAACATTCACCAAAACGCCAAATCGAACGTCGCACGAGGCGCGCCATGGAAAATAATATGAAAAAACATACCGGACAAAAATCAAACTATGGTGGTGGATGTATCAACCCCGATAAATGTGACCGGACCAAAACTTTAGACACCAAGCACGCCGTGGGGCGCGAACATGATTGCGCCGAAGAATGCCCTAATAACAAAACCGTGCCCGCTACCAAAGTACCCGCCAACAAGGCGGGGCCGCGTCTGCCGCGGAATTAGCGCCACCCGACAAAACTGAGCCCACCGATTCACGCTACATTCCGCAAGCGGTGCGGGACATAGTGTGGCAACGCGATCAAGGGCGGTGTAGCTACGTCAGCCCCAGTAGCACTAACGGTGGTAAACGCTGTGATGAAACAATGTTTCTCGAATATCACCACGAGCATGCATGGGCACTGGGCGGCTCATCGCAAGATCCTGCGAATATCACATTACGATGCAAAGCCCACAACGCTCTTGCGGCCGTGCAGGTTTACGGAGCCGCGCAAATGAATCAGTTTAAGAGGTCACACACATGACGGTGGCAAAACCCTGCTTGGTTTATGCAGCAAAACTTCTGCGGTTTCATATGGAATCTGTGTATTAAACTACATGTGCTATCAAACTACACATTTTAGCCTGTTTTACACGCGCGCCGCTAAATACTGATTGGGTACGAGGGTCCCTGAACTAGTGTGGCATTTCTGGCACTCCAGTAATGTGGAGCATGTTTCATAACAAACCGTACGATAACGGTATCGCATCAGCCTGGTTGCTGAGTCCGGAGCCGACTGGAGCGTTCCAGTTGCTTGGCTAGGATCGGTTCCAGGGGTGGGTCGAACCGAACTTCTTTTCGGACCCGCTCTAGTCCCAGCTCGACGATGATCGGCCCCAGCCATTCGTCAAGGAAGGAAACCGTGATGCTCTTGATTCTCTTCCTGGAAACTTGGACAATATCTCCTTGGAGCAGGGCATTTCGTACACACTGCCTAAGCGCTGGAATGCTCGGATCCGTGCGGCTTGAGCAGAATTCACCTGCGTAATCTCGAAGATCAATTATCATTTTTGAATCTCAACTTTAATGGCGACCAGCGTTCCATCGGTAGGGATGCGGGCATAGCGCTCTAAAAATACATCCCCGACCTGAACAAATAACCCTCCATCCGAAATAACAAGGCTTTCAGCGCGGCGTGAGCTTACCAATTCAGATAAGATATGAAGCCCGATGCCGCGGCCAACGGTTCCGGTTCCGGTAATCCCCTCTTCGACAGCCAGTCTGATCAACGCTGCAGCCGATTTACCTTTGGTGTCGGCTAAACGGGGATTTTTAGGCAAGGTCATATGTATACCAGGACCCTGATCTCTTATGACGGCAAAAAACCAGCCCACGTGGCATCCCATATAGATCATTATATTTTTATTTTGTCCGTGTTCGCGTGCGTTTAATAGGAGCTCCTCCAGGACGGCTTGAATTTCGATATCCGCCATTCCTAGATCGCTAAGGGCATTAAATATCCCGTTTTCGGATGAATCCTTAAGCAGTGGAAGCAGAGGTTTGCCTTGCAGGATGGATTCGGCGATGTCTTCAAGATGAATCATAAGCTCTTGGTAAAAATCATCACATAAATCGTATCAGCTGTCGCCTCAAAATCGCTACACATGTGACATGGCCTCGAAGGCTTCATTACCAAAGCCTGTTGGAAAACCATAAGCGTCCAGCTATCGAAGTCTCCCAATCGTTCGCGATAATTGTGAACAGGTTTACTGGATACTGTCATCATTGAACTGAATCGTGGGATTTCGTGATACACCAGCTGGAAGAAGCTTTCGTAGGAGAAAAGTCTCGCCAGTCTTTTGCCTCAACCATCAAATACTGACCAGGTACAATTCTTGGTAACCGATCATCTACCAGACGATCATGGCCGACAATCATGGCATTTTGCAGCTAATCACGCACGAAAATGCAGTCTTCTTGATCCGTGCCCGCATCATCTTCAAAAGTCCGGCTGTAATGAACTGTATCGCCAAGGAGCTCAAAACTCTCTTTTTTGGAGATTCTGCCTTTTGAACTTGGAACAATACAAGCATTGTAAAATCTATTTTGAAACTCAACCATGAGCCGGGTTGGTGTTAATGAAACTTTCGTCCGCTCTTTCCAGCAACCCCAGTCCTGTTTTTTTGTAACACTGTATTTCGTCACAGGAAGCTGCTTTGCGGTATATGTCATGGGAGGCAGAATGGCGTTTGCAATAGATATTTCTGCGGCCGATAAAAGTTCATTAACCGTGATGGTGATCGGGGTGTAAGGATCTCCTCGCGAACAACTGACGCTGCGATAAACACCTTCGTATTGTTTGGCCATGTTATAAACATCATCAGCTGAAGAAATCTGAGCCACCAAAAGTCCAACAAAAATATATCTAAACATAAACACCTCCGATTTAGACTGCGTTTATAGTGTCTCTACGGATATTATTCAAGAGTTTAATAAAGCTTTACATCACCATGTCATCTAAGATGATAGCGGTTATCAGCTCGCGCGGGGTTACATCGAATGCCGGATTCCAGGCCTGGCAAGCGTCTGGACTCTTACCGGCGCGCACTTCATCCGGTTTGCGTTGCTCAATCGGGATTTCCTGCCCCGAGAGGCACTGCGGATCAAATGTAGTTCTTGGAGCAACGACATAAAAAGGGATCCTGTGATATTTTGCAAGAACCGCAAGGCTGTATGTACCGACCTTGTTTGCCACGTCACCATTTTTCGTGATCCGGTCAGCCCCGACAAATACCTTGTTCACTTTCCCTTGCGCCATTAAGAATCCAGCCATGTTATCGCAAATCAGTGTGAACGGAATCCCAAACTTGTTTAGTTCCCATGCTGTAAGCCTCGCCCCTTGCAACAGCGGCCGTGTTTCGTCCACGTATACATGAACGTGCTTCTCTTGTTCATGCGCTTTTTTAATGGCGCCAAGAGCCGTCCCGATTCCTGCCGTAGCCAAGCCACCCGAGTTGCAATGAGTAAGGATAGAGTCTCCATGGTTTATGAAAGCTGCCCCTCTTTCGGCGATGGCGTCACTTAGCAAGACATCCTCATGGAATATTTCCTCTGCAACGTATGTGATCCGCCCCCTGTGGAGATTTTCTGCCGGCTGTTTCAGCACGAGCCTGTCAACAGCGGCCATGAGATTAACTGCTGTGGGCCTGGCGTCGCGGAGTTTTACTGCCGCAGCGATAATAGCGGCAGGATCCGCGCCTTCTTCGGCCATTTTAGCAAGCGATAGCGCGGCTGCCACCCCTATTAGAGGCGCCCCCCTTATCGCGAGCCTTTGAATCAGCATCACCATTTCGTCAGCGGTTTTACACTCAATCCATTTTTCCTCGTGTGGAAGCACCGTCTGGTCAAGAACCAAAAGCTTTCCATTTTCGTACTTCAAACCCATGGAGATCATTGTTTTCATAACGTCTTGTTTCCTAAGCGGCTTCTAATTTGGCGGAGAATAGACACTTCTTCATGGTTAAGAAAGGTCAGGCCGCCAAGTTCCGATGCTGCTTTTAAAATAATCGCGGAATGTTCAATACGCTCTATTCCGTTGTAAGCCTCATCCAAAGTTTCTCCCCAGCTTATGGCGCCATGCCTGGCGAGAATCATCACGCGGAAGTTCGGGAGAAATGGCGCTAATACTTCAGCCATCTGATTAGTGCCAGGTCTTGCATATGGTACTATTGGAATGCCGCCTGCCGATAGTATCAACTCAGACATGCACTCGGCCGGAAGTTCTTTTAGATCCGGATGTGCTATTGTCCATGCAACCGCAGTTGGTGGATGAGCATGAACAACAGCCTTTGCCATTGGACAGCGCTTATAAACTTCTATATGCATCAGCCTTTCTGAAGAAGGATGCCCGGCAAGCGATTCGTTATGGATCGTCAGCGCGGCGATTTCAGAAGGTTGCATCTCAGATTTGTTTATTCCTGAAGGGGTGATCAATATTTCATGGTCGGAGATCTTGAAGCTCACATTCCCGTCACCGGCAGCGATATAGTTTTTCTGGTTGAGCTTGCGGCAAATTGATATGATTTTTGATTTTGCCTGGTGAAATTGCATTTTATTTCCTAGTTTTTTCCAAGCCGTGATGCTGTCTTGTGGATATTAGCTCCGAGTACCGCTGTTTTGGACATGATTTTCTTGTTACGCATGAGTATCTTTATGACAATAAGAATCCAACTGTTTACAATTGTAAATATAAAATGAACACAAGGCATTGTGTTTTCCCACACTCCTTGCGATAAATCAATTGTCGGCATTAATAACAACTGACTCTTAGGGAGGCTATAATGAAAAAAACAATAATCACTCTTCTTATGTCTTTAGCAGTACCGATCAATTCGTATGCGATTGAAGCGGACCATTTCGCATGTACAATCGAAATCACCGAAAACCATACAGGTATATCTACCAAGCAAGACATAGACTTCTACCTTGCACGACATCCCCTGTCTGCAAGCCCAGCTCCGGACATTCTGATGACTTCAACATACAGCCTTGGTAAACGTATAGTAATTACAAACTCTCTCCGGTCGATTACTGCTAATTTAACATTTAAATATGACCATGCAGTTAAAATCGATCATGCTGGAAATATTTTAGACGCACGCCAAGCAACATGTTTTGCATTATCAGCAGATTGGTGTGCACATGCAGACTCTTCCTCTTGCCCTACAAGCTCATTAGCTTGTGTGAACTTACTCGATCCATTCGATCCTCACTATGGCTGGCCAATAGTAGGGCACGCTGACAACGTACCAACCTTTAATGAAAAAGCACTAGTGCCCCGTAATGAAATCATCAGGGATGTGAATGGAAACGACGTCGGTGTTGCAAAGGCATCCTGCAGACATATGGGCACATATCGGTGAAAAAAGAATCCGTAGAAAAAACAACCACTCCTCGCGCGAGACCCGTAGTGTATGACTATGGGTCTCCGCATGATTTTTTTCATGACCTATTGGCACATTATAAGACAGTATCAAGATTCAGCGTACGACAGCGTAGCTGCACGCTAAAAAAATGTTCGCCAGCTCTTGTTTCGCAGGTGATCGCAGGAAAAAGACGGCTAACCCGTGACCAACTCCCTTCGTTTGCCAAGCTCTTTAAGTTGAATAATTTTGAATTTGATTTTATCGACAAAAACTTAAGGTCAGACCTGTGGGTTAAAAAAGAGTCAAGCCACTCAAGCGAAAACAAACCAAAAATGCGGGAACCAAAGAATCACATTCTGAATTCATGGCTTAACGTATACGTGAAAGATCTGGTTAATTTAATAGGTTTTTCAACCGAGACAAAAGTGCTTCATAAGATGCTGCTCGGGCTGGCTTCGCCCAGGAAAATCGAACAATCAGTTTCTTTCTTGCTAAAAGAAGGCTTTTGGCGAAAAACCGCTTCCGGCAAAATCATACCGGAAGATCCCGCATTAATTTCCACCAACGAAATCCATAATGACAAAATCAGGTTGTTTCACAAGCAAGCATTAAAAATAGCACTAAGAGGATTGGACGCCCTCCCGGTTAATAGGCGAAAGGCATCAACCGTGCTTATGTCAATTAATAAAGAAAAACTGCCTGAGCTTAGGAGTTTGATCGACGCTTTTCAAGCTCAGCTTCTTAAGTTCATAGATGATCATCCAACAGGAAGCGATGAGCTTGTTCAGGTCACAATCAACCTGACTCCAGTAGGAGGTAAAAATGCTTAAAAGCAGATATATGTTTGCATTGTCTCTTTGTTTCATTTCACTGAAATCCTATGCCTCCGGATCGGTGATAGGGAACGGCGGGGACCCTTTGTTTCATTTCCTTGAGGCCACAAGGTATTCGCTCGTTGAAACCATAAAAACAGCATTATTAGATCCCAATGAAAAAGCGAAGCTCTGTAAATTATCAAACCTATCCCAAGAGCAAATTGAAACCTGCAGGGATTTCTTTTTAGCAACAGGTGAAGAGATACTGAAGTTAAATCAAGGATTACATAAAACGCTTTTTGTTTTGAGGGAAGAGCCGTTATTTGTGATTGGTCCTGATGGACGGCCAATGCCAGTTACAGGAAGAACAGAACTCGGTCCATCAGGAGAAGTGGAAATTCACAGAAATACACTAAAGCTGATGATGCCAACCCAGACGCTTTTTCTTATAGCACATGAGTTTAGTCATAAAACTTTGTACCATGATAGATATGTGACCGATAATGAAATTATCGGTTCATTCGCAACAGGACGGGAGTTACTCGACTCCTTTGCAGCATCCATCGTGGAGATAGCTAGGCGAAAAGGGAAAATCGGCAACCAATATGAAATAAGGGATCATTTTGACTGCATGATTCGCGTGAGTGGTCCTCGCGCGGTAGTGGGAGTAAAAATATCATCACCGCGTCTTTTCTTGGCAGAAGATTTAATGTCTTACGAGACAAGCTTAAGTAAAAATCCAACAGATGGAAATATATACATCCCAGAAACACCGTCAACCGAGTTGATATTCAAAATGATAATATCCGAGCCTGGTAATTGTAGCGATGATCCAAAATATATAAACAGTCGCCATACAGAGCTTTCAATTGTCAGATATCACAAAGACGCAAACGTTTTTCCCAATGAAGAGATGTTAGTATCCCAATCGATGCCGGATTTTAACCCGATGTGTGAGCAAAACGCCAAATCGGTTTCGATGTCCTTTGGAAATGTGGAATTTGTCTGCAATTACTTAGGCGCCGAAGGGAAAACTAATTAGCGAACATGGATGAACCCGCTACACCAGTTGGGCGGTTGGGAAGGTGAGAAAGCACTCCAGCAATCCGATCTCACGGCACTGTTGCGAAAGAAATTTGCGGAAGTGGATTTCGAAGCTGCAAAAAAGGATGTTTTACCATTTTTAAAAGATGCCGCAGCCATTGCTTTATGGTCCCGTGAGTTCTTTGAGTCACTACTATCGCGCTTAAAGATCGTTTGACGGCTTGCTCAATCTACTGATCAAAGTCAAAAAAGCTGGCTTCCGGTTTTCAGAAGAGTAAGGAACTGCAAGCGGCACAAAAGTTGCCCACTTCACAATTACAATCAAACAAAGTTATTATAAAAATGGCTACGATAAATAATTCCGCCGAAAGGTAAACGTATAAGTAGGCGACTTCGAAAAGCTAGTTAAAAATCAAATTCTTGAACCCAATAACTCATCTCACTAGCCTACACTGGGGGCTGTGTCGAATCACCCGCTGGTGTGCCTCCTGAGTTGTCATTTTTCTTGCTCTCGTCGCTTACTGCGCTAGCAGCAGCCTCAGGCGCTGGAACAACTATCTTAACAGGAGACTCACCCGCCGCCGGTGGCTCCATACGTGGCCCCACCCTAACTCTAGGGTGATGCCTGCTACCGCCACCCCTCCTGAACTTCCCGCTGCCATACCTCCCTCTGCGACTGTTTCTTCCGGCTCTTGGTCCGCCATCCCCGGCTGATCCCCCTCCTGGTCTAGTAGATCCGCCTACTTGCCCCGGTCTCCTGATTGGCTCGCTTGAAGTCCTTAGCCTAGCTAGAGCGGCATCCTGCGCAGCTTGCGCACGCAAAAATGCAAGACGGTCCTCTTCGTCTGAACCTTCCTCACCTTTATGCGTGAGTACATCCAGTGGTTTAATAACATCATTATCACTTGGCTTATCAGTTTTCTGATCACTTAACTCTTCACTCGGCAGATCACTTGACCGAGCTGCGGTGTCTTCGGGATTAGGAGTAACCTTTGAAGACGCGGGTGGAAGCACCGGCGATTGCACTTGTTCTACAACCTCTTCTTTGCCACGATCGGTAGCGGATTGTTTCTCACCAGAGATCTCAAACTGTTCCTGATGAAAATCCAGCACAGCTTGCAAGAAAATCTGCTTGCGGTACTTTCTCTCGAGTTGATCAAGGGTATCGCGTTCATCGATTGCCAGGATATCAACGACGTCCGGATTAGCTTTAACCAAAACTTTCGTGATGTCCCGCTCTATCCCCTCGCGCTCGATTTGGCGGAGGATTTCATACGCCACAGTCAGCCTATTTTTTATAAAACCCTTCCCTTCGCACGAAACGCAAGATTCACAAAGGGTTCTGATAATAGTGTCGCGCGTCCTCTTGCGCGTCATCTCTATAAGACCGAGATCAGAAATTTTCATAATGGTGGGCCTGGCCCTGTCCTTCTTTAATGCGTCTTCCAGAGCCCGATATACACGCTGGCGATTTTCCTCCTTTTCCATATCTATAAGATCGATGATGATTATACCGCCGCAATTACGCAATCTAAGCTGGTAAGAAATCTCCTGAACTGCTTCGAGATTTGTTTTAAGGATGGTGTCTTCGAGATTCTTCTTCCCTACATAACGGCCAGTATTAACATCAATGGTTACAAGGGCTTCAGTTTGGTCAATGACGATGTACCCGCCGGATTTGAGCCATACCTTCTGTTCCAAAGCACGGGAGAGTTCTGAAGATATGTTGTATGCATCAAAAATCGGGATATCACCGTGATACAGCTCGACCTTATGTCGTAGCGCTGGCATGAAGTGCGAAACAAATTGTTGGATTTCACCATAATGATAGCGGGAATCCACGATGATCTTGTCGATATCTTCCGTCACCCAATCTCTTATTGCACGCAGCACAGGGTTAAGATCCTCATAAACCAAAGCCGGCGCTGTTACAGACGCAGCTTTCTCACGAAGATCACCCCAAAGGTTGGTTAGATAATCGATATCCTGTTTAAGTCTCTTTTCGGCTGATTGTTGCTTCCCGCTAGCAGTCCTTACTATGAAGCCAAGATTTCTCGGCCGGTGATGCTCAACAAAATCCCTAAGCCTGCGACGTTCATCGTCCCGCTCAATTCGTCTAGACACTCCGACATGATCAATAGTCGGCATACAGACCAAATGTCTCCCGGGCAGGCTGATGTGACAAGTAAGGCGCGCGCCCTTAGCGGCAATCGGATCCTTTGCCACCTGGACCAACACCTCCTGGCCCTCACTCAATAGATCTTGAATATTAACTTGGCCACGTACCGGCCTGGAAACAATCGGCCGCATCCTCCTATCGCCACGTGGCCTACTCTCACGAAAAGACTGACGATCGCCACTCTGACGTTGCTCGGAATTAGAACTGGTATAATTAACTACATTGTCGCTACGACCCGTTCTCCTGCGATATCGCCCGCCTCGCCGGCCCCGGCGCGATCTACGCCTACCATTTTGATCGTGTTGTGAGGTGACTATGCCATCCGTTGCGGTTATTGGTGGTGCGGATCCACTATCAGCCTGAACCGTTTCGGCGATAACACCATCTTGACTCTCATTCTGGACGCTTCCAGAGTCATCTTGTGATTGTGAGATGATCACAACATCATCAGGTTTTTTTTCAGAAGGGTCAGTCCCCATTTCTACTGGACCTCGGTCATCATCATCATCGTCACCATCTTCGTGCGATGCCACCGTAGGCTCTCCAGGCGTAGGTACTTCAGACACAGGTTCTTCTGGCAAAGGCTCTTCTACCGGCGCCGTCACCACATCGATTTCAGCACCAGACGCGGAGCCCTCCTCTTCCTCCCAGATCTCGGGATGAACAAACACGTCATCCACGTAGAGGAACGCGGCTTTTTCCAGGCCAATATCAACAAACGCCGCCTGCATTCCTGGCAGCACACGGGTCACTCTGCCTTTATAAATATTTCCTACTATGCCTTTACCTTTTTCGCGTTCGACTAAAATATCTTGAATTTCGCCATTCTCAAGAAGCGCAATGCGCGTCTCAGGCAAAGACGCATTAATAATCAGTTCTGTAGACATTTATTCTCCCTTTCGAAGCTGGCCAAAGGCAATGCCATCCGCCACTGAACAGCCAATTAATTTGTGTAAGGGAAACCAGCGTATTAATTTCGGTAAGCAAATCGCCCAAACAGGCGCCTGCCCAATAAAGCCTCAGATGTTATTATTAACGACACATGCATCTACTTTGATGCTCCGAAACTTTGTTTAAAACCATAATACTGCTTACGGTTCCCAAAAACTTCCCGGATTGGCGCGCGCCAAGCGCGGCGCCGAAAGCCTCTGCTCCCAGCAAATCCAAAACGGGTCCAATAACCCTTTGGGGACTTTCCCCACTTCTTTCATTCTACCTAATGAGCGCTATGCACCCTAGTAGTTTTTAAACAAGTAACGAATCCGACTTGACACTTCAAGTAAAAAGTAGGAATTACGCTGACATGGCGTTTCAACCAAAAGCTGGCGAGAGATCTAGTGTTTCTATTTCTGATTCCGGTTCGCTGAATGCATTAGTTGATCAAATAGCCGATGCTGTTAAGGAAAAACTCATTCAAAAAGGTGTGCCGATCGCTTCAGGTAGGCAAGAACAACCTAGCTGGAAAAAACTCATCCACGAAGGCGCCGATAGGGTCGGTCATCATGGCGAGGGACCTTTTCAACCACATTTGCTTCAGGGAGATGAGAATCTAGCGGCAAAAATAGATCACACGCTGCTTAAGCCCGATGCCACCCGTGATGAAATTCAGCGCGTATGTGAAGAAGCTAAAAAACATCACTTCGCAACCGTTTGCGTTAATTCAGCTTATATCGGGTTAACCGCTGAACTCCTCAAAGGTTCATCAACCAAACCAATAGCTGTTGTAGGATTTCCTCTAGGAGCCGCTGCCACAGCGACAAAAGCATTCGAAGCACGCGAAGCTATCCGTGCCGGCGCGCAAGAAATAGACATGGTTATCAATATCGGCGCGCTTAAAAGCCGTGAATATACGCTCGTGCTTGAAGACATAAAACAAGTGGTCGAAGCCTCAAAACCTTATCCCGTAAAAGTTATCTTGGAAACATCAAGCCTTGATGATGACCAAAAAATAATAGGCTGCGCACTGGCAAAGGCCGCCAATGCAGCGTTCGTAAAAACCTCAACCGGCTTCGGCTCCGGTGGCGCCACATCAGAAGACGTTGCACTAATGCGAAGAATAGTAGGCCCCGAGATGGGCGTAAAAGCATCCGGCGGGATCCGAACTTACGAGGATGCCACAAAGATGCTGGCCGCAGGCGCATCGAGAATCGGCGCCTCCGCAAGTGTCGCGATTGTAACGCATAAACAGCCAAGCGAATCAAAAAAACAAAACAATTCCCAAACAAAGAAACCGTACAAAACAAGTCTTTACTGATCCAACATGGAGCCATTCAATACCGTATTGTTAGTTGTCTTAGACGGCCTAGGTGCTGGCGCATTGCCAGATGCCGCATCTTACGGCGACGAAGGCTCCGACACGCTCGGACATCTTTCAACTCTGAAGATTCCCAATATGGAATATCTTGGAATAGGTTCGATCACGGAAATAAACGGCATCAGTAGAAAAGGCAATGAAGGCGCAGCCGGGCGGGCAGCGGAAAAATCCACTGGGAAAGACACAACATCCGGCCACTGGGAAATAGCTGGCATTCAAGTATCAACCCCTTTCGCAACTTTTAAGGATGGATTCCCTGAAGACATCGTCTCTAGCTGGATAAATGCAAATAATCTCCCCGGTGTGCTTTGTAACAAACCAGCAAGCGGAACAGAAATCATAAAGGCACTTGGATTAGACCACATCCGTACCGGAAAACCCATACTCTACACGAGCGCTGACAGCGTATGGCAAGTCGCCGCGCACGAAACTGATTTTGGGCTTGAGCATCTATATTCGATTTGCAAATCTGCAAGGAATATTTGCGATGGACTTAATATAAGCCGTGTAATCGCTAGGCCTTTCATTGGAACTGGCACGCCAAAAGATCCGTTCACCAGAACTTACAACAGAAAAGATTTTTCCGTTGTGCCAACGATGAAGACATATCTAAACATGCTTCAGGACCGCAACATCCCCACTTTAGGCATAGGAAAGATATCAAACATTTATGCCGGTGAAGGTATCGGCAAGAATATTGAAACCAAGGGCAACACCCACGGGATAAGCGTTCTTTTGAATATTCTAGCAGAAAAAAACCAAGGATTGGTTTTCGCGAACCTGATTGATTTTGACATGTTGTACGGCCACCGACGCGACCCTCTCGGCTATGCAAATGCCCTTGAGGAATTTGACAGGGCATTACCACTTATCAAGGCGCGGATGCATGAACGTGATTTATTGGTAATCACTTCCGATCATGGCAATGACCCGACATTCCATGGAAGCGATCACACCAGGGAATATATACCGATTCTGGCATTCTCCCCAGCACAGAAAAAAGGCTGGATTGATCTTAAAACGCGCGACACCTTCGCAGATATAGGTGCAACGGTCGCCAATGCCTTGCTCGGAAAAAATTTTACAACTACCGGCAATAATTTAGCCGGAACATCATTTCTTGCTGAATTGGGCATATAGGGGGACGGCATGTTCAACCCTGTTTGGGTCATAGAAAAAAAAAGGGATGGTAAAGAACTTACAAGGGCCGAAATTCATGAGTTTATACATGGTTTATCTAGCGGCACCGTCGCGGATTATCAGGCAACCGCACTGCTGATGGCGGTTTACTTCCGTGGCATGTCCTTTGACGAAACTGTCTGGCTTACAGAAGCAATGCTTGAAAGTGGAGAAAAATACGATCTTTCCGGAATCATAGGCCCCAAAGTGGACAAACATTCGACCGGAGGCGTCGGGGACAAGGTTTCACTTATACTAGCGCCTTTGGCTGCCGCATGCGGACTGAAAGTCCCGATGATGTCGGGCCGCGGCCTGGGCCACAGCGGCGGCACCCTGGATAAATTAGAATCAATTTCAGGATTCAACGTAAATCTAAGTCGACCACGTTTTGAAGAATTAGTCGGTCAGGTAGGTTGCGCTATGATCGGGCAAAGCGAGAAAGTCGCCCCCGCTGATAGAAAGCTCTATGCCTTGCGCGATGTGACCGGAACCGTTGAATGTATCCCGCTGATCACCGCTTCCATCTTGTCAAAAAAACTTGCAGAAGGGACAGGAGCTCTTGTCCTTGACGTAAAGGTAGGAAGTGGGGCTTTCATGAAAACCTTAGAAAAGGCTAGAAAGCTCGCCAAAACCCTTATTCAAGTGGCTAAAAAAATGGGCATGCCGTGCAGAGCCCTGCTTACCAATATGAACCAGCCGATAGGTTATGCTGTAGGAAACGCCGTAGAAGTCAAGGAAGCCGTGGAAGTCTTGCGCGGTATAAAAAGCAATGATCTTGGTTCTTCAGACCTGAAGGAGCTTTCCATCCAGCTATGCGCCCACATGCTTGAAATAGGTAAAATCACGCGTAACCTAACCGAAGGGCGACGTCTGGCTGTTTCGAAACTCAATGATGGCAGCGCATGGCACGCCTTCACGGCTATGGTTAAAGGTCAAGGCGGGGATATAGATCAAGTTGAAAACTTGGCCAAACTCCCAACAACACCAAATACATCAGAGATCAAGGCCAGGAAACGTGGATACATTACTAAAATGGACACAGCAGAACTAGGAAGAATTCTTGTCGCACTCGGCGGAGGAAGGACCAAAGCCAATGATAAGATTGATCACTCTGTTGGAATAATTTTTCACAAGAAACTTGGTATGAGGGTCAGCGCCGGAGAGCCTCTCGCAACGGTTTACTCGCGTTTACAGCTGGACGCGGAGATGGAATCAAGGTTTAATCTTGCAGTTGAGATAGCAGGAGCTAGAAAACCCGTACCTAAACTGGTATTTGAGCAATACTAAAAACGGAGCCTAGACCGATATGGCACAACCAACAGTATACCAAAAAATAAGGGAAGCAGTGGATGCGATCCATGCTAGGTCCGCGCTGAATCCAGAGCTCGGCGTTATTCTCGGTTCCGGACTCGGAGCTGTTGCTGATTGCATGACTGACAGTACGGTGATTCCATATACGGATATTCCGTCCTTTCATGGAACCACCATCGAGGGGCACGCGGGCTCCATGATAATCGGCCTATTCGAAGGTGTACCGACAGTTTTTCTGCAGGGGCGTTTTCATTTATATGAAGGTTATTCCATGGAAGACGTCGCCTTCCCAACACGCACAATCTGCGGATTGGGGATAAAAACTCTTATACTGACCAATGCAGCCGGTGGCGTTAACAATCGCTTTCGCCCCGGTGACCTGATGCTGATTGAGGACCATCTAAACCTTATGGGCGATAACCCGCTTAAGGGCCCTAACCTCTCACAGCTGGGACCGCGGTTCCCAGATTTATCAGAGGCTTACAGCAAGGATTGCCTGAATATCATGCGCACTTGTGCTAAAGATCTCAGCCTTGAGATACACCAGGGAATTTATGCAGGCCTTCTTGGCCCTACATTCGAAACACCTGCGGAAATACGCATGTACCGCATGCTAGGAGCGGATGCGGTAGGCATGTCCACTGTCCCCGAAAGCATAGTTGCCAATCACTTCGGCGTGCGAGTAGCGGGGATAAGTTACATATCCAATCTGGCGGCGGGACTAGCTAAACATAAGCTTACCCACCAGGAAGTACTGGAAAATTCACACATAGGCGCAGAAAAACTGTCACGACTTCTCCATGCCGCGATTCCAAAGTTGGTGCATAAGCCACAGCAGCTTGGGTTAACCTCATGAGTTCCGACTCGTTCCGCGAGCTTTACACCGAAGCAAAAGCAGCAAGAGAGCGCTCCTACAGCCCTTATAGCGGTTATAAAGTCGGGGCGGCACTCCGCACCTCAAGCGGAAAGATTTTTTCAGGATGCAATATTGAAAACTCTTCATACGGGGCCACTGTCTGCGCCGAGCGGGTTGCCATACAAAAAGCCGTTAGCGAAGAAGGCGAAATCAAAATTACTGAACTCGTGGTGATCACTGACGTCAGCCCGCCATGGCCTCCGTGCGGGGTATGCAGGCAAGTAATCAGCGAATTTGCTGATAAAAAACTGGTCATACATACTGCTAATCTTAGCAAAGAAACCAAAAGCACGGCTTTTTCGGATCTTTTCCCATCAGCCTTCACACCGGCACACTTGGGCAAGGGCCAGCGGTGATGCATGAAACAACCACGCGAAACGTGGATCATAAACGGCACATTACTAACGCAAGATAGAAAGCGCAGTGTCCTTCGCGCCAATCTGCGCATAACCAATGGAAGGATTACCGCCGTTACCAGGGGGTACCCGAAACAAGGCGGACACAAGCACAATGTTATAGATGCTCATAATCTCGTTATCATGCCAGGATTTGTGCAAGCCCACGTACACCTCTGCCAAACACTATTCCGCAATCAGGCGGATGATATGGAGCTGCTTGACTGGCTGTCAAAGCGGATCTGGGTAATGGAAGCCGCGCACACTGAAAAAACACTATCCGTAAGCGCAATGCTCGGTATCTACGAACTGCTATCTTCTGGAACAACCTGCATATTGGACATGGGCACCGTACGGCACACCGATGCTATTCTAAATGCAGTTCAACAGACCGGAATACGCGCAAATGTAGGCAAGTGTTTGATGGACAACCCAGCCACAACGCCACATTATCTTTGTGAAAGCACGGACAAGGCGATTTCAGAAGCATATGAACTTTATCAAAACTGGAACGGTAAGGAGAACGACCGAATCCGCGTCTCGTACGCCCCACGCTTCGTGATTTCATGTACGGAGCGCCTGCTTAGAGAGATAGCAACACTGGCAAAAAAACAAGGTGCACTGGTACATACGCACGCCAGCGAGAACCTTAAAGAAATACAGATGGTGAAAAAACTCGTGGATTGCGAAAATGTGGAATACCTTCACCAACTCGGATTGACGTCACCACAGCTAGTACTTGCTCACTGTATTTGGCTCAAGCCAAATGAAAAAAACATCATAAGAAAGACGGGCACAAACATCGTCCATTGCCCGAGTTCGAATATGAAGCTGGCTTCCGGCCTCGCGCATATTCCTGAAATGCGCAAACGCGGAATCACGGTAGCATTGGGTGCAGACGGCGCTCCATGCAATAACAACCTCAACATGTTTAATGAAATGAGAATGGCAGCTTTAATACATAAACCAAGCGCCGGACCAAAGTCCATGAAAGCCCTTGAGGTGCTGGATATGGCCACACGTGAAGGGGCTCGGGCCTTAAACTGGTTTGACGATATAGGATCTCTGGAGGTTGGCAAAAAAGCTGATATTATAGCTGTCGACCTGAATACACCGATAAACATGCTGTCACCCTCAGCGGCGGGAAACCCTGAGGCTTATGCTTCCTCAATAGTGTATTCAACTTCCCCAGCACAACTTCGCTGGACCATGGTTGATGGCAAAATGCTGTACTCGAAACAACGCGTCCTCACGATCGACGAAGACAAGCTAATCAAACAGGTAAAGAAGTGCTCAAAGCGAAAGCCCTCTTGACAGTCGCCCACCTTTAGTGCAAATTTTGGCGCCTATGTATGCAGTAATTGAAACAGGCGGTAAACAATATCGGGTTCAACTTGGAGAAATAATTCAGGTTGAAAAAATATCTACTGAAATGGGACAGGCGGTTAACTTTGAAAACGTGCTGTTACTAGGCAAGCAGGACGGTGAAAACTCACAAATATGGCTCGGTAAACCCAACGTGATGCAGGCCTCTGTCAGTGCCGAAGTAGTTGGGGACGGCCGCGGGAAAAAAATCTTAATAGTTAAAATGAAACGGCGCAAACAATACCGTCGCACGAAGGGCCACAGACAACCTCACTCACAATTGCTTATAACTGGTATTGACAACGGCACCGGTGAAAAGGTTACTCTATCAGCTGACGATAGGAAAACCAGGCTGAGCAGGTTTCAAAGCAGCTTAAAACAGAAACCAGCAATGTCTGTGACAAAAAACTAAGGAAGTAATATGGCGCATAAAAAAGCCGGTGGGAGCTCTAGAAACGGCCGTGATAGCAACCCAAAAATGCGTGGTGTAAAGCGCTTTGGTGGCCAAACAGTTAATGCTGGGGAAATCCTGATACGTCAGGTGGGCACTAAGTTTCATGCCGGCCGCAATGTCGGCCTTGGCCGTGATTTTACGCTGTACTCGCTTATAGATGGCATCGTTACGTTCGAAAGATTTGATCGCAAACGCAAGCAAGTGTCTGTCTACCCAGTAGAGAATCCAGCAGCATAATTGTTTTAACCGCACATTTCACAAGCCTTCTTGACTATGCGCATAAGAAAGATATAGATTCCTCGAGAAGGTTTTAACAATGCGTTTTATAGATGAAGCCAAAATTAGAATTGCGGCAGGTCATGGCGGGCGAGGGTGTGTAAGTTTTCGCAGGGAAGCGTTCGTTCCACGTGGCGGGCCAGATGGTGGCGATGGCGGTGATGGTGGAAATATCATTGTATGGGCTTCATCCCAACTAGGGACACTCCAGGATTTTCGCTATAAGCGCGTTTATCAGGCAAAAAATGGCCGACCTGGTTCAGGCGCTAACAAAGCAGGCCGGGACGGAGAAGATATAGAAATACGAGTGCCACTTGGGACGGTAATCCGCGATACGACCACCGGAGAGGTTCTTATAGACATGGCCAAGGACAAGCAAAGCTGGGTCGCATGCCGCGGAGGACGCGGTGGAAAAGGAAACGCGCACTTTGCCACATCAACTTTTCAAACGCCGAAATTCGCGCAGCCTGGTGAGGATGGCGAAGCCAAAGAGCTTATACTCGAGCTTAAGCTGCTCGCGGATATAGGAATAATAGGTTTACCTAATGCTGGAAAATCCACGCTGATATCAAGATTAAGCGCTGCAAGGCCTAAAATCGCAGACTACCCCTTCACCACCCTTACGCCAAATCTGGGTGTTGTTAAAATTCAAGACTATGACGCCTTTGTCATAGCCGACGTTCCTGGATTGATAGAAGGTGCCCACAAAGGCGCGGGACTGGGACACAAATTCTTAAAACATATTGAGAGAACAAATGTTCTTATTCATTTATTGGATGGGGCTGCAATCTTGGAAGACGCGGCAGGAGCAGAAACTCTTTTTAAGAAATACAACACTATAAGACACGAGCTTGAAATGTTCGATAAAGGACTTCTAAACAAACCCGAAGTGGTCGCCATAAACAAAACCGACGTCCTCCAACCCGATACCGCAAAAAAAATAATAAAAAAATTCAGGCGGAAAATTCCGAATACCTTCCTCATCTCAGGCGTTTCAGGGGAAGGCATAAGTGACATGCTCGCCTGTGCGGTCAGATTGCTTAAACACAGGGAAACCGCGTGACCAGGCACCCACCACCTATCTGGACTGAAATGACCGCGGTTTTTGGCGGAACATTCGATCCTCCTCACATAGGGCATCTGGAAGCAGTAAGGGGGGTTTTTTTAAATCCAGGCATCAAAAGCGTAATCGTAATTCCATCACCCGCTCCGCCTCACAAACCAACCATGGCATCGGTACAAGACCGGCTTGAAATGACAAAAATCACTTTTCAAAATGAAACCGGTGTTTTTGTGGATTCACGCGAAGTTGAACGAGCTTTAAAACATCCTTCGCGTCCGTCTTACACATACGATACGCTTTGCGAGCTGTCCGCAGAAATAGATAAACTCGTATTCGCCATAGGTACGGATCAATTTGAGAAACTACCCAGTTGGTACAGATTTCCGGAAATCCTTAATCTAGCGAACTGGGTCGTGCTTGTGCGCCAGCCAGGTGGTCAACCCGAAGTACTTAAACTGCTTAACAACTGGAATACAACCGGGCTTGTCGAAAGATATGCTACAAATATCTGGCGGCTTAAATCGCAACAAAAATTCATTTCCCTGGTGGAAACCAATGCTCCTTCGGTTTCTTCGACAAAAACCCGTGAACACATCGCCCAAACCGGATCTCCACCCCCCGGTTGGCTCACCAATGGCACATGGACATATTTGAAGGCACACAAACTGTATGGTAGCAACTGATACTAGGAGAGTTGGATGAACACTAATCAGATCTCATCGCCAAACGCAGGAAAAGCCGGATTTAGCACCGAGGAAGAAATTTCGCTGGCTAAAGCCTTAGGCTGTGCACGGGCGGCCATAGATAAAAAAGCGGAGAACCTTAAGGTGCTTGATCTAAGTGAGCTGTCAGCTTTCACTGATTATTTTGTGATCTGCAGTGGCACTTCTGACAGACAGGTAAAGGCCATAGCGGATTCGGTAGAAAAAGCCATGGAGTCCGTCGGCTATAATGCCTTATCCACCGAAGGATACACCGATGGAAGATGGGTTCTGATTGATTTCGGTGACGTAGTTGTACATGTTTTTCTTGACGCGCTCAGAGAATACTACGATCTGGAAACCTTATGGGCTGACGCTCCAAAAATCAGTATCCCATCTGAGTTTTATGGCGTAGCCGCGAGCAGACTGAATTAAAAAAGTAAAATCCTTGCAGTCCTGATAATCTTCTGAAATGTAGGTTACTTAAACACTCTGATGGCAACCGCAAAAACTTTGCTAATCATTCTTGATGGCTTCGGCATTGGAAAAGATTCGCCGTTTAACGCTATAAATAATGCAAAAATGCCGTTTTACCGTGAAATCGCCAGTAAATATCCGCGCTCGCAACTTGTAACACATGGACGCGCCGTCGGTTTGCCTGAAGGAGTCATGGGGAATTCAGAAGTCGGCCACATGACTATAGGATCAGGCAGGATCATCTACCAGGACCTAACTAGGATTTCTAATGCCATCGCGGATAGATCATTTTTTTCAAATCAGGTCCTCATTGAAACAATAAAATCAGGTTCCAAAAAAACTGGCCGCGTACACCTGATGGGTCTGCTGTCAGATGGCGGCGTACATAGCCACATCGATCATCTGCTTGCGCTGATTGATATGTGCGCTTCACTAAGTGTACCGAAGGTATGTATTCATGCTTTTCTTGATGGCCGTGATACTCCTCCCAATGCATCTTTTTCATATCTTGAAAAATTATTTAATCATCCCCTGTTCCACAAAAAAGATAAGGCATCAACAACTGTATCAATAGCCACCGTCAGCGGCCGCTTTTGGGCAATGGACCGCGACAAGCGATGGGAACGTGTTACTAAGGCATATTCCGCGCTAACGGGCCAGGCATCTGCATATTCCGACAACACCAATTTTAGTTCCGCTGTGAACGCCGTAAGAAAATCCCACGAAAACGGCAAAACCGATGAATTTGTTGAACCGCTCATCATTGATCAAGAAAGCACAATGCACGACGGTGATTCTGTGATATTTTATAATTTCCGAGCTGACCGAGCCCGGGAAATCACTAAAGCCTTGACTGCAGCTGATTTTGTCGAATTCGACCGAGTCCGCGGATTCAAGCCATCAGCTTTTGCATGCATGACCAAATATGATAACTCACTTAAAGATGTTGAAGTGGCTTTTGGCCCTCAAAATATTGACAATATATTTGGCGAATGGCTTGAAAAGCATAACGCAACACAATTCAGGATAGCTGAAACAGAAAAATACGCACACGTCACTTTCTTCTTCAACTGCGGCAGGGAAACACCATTTAAAGGCGAAGACAGATTACTAATCTCTTCACCAAAGGATGTACCAACTTATGACATGAAGCCTGAAATGAGCGCATTCACTGTGGCAGCAGAAGTGTCCGCCAGAATATCCAAGGGAAACTACAACTTCATTCTAGTGAATTTTGCCAACGCTGATATGGTGGGACATACGGGGAACTATGAAGCCGCTGTTAAATCTATGGAAGCCATAGATAAGTGCTTGTCACAAGTTATTGGCGCAGCACTGCTTGCTGATTATCACGTCCTGCTCACGGCTGATCATGGAAATGCTGAAGAAATGCGAGTCAGCAATGGCCAGATTCACACACAACATACATTAAACCCAGTGCCACTCATTTGGATAGCACCAGACACGGCAAATTCCCAAAAGAGCAGCCGCAAAAGTCTGCGAAATGGCGGTCTTCAGGACATGATGCCGACATTATGCCAACTAATGCATCTACCAATTCCTGAATGTGTAACCGGAAAAACCTTGATAACCGAGGGAGATGACCTTCTGTGATATTAAAAATACCGACACCATCGAATCAAAAACGTAATCAATCCATTGCCGTCCTGACTAGCGGTGGCGACGCGCCTGGTATGAATGCAGCTGTCAGGTCTGTCGTCCGCTACGGCCTAGCACATGGGTGTAAAATGTATGGCGTAATGAAAGGCTTCAGAGGACTGCTAGACGGCCACATAACGAGGCTTGAGGCATCATCAGTAGCCAATGTTATCCAGCGAGGCGGCACGATACTGAAAACCGACAGGTGTAAGGAATTTTATAAAAAATCCGCCCGCAAACGTGCCGCAGAAGTACTGATAAGTTATGGAATTGAGGGATTGGTAGTCATAGGCGGGGACGGCTCCTTCACTGGCGCGGGCCTTCTTGAGAAAGAAACAGGATTTCCAACGATAGGCGTACCTGGCACTATTGACAATGATATATTTGCCACTGACGATACTATCGGATTCGACACAGCCGTAAACACTGCTGTAGAAGCCATTGACAGAATACGCGATACTGCTAGTTCACATGACAGGATTTTCCTGGTTGAAGTGATGGGCAGAAGTTCAGGCTTCATAGCGATAATGGTGGGAATCGCTGGTGGAGCTGAAACTGTTATTATTCCTGAGATCAAGCAACCGGTATCAGCCGTATGTAATACTATTGACCGCGGTATAAAACGCGGCAAATCAAGCAGCATCATTGTAGTGGCTGAAGGACCGAAACCAGGTCTTTCATACCGAATCGCGAATGACCTTAGCAAACGCGGATATTCTTCAAAGGTATGCATACTCGGCCATACACAACGAGGAGGCTCCCCTACAGCTCATGACAGGCTGCTAGCATCAGCGCTGGGAGCTTCTGCGGTTGCTTACCTGTTAGCCGGAAAGAGCGATGCCATGGTAGGTATGCAAAAAGGCCATATCGTGCTTGTGCCATTCAAGAACGTAATAGGTAGGAAAAGATTACTCCCCAATGAGATTCTAGAACTGGCACAAATATTGGCTATTTAAGGCATGTGCTGCAAAATCTTTTAATAAGCATTCTCTTTCGCTGCCCTGCCTGTAACCACAGTTCTGAGAGCCGGTCTTTTCCTTATTGTACGGCCTGCATTGATAGTCTCACACCCTGCCCACCACTTTGTAAAAACTGCGCGAGCCCAGCCTGCATTGCCACTTCTCAATTAAGTTGCTCACGGCAGTGGATCAAAAATGATCTTATAGATTCATTTCACGCTGGCTATGTACTAGCAGGCCCTGGTTATAAAGTCTTGAAGCGCTGGAAAGTCCGCCATGGAATTTTTTCAGACAAGAGAATCCTCAAGGTTTTGGATACATTCTGTATAAAATTACAGAAACTAAACATACAAGCAATTATTCCAATGCCACAAAAATTTAAACGCTCATGGGCGATAGGAGGCAGTCCTGCTGAAAAAATCGCACACACCATTAGCAAGAAAAGTAAGATTCCGTTAATGACCGCCTTAAAAATCTGCCCATCAACAACACAGGGTAAAAGGCAGGCCGAGCTATCACAGATAGACAGGATTCAAAACAAACTTAACTTTTCAGTCGCCTCATCAGAAATTGACAGACCTATTTCTGACATACTTCTTGTCGATGATTTTATGACCACCGGTCATACGCTAAGACAGGCGGCACATGTCTTAAAGATCAGTAACGCAGGAAAAATTCACGTCTTCTGCCTTGGTATAAGGCTCGATCAGGCCCAGCAACACACCCACTTGGGTTATTGCACTTGAAGGCCCATATCCGTCTGAAAGAATATAAAACTTTCCATTACCCCTTTTTGAAATTATCGGTCCAATCATTGGGTTACCTGTAGAAAAAAATGCCTCGCTGTTTAAACGTACATGCTCGCTTACAACAGTATCCATGAATTCTGCGGAAGCCAGCATCGGGCTGCCTTTAAAAGCTTTGTCAATCGCCGCTTTCATACGACGCAATTTCTTGCCTATCTCATGATTGTCTTCAACTTCGTCGGATGAAAGACATACGCTCCAAACACTTGTTCGCCCATCTGAAAGAAAATATCCCCATGCGCGCCGTTCAAAATCTTCATCACGTTCCTTGACAAGTTGGATAGAAAAACCCTCTTGTAGTCCCAGACCTATCGGCCCACCATGCTGAAGCGTCGTCTGTATAATTCCAACAGGCGCCTGTCGCTTCACAAAAGAAATTGATTTTTCAATTTCATCAAATTTAGACATCTCCGACCAACGATCCGCATAGATCACTCTTTCAACACTGATCTCCTTGCCAGACTCCATAACAATAATGTGGCTATCACCATTAGCTCTAATATTTTTCACAGGCGCGGTTTCTTTGCTAACCTGGATTTTTTTTCGCAATATTTCTTCAATCTCCCAAAGCGAGAGATCAAAACGGCCCTCAAATACGGCACAAAAACGCTGCTCCGGCGACCAAATGCTTTCAGCTAGTATTTCTAAACGCATCTCCGGCGTAGGACCCTTATTCCAAACAGGCTCCCTGAAAGCCTTATTCCTATATTCACGCATACACGAAGTTATATGCAACTCGCCGCAATCAATCCCCCATGATCCCGCCAGTTCCTGCCAAAGCTTTGCTGCTCCGCCAAGTCCAAAGCCCATCTCAAGTACCGGCAAAGGCGTGATTACACGAGCGCCGCTTCCTGATATCCAATGAACCGGCACATCGCATTTGGCTAGAAAACCAACGGCTGCCGCTGCAGCCCAACCATCACCAATTACACCGACTGGGGAAGAAGAAGAAAACCCGTTTCTCAATAGCATCCGTGCAGAACCTCTCTCTCACATACTACGAAACCTGCTAAGAACTGTCCACAAATGCTTCATGAAGCGCTTTTACGCCATCTACCGCATGATCCTCTGAAACAGCTACAGTAATGGCGAGAGAAGAGGCAGTTCCAACAGTCACAGGGATTTGTTTAGCCGCCAATGTGTCTAAAACACGGTAAAGCGCCAGACCGTCATGGGAAAACCGGTCACCCACTACGGAAAGCGGCACAAGCTTAGAAAAAATTTGATACTTTCTTACAAAACCTTGTACCGCTAAATCATCGAGCTCCTTGCGCCACTCCACTTCCACGTCTTTTTCACCAAAAAAACAGACATTGCCGTTGGAAAAAAAAGGCGCAACCACGCTTAAACTGACTTGGGCAGCCTTATGCCAAACCGCTGCCATAGCTGTTGGTCTGGTAAGCTCAATTGAAATTAGCATCTTATCCTTATCCGATGTAACACCCGTAACCCTGAAATCTTCCATTCCTTTTGAATCATTGTTTAATTTTGCCGCCACCACTGAAGTACCTTCCTTTTCATTTAAACTGCTTCGAACACATAGTGGAACTGAATACTGCTTTGCTAATTCGACGCTCCTTGGATGTAATACCCCGGCTCCGCGAATCGACATCTCTACCATCACGTCATGAGAAATTTTTTTCAACAACCTGGCACTGGGTACGATACAAGGGTCGGCTGAAAAAATACCGTCAACATCCGTGAATATTTCACAAAGATCTGCTCTTAAAGCCGCCGCCAGAGCCACAGCCGTGGTATCCGATCCGCCACGCCCCAATGTGGTTATTTCCTTGCCTTCACTGACACCTTGGAAACCTGCAACGATAGCTACCATTCCTTTAGCAAGACTCTCCCTAACCCGATCACCCAATATATGTTTTATTCTAGCCCTGCTATGACTTTGATTGGTCACGATACCGGTCTGCGAACCAGTGAACGAAATGGCCCGCACCCCTCTGTCCATCAATGCCATACTGAGAAGCGACATTGATATACGCTCACCCACAGACAAAAGCATGTCCATTTCTCTTTGGGAAGGGGCTCTTGAAACCTTACGTGCCAGCTCGATCAGTTCGTCGGTTGTCTGTCCCATAGCCGAAACAACCACCACCAGTTTGTTCCCTTTTCCATGGGCTTTTGCAATCCGATCAGCAACCAAACTGATCCGCTGGGGTGTCCCTACGGAAGTACCACCAAATTTCTGCACAATAAGAGCCATATCTAGTGCCTGTCTAAGTGCCGGGGCGCTGTTTGGCACGGACGGCTTCGCGTTCCTCATAACTGATCTTTAGATGAGAACGCGTTCCTTTATTACGTCCGCGGCGATACCTGCGCCGCTCGGGCGGATCCCTGATTTCAAGTGATGCAACAGAACGAGAGCGATCACTCGGCATTGGAAGAACAACATTAATGCCATTGCGCAAAGGCATCCTCGACGAAACTCCGTTCAGATCCACTATAGGATCAACCTTTATCCCAAAACGCCCTGCTATACGTTGTAATGTATCACCACGCCGCACCTTATAAGTCATGAATCGCACTTCGCGGGGAAAAGCTTCGTGATTATATGTCTCCATAAATCTTTCCCTCGTAGATGCCGGCAATTTTATTTTATATGCCCCCATCATTGGAGGCGTGCACCATCGGATAAGTTCTGGGTTCAGGCTTTTCACCGTAAGATATGACAAACCGGCCGCGCGTGCGATCTTCAGCAAATCAGCCGGGCTTTGTAATTCGAACTCCACTAATTCCTCGCCTCCGACTTCACCTGTCTTCGTCACATGCGGTGTTGGAACCGGTTTGGCTTGCTTTGTAGCAGCGGTGCCCTGCGCTTTTGTCTCTGGCGTCTCCTGTTCCGCGACATAAGCGGCCGTCAGTGTCACGGCTGGTTTTGCACCCGCATTCCCCGGCTCTTCTCGTATGTCATCAGATTTTTCTAATTCGTCAATCCCTTCAATATCAGCCAATTCTTCTTTAAGTTTTTCCTCCGGCTTATCCGTCCTCACAAGTTTGACGACCTCTCCATCACCGGCGACAGCCTCATCCACACCGGGTTTATGAGCCACGTTTGGAAAACCGAACAACTCACGATTCTTTGCTATAATGGCAGCGGCAATTATCTTTGGTACATAGTCACGTGTCTCCGGGCGTAAGAATCTGTGTTTTGAAATCGTCCAAAAATCCTTGGTCCCAAATCTCCTCACCGCTCGTGCTACTTTAGCCTCTCCTGCGTTATACGCTGCCGCTGCCAGTTCCCAGCGTTGAAAAATTGAGTAAAGATCCCTAAGATACTCCACTGCGGCCAATGTAGATTTATGTATATCCCTGCGTTCATCAACCCACCAATTGACCATAAGGCCATAACGTTTGCCTGTAGCTGAAATAAATTGCCATGGCCCCACAGCCTTTGCACGCGATCTGGCGAAATTATTAAAACCGCTTTCGATCATTGCCAGGTACACCAGATCCTCAGGCATGCCATTCTGTTTTAAAAGAGGGAGAATATAAGGAATAAAAAACTCAGACCTTTCCAGATATCTGCTGAAGTAAACACGGCCAGACCCATAACAAAAATAATCAATCCATTGTTCGACCTTGGAGTTTATAGTTATGGGAAAATCAAAGTCCTTAACTTTCAGCTTTATCCCCCTTACCACAATGTTTTTTTCAAGTGCTTTCGTGTCACTGGCTTTAAATACCTGGGGTGTCTCACCAATTAATGGCTTATTTTCTTGTGCAACGGCATTTTCCGCAACAACGACAGGTGGAGATGTTTGTTGAACATGGGCGCACCCTGTAAAAAATACGCCAACTGCGCCGATTAATGTGGATATAAATAGCAACCTCATCCTTGATGGCCCTTCCCTTCAATTAGCAAGATACATCTATAGCGATATGACCCTGCTAAAATCAAAGTTTATGTTATCAATCCAAATAATTCAAATCTGAGCCACAAAGTTATTTTTCAAGGGGTTCTATTTCCAAATCACGTTCAGCGCTTCCTAATTTTCTATCGGTAATATCCTTTGGATTGGCATTCATAAGCCTTTGCCCATGCCCTTCGGCTCTTATTTCACCGGGGGGGCTAAACGACACAAAAGGCGACTCTTTAAAAAGACTCTGAAGCAAATTGGAATTCTTAAGCTCTGAATTATACAAAGAACGATTCCTAGCTGAAGAATCAACAGTGTTTGACCACCAGGCTAGAACACCTATCAAGAATGAGTAAACAAACACGATAAAATAACGTGACGACATGCGGCACGAGTAATTGCTGCAACACGGTAACCAAAAAAGTTAATTAAAAAATTTTTTTTATGGCTTAAAAACAAAACCTTAAGTGAACACGGATTTCCATTGTAATTAAAACATCACTAAGTTTTTTACAGTGTAAAAAACTTAAACGCTATGCAGTAATATATATAAAATTTATTTGATATTAAGCGTAATCACTTAGTAATTTTGACCTCATTAAAAATATAGTAGTTATCTACTCGATTTGTCTGCTTTTTTTAGCAATGCCATCTTGGTCTGGGACTTGCTAGTATGTTTTCCCTCTTACGGTTTAACTCAAGGGGGGGGGACACCGTGAAATTGAAAAAACTATACGAAGGCAAAAAAACCAATCTCTTTTGCATCATCTCTTTATACACCATCATCATTAGCCAATTTTGTTTGGTACAACTAGCAACTCTTAAATATGCGTTTGCCCAAACTTCCTCACCGGCAAGTGACTCATTTTCTATATTTCCAAAACCTCAGATAGAAGATAACCCAATTCAAGAGCTGAGCGATGCCTACACCACGGTAAGCGAAGATCCCTCAATAAAGTTTTTATTAAGCATTGATAACGGAGCACACGCTCTAAGTATTACGCAGCGGGTTACTGATGAGGACTCTCAAATTAAAACAACAAAGTTCCAGCACTACTTTCGCGGAATTGAAGTGGTGGGATCCATGTCCTTTCATCATAAAGGGAAAAAAGAAGTTGAAATCCGCAATATTATCCACAAATTTGAATTAAACACCGAACCATCATTAAATGCAGAAACAGCCATGAACCTCGCCAGAGGAATTGTTGGCGATAGATCAGCCCGGCAAAGACCTGAATTAAAGATCCTGCCACGACCTGGCGCCAACAGTGCGAAATTGGTTTATTGGATTGACCTAATGGAAAATGCTTCCGACGGTGGGCACGACATAATAATCGATGCGCATACAGGGTTAGTCCTTGCGGATATTTCACATATTCTTACAATCAATCCGATCCGCCATACACGGGTTTCACAGATTGATATTCATTCAGCCAAAGATCAAGCTGTTGAAATCGATCCATCAACCGTGACGAAGGAAGAAATAGAACAACTAAGAAACAAGTGCCAGGTACTTGACCAAAAGTCCGGCGCGCCTCTCCTAGTAAATCATACCTCATGCAACAAGGTATTTTCGCGCAACCGATATATCAGAGAAGCTGATTCAAGCACCAGACAGGCTACGAGCAATTCCAAACGTGTCATTGATTATTTCCGCACCAAACATAACCGTAACAGCTATGATGGAAACGGATCAACACTGGTCAGCATCGTTCACATAGGACGCAAATTCTCAAACGCCTTTTGGAGCACTGACAAAAACATCATGGCATATGGTGACGGGGATGGCGAAATCTTCGGAGACTTTACTAACGCCATGGATGTAGCAGGCCACGAGATGACCCATGGAGTCACCTCGCAAACCGCAAAGCTTTTATATATGAGCGAGTCCGGTGCTCTTAACGAGGCATATTCCGATTTCTTCGGCAAGATGATTGCCGATGACAATAACTGGATAGTTGGGCGTAACGTATTTTTAAAGCAAACTCCGCGCAAAGGCATTCGTGACCTAGCCAATCCTGGCAGCATTAGGACAAAAATACCTGATAGCGATGGTAACCTCATAAGCACTCCGTATCCGGCGGCAATGCGTGAAAAGTTACCTGAAGATGATATGTGTAACCGCTCTAACGATAACTGCTGGGTTCATGTGAACTCCACCATTCCTAGTCATGCGTCATACCTGGTGCATGAAGCCATCGGCAGACCACGTACTGAAAAACTGTACTATGTCGTACTCACACAATATCTCAACGCTAATGCTGATTTCAAAACAGCGGCTTCAGCGACCATGAGCGCATGCAAAAACCTGTTTGATAGCGACACATGCACCAAAGTATCTAAAGCATTTTATGAAGTGGGATTATAACAACGGTATATTTTTTAGTGAAGTTTTGATTCGTCAAAATTCTTGATGACTTCCACTATCTGTAATTCGAGATCCTCATCGGTTTCATAAACGTCATCAATATGGGACGAACGCATAAAATACTCTACAATAATGGCGGCAATTGACTTCAGTGGCTTTTGGAAATAAAGACCGTTTAATTCATCATCGCCGAATGTGGCACGTATAACTGCTCTAGCTGCCTTATACTGTTCACTTTCCGTAAATTGCTTATCTTGAAGGAATTCCGCCCTCGCCCCTATCCTGGCAAGTGTTCTTTCCCGCAAATCCTGGTTAGTTAGTATGAAAGGCCCGATCAATCCAAGGATCTCCTCATTGATTATCTGCCTTAATCGTGGTGGAAAACTGATGGATTTACGGTTCTCCAAGCGATTGACTATGCTTTTGCACAACAGAGCCACAGTATCCCTTCGTGTAGTCATAGCAACCTCCTGATTTCTAATAATGACATTAGCTCAAATCGCCTTTACTCTCAGCTTCTTTTTAAATTTTTCAAAAAAAAGACTAAAAATTTCTGATGTTTCGGAAAGATTCAACATTTTAGCAAGGATAAAGACTATAAATATACCCTCAAGCAGTAAAATGCTCATTTTCATAGCTCTCACGAAAGGCAGCCAAGTGCCTAAAAATGTATCCGGAAGCAAAATCTCAAGAATTTCATTTGTACCCAGACAAGCCGCACCCATTAAAACTGCTATCACGAGATGACTCCCAAACGCTTTAATAATAGGCATAACAGGGAAATCGACATCGTACTTGCCAAACATTAACTGAATCGCGCGAATCAAATACACTGCATTAACTACTGCTGCAACCGAGGTACCTAAAGCCAATCCCCAATAACCGAATGGCCCTATCAACAGAAGATTTAGACAAATGGTTACTAATACCGCTAACACACTTGAAACCACCGGAACCCGGGTATTTCCAAATGCATAACAAGCCGGAACAAGGATTTTAACTGCGGAATATGCCGTCAATCCAATAGCATACATAGTTAAAGCCAGGGCTGTGGCGTGTGTATCTTCAACCTGAAATCTTCCGTACTGGAAAATCACTTTAATAATCGGGATGCCAAGAAACGCAAGTCCGGCTGATGCAGGCAAGTTGATTGCAAATACATGACGCAGGCTTCTAGATAAGGTTTCACTAGCAGATTGCATATCCCGACTCACCAATTGCTGGGAAAAAGTGGGAAGAGTTGCAATAGCTAGCGATACCCCAAAAACACCTATCGGGAATTGCATAAGCCTGAATGCATAATTGAGCCATGAAACCGCACCCGTCCCTTGTGATGTCGCCAAAATCGTATTTATCAAGATATTTACTTGTGTGGCTGCAAGACCAATCGTGCCTGGTACCATCAGCAATAATATCTGCCTTAGATAAGGTTCTTTATACCACGGTAGATACTCTTCCCGGCTTTGCGCAACCCACTTATACCCCGTCTTGTATAGCGACGGAAGCTGGCAAACTGCCTGCATCAAGCCACCGGTTAAAACACCAATAGCCATTCCTTCTATCGGATGCAGTCCAAACTTAGCTCCATATCCAGAGAAAAAAACTGCACATGCCACGCCCACTATGATTGAAGTGATATTGAAAAGCGCTGAAGACAGGGCGGGCATGAAAAAAATACCGCAAGCATTCAATACCCCCATAAATGCCGCTGCAAGCGCAACCAGGGGGAAAAATGGAAACATCGTGCGAGTCATGCGCACGGTAAGCTCAAATTTGCCTGGAATACTCTTGAATGCTGAAGCGTATAACGACACCAGCTCCGGAGCAAATATGAGTCCGACCAATGTAAGCACGCTAACGGACACTGCCAGCACCCTAAACACAAGGCCGGCAACACGCCAGGCGCGCTTCTCTCCGCCCTCAGTCCTAGCACGAATAAACGTCGGAACAAGAGAGGCGCTCATAGCTCCTTCAGCAAAAAGATCCCTTAAAAGATTCGGTATCCGAAAAGCGACATTAAATGCATCCATGAAGTTGCCGGCACCAAACATGACTGCAAAAACCTGCTCACGCACCAATCCAAGGATGCGGCTCAAAAATGTAGCAAAGCCCATCGTACTAGCTGCTTTAATGACTTTGGTATCAGCGCTGACCATGCTCAGATGTTGAATGTCCTTCTTAGCCACTTATCTATCCCCTCATCAATTTTTCGCCTAAAGGGGGCGGCAAACAAGCTGAGTCTGCAATCAATGTTGATTTGGGCTTCCTGACACGACAAAACCGCAGAAAACAGCGACGAACTAAGCTGGACTTCTTTCTTGCTGGGGTCCTTTGATATTTCAACGTGACCTACCGATATCTTATTAATAAAATTTTCGATATCACGGGAAACAGCTTCATACAGTTCCATGGCATTTTTGGCCGGTATTTGCACAATGCGTGAATAGCTAGGTGACATTATTAGCATCTCCATTTTCATTATTTATAAATTCAACTCGCACAGCTTCTTTGCCTCTATCAATCAAATCTTCCGCTCTTACCATCCATTCTAAAACACGGACATCTTTTGGAGAACTATGTGGTACTAAAATTCCAAGCGACTCAACCACCAGCAATGGATCATGGGCTCGCACAACCGCATTCTCTTTAAAAAAAATAGAGTGTACCTTGCCGGAAACCAGTGAACGAATAAACAAACGATGCTTTTTATTTGTGCTTTTTTCCGAAGACATCGCTGACATCTTAAGCCTCATCGCCCATACACCTATTCTGACCTGCCATTCCATACTATAAGGCGATAAAGTCAAAGGGAAGGCACATACCCTAAGCGTGCCACCCGGCTTTTCTATGACGCCAGCTATTCCCTTGCCTGGTATCTCCGCGGGGCCATCAGACCACTTAATTTCCACATTGGTCGGCTTTAATTTTCGTCCTCCGATAATCCAATGGCATTTAGGCGGATCCTCCAAGCTGCCATATGAATAAGCCATAGAGCAAAGGCGTACAGCAATACTAACCAATTCAGTATCCGGGTAAACCAATGGAACAAATTCTCCATCGATAAAGTTATAATGAAAAAATCCTTGCCTCACCCATGGATGGTTTAAAATCTCCATTAAAAAACGCTCATTCGTCTGAAGTGATCCTGAGACCCATATCTTTTTTATTAAGTCCTCACAAAGCGAAAAAGCCCGCCCCGTCTCGCTGGCAAACCCGTATACAATGCCGACAAGTCCATTGCTTTCGGGGGAAATCATTGTGCCAGCCTTAAGACTCACGATTACTTTAGACCAAGCCCCATCATCATGCGTTTGTTCCTGAGGTACCGAAACCTCATGCACAAAGCCAGGCTGAGGTACCTGAAGTATGGCATCCTCAGTAAAAAGCCTAGCTGCCACGCCATGAAGTTTTCTTTCTTCTAAATCATGGTGTTCATCCGAAGGAGGCGGTCTGCCTTCAATTGCAGCAATCTGCCACTCGACCGCATTTATGCCAGCTACTTTCTCCCAAAGAACAAAACTGGTTGTAAGCCTTGGGACACCATCAACAAGATAAGCATTCACTCCATCAACGAGAAACTCAAAAGCACCGGCCCCTATAAAACGGCACTGCTCAGCAAGTATTATGGTCCAATCCTTGAGTTTTTGTTCGACTGGGTAAATAAGCGCTGTTTGGGCTGGACAACTTTCTATCAACTTGCGGTGTCGGTGTTGAAGAGAGGAATCAACAGTTGGAAAGATTTTCGCATCTCCACGCATGAAACGGATAAACGGTACCGTAATATGCCGCGCGCCATCTAAATATCTCTCGGCGAAGAGGATAACTTCACCGTCATGGATACGAAGTTGTTCTATCCATAATGGCAGGAACCGCTCCAAATCATCTTCATCATAAACAGTCCTAATGCCAAAGCTACCATTTCCATGAGCGGATCTTATGACAAATGGAAATTTCTTTAGTTCTTTTGCCACAAAACGCCGTAATTCACTTATACTGGAAAATGGATCAAGGCTTATGGTCAGTGTAGGAATTTTTCTTTTTTCCGCTTCACCTAAAAGATTAAGCTTATTGCCAAACAAGCTTAACACCCTTGTAGAGGGGCATACCACGCTTAACCCAAGCTCTTGCCCAAGCGTAACAAGTTCAGGCCGTTCGGCCCAGTGACTTACCCCCGGGTGAAGATATGGCGCATGACCATGGTTGTTATGCTTAACCGAACGGACAAATTCAGACAGCAAAGACTTTAAAGTTGAAAAACTACCGGTATCACCGTTAGGTGAACGGGCGCTATAGCCGCCACAATTGGGCTGAATATCTGCGCTAAGTCCAATCATTTCCAAACGCTCGGCTATTGATAGACCCGCTTCGAGCGGACCAAGCACCAAAGCATTGCGACTTTTTCCAATTGGTACCATGCCCAATTAGCGTAACGTACCCACTGGACAAAGACCACCCAGTTTGATTTTTTATAACCAAATGCTGGTCTCAGATAAAATCACGAATGCCTTCGCGGACTCTTTTCAAAACTTCATTGCTGAATTTACCAAGCAGCAAGGCTTGATTAATAAATTAGAAGATATTACTTCAACCAGATTTCTCTCTCGTTCAATTGTTCCACATGTAAAACATTTATCATCCCTTTTTAACCGTAAAGAAGACATACAAACCGCAGACCTGTCCCCTTACTGGGCCTCCTGTTCCAATCCTGCTAATCTAAGGCTCGCATATTTTCTTTATTTCATGCCTTCCAACTTGTTCAGGATTGCAAGTGTATGGAGCGAGCTATCCCGGCTTGGTTTTACATGGAAAGGCAGGAACACGCTAAATGGAATAGAAATTGGCGCCGGACCCGCCTCGGGAGCTTGTGGTGTAATGGCCGGAGAATGTTTTTCGGGGATCAACATGCCGCCAAATGGGACGTGGGCTCTTATAGATAGAGACAAACCTATGCTTAAAATAGGAGAAGCATGGGCCAGATATTATTTTTCAGTTTTGGGATGCAAAAAAATACCTATCCGCAGTTTTCATCGGCAAATCGATATAAAAGAGGGTTTTTTACCGCCATCAGCCAAGGGTTTTAACCTGTTAGTCATGAGCTATTTCCTGAATGAGATGAAAACCTCACAGCATGACATTGCTAAATCCATTTTAAAAACATTCGAGAAAAATTTTGAACATGAATCCGTATTCATTATCGTCGAGCCGGCCTTACGCCACCAGTCAAGAGCACTCCTGGAGCTGCGAAGCGCCTTGCTTTCTCTCGCAAAACATAGAGGTATCAACTGGCTAAAGATAATCCTGCCTTGCCTGGGTCATCAAAACTGCGGCGCACTAGCCTCAACGGATGACTGGTGCCATGAAGAGGTTTCTTGGATGAGACCTCCATATTTCAAATTGATTGACCGCATGGCCGGCCTAGATCGAAAATCACTAGCTTTCAGTTATCTCGTAATGGTGAAAAGCAATGCCAGCATTGAAGAACTAATTCCAAATGCCTTCCCCAACCATAATAACGTACCGGTGGAAAGACTTGTCAGCCCAGTCCATAAAACCAGCCGAGGAATGGAATTTTATGTCTGTAGCAAATTCGGCAAAAAAAAACTGCTCCACAAACCCAGTACTTCAATACTTTCACTACAGCGGGGTGATATCATTACAACTTCACCGAATCGCGGTATTAAAAAAGTCGCTCCAAACTAACCCGAAAGCCCGCATAACGGTGGTAATTCACGGGCTATGCTCTTTGACCTATCCATGGGCGTATCACCACATGGCACCAATGGGATCCCCGCAAGAGCCAGCACTTCACGCTGCACCATGCTTTCTCGCAACAGCATATCCGGGAAATTAAAGGCCATGGATATTTCATTAAAAACCCTGTCATATCTCTTGGCTCTGACCCTTCCAACACTACGTCCCACCGCCATCTTGGCAGTCCTTCTAAATTTCCGAACTAAACGAGAGCACTGCCTTTGTCCAGGTCCTGTAAAGTCTATTAACAAGTCAATCTTGCCAACAGGCAAAACGCCTATTGGTTTACCATTTGTAGATTTAAAAAAAACCACCGTTCCTGGATAGGCAAGAAGTATTACATGCCTTAATGCCTCAATGTCATATACTAATCCCGTGGCCGATAAAACCACCAGTACAGTATTAACTCCAGGAATACGGTTTATCCCATGATTTTCCATATAGAGAGGAATATCAGAAAGTGATAAAAGACTCTACGTTGGAGGAAAATTACATGAAAAAAATAGGAGTCATTTTATGTGGCTGCGGATACAAGGATGGGAGTGAAATTCATGAATCCGTAGGCGTTCTATGGGCACTAAGTCAATATTCAGGAAAAATTTCTAGCATTCAATGCTTTGCAGCCGACGATATGCAAGCTGATGTCGTAAATTGTTTAATAGGACAACCGGTTGCTGCTGAGAGACGGAACATGCTGGTGGAGTCGGCAAGAATAGCTAGAGGGAACGTCCTTCCACTGTCACAAATGAAGCCATCAGAATATGATGGCTTAATAATTCCAGGCGGGTTCGGTGCCGCAAAAAATCTCTGTACCTTTGCCTATAAAGGCTCCGGAGGCAGTGTACGTAAAGATTTGGCTGATATTTTGATCACCATGCATAAACAAGGCAAACCCTTGGGCGCTATATGCATAGCCCCGGCCATACTGGCCTTAGCTTTCAAAGGGAAATCATTCGAACTGACCGTCGGCGCCAAAAGTGAAGCCTCAGCTGAAATTGAAAAGCTTGGTCACAAACATATTGTCTGCAAAGTCAACGAAGCTCATTTCGACAGAAAGAACAACATAGCTTCTACACCAGCTTATATGTACGATGGGGCCCCCTTGAACGAGATTTTTGAAGGCATCCGCAAGCTTGTGGGATATATTATTTGACCTCGCACCCTTCGTTAAGAACCATTGCCTGCTTTATATCTGACACTATGACATAGTCCTTAGTGATAGGCTCGACACGACCGACCAGAGCCACTTGACAACCAGGCTTTATCACAACTCCCGTAAGCTCAACATATTCTGGCGCTTTAAAGTTCCCCAGCCCAAAAACCTCGTCAATCTCATAACGAACGCCATTTGAATGAACCATGACACTCCAATAAATCTGTGGCTTGGGGCATATCTGCCCCTGCTCACAAATAGACAAAGGTACAATCGTTGTCCTTTTCTCGAAAGTGACCTTGCCGATGACAGTCCCATCTTCATAAACCAGTGCTTTGGCATCCGATGCCATTAAGCCACAAAACATCATGCTCATCGACACCGCCCCAAAAATCAAATTCGTGATATTTTTCATTTTTGCTGTTCCTCCTGCGAACCCGTTAAGAAATGAAAGCCGCAGGATTGAAAGCAATAGATATGCCTGCTTAATTTCAGGAAAGATTACCTTTATGGCTACAGTTCTTGTTAACTATGCACTATTAGCAATCATAATTATTGCATTTTGCGAACCCTACCCAACATTTAAGGTAGCGACCTTCTTGAAATCCAGCCAATATTGGATGATCAGGGGCTTGAGCGCCACGTCCGATCCATTGCACAACTCTTTGGTTCCTGTACGCTGCCTTCCCCAAAACTGATAAAAAATCTTCCTCACTAAACAGCGATGAACATGAGCTGCTTATAACCATACCCCCCGCCTTAACTACTCTCATCACCTGTGTATTAAGCTGCAGATATGCATGCTTGCCGACATGTATATCTTTGCCACTTTTTATAAAAGCTGGAGGGTCAGAAATAACTATATCAAATGCTCTATCAGGTAACGAATACAGGTCCTTAAGCACATCACCACGCTGTACAGAACAGTTAGCCCCAAAAGCTATGACGTTCTTATATGCGATATTCAAAGCCATAGATGATGCATCAACAGCTAAAATTTCAGTGGATAGTCCAAAGCGCCGACACATCCCGCCGACCCTAGCTCCCCACTGGCCTGTGTAACAGCATAAATCTAATATTTTTATAGTATGCGATTTGTGCTCGGCTTGCCATGATGAGCATATTAATTTGTTCATGACCATTTCAATATTTGCGGCCTGATCAAGAAAGAATCCTGTTTTTTGTCCGGAAGCAAGATTTGTAAAGAGCCAAATCTCGCTCTGACCGCCACTATACATTTCATGACATGATGGCTTGATGCGTATCTTAATATGCTCCAGCCCTTCCATATCAATACCGTCAGTTGCTTTTAATAAGATAGGCTTTTCCTCTTCTAACCCTTCCAGCTTGCGCACTGACAAATCATTACGTGTCATCACTGCAGTTTCATTCCACCTGAGCTCGTCGCCATATAATGACGAAGCCGCATCAACATAATTGCAAAGAATCTTCTCAATATCAGGCATCCACCTATTTGATCCCGCAGTATGGGCTTGCACGACAAAAACCTGTGAATGCTCCAGTCGATATCTATCTATGATTAGGCCAGGAAGATTATCGGCCTCACCGAAACATAGGCGATGACTGAAAGGCATAAGCCCTAACCTGGCCCGTAATCCACCAGCCCGGACAAGAGCTTTTGATACCGCTTCTATGGAACCAGCATTACTTTCAACCTGATTTCGCGTTAGTTCTCGAAATGTGATCAAGGAATGCGGGTTCCCATAGCCAAAGGCCATAAAATTACCATGTGCATCCCTGAGTTCTACTGGTTCCCCTGGGGTAATCCCTTTGGGGCTAGAGGCCAGTTCATTTGAATAGACCCACGGATGCCCCGCCTTAAAACGCTTATCAGCTCTGGCTCGCAGCCGCCAGATAACCTTGTTTCCTTCAGACATTAGTGTTTAATAGCACATTTTTGTGGATGCTTGCATTTATGTAAGTGGTTATGAAAAACTTTTAACCACCACGCTAGCTATCTCATCCTCTGAAGCACCAACACAAAGTACATCTTTTATTCTAGAGTTTAAGCCGTGCAAAAATGCTAGCCGGCTTGCTGGCATATTTAACAGTTTCGAAAGAAACTTGATCAGCACTTCATTAGCACGCCCTTCAAAAGGAGGCGCCGCTACCTTTATTTTCAGTCTAGGTGGATCGCCATATAGGCCAACTACCTTTGTTTTAGAAGCCTTGGTCTGCACGATTATTCGCAATACTATGCCGTTATCAACTTGCTTAAGCCAGTGCTTATTCATTGCTTTCCGATGTTTCTAAAAGTCTTTTCAATCTAACAACGTCAGATTCAACCAGGAGAGTTTTGTTTTGCGTATACGTGACTTCTTTTAAAGTCTTGATCCGCCTGACAAATTTTATAAATGTATAATCCACCTCTACCTTACCTAGCTTTTCACCACCACTGTATCTGATAGCAAGTTGAGCAGCATCAAGAAGCGTCTGGAGCGAAGCTGAGCGCTTCCCATCAAGCATGATTACCACATGAGCGCCAGGGCGGCCACGTATGTGCAACCACATATCATTGCCCTTGGCGTATTTAAATGTAAGCTCCATGTTTTCATTTTTATTGCGTCCAACTATGATTGTGAACCCATCAACTGATCTAAATATTTTCCCTATCGATCCCCTATGGGATAATTTTTGCTGATTTTTGTCATGCGTTGATTTAACAAAGAAGTCCTGAAGTTTTTCCAATCTGTCCCAATCAATAATATTAGAATCCTTAAAAAGTGAATTGATTGAAGCAAGCTCCGATTTGTGCTTCGCTATCTCATCGCGATCAGACCCGAACATTGATACGCGGCTAAGTGCTTCTTCAAGTCTGCGCTTTTTTCTCTTGGCTTGATGATAGAATGCTTCCATCTGTTCTTTTGGTAAAAGCCGAGGATTACATTGGATTTCAATTTCCTGATCAGTTTTAAAGTCTGTAAGATTTCGAACCCAAATTGTTTTATCATTTTCATTCATAGTTATATGGGCAAGCTTATGAAGCGACCCCTTAAATAAATCTCCATAATATTCCCAATCAGGTTCGGCCTTAGTCCTTTCCACAGCAGCTTTTGCCTGAGCAAAGCCAGAAATAATTTTCTTTTCCTTTAGGTTCACTTCTTTCTCGATAAACGATAGCCGCAAGAGAAAAGCTTCCTCCTGAAGTGATTTTTCAAACTGTGCAAATAAAATGTTTGGATCCTTGCCAAGCTCGCTTCGTATAGCCGGCTGCACTGGCGCTCTTGAGCCATCTGGTAAATTAAAAATCTTTGGGCCTTTTTGCATAGCTTTGCTGGAACAAATAATAGGCCATTTACCGGCTTCTTTTTCGTGATTTTCAGCAGTAATCAACACCGCTTCGGGACTTGATGGCTTAAGCGATATAACAAGGCCAAGTAACTCGTCATTTTTAAGAGCAGGTGATGAAAACCACATGATTGTCATGCGTTCCCTTGTGACAGGTTTTATGCTTAGCAATTTTGCATGGTCGAGGTATTTCTTAATTATAAGGCCAAAACTGGATCTAAGAGCGTGCTGAGCTGGTCTAAGTGAAAAAGACGCAATGGCGATATAGGGATGACCAGATCTCACACTAAAAATAAAAGTACGTGACTCTTCGCGGTGACGGCCAGAAAACCTGATCGCCCACTCATCCTTCAAATATCCATCAGGAAAGAATCGCCTCTCCGGAACAAAAACCTTTTCGACACAGGTTTCTTTAATACTGCTTTCTAGCCATTTAGATATCAATGCTATCTCAAGCCAATTTAAAGGTAACACGAGATATGCCCTATTTTACGAACATCTTCATTACATATTCCAAAGCTTGTTCCTTTGACGTGATTTGTCCCTCCAACGCCAGATCCTCAATTTCTCTTAATATCTTTGCAAACTGAGGCCCCGGGGTAAAACCAAGCTGGATCAGGTCATCGCCACTAATATGCTTTGGTGGCTGAATATGCGGCAATTTCTTTAACTGATCAAACATCGACTTACAAAATTCAAAATGCGCCAGATTGCCATCGGACGACAAAGCATCTGCTTTATGAAGTGCAAGAAGATCTTCAAAATATGGCTGCCTTATAAACCGTTGCAGAGTTGATTCACGCATCTGGAATGCGTCTTTAAATTTTAGGTGGTCGGAAATCATCGCAACTATCTTCTCGCACTCAGCGCCAGGCATTCTCAACCTAACAACTATATCATGTGCGATCTTAGCCCCATCCGCCTCATGGCCGTTGAAGTTTTGCTTATTACTCCGCAAATAAGCGGCGGGTTTACCGACATCATGAAGCAATGTGGCCCATGAAAGAGCCGGTGATCTGGCCTGATTTTGCTCAACGAGACATTGCATAATTTTAATAGTGTGCTCCCAAACTCCACCCTCAGGGTGATGAACGGGGGACTGCTCAACACCTTTGGTCGCTTCAAGTTCCGGTAATACATAGCTGAGAAGACCAACTTCAGACATTAATTCTAGAACCATTGCTGGCTTTGGCCCTGTCCATATAAGCGTCAGCTCATCGCGTATGCGCTCAGAACTGACATGTTTAATAAGACGTGCCTTAAACTTAATTGCCTCAAACGTGGACTGTTCGATCTTAAAATCAATTGCACCTGCAAATCTCACCGCGCGAAGCAACCGAAGCGCATCTTCTTTAAATCTGTCCACTGGATTGCCGATTGCTCTGATAATTTTTTTTCTTAAATCCTGCATTCCACCCGTAGGATCAAATATCCTTGATGTCTTAAAATCATAAAAAAGTGCATTGATCGTAAAATCACGCCGCCTGGCGTCCTCAACCGGCCCGGAAAAACGGACACTTTTGGGATGCCTGTAATCCTGGTAATCTAGATCCTCACGGAAGGTGGCGATCTCGATCATTTCCGGAGGTCCGCCTTCCTCTTGTATAGGCACTTTTATAACACCGAACTGCTTACCGACAGTGACAGCCTCTGGAAACAAATTACAAAGTTCATCCGGGCGAGCACCGGTTGCAATATCGTGGTCTTTGGATTCACGTCCAAGTAAAAAATCACGGACACTGCCACCCACAACGTAAGCCACATACCCTGCTTCATCCAGACGCTGCAACGCCAACTTAACAGGCTGTGGTAGCGGAAATGGGCGGTTAATCCGGATCCACTTCGAGATATTCCCCGTTGTATTGGTACTTGCTTTTAATAATGGTGTCTGCCTCAAAACGGTCGAGGGCTTCTGTGCCTTCAACTTCTTTTTCACGTGATTTCTTGCCTTTCAGTTTCGGTCTGTGGGAAGCGCTTGGCTGGACTTGCGGAATTTCCGGCTCTTGCTCATCACCAAAAGCGCTTATCTGCCATGTCATTCCCAAAATCAAAACAGCACACATAAGTTGAATCATTTTTTTCCAATAAAAAACTAACAAACCAGGTAATAAAACACAACTCAGGGCAACAACACCTCACGCGGGCGAGCACCGTCGGCAGGGCCAACGATTCCGCGCGCTTCCATTGTTTCGATCATCCTGGCAGCGCGGTTATAGCCTATTTTAAGGTGCCGCTGCAAGAAACTGGCTGATGCATGGCCGGAACTCTTAACAAGTTCAACAGCATTTTCAAAAAGCTCGTCTAATTCGTCAGCGTTCAAACCTTCAGAGTCCTCAGAATCATCATCCTCGATCAATATCTCATTGCGATAAAGAGGCTTGTCTTGCGCACGCAGAAAAGATGTTATTTTAGATATCTCATCATCATCCACGTATGCTCCATGGAGCCTGACTATTTGAGACATCCCAGGTGGGCTAAAAAGCATATCGCCTTGGCCAACAAGCCGCTCAGCGCCCGCACGGTCGAGTATCGTTTTTGAATCAATGTAACTGGCAAGCTGAAATGACACTCTTGAAGGTAAATTTGCTTTTATCAACCCAGTTATCACATCAGTCGATGGCCTTTGCGTGGCAACAATAAGATGAATTCCTGCAGCTCGTGCTTTCTGGGCTATGCGGGCTATGGAGACTTCAACTTCTTTTCTTGCAATCATCATCAAATCAGCTAGCTCATCAATAATGATAACAATATATGGCAGCCTTCCTACTTTAGGCGCTCCAGTTTCATCCGGCTCAAACGCCTCCATCCAATCTGCTGCATTAGTATTATAAACTTGTGACGCCGCGGCCGGCGATTCGGAGTTATTCTCTTCGGACAACAAAAGATCATGAACGACATCGGCACCCATTTCATCGACTTTCTGATTGAAAGCCAGAAGATTCCTCACGCCTATCTTTGCAAGAATCCTATAACGCCTTTCCATCTCACGCACTGCCCACTTTAGCGCAGTACTGGCCTGTTTCGGGTCATCCACCACGGGGAGCAAAAGATGTGGGATATCTTGATACGCCCTGAATTCAATAAACTTCGGATCAACCAGGATCATGCGAAGCTCATCTGGGGTAAAACGATATACAAACGAACATATCAGGCTGTTCATGAACACTGACTTACCAGCGCCAGTCTGACCTGCGCATAGCAGATGCGGCATCTTAGCTAAATCAGAAATATATGGCTCGCCGCTAGTGTCCTTGCCCATAACAACTGAGATAGTGTTTTTGGGACTGTAAAATTCTGGGCTTTGCAGAAATTCCCGCAGATATACAATCTCGCGATTTTCACTTGGAATCTCGATCCCTACCACGGATTTTCCAGGCAGTGGTGCTATAATCCTCACGCTTTGCGCGGATAAAGCCATAGAAAGGTCATCCGCCAATGCTGCTATCCTTGAAATCTTCACGCCAGGACCTGGACTAAACTCATATAAAGTTATGACCGGACCAGGTCGGACAGCGACCACTCTGCCATCAATGCCAAAATCCAGGAATTTTTGCGTTAATATTTTTGAATTTTCAAGAAGTCTTTCCTGATCGACGGAGGATTCAACCTTAGGTGGTTGCAGAAGGAACTCTAGGGTGGGGAGCTTCCATTGCCCGCGTTTCCATCTTATCCCGCTTATTCCACGCCCCATGCGGCTAGACATTTTTTCGGCAGTGGCCACAATAGGCTTGGCCTCGCCTTGGTAGCGCGGCAATATAAGTGGTTCACTGGCAGTTTCAATAGATAATTTCTTGTCACAATATTCATTCATGGATAGTTGCACCGATGGGGGTACGGGCAGTACAGGATTTAACCCTATGAAAGGTTTATCCGTAAGCGGTGAAATATTAGCAGATCTAGCTATCCTTTGCTTGTTCCCTCCAGAATTCCACCAACTACGCCCAATAAAATCTTGAAAATATCTGCTGATTGGTTTTGAAATACGTGGAATCGTGACATCGCTCACACGCACTGATACCAGCCCCACCATCTTAATCATCCACCAAGTTAGATATTTGGATAAGCTCCAAACGACGTCCCACGTGGCTTTGATAACCACAGCACCAGCCCTGGCGACACTGATGGGCGTAGATAAAGCAAGAGATACAAAGAAAACCAGCAATGAAGCGATTGATGCACCTATGGAATTAAGATTGGGAACCAATAATTCAGCAGCCCATGTACCCAGCAAACCTCCTGTCAACAGCAGCGCTCCTGAGTACGGCCAGTATTTCCACTGGATACTGAGAAAAACCGTAAGTGACATAACCGTAAAAAACATTGCAACCAACGTACTGATAACACGCCAAGCTCCCTCGCGCTTGTGCACTACAGCTGCAAGGAAAAAAAATGCCGCTGGCAGTAGAAAGGCGCCCATCCCAAACCATTGTAGAACCAATGATGAAAGATATGCCCCGATTCTTCCGCAGGCATTTACAGCATTGCCTTTTACATTGCTGAAGATGGATGGATCCGATGGACTGAACGTCAGCAGCGCAAACAGCGTGAATATAGCGAAGGCAAACAGTATAATGCTTGATGCTTCGATAGAAGAGTTCTTTTTGATTTTTTGGATGCGATGAGTGGGCGTATTCCCAAAACTTCTAGATAGGCTTTCCATAATACTATGGTACATGGTGATTCATGGCTCATAAAGCCTCACGTTTCACAGAACATGTTTTGGCATATGATCTTGGTGGCACAAAAGTGGCGGCGGGTGTCATGAATTCCAAAGGCAGAATCCTTGAAGAGATACGCGTGCCAGTGGCGTTAGAACAAGGCAAGACGGCTGTAATAAATCAGCTTGTTGAAATCGGCAAAAAATTCCTAAACCGCTATCCAAAAATCCACCGCATTGGCGTGGCATCAGCAGGTCCATTGGATCCAGTGAAAGGAATGCTCCTAGACCCCACGAATTTCGCGAGTAAAACAGGGACATGGGGAAAAGTACATTTAGCCGGCATATTGAAAAAAAAATTGAAACGCCAGGTTTTTTTGGAAAACGACGCCGCTGCGGCCATTCTAGCGGAACATTGGGTTGGAAGCGCAAGAAAATATAAAAATGCCATGATATTGACGCTAGGTACAGGCCTCGGAACCGGAATCATATGCAACGATTCGCTTGTAAGGGCCGGGCGCGGCCTTCACCCAGAAGCCGGGCATCTGATCATAAATCATGGCGACAAGTCTGCTCCATGTGGTTGCGGGAACTTCGGCTGCGCTGAAGCTTATCTTTCAGGACGTAATTTCGGCAAACGCGCAAGCACTAAGTTCATGATAAAGGAACTTTCAGCGGAGGAAATAGCTGCTCTTGCCCGCCAACACGATAAAAGCGCACTAGCCGCCTTTGAAGAATATGCACTGATGATGGCGATTGCCATACATAATTACGTAGTGATTTACGCGCCAGAGATAGTCATATTTGCCGGAAGCTTTGCAAATGCATCAGATCTGTTCATTGAAAAAACTTCGGCTCATCTTGAAAAAATGCTTATCAGAAGGCGCGCCTCACCTGACCTTATGCCAGGACTGACGACATCATCGCTAGAAAACCGCTCTGGCCTGATCGGCGGCGCATACGTGGCCTTTAACCGCAACCAGCTTGGCGTGTCGGCGGCAAAGTAAAGACCAACACACCACCTTTAGTACAGTGGAAACAAAACCCCTGCGGCAATCAACTCATGGCTGAGTTCCGCGCGCACCAAAAAAGTCTCTGCCACACCCCAAAGCGCCCCTACCCCAAAGCGTGGAAAAAGCAAAAAGCGGCTACCCAATCCCGACCCGGTTATATGACCGGCGACACCGCCAATGGCAAAAAAAATCCATTGGCTATCTTTTGTGAAATCCCATCTCAGATGCGTACTATAGAAAAAAGGAGTACCCTTGGAAACAAACATAGGACCCAATTCCATCTCGATAAGCACCGAGTTGTTGATATCGGGAACAAATCCGTTTCTTATGATTTTCTTGGCCCCGCTGGCGAGTATTGCAAACCCTCCTGATGAATCCACGACACCAATACCAGTCAATGCGCCAAGATGGAATTCAGCTCCGTCGTCCGCCCCCTTCCAATCCTCAGCAAAAGCAATTGGAAAGGTTATGACAACCGACATCACAAACAACACTGATAAAAGTTTTCTCATTGAGTAAATTTACCGCAAAGCATGCAATCGATCGAGCATGTTTTTAATAATTGCTCCCGTTGCACCCCAAATAAAATAATTTTTAACCCGGTATGAATGTATCACGTAATTCTTGCCTCGTATGGCGAGGTTCTCAGAACGATAAATACCATCTTCCATCAACACCGACAGCGGTATCCATACCGTTTCGGCAACTTCAACAGGATTGGTTATTATTTCCAACCCTTGCAATGGTCGTGTAAGATATCCCACCACTGGCGTTATCCAAAAACCTGTAACTGTCCAAATGCCCGGCATTTGCCCAATGACATTAATATCTGACGGCTTCAAACCTACTTCCTCATGCGTTTCACGCAGTGCTGCTGCAACCGGACTTTCATCCTCCTTGTCTATAACCCCACCAGGAAATGCCATTTGTCCCTTATGTGTTTCAACCAAATCAGTCCGCTTGACCAGCAAAAGTGATGGTAATTCCAGTTTCCCATCACTACCAAAAAGCATCAATACAGCAGCTGGTGTGCCACTTGGTGCGCTGGGGCGCTCGGAATATGGCATCTCCAGCTTTAATGCCGCTTCCAATTTTAATACGAATTCATCCACTGATGGTAAAACCTCATTTCCCGCTCATATCGATGCCGTAACGCTGGGCTTTGCGATAAAGTGTCGCTCTATCAATCCCTAGAATTTCAGAGGCCTTTGATTTGTTGAAATTCACATCTTGTAGCACTTTTATTATATGAGCACGTTCCATATTATCTAATGTGTCTGAGACAGGCTCCGGCCTTGACAATCTAGCCATATGATTATCACTGCGCCAATCGTTATCTTGTGCACGTGTTATTTCCATCGGGAAATCCTCAGGGAAAAGCACCGTCGTACTTGTCATGGCCACGGCATGTTCTATGGCATGTTCTAATTCCCTGATATTACCAGGCCAATGATATTTGCTGAGAATTTTCATCGCCTCTTCAGAGACATGCGAAACCATCTTCTTGTTCTTTTCACCATAGATGGCTAGAAAGTGACCAACAAGGTCTGGCAAATCATCAATCCTTTCACGCAAGGGCGGGAGATCAATCATGATGACTTTTAACTTGTAGTATAAATCCTCTCTAAATTTTCCTGCCTTAACAAACAAATCCAAATCTTGATGTGCAGCCGCTATAATCCGGACATCAATTTTTTTAGATTGAGATGAACCCAACGGCTTGATTTCTCCATCCTGAAAAACCCTTACAAGCTTCACCTGCAGTGCGGCTGGAACATTTTCAACTTCATCAAGAAAAATAGTTCCACCGTCCGCTTCTTCGAAAAATCCACGCTTTTCAGCTGCTACACCGGAAAAAGCACCTTTTACTTGTCCGAATAGTTCCGACTCCAGAAGATTTTCCGCTATTGCACCACAGTTAACCGTCACGAAGTGCTTGCTGCGCCTTGAACTGTTTCCATGTATCGCTCGCGCTACCAGATCCTTACCAGTACCCCGCTCGCCAGTTACAAGAACGTTGCTGGCAGACATGGCGGCACGAGCCAGGGTTTTGTATACATCAACAATCCTCTGTGACTTTCCGGTAAGACCGCTAAATTTTACCTCAATCCTACCCGACGCCACATTGCTTCGCTGGTTATGCACCAACTCCCAGTGCTTAGCAGCCCTGGTAACAACGGCTTTAAGCGCATCGATTTTAAATGGCTTACTCACATAATCAAATGCTCCGTCACGTATTGCCTCAACAGCTCCTTCCATGCTACCAAAGCCCGTCATAAGAATAACGGCTGAACGCGCCCCGGATTTCTTAACTGCTCGAAGCACTGCCATGCCATCAAGTTCAAGCATTCTTATATCTGACAAGATTATTGGAAATACTTCACGCTTAATAAGCCGAATAGCTTCTTCACCGCTAGAAGCTAAACAAATAACATATCCTTCTTTATCTAAAATTTCTTTCAGTAACTTTCTGGTGACTTCATCATCATCAATAATCAGTACCTTGAGTTTCATAGCCACATCTGCAGCAATCATGTTTTTAATATTCCAATTCTATATGACAACACTATACGGGATTTTAATTACCACTCGCGTCCAAACATCTTGTCTGGAATCTATCTCCAAAAAACCGCCATATTTATGGGCAAGCTGCCTACATATAGTAAGCCCGAAACCCGTACCCTCCCCAGGAGGCTTTGTAGTAAAAAAAGGCTTTAGAACATTGCCTAAATCCGCCCTGCTTATACCCACACCAGTATCATAAATACAGATGCGCGCCCACTGGCCGTCGGCAGATCCCTCTATCTTGCTTGAAACCTCCAATAATAGTTGGTCTTTCTCCTTAAACTTATTTTTTTCCTTAAGACTATCCAGTGAGTTACTTAGCAGATTTAGTATCATCTGTTCCATATCGAGCGGCACCGCTCTCAATGGTCCTATCTTTCTATCAAAAACACGCCTGACCTCTATTCCTGTAGCATCGATTCTCGGCTGCAAAATACTGATAGATTTATCTATGATCCTATTTATATCGACAAGCTGACTTTGCGAAGCCGGCTTAACCGTGCTCTGAAGGAAATTTTTGACCACCGTTTCTATTTTTAAAAGCTGCCCGCCAATGATCTGAAGCCTTTCAAAACTGCCTGCAATCAGTGTCGCCTGCCCATTCGATCTGGCAACTTGACCAAGCTCTTCCTGCAGCAATTGAAGATGCCCGCTGATCGCGTTCAGTGGAGTGCCTATTTCATGTGCAAAACTAGCTGTCAGCTGACCCATCACGGCCAGTTTTTCTGTGTTCATGATCTGTCTCTGGGCTTCATGAAGCTGCTCCGTGAGCTGGATATTCTGATTTTTTGCTCTTTGCAAAAGCCTCTCATTTTCAATAGTTTTTCGTAAAAAATAACTCAATAATAGGATAAGAGTTACCACACTAAATGCCGCAGCCACTGCGGTTATTTTCCAAAATGCAGACATCAACCGACCAATCAGTTTAGTTGTAACAGTGACGTGCACATTGCCAAGGATCTTGCGCTGGCCCCTTAACTCTCGGCCGCTCTCACGAACACGATGCTCAATGGGTGCAATCACCTTCCAATATCCACTTCCTTCCTCATCGGTCTCAAATTCACTTCTAGTCGAATCGATAAGAAGCGCGGTTGGGAGCTGCGACCCCGGTTCCTCTTCTTCCATGTTAGAAGCAATCAGCTTACCAAGCCCGGTCGTGTGATCTTTCTGAAAGACATCTATTCGAACAATATTAGGATGTGAAAAAAGCAACTCTTGTATTTGATTTTCAATAGCTTGAACTGGCTCCGGCGTGGAGAATAACCTCGAATTAGCTATCTCTGCTGCGAGTGTCTTAGCCGTGGTAAGCCCTATTTGCCTTATCTCTTCTTCTAAAAGCGGCCGCGTCAGCTTGTTTTGTGCGATTGTGACAATCAAGAATGTTGGTAAAATAACGCCGACTAAAATCAAACTGATCTTGGCACGTAAATCCAGATGACTAACAAACTTCACCATTATAGTACCTTAAACAAAACATATTGCACCGAACTATCATGTGCGCAAGGTGATAAGAATGACCACAAAAACTATAAGAGGCCGATGTATTGCGATTAGCGGCTTGTCAATCCAGGTAAGAAATGAAAAAGGCACATCCACGGTAAGTGTAAGCAGGACACCCAAAAACAAAGCTGCTCTTCTAGGCAGTATAATAGAAATACAAAACGGTACCTGCCGCATTTTAACACCGAACAGAAGCCATAGAAAATCTATTAAATGGATGGAGCATATTCTCAATAAGCGGAGAATGCATGCAACAGGGGTGCGGTCTGAAATAGAAAATACAATACGCAATTTTTTCTCTATGCAAAAGTTCCAAGAAGTTCACACCCCGCTGCTCGTTCCTTGTCCAGGCATGGAACCCCATATAAAGCCATTCAAAGTTCATGGCGGCCCAAGAGAGTTTTATCTGCCAACATCGCCTGAGTTTGCCATGAAGCGTTTGCTTGTGGGTGGATTAGAAAAAATTTTCCAAATATGCCCTTCGTTCCGAGATGAAGTGCGCTCAAAAACTCACCTTCCTGAATTCACCATGCTGGAGTGGTATAGGGCATATGCCGGTTACGAAAAACTGATGGATGATGTTGAAGAATTATTCAGGCTGATAGCAAAGGACACTTATGGCAAATCTATTATCAAATATGGATCTAATAGCATTTCGCTATCAGCTCCATGGCCGCGACTGAGTGTGCGCCAGCTTTTTATGGAGCATGCCGGTATAGATTTAGTCAAATGCGATAACAGGGATAAACTAGCAAATGAATGCAAACAGCACAATCTTAGGACAAATCATGACGAAGATTGGGATGATATATTTTTTAAGATCTGGCTTAATATTATCGAACCAAAACTCCCACAAGATAAAGCTGTTTTTATCTACCGCTACCCACCTTCACAAGCAGCACTATCCGCACTAGACACAGATCCCGATGGAAGCATATGGGCAAAACGTTTCGAAGTATTCATTGGCGGGATGGAACTCGGAAACGCTTTTGAGGAACTCACCGATCCCATCGAACAACGAATGAGATTTAAGCGGGACATGCAGCGGCGAAAAGAACTATATGGGGCGTATTTCCCTGAAACACCAATTGATGAAGAGTTTTTGCATGCCCTAGAAGAGGGCCTACCCCCTTGCAGCGGTATAGCCATCGGCCTGGATAGAATGGTCATGCTTTTTGCCAACGAACCAGAGATTGAATATACCAAGTGGGTGACGAACTAAATCACCCAATCTTTCCCAGTAATCTTAGAATAGAATTCAAGGATCTGCTTGGCAATGGCCACCGAGCTGAAACTGTTTCTCATTTTTATTGCTGCTTTTTGACCAAGACCGATTCTCTTGTCATCATTTATAATATACGGAAGAAGCCTATCAGCAACGGACTTTGGATCAATGCTTGTGAGCCTGATACCATCAACTCCATCTTCAATAACATCATCACACCAAGGAGCAAGAATTGCTGCGGCACATCCACAAGCCATTGCCTCAAGCATAGCGACTGACATGCCCTCTTTTTTTGAAAGCATCACGAACAAATCTATACCGTGATAAAATTCACGCATAGCTTGCGTTGAGTCTATAAACCCATTAAACAATACGTCAGAAAGCGCGTTATCCTCTTTCAATATTCTTTTAAGTTCCGCTTTATACTCTTCAGATCCGTCTCCGGCACAACAAGCAACACACGCTTACGGCCATTTAAAAGTTTTCTTAATACAACAAATGCCTGGCAAAGTTCAGCGACTCCCTTACGATCTGTCAAGACACCCGCAAAACCTATCTTTATATGGTTTGTATCAATTGAAGATCTTTCGGTGCACCAGTAAAGTTGCTCATCGTAAGGATTTGGTATTAATTTTCTGTGCCGCGCCTTCACTCCATGCTTAAAAGCGTCCTCCAGGATTGCCGTTGACGTGCCGGCAATCCCATCTAGAAAACTAGTATTTATTATTGGTACATTTATTTTATTAAATCTCTCAGGATTTTCCACCATCCAAACCAATGGTGTCCGTTTAAAAAATGCAGCTAGAGCACAAAACGGAAGATCATATAAATGAGCAAAATGTATTAAATCAATCTTCGTGTGCCTTAGAAAACCAAAAAATTTAAAATTAGCTATCGATGCATTTAAACCAAATTTAACAAGAAGATCAGGCCGCATGGTCTGACGAAGTTGTGTTAGCGGCGCAGTCCAATACTCGATATCAAGCTCTCGTGCCGCATCGGTGAGCCGCGCAGATACACCCCGAGAAAACACCGCTGTTATTTTATGTTTCTGGCGGATGGCGCGGAAAAATGTAAGCTGCGCTCTTTCTGCTCCTCCGAGATCCGGCCAGCCATTGACCCAAAGCAGATGCCTCATACTCATACCCGACCAGGTGCAAGCTGGTTATAAACGCTGATCACTGCTTCAACATGCTTTTTAAGCAAAAATTTTTCCTCGAATTTTTTTCGTGCGCTATCAGCCGTTTTTCTGCATAGCTCATCATCAGCTAGTAAAATTCTTACCTTTTCCGCCATTTGCCCCACGTCTCCAGGTGTATATAGAAACCCATTTATACCATCGTCAATTAACTCCAGGATTCCCCCAGCTGCTGCCGCCACCACCGGAACACCTACGGCCATTGCTTCCAGCACTACTCTGCCGAATGGCTCTGGCTTAATTGACGCATGCACCAGAATATCAAGCGAATTCAAAACTCTGACCTGGTCGGCTTCAAAACCGACCATATGAATCCTGCTATCAAGACGATGTCCGGTGACCATATCCATAAGTTCTAGCAAAAACCCTTTTTCAGCCCTTGTGTCGTAAATTTCAGCCCCAGCGATTACGAAATGAGCATGATCATTTTTTAGAGAAAGCCTACGTGCCATTTCGATAAATTCTAGCTGCCCTTTCCATCTAGCCAATGCCCCCAAAATACCGACTATAGGAGCACTTTCATCAATCCCAACTTTTTCATGTAGATAAGTATTGCGCGATCGTTTAAAAACATCAGGATCAAGTCCGTTATGGATTATCGTAACTTGTTTTTTCATCATGCTAAGCGATTGGGCTGTACATTTAGAATTTGCGACGAAACAGACCACATCGAAGTAGCTTGCTAATTTAATAGCCAGAAGACTTAACCCTTTCCCAAGTATATCTCTCATATGTATTATAACTTGTGATCCGTGAAACAATGACGTAACAGAAGATATGATGTGGCATTTAATGCCATTTGAATGTATTACAAACGGGGCTTCACCTTTAACGAGTCTGATAAACCTGTATATATAAATCACGATTGCCGGGATAGCCAACAACCCATCTACAAGTCCTCTAAGGGCCTTTTTCCTACTCATGCGCAGCATGCGGGCAGGCATTTCAAGCACTGTAAAAGGCATATTTTTCTTGCGGAATTCATCTAACAATGGACCTTCACTTCGCGGAACAACCATCCAAGGCGTATATGTCCCACCAGCATATCGCTCTAGATTAGATGCAAGATCCAAAACACTTCTCTCTGCTCCACCGAGTTGCGTTGCTGTAAGATAAAAACATACCTTACTAGCCATATCTTTTTTCTCTTAGCGTAGACAAAACTCCTATTAAGTTTCTAGCGATAACAGGCCATGAGAAGTGACAATCGTAATATTTTTTAGCGCAAACACCCAACTCTTCAGCTGACCTCTGGTTCCCAAGAAGCCTTATCACTTCTTTCTTAAAACCGTCGACATCATCAACTGATACAATAGAACAAAAACTATTCCATGGCAGCAATGGATCAGTATTCCGCCCGGACGTGGTAACCATGGCCTTCCCATGCGTAAATGCAGCCATCATACTACCACGACGAGTGGACACTCCATCCAGAAAAGGCGCCAAAACTAAATCAGCTGCGGCCAGCCAACAAGACGCTTCTTCGGGACCTAGATACCCAATACCTATAACGTTTTCTTTAATATGTGACATTCCAGTTTCACCCAGTTTCTGATCCACTTCATGCTGAGTCATGCCAACAAATAATAAAACAGGATCATCTCCCACAAAAATCTTCCTAGCTTCTTCAAATGAATGGAACATGTGTAAGAATCCATGTGAAAGATGGCTGCCACCGAAATGAATAATAATCTTACGCGATGACTTAATTTGTGCCATTTTTTTGACATCCGGCGAGCTCATTTTTTGATCCGGCACCGGCTCTATGTTGGCCCCCACTGGCAACCAAGAAAATTTGCTTCGCTTATATGGCAGTCTTCTATTCCACTGCTCCATTGGCACCCTATGACTGAAAAAAAGGTGATCAGAAACCAATGCCATGCCTGCAAATTGGATAACCGTAGGAATCCCGATAAAAATTCCACGTAGATTTGGCTCAACTGGATAATGAAGCTCATGAACCATCACACAAACAGGCACGCGTGTTAATTTACGCAATCTTGCCAACCAGAATGGCAGCCGCAAATACACACCGCATGTTTTAGGCGCTATCAGAGTAGGTGTATATTGCACAATAACCGCATCACAAACATCGCGCCTTATTAATTCAGCCAACTCATTTATAAAAGCATGATTGAACAATCCTTGCATGACATGCAACTCACCACTAAATGGCGCTGCCTCAGCCATTTCTGTAAAAATAGAAATATCTATATCATGCTTAATTAATTCATTAATTAATTTATAAGTGTAATCAGCTACGCCGCACTTTTTTGGTGGAAAAGTAGTGCTTATTATACCTAGTCTCATTATCTATAGAAAACACTTTAGCTCGTTTCTTTGACTTAGTGATAATATTTTCTACTTATTCTTATCACTAGCAGCGATTTGGCTTACTGCGTATCCTGTAAGAACCAAGCTAAATACAGAGAGTGTAAACCCTATAATAGTAACCACATCAGTATTAATAAGTGGCTTCCTAGTAGGCACAACTATTATGTCATTAGGCTGAAGTATGATATTATTGCCTTTACCTTCATACATTAGCTTCCCAAGATTAATTGGTATTTGCTCTGTCTCCTTGCTCCCGGCCATTCTCCTTAGAGTAATGTCGTCGAGCACAGCATCACCAGCCGGTCCACCTGCATATGAAAACAATGACACAACATCTGTATTCGTAGGTACAAAATGTATCCCCGGTTTACCCACACCGCCCCATAAGTTAACACGCATTAATACAGCTCCTGGATAATTACCAGAAACATACTCGTTACCACCTATTTCATCCTGCGTTTTTAACCCGCTTTTCGGATAGTCAGCAAAAACATGATAGGGATATACAAACGACACTATTAGAACGGCACCAATGATTTTTTGTAAATGCATACTATAATGAAACCACAACTTCAGATCAGAGATCAATGCAAATTATTCAAGTGCCAGTTTTACGCTCTAAATTTTCTTGGAACTTTTTAAGCACTGCAGGATTGCTTTCAGCCTCTCTTGCCTTCATAATTTCTACTTTTGCCATCACATATGGATAAGCATAGTAAGAGAGGAAGTCCTCGACACGGTCCACGTTGTTTAATACACCGTATACTGACTTATGTGCTATCTGCTGTACTCTGCGATGCGCAGCCAAAAGAGCCTCTTTCTTTGTTTTTCTATAGCTTGCGATCATAATCACACAATCAGTTAGACTTGCCGCTATAGCAGCATCAACCATGGCATTTGCCGGAGGGCAGTCTAATATAATGTAATCATAATGTTGTTTTAAATGTCTCAAGAGAAGATTAAACTTATCTCCTCCAATTAATTCTGTTGGGTTTTGATTTGTTATACCCGCCGGAATTATATCAAGGTTGCGAGTTACATTGCGAATAATTATATCATCTAGAAAACATTTAAGTGACAACAGTGAACTCAGGCCCTCATTGCGCTGATAGTCAAAATACCATAGTTGTGATGGCTTCCTTAGGTCGGCGTCGACCAAAACGGTTTTCTTCCCCATCTGTGCAAAACAAATTGCCATATTAGCTGAAAACAAGGACTTTCCGTCACCATTTTCTGCGCTTGTAACAGTAACGCTTTGAATTTGTTTATCACTATCAGATTTAATAGTGGCTATACGTGTTCTTACATATTTGAATGCCATCGCTTCCATAGAATCAGGATTGCTCTTTGTAACAAGAAAGTCTGATCTAGAAATGCTTAGGTCCGGTAAACCTTTATCTTTATCGGTTTTTATGTTTGGAATTTCGCCAAGTAAACGCAAGTGGCAATCCTCAAGATCCGCACGGTACCTCACTGAAGAATCTACAAACTCCAGCAAAACAGCCAACAGACTTCCTATAAATAATCCTATCAAACACGAAAACAATATCTTTAAGAATAAATTCGCTCGCGGATGTGGCGATGGAAGTGATGAAGCTTCCTCGGCTCTCACATTTTTCTTCATAGAAATCTGCTGGATCTCAACCTGGCTCTGCTTCTTTTTAAGCGACTGATATGTATCCAACTCAAGCTCCATACCACGCTGCAGTTTAAGCAGTTCTAATTCTGTTTGCGGCACACCGCTTAAACCAACTAATGATTTCTCGCGTGATGCAGACAAAGCTGCTATCTTGGTGCTGAGCAAGCGATTAACTTCTTTTAACTCTTTTATCTTTATACGCGACGCTTGTGGGTTAATAATAGTTATTGGTACATCTTCCTCGCTTGAGGGCTTCAGCTGCGCCGCGACTTCATTTATCGCAATTGTAACTTCTTTAACTCTCCAATCATTTTCATCATATCCTTGAGACTTCAATAACCGCTTCTGTTTGTGTAAGTCGTCAAATTTTTGCCGTAACGTTGTTGACTCCATGTTGAAATTACTGTCATAAGCAGCTCCGCCGCCTTCGGCAGCTCTTTTCTCCAAAGTATTTAACCATTTTTCATGGTACTCGATTAGTTTTTCATTCTCATCATAAGCTAATCTTGCAGGCACCAACTGTCCTTCAGCTAGCCTTAACTGATCAGCCGCAGCTGAATTCTGAGTAGTAGCACCTAAGATGTTGTGGCGTTTTTTGAAGTTAATAAGCTGTAGCTCTGACTCTTTAAGCCTGGCGGTTGTTTCTGCAAGTCTTTCTCTTACAAAATTATCCACTTGCTTGAGCTCTTCTTGATCTTGTTCAGACGTTAGCCGCAAAAACTCCTTTGCCGCAACATTAGCAATCAACATCGCAGTATAAGGATCAAAACTTGTAACTTTTATCGATATCAATGAAATCTTGTCACCGCTGGCTTCAAAAGTCATAAGCTGCTTTAGAATGTTAGCAACTTGCTCAACTCTTATAAGCACTGGTTCAATAGCTTGCGAACCGAGGACATCTTTAGAAATTCTTGGAAAATACTGTGCCTTAATCCTCAACCAGAAAGTTTTACGAAAAATTGACAGCTCATGCGGCGTGGTCAGGATCAATTTATTATAATTTTCATTAAATTTAAGTGACTCTGCCAACGATAGAAAAAAACCTTCAGACTTGAGATAATGGAGGTAGTTGTTGATAGTTTCCACGTTAGAAGACGCCTTACCAGCAAAAGAACCGAACATATCAGCTGGCGAATTGCTTTGTTGCTGCTGAACATTCAGAACAGCTACTGATGTATATTTAGGAAGATAAATAAAGTGACCAACTGTTGTGCCAACCGCTATCACCGCAGTGACTAATGCAATTAATTTCCGTCTATACCTTAAAATTTTTGTTAATTCCGAAATATGCAAATACTCCGCAGCAGGCGGAGTCTCGCTTACTTCTTCTTTTTTTTCTTGTTCCGGATCTCTGCTTGTAGTTTCACTTAGTTTCTTCATAGTATCACGGTTCCTCAATTGTCATATCGGACAGCCCCCCATATGACTTTAGTTCAATAAGATTCTTGCTAACTTCTGTGCCAAGAAACCAAATAAATCGCTACTTTGCCTCTCAAGATGGCAACTCCATAGACGATACGTTACTTAGGAGTTTAATTTAAAAGATGGTATCCAAGCTGATTATAGCAACATTTTTTACACTTGTGGCCGGATTAATAATACATAGGCTTGCAATCAAGGCTGCATATAAATGGAAAATCCTAGACAAACCAAATGCGCGCAGAAGGCATGACCGAGCTACTCCACTGACCGGTGGAATAGCTATAGTATCAACATGGATAATAGGCCTCATTTTTTTCGGTATGCAAAATCCAGAATGGATCATGGATATGAAATGGTCGCTGCTATCAATCGGCGGCGGAGCAATAATCCTCTCCATTTTGGGCTTAGTTGACGACATACGCGGCCTAAGACCTTTTACTAAATTATCTATTGAAACAATCGTTGCTATAGCCGTTTTAATCCTTGAACCAAATGTTAATTATCTCATCGCTCATTGGCAAAGGGAGCTGGGCCCCATGGGTTTTATAGTTTGGCCAATGGCGATAATTTGGATTGTTGGCATAACAAACGCCATAAATCTTATTGATGGGTTAGATGGATTGGCCGGCGGCATGTCTGCTCTAGTGGCAAGTTCAATATTGATCTTAAGTGTGTGGACGGGGCAAGACGCTTTCTTTGGTGCAGTTACAATGAGCCTTTTGATCTCGGCTCTAATTGGATTCTTGCGGCACAATTGGTCCCCCGCAAAAATATTCTTGGGTGATAATGGGAGCTTGCCTGTAGGCTTTATTTTAGCAAGCAATACCTTGATGTGCCGACCACAGCAAAAATCCTGGATAATGATTGCAAGCATGATACTCATGCTTGGCTATCCCATATTAGATATGGGCCTGGCAGTAGCACGGAGAACCATCAAAAAACAACCAATTTTCAGGGCTGATCGCATTCATCTACACCATCGCATCCAAAGGCTTGGATTAACTCAACAGCAAACGGCTGGACTACTGCTAAGCATAGGCCTTTACTTGCAGCTCTCATCATTATGCATCAACCTAATGAATCCGCCATCGGCTGCCCTTGGAATAATAATTATATCATTTAGCCTTCTAAGTTTACTATTTCTAGTCAGATCAATTGAACGCTGGAGGGTGCAAAAACTTTTTGGGAAAATCAATAAATCTAACCTCTTTGAAATACACCATACCAATAAAAAACTGTACACCTCCCTTTCAATTGATCTGGAACCATTGTTAGAGTCTGGCGCAAGCGAGGAAAAAGAGCGCTGGCAAAAAATTATCTCAGCATTGGAGTTACTTGTAAGAACAATGCTTAGAAAAAACGATGCCGTGTTTATCACTCAACAAAAAATATGGGTAATAATGGATAACGAGAAAACCACGGATATTGAAGAGCTATACATTAGATTCAAAAAGAAAATAGAGGCATTCTTATCGCTTTATAATTTCCAGTGCTCATTATCTGGACTGCCAATAAAAGTCGAAAAGAAATCATTATTACTGGTAAAAACTAGCTCAGGGATCCCGGAAGAACTCTTAGGAGAGACAAAAGAAATAGCTTAAGGAGGAAGGCTGTGATGAAGAACACAGAGGTAACAACTATTAACAAAAGCAGCGACAATATCACTGACCGTAGCGCTATCATTTCATCTGTGCTTGAACACCTAGAGCTTATTTCAACAATGCGACTAACTACAAGTGGTGCAGAAACTTTCACGACAGCATTTAAAAATACATCCGCCTTATTTACCGAACTTGGTGAACGGCAAGCAGCAAGACTTGGCTATCTGTTAGATAGGCTTTGTGCCAGCACAGAAAATTTAACAAAAGCCGGTGTAATGGATCAAGCCAACACGCTGATTAGTAACGCCGTTGCCGCCATGCATAGTGTATCTTTTGGTTTTTTATTAAGCGGCTATATAAATGAAAACGACAAAACAATGAAAGAACAAATCTGTGCAATAGAAAATTTTATTTCAAAACAAATAATACCTATACAAATTCAGGCTAGCAATACAATAAATATCGCATTTGAAGAAAGCAAAAGACTCTCGTCACCAAAATATGACGAAAAATCAGAAGAGCAGTTTCGCGAAGGTTTAACAACAATATTAGATAGAATGTCAAAATATTCAGAAATGTTCCAAGGCATAGCAGAATGTGCAAC